>NZ_NULG01000089.1 GCF_002577195.1 Bacillus sp. AFS041924
CTAAAGGCTTGCTCAAGGAAACTCAAGTCACGCCCGATGGAAAGCGAAGTACCTGGTATGGAAAATCAACATTCTTTTTTAACAAAGCCAATTATTTAAAGAGCAATGCTATTTATATATGAAAGATTTTATTCATTATTTGATTTACGAAAAGATGACTTAAAAATATGAACAAAAGTACACAAAATGCTCTAATTTTCGTAACTTTCATTTGACTAGGAGATTATTAGAATATGTTAATCTTTTATTAATCACATGACTTTTTATGATTGAAGTATGGTATGAGAATTGTTCAGTTTGGAGGGACATAAGTGATAATACAAGAATGTTTACGTTATTACAAATCAAAATTATTAATAATCTTAACGTTTGGATTAACTTTAATTCTATTATCAAGTTATTATTCTACAAAAGAGTGGGAGCAAGTATTTCAATCAAAAGCAGTTGATGTGAATTTAGATAAGGTAGCAGAGATTATTTCTAGTTACACAGGAACTTATTATTTAAACAGCTTTTTCTATTCAAGTTGTTTTATTGTTTTCGTTCTAATTATTTTAATTTTTGGCTCAATAAATTATTTGCGTTCAGATAGTTTAGGTAACAATTTATTTAAATTTACTTTTACTCAATTGTTGTTCTTATCATCATACTTAATAAGTTACTTTCTAATCGTATTTATTCTTTCAGTTTTGCTTATTAATTGAATAATTTTGGCTTGAAAAGTTCTAAAAATTACATGCTAAAAACAAGGTACCGTGAGATACCTTGTTTTTTAGAATGGTGAAAAAGAACTTTATATATAACTTATTATATTTCAACACCCTGAAAACAAGCTAATTAGATAATACCTTGTTTTCTTAATTTCAGAAATGGACTGATCTATTTCTGAAATCTTTCCTTTGATTATAAACCTTCTTTTCCTAATCCTACTTGATTCAATTTAACTGCTCAACTTGATCTCTAATCTTCTCCATTTTATAGTCTAATGAATTTACTGTTGCGGAAGCTTCATTTAAACTATCGATTATTTCTTTTGGAACTTTTTTGTTATATTTATAAAAAATCTTGTGCTCAAGGCTTGCCCAGAAATCCATTGCAACGGTTCTAATTTGAATTTCTACTTTTACTCTTTTTGTTTCCGAAGCAAGGAAAATTGGTATTTCGATAATCATATGGAAGCTTTTATAACCATTTGCTTTAGGGTTTTTAATATAATCTTTTACTTCTATAATATGAATATCATCTTGTTGCTTTAGCAGTTCATAAATCATATAAATATCACTAATAAATGAACAGCTAATTCGAACGCCTGCTATGTCATTAATATAATTTTCAAGATTATACTGAGTTAATTCTAAACCTTTACGTTCAAGTTTTTCAATTATACTATCAGGTTTTTTCAAACGTGATTTTACGTGTTCAATTGGATTATGATTATGAGTTAATGTGAATTCTTCGTTTAATATTTTAATTTTAGTATTGATTTCATCTAACGCAAATTTATATATTAAAAGTGTGTTAGTCCATTCACCTAAGCTTTGATCTTTCAACATAGGCAACCTCCTAATGTATATTACATCAGTATTCTATCAGCTTAATGTGAACTCAGTGTGAAATCTAGGTGAACAGTTAGTGACAAGAGATTAGGGCTTGGGCAAGAATAAGTTCCTCAAAAAGCAAGAAAAAGTCAACAAGCAGTTCAATACAATTTAAAATATTGGGTTCGAGACGGTTTTTGGTTTTGTTAGTTTTGGAATAATATGTTATAAATTTAAATATATAGTTTAGTTAGGAGTACATAGATGAAACAGAGTTTTTATCGTTTGTTTATAGAGTTGACGAATAATCGTTTTACTTCTGGTTTATTGCGTAGATTTGCTACATCTAGATTGAGTAGAGTGTTTATTAGGCCATATATTAAAGCATTTAATTTAAATATGGATGAGAGCAAAGATATTTCTTTTCCGACTTTACATGCACTTTTTACAAGAGAATTAAAGCAAAATGCTAGACCGCTTCATGCTGGTGAAAGTGAATTAGCTTGTCCAGTAGATGGTGTGTTAGAATCATGTGGGAAAATTGAAATGGATATTAAATTTGTCGTAAAAGGGAAGACCTATAGCATTATTGAGATGTTGGGTTCAAAAGAAATGGCAGATAAATATGATGAGGGTTATTATATGGTGTTGTACTTAAGCCCAAGCCATTATCATCGAATACATAGTCCAATTGAAGGTGAAGTTGTTTCACAATTTGAATTAGGTGCTAAATCTTATCCCGTTAATAAAGCGGGACTGACATATGGTAAGGATCCACTTTCAAAAAATTATCGTGTTATTTCAGAAGTATTATGCACTGAAAATAAGAAACATATCGCAATGATTAAAGTTGGTGCAATGTTTGTTAATACAATCGTAGTAACGAAAAAAGAAAAGCACTTAAAAAAAGGTGAAGAAGTAGGTTATTTTTCTTTTGGTTCGACAGTTGTTTTACTTTTTGAAGCAAATAGTTTTACACCAAATGAGCAGCTTCAGCCAGGACAAGCAATAAGTGTTGGTCAAAATCTTGGTAAATTACACTAAAAAATAAATAAAGTATGCACTTTTTTTCACGAAATGAGGGCCATCGTATAGAAAGATGGTTCTTTTTCTGTTATTGTAAAGAGTGCTTGTATTTTAATTTCACTTGTATTATTTGCGTATATTGAAAATAATAAAAATGCTTAAGATGTTTTTTTTATATAGAAATCAAGACCTCTTCGTTTAATTTCTTTTTCAATTAAATAAATGAAGGCAGGATCAAGCTGTAAACCAAGAGCTTTTTTGTACGACTCAAGTAACAACTCATCATTTAATTTGTACATAATTATTTGCCCGGTTGGGCGTCACCTCCGAGTGATTAGAATTTTTTTAATTTCTTTGTAAACTTAATGTATCAAATTTTTAAAAATAGAACAATCGTTCGTTTATCCACAGAAATAGGTGGATAAGTTGTGGGTAATTTGTTTATATTTACTGAAAAAGTACGGTATAGGACTAAGGATAATGTGTATAGATTTATCCACAGTAAAAATGATTGTAGTTATTTGTCGAACGATTTTAAGAATATATGAGGTGTAATAATGTTTAATAAATTTTTACCGAGTGAAACTGTTAATAATGTTTATGCAATTACGCCTGAGCATCTTAAAGGCTTGGGAATAAAAGGGATTATTACGGATTTAGATAATACATTAGTAGAATGGGACCGTCCATTAGCGACTCCTGAATTAACAAAATGGTTCAAAAGCATGGATGATGCTGGGATTAAAATAACAGTTGTATCGAATAACAATGCAGAGCGAGTTGGAAAGTTTTGCGATCCTTTAGGTATTCCATTTATTCATCGTGCGCGTAAGCCACTTGCTACATCATATAAAAAAGCATATAAACAAATGAATTTAAATCCAAATGAAGTTGTAATGATTGGCGATCAATTGCTAACAGATGTATTTGGAGGTAATCGTCAAGGGATTCACACAATTTTAGTTGTTCCAGTTGCAAGTACAGATGGAATTTGGACAAGGTTTAATCGAATGGTAGAACGTAGAATTCTATCATCTTTAAGAAAGCAAGGATTGCTACAATGGGAGGATAAAAAGTGAGTAATACTGAAATAAGATGTATCGGTTGTGGGGTTGAAATTCAAACAGTGGATAAAGAAAAGCTTGGATATGCACCTCCATCTTCATTAGAAAAAGAAGAGATTATTTGCCAACGTTGTTTCCGTTTAAAAAACTATAATGAGATTCAAGATGTTGAGTTAACTGACTCTGACTTTATTCGTATTTTAAATGGAATTGGGTCAAAAGACTGTCTTGTTATAAAAGTAGTTGATGTTTTTGATTTTTCGGGTAGTTGGTTAAATGGTCTAAATCGTTTCGTTGGAAACAACAAAATTTTATTAGTTGGAAATAAGGCAGATTTAATTCCGAAGTCAGTTAAGAAAAATAAGCTTACTCAATGGATGAGCGGAACAGCAAAACGTTGGGGACTTAAGCCTGCAGGTGTTCATTTAATAAGTGCTGTGAAAGGCACTGGTATTGACGAATTAGCTGAAAGTATTGAAAAGCATCGTGAAGGTAAAGATGTATACGTAGTAGGTTGTACAAATGTTGGAAAATCAACGTTTATTAACACAATGATTAAACGTTATAGTGAAGAAAGTAATAATATCATTACGACATCTCATTTTCCAGGAACTACACTTGACTTAATTCAAATTCCACTTGACGATCAGAGTGATTTAATCGACACACCTGGAATTATTAATCATCATCAAATGGCTCACTTTGTTGATAAAAAAGGTTTAAAAATAATTACACCGAAAAAAGAAATTAAACCTATGATTTATCAATTAAATGAAGGGCAAACATTATTCTTTGGTGGATTAGCACGTTTTGATTACCTTGAAGGTGGAAGACGTTCTTTCACTTGTCACTTCTCAAATGATTTAGCAATTCACCGTACAAAACAAGAAAATGCAGATGATTTGTACGAAAGACAAGCTGGAGAATTATTAGTTCCACCATATGGTGAACAAATAAATGAGTTGCCTAAATTAGTAAAGCATGAATATATGATAAAAGACGCTAAAACTGATATAGTATATTCAGGATTAGGATGGATTACTGTGAATGAACCGGGTGCTAAAGTCGTTGCTTATGTACCAAAAGGTGTAGCTATAACTCTACGTAATTCTATTATATAAGAATAATTTTTGGGGGCGGGAGAAATGAAAGACCAATACTATGTAATCGGTCAGCCGATTGGTCATTCAATGTCACCAACTATGCATAATGAATGGTTTCTCTCTAATCATATTTCAGGTCACTATTCTGCAAAAGAAGTTGGGATAACAGAATTAAAATCAGTTATAACAGAATTTCGTTCAACTGTTAAAGGATTTAATGTTACAGCACCACTAAAAGTAGAAATAATGCAGTATTTAGATGAAATTGATCCATTAGCAAAAGCAATTGGAGCTGTTAATACAGTTATCAATAAAAATGGAAAACTATATGGTAAAAATACTGATGGTATGGGATATATTAGAGGTTTATCATATGTTTTGGAAAAACCGATAGAAGAAGAAAATATTTTAATCATTGGTGCAGGCGGCGCTGCTAGAGCAATTCTTTATAGCTTACTTCACTTAGGTGTTAAGCAGATTACAGTTGCAAATCGGACAGTAGAAAAAGTGAACGATTTACTAGATGGCAAGCTGATGAATGAAGTTAATAGTATGTCAATTTCAGATGCTGAAGCTAGTTTAAGCAACTTTTCTTTGATCATTCAAACAACTTCTGTTGGGATGAAACCTAATGAAAATAGCACTCCGTTAGCACTAACTAATTTATCACCAAATGCAATTGTATCGGATCTGATATATAGCCCATTTAAAACAGTATTCTTAAAAGAAGCTGAACAAAGAAATGTAACGATACAAAATGGACTACCGATGTTTATTTATCAAGGAGCATTAGCATTTCAAGAGTGGACTGGAATTTTTCCTAATACAATTGATGCATATTCATTACTAGAAAGAAAACTTGGAGGAACAAAATGTTAACAGGTAAACAAAAAAGATTTTTACGTTCTAAAGCTCATCACTTAAACCCTATTTTTCAAGTAGGTAAAGGTGGAGTTAATGAAAATATGGTTAAGCAAATTTCAGAAGCGCTGGAAGTTAGAGAACTTTTAAAAGTAAGTATTTTACAAAATTGTGATGATGATCGTTATGATGTAGCAGATCAGCTAGTAGAAGGGACAAATTCTGAGCTAGTACAAGTAATCGGACACACAATTGTTTTATATAAAGAGTCTGAAGAAAATAAAACAATCGTACTACCTTAAAATGTTAAATACCGTTAATTAGAGGAGAAGCGGAGTATTGGATAAACAAAAAGCACTTTCACTTGTAAAAGAAAAACTAACGAACGGGCGTTTTACACATACTATTGGTGTAATGGAAACTGCAGTTAGACTTGCCGAAAAGTACGGTGCGGATGTAAAAAAAGCAGAACTCGCTGCAATTTTCCATGATGTCGCAAAATGCATGCCGATTAAAGAATTAAAATCAATAATGGAAGAAAACAATCTTTCATTAAAGCTTTTAAAGTATAATAAAGAACTATGGCATGCTCCTGTTGGTGCATTTCTTACTGAACATGAATATGGAATTGATGATCAAGAAATATTACAAGCAATCACATACCATACAAGTGGACATCAAGAGATGAATTTATTAGATAAAATAATTTATGTAGCAGATTATATAGAACCTAATCGTAGTTTTCCTGGTGTAGAGGAAGCACGTGAATTAGCGGATCAGAATTTAGATCAAGCTTTATTATTTGCATTAAAAAATACAATTACATTTTTGATCGATAAAGAACAAACAGTATACCCATTAACGGTTAAAACATATAACTCAATATTAAAGCAAGTTAAAAGCCAGGGGGAATAATAAGAATGAATGAAAAAGAATTAATGATGCTAGCTGTAAAAGCTGCTGATGATAAAAAAGCTGAAGATTTAGTTGTATTAGAAATGAAAGGAATCTCTGCAATTGCTGATTATTTCATTATTTGCCACGGTAATTCAGATAAGCAAGTACAGGCTATCGCAAGAGAAGTGAAAGACCAAGCACATCAAAATGGAATGGATGTTAAACGTTTAGAAGGATTTGACGAAGCTCGTTGGGTTTTAGTAGACATTGGTGACGTTGTTGTTCATATTTTCCATCGCGATGAAAGAAGCTATTACAACTTAGAAAAACTTTGGGGGGATGCACCATCTCTTGATGCTTACGGAGAGCTTCTTTCATGACATACAATCGCTTCGCGTATTTGTATGATCAATTAATGAATGACGTTCCTTATGAAAGATGGGTTCAATTCTTAAATGATAAATTTCAAAAATACGAAATGCATCAGCCTTCAATTTTAGATATAGGATGCGGTACAGGTACGTTTCCTATTTTGTTATCAAAAATGAACTATTCAGTTAGTGGGGTTGATTTATCTGAGGAAATGTTAAGTGTTGCAATGGCAAAAGCTGAGCAGGAAAAAGTAAATATTCCTTTTTTTCAACAAAATATGGTTGAATTAGAAGGATTTGATCAATTAGATTGTATAACAATTTTCTGTGACTCACTTAATTATTTGGAAACAGTAGATCAAGTAAAACAAACCTTTAACAATGTATATGAGAGTTTAAAGGACAATGGTTTATTTTTATTTGATGTACATTCTCCTTATAAAATTGAAGAAATCTTTGGTGAGGAGACATTTTTCATTGACGATGCTGAACTAAGCTTAGTATGGTCTTGTACACAAGGAGAAGAACCATTAAGTGTTGAACATGATTTAGTGTTCTTTATGAAAGATGAAGATAGTGATTTATATGAACGTTTTGAGGAATATCACAATCAAAGAACATTTCCAATCGATACTTATAAATCATTGCTAAATGATGCTGGATTTGAAGTAAAGGAAATTATAGCTGATTTTGATGAGACCGTAGATGAGACGTCTGAACGAATCTTTTTTATTGCAATGAAAAAATAAAAAACCCTTTAAAGAAAATACCTTTTCTTAAAGGGTTTTTTTCTTTATTAAACGTATAAAATAAAAATTTGTAACTTTGTTACGATTTGAATAAAACGATACAATAAACTATAGGTTAATCAAAATTGTTCCTTTACACGTTCAATTTCTTTATCAAACTTATCATGTGTTTTTTCAAAGATTTCTTCAAACAAATCTCCAACTCTTGCTTCAAGTACTTTTATTCCTTCACCGGTAATTCCGCCTTTTACACATACCTTTTCTTGAAGTGTTTCCAGAGTGAAATGTTTTTGTTCAATAAGTTTTCCAAATCCAATGATCATTTCTTCTGCTAAAATTGTTGCTTGCTCTTTCGAAATTGAAGTTTGGCAAACGGCCGCATCAATAAATTTTTGTAATAAGTAACTAAAAAATGCAGGTCCGCAGCTTGCGATATCCGATGAAACTCTTGTGATATCTTCGGTAATCATAACTGGTTTAGAAATGTTCGAAAAAAGCTCGATAATTTGCTCTTTACTTTTGGCCGTACACCTTTTTCCGAAATTAACTAAAGTTACACCACTCAATGCTTGATTCGTAATACTTGGAATGACGCGTGCAATCTGACAAGGCAAAATGGCTTCTAATTGTTCAACATTAATTGGGCTAGTAATCGATATAACACAATGTTTTTTAGTGAAATATTTTTGTAAAGATGAAAGGAGCGGCTGAATTTCTAATGGTTTTACACACACAATTACAATATCTGAAGCGGAAATTACGTCTTTTGCTGTCTCAACAACATTCAAATCAGGATATATATTTTTTAGCTCATAAGCTTTATACATTGAACGATTTGTAACCGTTAATTCGGAGGGCTTCACGGCAAGTGATTTTATAAATCCATTCAGCAAAATGGTGCCCATATTTCCTGTACCTATGATGCCTACGTTCATGAGTACATCCCTTCCTTTGCATACATTCTCTCCTACACTATATGAAGCAAGGTAGAAAATAATGATATAAGTTAAAACGGAGGACGAATAATGAAAAAGTTAATCCATAATAAATTAGTTTGGTTTTGTCTAATAATTGTCGGTATTCTAGTTGTAAATTTTTATCAAACAAAACAGAAAAATGAGGTGGCTTTTGCTAAGCAATCATCTGAAGAAATAGTAGAAAAAAAAGATGAAGATATAAAGGAATCCAGTACTCCCGTTAAATCAAAAGTATTCATGGTTGATGTAAAAGGAGCAATTCAAAAACCAGGTGTAATCCAATGTAAAGAAGGTGAACGTGTTTTTGATGCGATTAGATTGGCGGGAGGGTTTTCCGACAAGGCGGATGTAAATAAAGTAAATTTAGCTGAAAAAATAGTTGATGAGATGGTCATTTATGTTCCATTTTTTGGTGAAGAAATGGATCAAATTAGTTTTAATAAGGAGGATGAGTCTATTGAAAATGAGAAAATCGATATAAATCATGCATCACAATCAGAATTGGAAAAAATACCTGGAGTCGGACCAACAAAAGCAAAAAATATATTAGATTATATTGAAAATAATGGTCCTTTTACATCAGTTGAGCAATTAGATGACGTAAATGGGATCGGGAAGAAATCGCTTGAACAAATGACTCCATTTATAATAATTCGCTAAATTATTATGAGTATTTACCTAGCATATATTGTTTTAGTGCAAATTATAACGATCGTCTTTTTTAATCGGTATAATTTATTATTTTTATTAATTCTTCTAATTCTTTTGATATTTTTAATAATGAAGAAAAAATGGCCACTTATATTTATTTGTATCATCACGATTTTTATTACTTCAAGTATATGTATCTTTCAAAACAATAAGAAGAATTCTCCTAAACCAAAGCCTTCTCAAACTGTTCGTGGTGCAATTATCACGAACCCAATTATAGATGGAAATAAAGTTTCTTTTATCATTAAACTTCATAATCAAAAAATATTATTAAATAGTTTTGCAAATTCCAAAGAACAATTAAAGATATTTCAAAAAAGAAAAATAGGCGAGGTATGCGAAGTTAACGGTGAGGTTACACTGCCTTTAGCAAATTCGAATCCATACTTATTTAACTACAAGAAATATTTATTAAATCAAGATATTCATTGGGTTATTACTGCTAATCAACATAGTTTAATGAATTGTAATAATGGAAGTCGATCAATTCTTGAATCAATAATATATAGTCGGCATGCTTTAACTAAATATGTTGAGGATAATTTTAATTCCAATACAGAAGGATATATTAATGCGCTATTATTTGGAGATCGTTTAAAAATGGATGCAAACGTAGAATCTCAATATCAAGTAGTAGGAATTGTCCATTTACTTGCAATTAGTGGTTCTCATATTAGTTTATTAAGTCTGGGTGTATATTTTTTGTTAATTCGAATTGGTGTAACGAAGGAAACTAGTCTTTTAATAACGATTATTTGTATTATAACTTATGGTTTTTTAGCAGGTGCCTCAGCCTCTGTTGTACGGGCAGTTATTATTGGAGTTCTAGTTGGCTTATTCAAATTAGCGAAAAAGAAAGTAGATATTGCTTCGCTTTTATTCATTTCCTGTATAATTATGTTGCTTTTAAAACCAAATTATATAGATGATATTGGATTTCAATTTTCATTTGTGACGACTTTTGTACTAGTTTTATGTTCAGATCAAATTTTATATTATAGTTCTTGGTATGCAAAAGGACTCTTTACTTCAAGCATTACTCAATTAGTATCAATTCCGATCTTGCTTTTTAATTTTCACGAATTATCCCCTTACAGTATTTTAATCAACTTACTTTTCATCCCTTTCATAAGTTTTATTATAATGCCACTATGTATAATTTGTTTTAGCTTAAGTTTCATTAATCTAGAAATAAGCGAATATTTAGCATTAGTTTTAATGTTCTTTATTAATATTTCAGATCAATTACTGAGTATTTGCATGCAATTACCATTTATTAAATTGATCTTTATACATCCTTCAGGAGGAATTCTTTCTTTATATGTAGTACTAATATTTTTTATTTTATACTTTATGGAAAATAAGAAAGAGAAGAAATTAACTATTTATTGCTTTATCGGATTTTTCATTCTTATGACCGGTCACTTATTTTATCCATTTATTAACCCTGTTGGAAAGATTATGTTTATTGATGTAGGGCAAGGAGACTGTATACTTATAAAATTGCCTTTTAATAGAGGTAATTATGTAATTGATACGGGTGGAAAGTTATCTGGAAATGAAGAATCGTGGATGAAGCGTAAAAATCAATTTTCTACAGGTGAAGATATATTAATACCAATTTTAAAAGGAGAAGGGATAAGTGAAGTAGATAAATTAATATTTACACATGGAGACATCGACCATATTGGAGGTGGAAAGGAGGTACTACAATCATTTCCAGTAAAACAATTAATCGTAGGTGACAAGGTGGAATTCACGCCAGCAGAAGCAGAACGGATCAGTATAGCAGTAAAAAAGGGAGTAGAGATTAAAAAGATGAGCGAAGGAATGAGTTGGAATATTGGTCGGAATCATTTTCAATTTATTTCACCAATTAAGGACTACAAGGGTGAGGAGAACCATGGATCAATCGTTTTATGGTCAAAGATTGGTGGGAAGAATTGGATTTTTTCAGGTGATTTAGATGAAAGTGGAGAAACTCGGCTAATCAACAAATATCACAATTTAAAGGCAGATATTTTGAAAATAGGACATCACGGGAGTAATACATCTACTTCCGAGAACTTCATTAAAGCAGTCTCACCTAAAATTGGTATTATATCTGTTGGAGCAAAAAATACATATGGTCACCCAAAGCTAGAAGTACTTAATCGATTAAAAAAGTACAAGGTGAAAATTTTACGTACGGATCAACATGGTGCAATAATTTATGAATATAAAGGTGGACAAGGTACCATTTATACATTTAAAGCATACCGTAAAACAAAAGAAAGAAATGAAGAAGGAAATTAAAAAAAGACTGCCGAGGCAGTCCCATCATTTGATTCTATGTATTATCGTGCAACAAACTCCACAATTGTTGCGATGATAAAGAGAATAGCGAAGAAACCAAATGAAACACCAAAGCCAACGCCTGAATCTATTGCATCATTACGTTTGCTTTGAACATTTTTTTCAAATGTATTCACAAATAACCCCTCCTAATTCAATTTTAGTATAAAGCAATATAACTAAAAAATCCATAGTATGTTTGTTTAGTTATACCGTTTTAAATGAAGAAACCGGGTCTTTATTTAAAACGTTAATATAAATTAGAGATTAGTATTTACTAATCTCTTCCTTCTCATGTAGGACATGTTATACTATACTAAGAAAATTAGTGTAGAGGAGCAAAACATGATTAAAGATTTACATAAAAAATTGAAAAAGAGTGTATCACCAATGTATTTATTGGTAGGTACTGAAGATTTTTTACTTCAAGAAGCGGAAAACTTAATCGTGAAAGCAGCTTTACAAGTTGAAATAGATGATTTTAACTATCAAACATATGATTTAAAGGAGGCTTATTTAAGTGAGGCACTTGAGGATGCTCAAACACCGTCTTTTTTTGGTGGAAATAAAGTCGTCATAATTAAATCATGTGTGTTTTTAACAGCCCAAAAAGAAAAAATCGTACAAGATATAGAGCCATTATTTGATTATATTGAAAATCCTTCTCCTTTTACTACTGTTGTTTTTGTTGCCCCTTATGAAAAGTTAGACGAAAGAAAAAAAGTAACTAAAGCGTTAAAAAAACAAGTAGAGCTAATTGAATGCCATCCTGTTGAAACGAGTAATCTGGACGGTTGGATTAAAGAACAGTTCGCTGGAAGCGTAACGATTACAAAGGATGCAATTGAAAAATTAAAGTTACTTGTTGGTAATAATTTATCGATCTTAAAACTTGAATGCGAGAAGCTACAATTATTTGTCGGTAATGAAGGAGAAGTTGATGCAGAGCTAGTGGAATTGATGGTAGCAAAAACAATCGAACAAAACGTTTTTGCACTTATCGAAAAAACAGCAGTAAGACAAACAACTGAAGCGCTTAAAATTCTTCATGAATTATTATTTATAGGGGAAGAACCGATAAAGATTGTTGCATTGTTAGCAAGTCAGTTTAGATTATTGTACGGAATAAAACAATTATCAAGTAGTGGATATTCAAATAATCAGATCGCTTCTTCAGTGGGTGTATCACCTGGGAGAGTGTTTTATGGACAAAAGCAAGCGAATAACTTTAAGGTAAGTGAATTGAAAGAAGCGATAAGATTAATTGCTGAAGTTGATTATAAAATGAAGACTGGTCAAGGAGATAAAATTTTGATCCTTGAAATGTTAATTCTGCAGTTAAATAATTAAAACCAATCGTTTATTTAAACAAAAAAATAGCAAATTCATCAAGCACGTCCAATTTACCAAATAAATTGGACTGTTGTTTTATGTAATGGACAGATTTCTTAAAAGTAAAAGTTTTTTGGAGGATTGGTAAATGAAGGAAATTCCTAACGATTTAAATCGTGTATTGAACACATACTTATATACTATTGTATTGAGTCGTTGAGCTTACGAACTGACAATAAAAAGTAACTTTACAAATCAGTTTTTAAAAGAAGAAAAGATGCAATAGATGATATGGAGTTTATGTTGGAAGAATGTAATAAGCTTTTTCTATGAGCATTGCATATTAATTTGTACGAAAAAATGGTGTCTCAAATGAGACACCATTTAATTCATTACGCGTTCATAGCGTTAACTTTTTTAGCTAAACGAGACTTTTGACGTGAAGCAGCGTTTTTGTGGATTAGATTGCTGTTAGCAGCTTTATCTAATTTTTTAGAAGCAGTTAATAAAGCTTCTTGCGCTTTTTCAGTTTCGTTATTAGTAACTAAAGCTTCAACAGTTTTCACAGCAGTACGCATTTCTGATTTAAGAGATGCGTTGTGAGCACGATGAGCCTCAGCTGTTTTTACACGTTTAATAGCTGATTTAATATTTGGCATACCTTTCACCTCCCGAATGCAGTCGAGAAATTTGCCCTCGAATACAAATAGAACAAAACTTATTTTATCAAAACAAGTCCCATTTGGCAATAGAAATTCATAAAGCTATTTTCGCCTTTTTAAAAGAAAAATAAACTACTCGTTTAGAAATGGTAACATCTAGCTAAACTAGTTAAGAAAAGACTTGTTAAATTTCGATGAGTATTGTGGAGGCTAGATAAATGAGTGAGTTAGATTTAAGTCAATATAGTGTTCGAACAGATTTAGCAGTAGAAGCAAAAGAGATGCTTGAGGAACGTGAACAGACAAAGGAAGAAATTACCGGCGTGATCGTAAAAGAACGTGAAGTCGAAGGTGTGAGTATTACTCATGTTCATATTAAAGAATCTGCATCTGAAAGAATTGGTAAGAAGCCAGGGAGTTATTTAACGCTACAAGTTCAAGGAATACGTGAGCAAGATACTGAACTTCAAGAGAAGGTTGAAAAAACTTTTGCAAACGAGTTTTCGGCTTTCCTTAAGAATTTAGGTATTACAGAAGATCAAACATGTTTAGTTGTTGGATTAGGGAACTGGAATGTTACTCCTGATGCACTTGGACCAATGGTCGTTGAAAATTTAGTTGTTACTAAACATCTTTTTGAATTGCAGCCTGAAAGTGTTCAAGATGGTTATCGTCCAGTTTGTGCTTTATCTCCTGGTGTAATGGGGATTACAGGTATTGAAACAAGCGATATTATTTCTGGAGTTATTGATAAAGTAAAACCAGATTTCGTGATCGCAATTGATGCACTCGCGGCAAGGTCTATTGAACGAGTTAATACAACAATTCAAATAACTGACAATGGTATTCATCCAGGATCTGGTATTGGTAATAAACGTAAGGAATTGAGTAAGGAAACATTAGGTATTCCCGTAATTGCTATAGGTGTTCCGACCGTTGTTGATGCGGTTGCAATTACAAGTGATACAATTGACTACATTTTAAAACATTTTGGCCGAGAAATAAAAGAAGGAGACAAGCCTGCAAAAGCGCTAATCCCTTCAGGAATGGCATTTGGAGAAAAGAAGAAGTATACAGACGAAGATATGCCTGGCGAAAAGGAACGAATGGCATTTATGGGGATTGTAGGAACACTTGAAGAAGATGAAAAACGAAAACTAATCCATGAAGTACTGTCTCCACTTGGTCATAACTTAATGGTTACACCAAAAGAAGTGGATACATTTATTGAGGATATGGCAAATATAATTGCTGGCGGTATGAACGCTGCACTACATTCTAAAATTAATCAGGACAATATTGGCTCATATACTCATTAATATTTCATAAGTGAGGAGAAACCAATGAAATATTTAATTCGGTATTTTACTCTAATCATTATTTTTTCAATAACAATCATAACTTGTATGCAAGTTGCAAAGGACGGAATAAGTAAAGTTACGTCGACTGATTATTATCATGTCAACGATGTGGTAAAAATTTCAAAAGAGGATGGGATGGCTGGTCCTGTACTATTTGGAAAAGATTACACGAAAGAAGGACTAGCAGTTAGAGAAGATCATTTAGAAAGATTAGGGGCATTTAATTACTTTACAGTTGTTGGTAAAGGACTTTCTCATTTTGTTACTTATGTAACTGAAAAAGGGATTAAGATTGTTGAAAAAATACCTTCTTTAATTGATAGCTTTAATTAGACCTTCTAAACTTCATTCGACATATACTGCTAATAGAGATTGAATATTTCCCTATATTTTTGATATAATCAAAACTATCTATGCTGTCGAGAAATTTAGGAGTGATGAAATGAATAAAGAGTCAAGATCAGAAAGACAAAAGAGAATTAGAAACTTTTCAATCATCGCACACATTGACCATGGAAAATCTACATTAGCAGATAGAATTCTTGAGAAAACAAATGCATTAACTCAGCGTGAGATGAAGTCTCAGCTATTAGACTCAATGGATTTAGAACGTGAACGTGGAATTACCATAAAATTAAATGCTGTGCAATTACAATATAAAGCAAAGAATGGAGAAGAATATATTCTTCACCTAATCGATACACCTGGACATGTCGACTTCACTTATGAGGTTTCACGTAGTTTAGCAGCTTGCGAAGGCGCAATTCTTGTAGTTGATGCTGCACAAGGTATCGAAGCTCAAACTTTGGCGAACGTTTATTTAGCATTAGATAATGATTTGGAAATTTTACCAGTTATTAATAAAATCGATTTACCAAGTGCAGAGCCTGAACGTGTAAGGCAAGAAGTTGAAGACGTAATTGGTTTAGATGCTTCTGAAGCGGTATTAGCTTCTGCTAAAGCAGGAATCGGAATCGAAGAAATTCTTGAACAAATCGTAGAGAAAGTACCAGCTCCAACAGGTGATCCAGATGCACCTTTAAAAGCACTTATTTTCGATTCATTATTCGATCCATATCGCGGGGTTGTAGCTTATATTCGAATCGTTGAAGGTACAGTAAAAGTTGGACAAAAAATTAGAATGATGGCTACAGGTAAAGAATTCGAAGTAGTTGAAGCAGGCGTATTTACTCCTCGTACTACTCAAAGAGATGAATTAACTGTAGGTGACGTAGGTTTCTTAACAGCTTCTATTAAGAACGTTGGAGATACTCGTGTCGGTGATACAATTACACTTGCTGAAAACCCAGCAACTGAGCCACTACCAGGTTATCGTAAATTAAATCCAATGGTATTCTGTGGATTATATCCAATCGATACTTCTAAATACAATGATTTACGTGATGCACTTGAAAAGCTTCAATTAAATGATGCAGCACTTCAATTTGAAGCAGAAACATCACAAGCATTAGGCTTCGGATTCCGTTGTGGATTCTTAGGATTACTACACATGGAAATCATTCAAGAGCGTATTGAACGTGAATTCAAAATCGATCTAATTACTACAGCACCAAGTGTTATTTATAGTGTTTACACAACAAAGGGCGAAATGATTACAGTTGATAACCCGGCACATATGCCTGACCCTCAATCAATTGATCGAGTGGAAGAGCCTTATGTAAAAGCAAAAATAATGGTTCCAAATGACTTTGTTGGAGCAATCATGGAGCTTTGCCAAAAGAAACGCGGTAACTTTATTGATATGCAATATTTAGATGCAAATCGTGTGACATTAACATATGAAATTCCATTATCAGAAATTGTTTATGATTTCTTTGATCAATTAAAATCAAGTACAAAAGGCTATGCTTCATTTGACTATGAATTAATTGGATATAAAGCATCTAAACTTGTAAAAATGGATATTTTATTAAATGGTGAGCAAGTAGATGCTCTATCATTCATCGTTCATAGAGATGCTGCTTACGATCGTGGTAAACTTATCGTTGAAAAACTAAAAGAACTTATCCCAAGACAACAGTTCGAAGTACCGGTTCAAGCGGCAATCGGACAAAAAATTGTTGCTCGTTCAACAATCAAATCTATGGGTAAAAACGTATTAGCAAAATGTTACGGTGGGGATATCTCTCGTAAACGTAAGCTATTAGATAAGCAAAAAGAAGGTAAAAAGCGAATGAAAGCTGTTGGATCTGTTGAGGTTCCACAAGAAGCGTTTATGGCTGTTTTACGTATGGACGACTGACGAAACAAATTGATTTCTTGAAGAAGGCCCAATAACCAATCTCGGTTATTGGGCTTTTTTAGAGTTGTTTTGTAAGGGATTTACTCAGTATTTTACAGTTTTGCTCATTCAAAAAAGTGGTAACATCATTTAGTAGGTGGAAGAAAGGTTTAATCCCTATATATTCTTCTCTTATAGAATCTTTTTTTTTAGGTTAAACTGCATAATATTCGTTTATAGTTCTTCATTTATGTTGAAGATAAATTTTGATGGTATATTTCATTAGTAATAATTTATTTTCTTTAATAGCAAATTTGAGTTGTTTGAAGAACAATTTTAATTATTAATTTATAAGTAAACTTCTTGTTTTTAGGCTTTGTTAATATTAATTGTTGATTTTAGTCAAATTCGCGACTAATTGATATGGAAGGCGCGAAGACTCCTATGGGAAATGCGGGA
>NZ_NULG01000090.1 GCF_002577195.1 Bacillus sp. AFS041924
TTTGGCGGGCAGTCTGAAAAGAGAAGGTTGTCCCTTCTCTTTGATGTGTAAAGTATTATTTTTCGTTAGAAGCCCATTTGTAAGAGAAATCTCCACCAAACTTGTGAGCAATAATACCTTTAACTGAATCTTTTTGTAAATATGCACGACCGCGTTGATAAATTGGAGAAATACCAGCTTCATCCATAATAACTTTTTCAGCTTCTACCATTTTATCCCAACGTTTTTGTGGATCTGCTTCTTTCTTCGCAGCATTTACAAGCTCATCATATTTAGGATTTTTGTAATCCATTTCATTGAATGCGCTGTTTGATAAGAACATATCAATGAATGTCATTGGATCTGGATAATCCGGACCCCATCCTGAGAATGAGAAGTCATATTCTAATGATTTCTCGTTATCAAGCTTGATTTCAAACGGTTGTGGAGCTACAGTAATTTTTAAACCTGGTAAGTTCTTCGTAAGCTCACCTGCGATATACTCAGCAGCTTTTTTACGTGTCGTATCGTCATATGAAAGCATTTTTAACTCAAATTTATCTTTACCTAATTCTTTTTTAGCTTCTGCCCATAATTTTTGAGCTTCTTTAACATTATATTTGTTGAAGTCTCCATTATGGTCACGGAAATCTTTAGAATCTGGACCTTTTACCCACTCAGAAGGTACTAACCAGTATGCAGGTTTAGACCCATCATTTAAGATCGATGATGTGATCGCTTCTTTATCATAAGCTAAATCAAAAGCTTTACGAGCTTTAGCATTTTTAAAGATTGGTAGTTTCTCATTAAAACGGAAGAATACTAAACGAGCATCTAATTGAGTTTTGTATTCTGGATTGTTTTTATACTTATCAACGTACTCAGAATCTACCATTACTTTATCAATATCGCCGTTTTCATATAAGTTAACTGCAGCAGATGTATCTTTAACTACATTGTATTTAATCTCATTTAACTTAACAGTATCCTTGTCCCAATATTTTTCATTTTTCTTTAATGTAAAGCTTTGCTCATGCTTCCATTCACTTAATACAAACGGACCATTATATAATTGAGTATTTGCTTCTAACCCATATTGATTTCCTTTAGATTCAACCCACTTTTGGTTTTCAGGTAAATATGTTCCAAAAGTAGTTAATTGTAAGAAATAAGGTGTAGGTTGTTCTAGAGTAACTTGTAAAGTTTTATCATCAAGTGCTTTTACACCAAGTTGATCTTTTGGCATTTTACCATTGAAGATTGCCTCAGCATTTTTCACATAATATAAAATGAATGAATATTCAGATGCAGTGTTAGGATCTACAGCACGTTGCCAGCCATAAACGAAGTCATTAGCAGTTACAGGCTCACCATTTGACCATTGTGTATCACGTAAATGGAACGTATATGTTAGGCCATCTTTACTAACTTCAATCGAATCTTTATTAGCAACGCCATCTACTACTTCGTCACCTTCACCTAAACGAAGTAAACCTTCATTTACGTTGTTTAAAACTTCGAATGACATTGAATCAGTAGTTTTTGCTGAATCCATAGAAGGAATCTCAGTGGTTGTAGTTAATCTTAGTGTTTGCTTCTTATCTTTCTGAGAATTAGTTGCCGTTTTTTCTGTGTCTTTGCCACAAGCCGCTAGTACCGTACTTAGTACTAATAAACTTGAAACAGTTGTTGCTAATCTACGCTTCATTAGAGCACCTCCATATATTAGTGATTATTCATTAATTTACTTATTTTTCTGAAAAATCACTTATTACTTTTTCAATATACTACATACTTTTCAGAAAAAAAAGTATTTTTTTAATATTTAATTTATTTTTTGTAAAAATTTCTTAAAATCTTAGTTCAAATCTCATAATTTTTCTCGTTTTTATGTAGTTCAATATGATTGTCTTACTATTCACATATTTTTTCGGCGCAAAATCTATAAACTTTATAAGATTTTATGTCGATTTTACAAACATTTAATGATCTTCATTATTAGTTTCCATTATTACTAAATTTTGGGTTATAATATATTCTATGAATTTGTACATATATATTTTTTATATCAATTTTAGGAAGTGAATGTATGATAAGAAAAAGTATCCCAAACCTGTTTACACTTGGGAATTTATATTGTGGTTTTCTATCGATCGGCTTTGCAGCTAAAGGAGAATTTAGAAATGCTGCTATTCTTATTTTAATAGGAATGATGCTCGATAGTATGGACGGTCGAGTTGCTAGAGTTTTAGGTGTGCAATCACAATTAGGAAAAGAATTAGACTCCTTAGCAGATATCGTTACATTTGGAGTTGCACCCTCCTATTTAGTGTATTGTACTCAATTTTCAAATGAAGGTATTTTAGGTCTAGGAATTGCTGGGTTATTCCCATTATTTGGAGCATATAGGTTAGCTCGATTTAATGTGACGCCTATTTCAACATCATTGAAATATTTTACTGGAGTACCTATTACAGCTGCCGGTGGTCTTGTCGCCTTTTTAACATTATTCGGAAGTCGAATACCACAAATTGTTATCATTACAGTATTCGTCGCTTTAGCATTTTTAATGGTTAGTAGAATTAAAATTCCAAGTTTTAAAGATATACCACTCCCAAAATATGCAACAATTATTACTATATTTTTAGGATACGCTTTATATCTTGTATGGCATGCTAAAAAAGAACAATGGCCATTCTTTATTTATATAGCAATTCCACTCTACATCTTCTTTATATTCTTTCAATTTTTTAAAAGTAAAAAGAAGCAATCTAGTAGTGAAAATCAAAAACCTCGTAAATTCCGTTTGAAAAGAAAATCATAATAAAAAGTATGTTTTGATGAATTATTCCTCATTAAAGCATACTTTTTTATTTTATCCGTTTACATTAGCATTTTCCTTGCACATTAGAACTTACTGTTCTATAATGACAAAGTGTTAAATCGTATTTATTACGATTTTGTTTTTAATTAAATAGCCAACTTAATTGTATGATAAAAATTATCTTACATTTTTTTTCATGTATAAAAAGGAATGATTACGAATTAAACTATTTTAATCTATTTTCGTTTATAAATACCCTCAATATAAAATACTAAGACGATTAAAATTTTTAGGGAGAGAGCCAAATGAAATTTAAAAAATTAGCAATTGCTACTTTGCTATTAACTGGAGCAGTTCTATCAGCCTGTAATAAGGACATAAATCAGCAAAGTACTAAAAATAAAAATAAACTTACAATTTATACAACAATTTTCCCTTTACAAGACTTTACTGAAAAAATTGGTGGTAAATATGTTGATGTGCATTCCATTTACCCTACAGGTGTTGATACTCATGATTTTGAACCAACTTCAAAACAAATTGTTAAAATCGCAAACTCAGATTTATTTGTATACAATGGTGCTGGTATGGAACCTTTTGCAGACAAAATTAAAGATACATTAAAAGATAACAATGTTGCAATCTTAGAAACAACAAAAAACATTGAATTAATCAAGTCAAATGAAGAACAAATTGAAGAAGACGAAGACCATCACGATGTAGATCCACATGTTTGGTTAGATCCTACTCGTGCTAAAATTGAGGCTCAAAATATTAGGAACGAATTAATAAAATTAATGCCAAAAAACAAGGAATATTTCGAAGCAAATTATGACAAAATTGATGGTCAATTTGATGAACTTGATAATGATTTAAGAAATTTAATTTTACATTCAGAACGTAAAGATATCGTTGTTTCACATGCTGCTTATGGATATTTGGAGCAGCAATATGGTATTGAACAAATACCAATCACAGGTCTTTCCCCTTCTCAAGAACCTTCACAAAAGGATTTAAAGAAAGTTGTTGATTTTGTAAAAGAACACAACGTTAAATATATTTTATTCGAAACTTTTGCAACACCAAAAGTAGCTTCAGTCGTAAAAGAAGAAACTCATGCTCAAATCTTAAGACTTAACCACCTAGCAACGATTTCAGAGGATGATGATAAAAAACAAAAAGATTATTTTGATTTAATGCAAGAAAATATAGATACGCTAGATAAAACGTTGAATAACCGCTAAAAAGGACCCAAGTTCGGG
Source organism: Bacillus sp. AFS041924 (assembly GCF_002577195.1). Lineage (GTDB taxonomy): Bacteria > Bacillota > Bacilli > Bacillales > Bacillaceae_G > Gottfriedia. The sequence goes on from NZ_NULG01000090.1 coordinate 4,066, forward strand.
TCTTTTTCTTAATTAGTTAAACAATTTTCACATCATTATGCACAGCTTCAGATTTTTTCCTCATTTCTTTAAACATCACTTCAAATAAATATGCTCCAATTAAAGCTAGAATCGTAATTAAGATAAATGTCCATTTATATCCTATCAAGCCAGCAAGTGGAATGGTTAAAGGTGCAATAGTTCGTCCAAATGACCATCTTAAACCAGCTGCTGCAAAATACTGACCACGTTGACTTTCTGGAGCAATTTTTGCAATAAATGAGTTTTGATTTCCTACAACTAATATTTCTCCTAAAGTAAAAATTGCCATCGCAATAAATATTACATATGCTGAAAGTGTGAATCCAAACAAAAGCATCGAAAAAGCATAGCAAACAGATGAAGCAAAAAATAAAAATCTTTCATTAAACTTATTCGCAAATTTTGTTATTAAAACCGTAAATAATGCCACGATTAAACCGTTTTCAGCAATAGTCCAGCTAAATAAAGTTTCACTATTTGTTTTTAAAGTAAAATCCCCTAAACTAAATAATGTTTGAGCAGGTATACTCTCTTTTATATAAACCGCTAACAATAAATCTAATTGAGTAAAAGTTTGAGAGATTAATATTCCAGCAGCAACAAATAAGAAAAAAACCTTGTCAGTAAAAATAATACGATAATTCTTTATTTGTTTAATTAAAACATTTGAAAAAGAAGCTTCCTTTACTTGCCTTACAGAATCTGGCAATGACTCTTTTATTAATAGAAGAATCATAATTGAAACCATAAAAAATATAACCGAAGAAATAGCAAATAATAAAAATCTTGCTTTGAAAAATAAGATTCCTCCGATTATTGGGCCAATAACAACATTAATATTAATCATTGTATAAAAAACAGCGAAGACTAAATTCCTTTCATCTTTGTCCTCAACTGTATCTGCAACCATTGCCGAACTTGCTGGATTATAAAGCATCCCAGTTACACTAATAATTGCAAATCCTAAAAAAGTTAACCATGGAGAATTTAGAATTGGCGAATTTGCAATTGTTAATAAAATCATACCTCCAGTTTGAATAAAAGCTGAAATTACCATCATACGTTTTCGGCCATACGTATCAGCTAAATATCCACCGACTAAGTTCGCAATAACTCCTACAGCTTGAGAACACATTAGTAAGATCCCCGCTGTCACTTTACCTAATTCTTCAGCAAAATAAATCGCTAAAAATGGTAAATACATCCAAAAAAATAGTCCAAAGAAAAACTCAGCAACAAGCCTTACTTTCATATTAAAATTCCATTTAAGTATATTCATGATGTACGTCCCCCCAACCTTCTCACTTTAACATAATTAAAAAATGTCGTAAATTGAATTTTAATTGGGACATCCTTCTTCAAAGAAATCATACTCAGATAGAAGTATTCATTTGAAATGTTTATAAACTTTTACTTTGGAAGCATGTCTATTTTCCTAATAAGTATCATACAATTTAGTACTACATTTAGGAGGAAATCCTATGAAATTCAACTTTAATAAAGAAGCACGTAATATAGCTTTTACATACGTCGGGACTGTAATAGGAGCAGGTTTTGCTACAGGTAAAGAAATCGTGGAGTTCTTTTCAGTTAATGGGGTATATGGTGCAATTGGAATTCTTTTTGCCACCATTTTATTTTGTTGGTTTGGAACTAAAATAATGACGATTGCACATACATATAAATTAAATTCTGCGCAGCAATTTAATGTACTAATATTCGGAGAACTTGGAGGAAATATCATTAATGGCCTTTTATTCTTTTGTCTAATTGGCGTTACAAGTGTAATGCTGTCGGGTGCTGGTGCTGTATTTAAAAATTATTTACATTTTGATTCTTTCATCGGCTCATTTTTATTTATTGTTTTAACTTTTATGGTATTAAGAAAAGGGACAAGTGGTTTATTCAGTTTAAATAATACTGTAGTCCCAATTATGTGTGCCTTTATTGTTGCAGTTTTTATCAACTCACATTTACCATTCTCAATGCACGAAATAACAATGGATCATATTTTACCTTCAAATGATCCACTTAACTTCTCAGTATTTACAAAACCAATCACATATGTTTGTTTAAATATGGCATTAGCTCAGGCAGTATTAGTTCCAATTGGTTCTGAATGCAAAGAGAAATCTTCAATTATTCAAGGAGGAGTTTTAGGCGGATTAATATTAGGCACAATCTTATTACTAATTCACATTAATGTAACAGGTGTATCTAATTTTCAACAATATGAAATTCCAATGGTTGAAGTAATCAAAAAAATCCATCCCATTTTCTATTACTTTTTCTTAATGGTCATTTTAGCAGAAATTTTCACTACCTTAGTTGGAAATATATACGGCATGTCTAGACAAATTAATTCATACATCCAAATAAATACAAATCTACTTGTAATTATCTTACTAATTTGCTGCCTATTTATTAGTATAATTGGTTATGGTCCACTATTAACTTTCTTATACCCACTGATCGGTTGGATCAGTTTTCTTGTCATTCTTACTTTACTTAAACCGAAAAGGTCTTAATCACAGTCATCGCAAACTTCATAATACAAACCAAATTCAATGTGCAACTTTGGTTTCCATTGAATCTTAAACATCCTGCTTTGCCAACGTTCTAATACAAATTGAATAGAATTTTCTTCAAGATCGTTAATTAAAATCATTTGATGAATTTGTAAGCTCTTCACAGAAAAGCGATTTTCATTGTCGATATACCAATCAATCGTTAACTCATCATATTCATTTATAATAAACTTAACATAATTACTTGGTTTATCTATCAGATTAATCTCGCTAAAGATCCCTTCATCAGTCACAATAATTGGATAATCACCTTTATCATTTTTTACTAATTTTATTTGAAAGGTATTTTCTAAAAAACAAATCATTTTGTCACCTACTAATTTATTAAGATATGTTGATAGTTTAACAAATAAAGACAGGAAAAGACAGGGATATGCAAGACCGTGGATTTTGTTTAAGGAAAGTAGTAGGAAAAGAATTTTCATAATCTATTTTGTGCAAATACTACTTTTTTTGAGTTACCTTGGCCACATGTAAATAAATGGCTCTGTTAAAAAGAATGTTGATTTTCCATTNNGAATTTAACTAAAATCAACAATTAATATTAACAGAGCCAAATAAATAAAAAGGATTACTCTTTATTAAAACTCAAGAGTAATCCTGTTTTTTTATTTTCGATTGTATATAGCTTTATATTTAGACCATGTGTTTCTTCTTTCTTTCATTAAGCTAACAAATTCTGGTTTACATTCGTCTAAATTAGTTAACGCTGTAAGTTCGTTATTTATCCATTTTGTAACAATACCTTCTGTAGTATAAATTAAATATTGGTATTCTAAGTAACTTCCCAACGTTGATAAGTTTATTTGTTCAAAAATATTTTCTGCAAATCTGTTTGAAAACGATACATATACCGGTCTAGTACCAACTCGATCCAAATCAAGAACATGTACAATTTTCCGATTACAGTCTATACATAATGAATATACGGAAGGAACAATTCCACCAGTTAAAAAAACTTGTTCATTGCTATAGAATTCCTTCACTCTAATCCTCCTATTACCTTTGTATAAAATTATATGCAATAAAAAATAGAAATGACTAGATAAATTTCATTATGCTTGACTTTATTTAATCGAATTTTGAATAAATATGATTTTCCCCGCTTCATTAAATTTTAAAGAAGCTTCAAACTCTTTACCGTCTTTTGAAAATCCTTTTATCATTTCTGTTGTATCACCATTTAATAGTTGCTTCATGATTGATTTTGTAATTGTTTTTCCTAATATTTTTTTGGAAATTGTAACATCACATTTTGTTTTTTGAAATTGATCACAACCATAAAATGATCCTTTATCAACCATTTTCCCATCACATTTAATACATTTTCCAACACTTGAAGATTTTTTCTTCGGACCAAACTTTGAATTTTGCATCTCTTCAATTCTATAGCCTGAAAAATTCCATATTTTCTCGCTATCATATGCATCAAGAATGATCTTTTCAGTTAATTTTTTTGTTTGTTCCATAAAATCTTGACCACTTGCTTTACCTTCACCTATTTCATGTAATCTCTGTTCCCATTTTGCAGTCATTTCAGGGGAAGTCAATATATTTTCTCCAAGTGCATAAATGATCAGTTTCCCTTTATCAGTCGCGAAAACTTGATTTTTCTTAACTTCAATATATTTTCTATTTTTTAATGTACCAATAATCCCAGCTCGCGTTGCTTCAGTACCTAACCCTTCAGTTTTGTTTAAAATCTTTGTTAGTTCAGGATCATCAATATGTTTGCCTGCAGACTTCATTAAAGTAATTAACTGACCTTCTGTATACCTTTTTGGTGCCTGAGTCTTCTTTTCTTTTACCTCAACTTTTTTCACTAGTCCTTCTTGTCCAGTTTCTACATGGGGTAAATTTTGTTCTTCATTATTTTTTTCTTTCGATTTTTCGAAAATGACTTTTCGCCAACCTTCTTGAACCATTATTTTTCCTTTTGAACTAAAAGTCGCACGTCCGTCTACAATTGTATGAATTGTAGTATAGTCAAAAATCGCACTAGGATAATGTGCGCTTATTAATCTATTGACAATTAATTCATATATTTTCAATTCTTCATCATTCATTTTATGAATATTAGGTACTTGCTCAGTAGGGATAATTGCATAGTGATCAGTTACCTTTTTCTCATTAACAAAACGACTATTATTTAAAATAGATTGGTTTGGTAAAGGAAAGAATTGTGAAAACTGCTCAATATTTTCAAGCTTTTTCAATATCTCTGGCAGCATCATTGCTTCTTCTTTCGTAATAAAGCTCGAATCTGAACGTGGATATGAAATATTCCCTTTGACATAAAGTTTTTGTGCTATCTCTAGTGTTTTCTGTGGTGAAAATTTATATTTACTGTTAGCATCTGCTTGAAGAGCAGATAAATTATAAAGAAAAGGTGGATGAAATTCTTTTCTCTCTTGTTCAATGTCAGTAATTTTTACGTTTTTCTGATCACAAAAGCTAGCAATTTTTTCAGCTAATTCATAAGTCTTAATTTTAGATTCTGTTTCATTATGCCATTTTCCAAAAAACTTTTGCTTATCGAACTGAAATGTTGCATAAACCTCCCAATACGGTTCAGATTTAAAGGCTTCAATTTCCAATTCTCTTTTGACAATAAGAGCTAATGTTGGTGTTTGTACCCTACCTAAAGAAAATACATCCTGTATCCCCTTTTTTTGTAGATGTAATGAATAAACCCTTGATGCATTCATTCCAACTAACCAATCAGCACAAGCTCGACTATAAGCCTCAAAAAATAAGCTTTTTGTTTCACTTTCATCTAATAATTGACTAAATCCTTTTATTACTGCATTTTCAGTTAACGAAGAAATCCAAAGTCTTTTCATTGGCTTTCTATTTCCAGCTAAATTTAAAATAAGGCGAACAATATGTTCTCCTTCCCGTTCACAGTCACCCGCAAGAATAATCTCAGTAACCTCATCTAAGTGGACTAAATTCTTAATTATTGAAAACTGATCCCATTTCCCTTTGGAAACTTTATGTTGGAAACGATTTGGAATAATTGGTAGCGTATTTAAAGACCACTTTTTCCATTTATCATCATATTCTTCTGGTGATAACAACTCACATAAATGTCCAATAGCCCAAGTTAAATAAGCACCTTTTGGAAAAAACTCATTTGGTTGGATAATTAAGAATCCTTTTTTCTTTTGAAACTTAAAAGGTGCAGCAAGCTTTAAACCTTGATCAGGCTTCTCGGCAATAATTAATTTCATTTTCTTCCTCACATTTTTAAACTGATTTTTTATTCATAACGCTATATGTTTAATATAGTTATTATATAACTTATGTAATGGTAGGAAAAGATTTTAAAGGCATTATAGGTTGGATGTACGCTCAAGCGATAGGGTGGAAAAATCAAGAAGAACTCGTAATGTAGGTAAGACAGTAATGCAGTACAAGGAGTACACATACCCTTGCACTGCATTTAAATTTTTCTGTAATCCTGCCTTTTAGCTACAAGCTGGATTTCGAGGGATTTGTATAAATTCTACTTCTTCTAATATTTTAATTCGTTTTGTTACAATTACAACATAATTAGCAGTCCATATATATTGAGGAAAGTTATTTTCATCGACCATCATTGCTTGAAATGTATCATTCATCATTTCTTCAAATTTTTCTTCAGTTATTAAATCATTTTCAATTTGAAATTCAATCCATTCACAATGTATCATTTTCATCTCTCCGTCTCTTTTTAAGGTGAAAACATGATTGATATTTTATAGTAATTTGGTTACTTACTATAGTTGAAGTATATCATGTTCAATTTTATTTGTGAATTATTTCACAAATATATTTTTCTTTTTTTTTATTTTATGAATTAATTATGTCTATTGAATGTATATTTTGATATTAAGCGCTTACTTGACTTATATTCTTAATAGTTGTATATTAATTTCAACATTTATTTTTATAATATTAATAAATGGAAATTCTTTCGCGCTTCATGTGCAATGTTTTAGGAGGAAAAGAAAAATGCAAGGAAAAGTAAAATGGTTCAACAATGAAAAAGGTTTTGGATTCATCGAAGTTGAAGGCGGAGACGATGTATTCGTACACTTCTCAGCAATCCAAACTGAAGGATTCAAATCTTTAGAAGAAGGTGCAGAAGTTTCTTTTGACATTGTTGAAGGTAACCGTGGACCTCAAGCTGCTAACGTAGTAAAGATCTAATTAAAACTTGACTACATAGAGGACTGATTCGTCAGTCCTTTTTTTATTTTTGTCTCTGTATAATGTCTTTATTTCCAATCTCCAAAATCCCCCCTCGTGTTCAAGATAGAATTCAGGCTTCACGTTCGAAGTTCACAAAAAACCCACTGACCCTCGCTTTGATGAACTCTAGTACTAGTTCTTTGTCAAGTGGTGGTACACCTCAATCCAATTTCACTAAGTGCGAATAATCGGTTCCTTATGTTGAAAGTAGTGGACAAAACCTTCACACTGTTCATGTATTCTTAAAGTCCAATTCTGGAATCGCTCCTTCACCATTGAATAGTTTGTTCGATTCAACTTACGAGCCAAGCTTTGTAAAAGTGTTCTAAACTCTTCATTGGATGCTTCTTTCTAACAGCTTTCTTGTCCGAACAAGAACTTCGGGAAAATCCCCATTTAATGAATAAGAAAATCCACATTATTTTTTAATAGAGCCATTAAGAAAATAAATAAACGTCGTCTAAACCGAGAACATTCATTTGTTCTCGGTTTTTGTCCCAAAATTGATAAGGGTTATTTGATCGTTAAAAATTGGTATTAATTTAACTGTGTGTGTGATTTAAATCACATACAGATAAATTGTAATTCAGTATTATGAATTTAGATGAACGATGCATATGTTTATTGTCTACTTATATAAAGGAGAGATGAATAATGACGCCTTTTGGAGATTTACATCTTGATTTCGGTGGTATAGCATTTGCTTTAGGATGGTTAGTAATTGTAGTACCTTTTGCAATGTCATTGATTTTCATTACGAAAGAGATGATAATAGGAGACGAAGAAAAATTACAGAATGAGATTAAGCTAGGTGTTCATGACTATGCTAGGTCTTACAAAAAAACATTCGTAACAGAAACAAATGATTCGCCACAAATGGATACATCTATTTCTAAAACGCCGTTAATTATTAAGTTGGTAGGTCTTATAGTTAGTGTACTTATCACTTTTGTTACAGTTAAAGGTATATACGGTGATGGGGGTACTGATTTAACTTCGATTGGTCTAGTATTAATGTGGAGTCTGTTCTTTCTCACCCAAGGGGTTCTTTGGTGGGTTGCTATTTCACAAGGCAAGCAAGACGTTTATCAAGACGTTACAAATCAAAGAAGTTTGTAAATAACGTAAATAAAACATTTAAACCGAGAATATTCATTTGTTCTCGGTTTTTTTTGTGCCAAAATTTCATGATTAACAAAAAAAGTTCCTACCCATACGTCTAAGGATAAGAAACTTTTCAATTCGTGGGTTTGGCCCCCTTAAACTAAACAGCACACCCTTACTTATAGAAGCATGATTTGGGCTGGTTGGGACATAGATCCAGTATAACAAGCGAACCTATAACACTATGAGGAGTATTTGGGGAACTTCTTACACGTATTTACTCTTGTCGTTGTTTGTCAAATGTCTCGTATGATGAACTTGTACCGAAAGCTAATGCATTGAAAACCGCTACTAATACTATAAGACAAAAAGTACCTCCAGCAATCCATATCACGTTCTAATTCACCCTTTCATTTTAAATTTAACTTTGTTTCTCACAATAATTACCATAAATATCCAATTTAATGTTAATACTTTTTCAGTTATACGTCTATTCCTTTATTAAAAAAAGCGTCACTACTATAACTCTTGCTGTTGAACGCATTGCATTAGTTTCAATAAGAATCAATTAAGAAAACCATTTATTTACAATTATTATTCCTATAATTGAAATTCCATATAGTGACCAAGCAATTATCTTGTTACCTTTTGGCACCTCTTTATTTTTAAAAACTTGAACAAACTTATATGTTAAAAATATAAGTACAAAGATTGATAATACCAGTACTTCATTCATTTACAAATACCTCATTTCTACAATTTTTCTTTAAAATATTGTTTCAATTTCTTTTTAAGAACTTGTTAATTTTGTCGATATCCTTTAATACTTTTACAATTCATATTTGACAATAAAATTTTCTGTTCTTAAATTCCTTTACTTTGTGAGTCCAATCATGAATGAAATAATAACAACCAGGTAACCAACAGGAATAATGATTAAATTAGTCGCCGATGCTTTTTTCCAAAAGCCTCTTTTGCTATACCAAGAAGCTAAAGCCGAAGCCAAATATCCAATGATGATTATCAATATCCACAATTGCCCAATTTGTTTTCCAACTAGAAAATTGTAAAATCAAAAAAGTGGCAATTAGGATTAACTTTTGTTATATGTATAATTTTACCTTATTTTTCCATTCTCTTCATTATAATTTCTTATTGATCTAAAATGCCGTTTACTACAATAAAAAAGCCGCATAGTGGCAGCTTATGCTCTTCAACTACTGCAATGCTTTAGTTGAAGAAAATTTACTTATAATTCAATAATGTTTCAATTGCAGTAACTAATTGTGCATCATCTTTATTTGTCTTTCCTACTATTTCACTAGTTGTGAAACTCATTGACTTTTTGTCTTGATTATACAACGTAACACTGTATAACCATCCCTTTACAATAGTGTTTTTATTTTGGGAAACTTTACTATCTTTAATATCACTAATAAATTTTTTTATTGCCTTCTGTTCTGTAATTACTATGTTCTCTCCATTCTGGCCGTTAGTAACTCCAATTTTATTAATTTCATTTAAATTTCCGTGATATACCTCTGAAAAACTCTTGTAATCCGTGTTACAACCAGATAGTAATGAAAATACACTAATACAAAGAAGTATGTATATAATTTTTTTCATATTTACCCCACCTTCAATATTTTTAAGTTAATTATATCAACTTAACGACTTTTGTAATTTGGGGGAATTTCACCTTTTTTCATAGAATTTCAAATAATCCTTATGTAACTAAACCGCCATAAAATTGCTTAAGGAAATCAACAAACTACTTTAATAAAGCCTATTTTTTTACATAAATAGCCTTATTTCTAAAAACTATTTTTATCAATTCTAAAGATATTCAAAAAAAAAAATACAAAAAAAACTGTCCCCTTTCATGATTCCTATTAATTTGGGAATACTACGAAGTGAAATAAGGAGGGTGTTTATGTCAAACTTTAATAATTTTGAAGATGTAGAAATGAAAGTTAAAGCGGCGCAAAGACTTGTAGGTTATGCTACCATGAGCATGGACAAGCAACAGCTAACTGATGCATCAACTGCAATAAGTCAAGCAAGAGAACAGCTCGAAAAAATGAAGGGCCTTGCAACTGATTTAGATGATGAGTTTTTAATGAAACAAGAAGAAGATTTAACCCAAGTTGAGCATCAATTACGAGAAGCTCAGATTTAATTTGAAAAAGGTACTTGATCACTATCTTAGGCTGTCGAAGAAGTCGACAGTCTTTTATTTTGTCTAATTCCTAAAACATTGTGCAACTTAAATAAGTTTTTCATTTTGATGATTTATTGGGACTCGTTAACATCATGCCTTCGTAGTTTAATTAGACACAGCAGGCGACACCGAGGATGCTCAGGTCTAGCCTCATGGAAAGCGAGTATCCTGTTAGTAGAAATCAACATCACTACGTTTCCTTTACGAAAATTTGACTATTACAAACTATTCTTCAACAACGTAAAAAAGAGGCACTTAAATAGTACCTTCTTAAATCAAAGATCAAAAATTCCAAGTAAATAATCAGTTAATCAGCAGTCTGATGTAGTTGCTTACCGATGTTTTTTATTTTTTCTCCAATAGTACATTTGTTAATACAAAATGATTGAGCGAATTTCTGGCTATGGTCTTTTCTAAAATGTTTATAAACAAAACAGCCATCACAATATGTTTTTAATAAAGTATCTATTTCCTCTAAGATTTCTTTTCGATCCATGACATCATTTCACCTCTTCATGTGACTTCAATTGTACTCATTATCTTATTCCCTTTTAGAGCTTGCGTTGCTAGATTATGAGCTTCTTTATTATCATTTCGTTTAATCAATTCCAATTGTAGGGTTAATTTTAAGTTTTTACATTTTCTTTCGATTCGATTTATGAACCTTTCATGTTGTTCTTCATAACATGGCCAATCTCCACTTAACTGATTAATAACTACTTGTGAATCTCCTTTAATGACAATCGTTTGTCCAGTAATATTCATTTCTTCTAATAATAAGATTGCATTTTCAATGCTTGCGAATTCTGCCTCATTATTTGTCAATAATCCATCTAATTTTTCATTAAACCTTCTTCGATAGTTTTTACCATTTTGACTAAAGTATAAGCATACACCTATTCCAGAAATAGAAGATGATAAGTCAAATCCCCCATCAAAAAATATTGTAACATTATGAGGTTCTTCCTCAAGCTCTTTTATATACTTAAGTACTTGTTTCTTCGACCAGTTTGAATCGAATTGATCTAAAAAAATAATTTCTTTTGTTCTGCCTGTACTTTCAAAATCTTCCGCTAAAAGTAGTGCTTCTTTAATTTCTAACCAATCAGTTTCCAGTGAAATTTGATATTTCTTTTTAGTTTGGTATTTCCATATGATCTTTAACTTCATCCTACACACCTTTTCTATAGGTTTATTTAATAAGAAACATAAATATAGTCTCAGGATTTTCTTACTTTATTCCTGACTCACAGCCCTATTCACTGTCTAATCAACTACTCTATAATTCATCAATATTAGCCAATTGACATCAAATTATAAGGAATGAAATTAATTAAAATTTAATTATCAAAATTGATTTCATATTTTAAGTTTTCATTTTTTTAAATATATACTAAAATGATACATATCTAAGTGTTGGAGGATTACTATGATTGAAGTTTATATTGACGGAGCTTCCAAAGGAAATCCCGGTCCATCAGGTGCAGGTATTTTCATAAAAGGAATTAAAGAACCTGTTTTTTTAAGTATTCCATTAGATTCGATGTCTAATCATGAAGCTGAGTTTCATGCATTATTAATTGCACTAGATTATTGTGTCAAAAATAATTTATCAATTGTTTCATTCCGAACGGATTCAAAAATCGTTGAAGAGAGTATTGATAAGAAATATTCTAAAAACGATTTGTTTATTCCTTTATTAGAGAAATCTCTTTATTTAATTAATCAACTTGATCTTTTCTTTATTAAATGGATTCCATCAAGCTCTAATAAGGTTGCAGATGAACTTGCTCGAAAAGCCATTAAATAAAAAGGAATGGACTAAATGAAAAATAAATTAATCGCTTTTTCTTCTTTACTCTTTGTATCATTCTTCTGGGGTTCTTCGCTGTTTATTGTCAAAGAAACACTTAAGTTCGTCCAGCCATTTACATTTAATGCATTGCGATTTATTGTTGCAGCAATTGTATTATTTACCGTTCAAACTTTATTAAATCGTAAAAAAAATAAAAGATATCGTGGAAAAGATGGTTATATTTTCCCTGGTATCGTTATCGGATTATTTTTATTTTTTGGATTTGTATTTCAAACATTTGCATTACACTACACATCAATATCTAAATCGGGTTTTATAATAGGTATTAGTGTAGCAATTGTTCCTTTTCTTTTATTTTTTAAATATAAGAAAAAGCCTACTTTTCGGGAAAATTTATGCGCAATCATTGCCTTCATCGGTATATTTTTATTAACTCTTTCAACAAATTCTAAGTTTAATTCCGGTGATATTATTTCCTTGTTTAGTGCGATCGCGTTCGCATTACATATTATTTATTCAACGATTTACTCACCTAATTATAATTCACTACAGCTTGCAACAGTACAAATAACTTTTGTAGGGTTAGCCTCTTGGACATTTGCTTTAATCTTTGAAGATTGGCAGGTCATATTCAATCATGAATTATGGACAAATAATTTTTTCATTTTTTCGATCTTATTTACTGCCATTTTTTGTACCGCTACAGCTTTCTTTATCCAAATGTTTGCTCAACGTACGATTAGTGCAACTGAAGTAGGGATCATATTAGCAACTGAGCCAGTATTTGCTGCGATTACAGGATATTATTATGGTGGAGAAAGACTACGAGAAATTGGTTTTATCGGTTGTATTTTAATCTTAATTTCTACGATCGTAACTCAAATTAGAAAGAATAAAAGCAAAAAGCAAGGTGTTAAAGAAGAAAAAACCATTCACAATATGTGAATGGTTTTTTTCCCGCAAATGCCGTTGTTCTTTTTATGCCTAAGTAAACCGAACTCCAAGGTGGATGTCCTCACAAGTAACTTTCATCCTCCTATAAATAGGCGCGATGTAGTTACTTAAATATCGGTCTTCCTATACAAAATCATTGGTTTAAGACATAAAATGTCAACGCACACAGCAGGTTTTGTTTAATTCGTATTCTCATTCTATACCAACTAAAACTATTTTGCAACTTATAATTTTATCTTATTTACAACATTATCTTCATATGAAATCCAATCACTAAAACTTCCAGGATATAGTTTTACATTCGTATATCCAGCTTCAATTAATCCTAAATAATTAACACAGCCTGTTACACCTGAACCACAATAAACAACTGTTTCATCGCCTTTATTGTATGGACTGAATAGTGCTTGTAATTCTTCAGTAGTTTTAAATTCTCCACTTTCAGTTAAAACATCTTTCCAAAAAGAATTTTTTGCTCCCGGAATATGGCCAGCAATTCGATCAATCGGTTCAAATTCTCCAATATATCGAATATTTTCTCTAGAATCAATTAAATTGAAGGCTTCTCTATTACTATTTCTTTTGACCTCATGCATAGAACTAATTAGATGATCTTGCACATTAATCTCAAAATTCTTAGGGAGTACTTCTTCAACATTAGTAGTTACTTCAAAACCGTTTTCTAGCCATTTTTTATAACCACCGTTTAATACAAAAGTAAATTTATGACCAACTAAATTACATAAAAACCAGCATCTTGCTGCATTATCATTTGTACCATCGTCATAACAAATCACAATCGTGTCATGATCTATTCCAAGTTCACCTAAAAGTTTCCCAAAATCATTTAAATTAGGTAAAGGATGTCTGCCACCATGCTTTTGTACTGAACTTGATAAATCTTTATTTAAATCGACATAACGAGAAAGCGGAATATGGCTTTTTTGATATTCATTAAAACCATATGCAGGATTTGACAATTGAAATCGGCAATCTAAGAAAACTACATTTTTATTTAAACGCAGTTTATTTGCAATGTTTATATCAATTATATTTTTCAAATTTAATTGTCCACCTTCCTATTAAAATAATTTTTTGAATAAGTTTAGCACCTTTTCATCTACCACTACTTCATTTAAATTTTCAGTAGCTTTAATTGTTTGTTGCACATCATTTTCAATTTGCTGGCTGCAGTTTTGCAATACAGAATTAAATGCTTCAACATATTGAATATGATAATGATCTGCATAAATGTTATTCATATTCGATAAATACTCTTTTAAAGGAGTTCTCAATTCATTTATACATTCATCTATCATATTTTCCTTCATATTATCAACAAAGAAGCTTTTTGGATTTTTAAAGTGCGACTTTAAACTTTCAAAACGATCGACATTAATAAATTGATCTGGGTTTTTAATTGAAACAGGTAAAATCTCGTTTATTTCACCTTTTTGAACGATAAATTCAGATTGAATTGAATGTATTTCACCTATAACTCGGTCTTGTGACATTGAAATTTCATTCGTTAAAAACTTCTCTAATCTGAATCCTGTTACTCGTAATTCCTTTAAAATCTCTTCTAACACTTCATAAATAAATTCACGAATTTTCGTAACGAACAATTGTTTAATGTTTTTCGTCGTCGTATTAAAAATACTAGGATTAAAGAAATAAGGGAATAGATCTCTCATTCTTAATTCGATTCGCTTTTCGATAAAGAAAATTAATTGTTCGTTTTCTTTCATAAATGCTCTTGGTAAATTAGTAGGCTCAGCATTTTTAATAGTTTCTTTGACCTTAATCTGTATTTCCTCAAGTTCTTTAAAGAATTGATTTTTTTCACGCTTTATTCTTTCAAATCGATTAATTGTATCACGTAAGATTTTTTCAATGGTTAATAAGTCATTAATAAACGTTTTAAATACTTCATTAGCAATTTCAAATTGGAAGAAATTTTGGATTTTCGTATTTAAATTCTTATAATTATTCTCAATTGCTACATTTAGCTCTGAATCACCATACCCCTTCATCTGCAGCATACTTGAAATAGCAAAAACAGATGGGAAACGTACGCCCAATTTCGTTAATTGGTTAACAAAGAAATTTTGTACGATTTCGATTTCATTTTGATCCTTTGCTAAATCCGAAGCATTTAATACAAAGTACACTTTGTCACTATCAAAGCTTTCCCTCATTCGTCCAATTTGCATTAAGAAAGACTCATCTTGACGTGTAAAAGCATGCTGATAATGTGCAACGTATAAAATTAAATCAGCTTTTTTTAAATAATCGAAGGCTAATTCAGTATGTCTTGAATGGATACTATTTCCTCCTGGCGTATCTACTAACACAATACCACTTAAAGTAATATCACAATCAAAATAAACTGTACTTTCTTTAACAAAGCATGCTCTATTTTCTTCACTAATTACACTTACATACTCATCTAAGTCATATCGTTTAATTGTTCCGAGTAGACTTCTCATTTCTTCGTAATTTTGACAAACACTTTCAGCATAAACGAAAGCATCCGTAGGGATTTTATCCTTTTGTTTCTTAATTAGATGTTGAAGCGTACTAAACCATTCATTTTCGTTTGCTTCTACACCCCATTTTTTGAAGAAATCTAGAAACTCTTCTTTTAAAGAATTCTCAGATTTATAACTTACATCAGCTTTTTTATTACCTGAATCAAATGATGAACGTTTAATCTTACAAATTGCTGCTGTAGTTGGGTGTGGAGAAACTGGCAATACACGGTCACCTAATAAAGTATTTATATACGATGTTTTTCCAGAACTAAACGCTCCAAATAAAGCGATTGTATACTCGTTTGATTTAATTTGTTCTCTTTTTTCTTTTAGAAAACCAATTTTACTCTTTACAAATTTGTTTGAAGCTAATTCGTTTAATAGTAAATCAGCGATTTCATATTTAGCTTGAATTTCTTCATTGGAATATTTTTTTGTATTCGTTTGATCAAACTCTGTAATACGCTCTTCTTTTATTTCAGGAGTTTGAACAGTTAAGATTTTATGATTAATTAAGTCGCTTACTGAAATTAAAGTAGGTTTAATTTCTGGCAGTTCATGATTAAATTCTTGATTAGTTTCTAAAATCGTCTTAATTTCAAAAACCATATGTGAAATTTGATGATTATTGAACTCTAAGTCATTAAACCCATCAATTTTAGATTGTAGTTCGTTCTTTTTCGTTTTTAATTTTAGCAACGCTGTTTCATTTTGTAGCTTTAGTTCTTTTGAAAGGCTATAAATAAATTCAGAAATACTTTTGCGATAGACCGCCTTAATCCCTTCACTTACTTCCTTTGTATACTGTAATAAATAGTTTCCACCTGTATCAATTAAATGAGAAGGCTTTGGACATAATACATCTTCACTCAAAGTAGGTTCCAGAATTTTATCAAATTCGCTGCTATCAATTTTATTATTTTCAATTTGTTTCACAGAGCGAATTGCAGCTTCTTTTACGAAATACTCAATTTGTTTATTTGTTAATTCTTGTACCTTGTTAATAAAGTGATTTTTCGATTCATGTAAACTATTCTCAAGTTTTTTTCTTGATTGGAATAATCCTTTATTTTGCAAGGCCTTTTCTGATTCTAAATATTTTGAGGCTAAATCCCTCATTTCAAACGGTGTAATGTTTGAATTACTTAATACTTGTTGAGTAGACTGCAAACATGTTTCTTCAAATGAAGAAACTGACTTTTCAATCGTCTCAATTTCATTCGTTAAAATGCTATATTCCGATTTTATTTCATCAGCATTTTGATCGATGTCGATGTAATCGTTCTCAAGTTGTTGTACTTGTTCATTCATAATTGTTAAAAAACTTGCATAGTCATTTTCAAGTTGAACTACATCTTGATCACGGTATAATTCATTTAAATAATTTATAAATTGGTTATATTGATTATTTTTAACAGTTTTATCTCTTGTTGACAGATAAAAAACTTGTAAGTTATTTAATCCTTGTTTTTTCAAGTTTCCAATAACTCCATGTTTAAACTGTTCAAACGTTAATTCAGTTTCATCATGTTTATCTATACATGTAATGACTAAACAAACTTTATTATTTTTTTCAACTAAACCATTGATAAAATCAATATTTGTTTTCGAATGAACATGCTGATAGTCCATTAAATAGAAGATACTATCAGCTAGATGTATAACTGAGTTTGTCGCGTCTAGATGGTCCATATCAGTTGAATCAATACCAGGTGTATCAATTAAGACAGTTCCACTTGGGATTTTAAATATTTCTTGTGCCCACTCTAGCTCAATAATTGACCCACTATCTGAAGCTAATTTTTTTAGTTCATCAACCTGGATATCCTCTTGAATCTGATACATTTCACCATCTTTAAGAGTAATTAACATTTTACTTTCGCCATTTTTTAATTTTACGACGTTAGCACTTGTAGGAATTGGGCTCGTAGGTAGTTTTTCTACTTGTAATAAGTCATTTAGTAATGATGACTTCCCTGCAGAAAAATGCCCACAAAATACGTAATAACTTTCCTTATTTTGTATTTTGTATGCTAATTTTTTTAATTGAAATAATTCCTTCGAATTTCCTTGATCAGAAAGTAAATTGATTCCTGAAGAAACCTTGTTCAGTAATTCCCCTCTGTTAATCTTAGTGTTTTGCAACGTGATTTCCCCATTTCATTTCAAACTCAAATATTTTCCCTAGCATTATTTTATCCCCATATATATTAATTTGGAAGAAGAATGTATAGGCATATGCATATAAAATTAATAAAACTCGTTTTTGTGACGAGCCTTTTATGGAAGAAGTGACGTAAATGCCATTAAGATTACTCCTAAAATTGGCAGCAAAGACCTAAACACTCTTCCTTACTGACATTTTATTTTATGAAAAGTATAAAAAAAAACTAGGTAACATCACCTAGTTTTGAACTTGTTTAAGTACATATTTAGTTATTAAAAAGTATAAAAGTATTGTAGCCGACACAAATCCAAGAACCATTTGACGCACAACCTTTCAAAGTTGATAATGATTTTCATTCTATGTTAATCATAATCAGTTATTTTTCATTTGTCAATAACTATTCGATTGATTTTAAAAGCGCTTTATTTTCTTCTCGGATTCTTACTTTTAATAACACTAAATTACATACAGAAAAGATAACCGCTGTAATGTAGGCATGAAACATAATTGGTATGACTAATAACTCGATCGTTACGATGATGTAATTTGGATGTTTTATATATTTATAAAGCCCACGCTTTACTAGTTTTTCATTAGGCAGAATAATGATTTTTGTATTCCATCTATCACCTAACGTAGAAATAACCCATACCCTTGCTAACTGCAAAATGATAAATAATATAAAAAGAAATGTAAAGAATCCTATTTCTACATATTGAATAAAGTAGCTTTCAATTAGAATCGATAAAAAAAACATACTATGTAAAATAATAAAATATTTATAGTGCTCTTGACCAAATTCAAGTGCTCCAAGCATTTTTAATTTTTTCTCATTTTTCTTAGCGATCCCAAGCTCTATCACTCTTTGAAGGACGATAAATAAAAAAATGATTTTTAACATTAACATTCTACCCACTTTAACAAAGATAACTCGGAACTAAATCCAGGACCTAAAGCGCAAAGAAGTCCATATTCATTCACTTTTCCTTTTTTCATAAACTCACTTAACACAAATAAAACTGTACAAGATGACATATTTCCAAATGATTTTAAGACATTTAAGGAAATCGATATTTTCTCTTCGCAAATATCCAAAGATTCAACATATGCATCTAATACTTTTTTTCCACCAGGATGTGCAATGAAGTGAGATAAATCACTTATAGTTAATTGATTTTCATTTAAGAAATTAGAAACAACCGGTTGTAACCAATTCTTAACAATCAAAGGGATATCTCTTGAAAAAATGACAAATAAACCATCATTTCGAACATCCCAACCCATTACATCTAATGAATTCGGCATCAGAGTTGAATTAGTCTGTTCAATTGAGGGTAAAGATTTATGTATCCTTCGATTTTTTAAATTACTTTCATCGCCTATCACTAGAACAGCTGCTGCTCCATCGGCAAATAATGAAGTTCCTATTATATTACTTTTTGAAAGGTCTTCTTTTTGAAAGGTTAAACTACATAATTCAACTGCTACTAATAAAATATTAGACTTAGGGTGTGCTTTACAATAATCAAATGCTCTCGAAATTCCACTAGCCCCACCTGCACAACCTAAACCCCAAATAGGTATTCTTTTTATGTCGCATCTAAACGGTAAGATATTTGCAATATGTGCATCGATCGTTGGAGTCGAGAAACCAGTTGAAGAAACAAATATAATTCCATCAATTTCATCGTATTGAACTTCTGAAGATAAAAATTCATTACTTGTTACACATTTTTTAATAGCTTCTATCGACAATTCGATTGAGATTTCAGTGTAGGCCTGATTTTTTTGTTCCAAGCTATGCTCCTCACTATACCAAGAAAGCTCCTTGGAAATATATCGACTTTGAATCTCTCCATTTTGAAATACGGATAATAGGCGATCAATTGAAGGATACTTTTTCAAAAAAAGCTCGCGAATAAAAGGTACTACATTTTCCTGATTGATTTTATATTTAGGGACAGATTGCCCAACAGATAATATTAAAGGCATAATTTTCCACTCCTTGTAGTGTTTACCTTTTGTATAAAACTGGAAAATTATTCTCTATTTCAGGAAATTGATAGAAAATCACCTTTATATTACCTGACCTTATGCTCCTCCTCTTGAAAAGAGCATCCTAGAATAGAAAAAATCGTACTTTGAAACAATATTTTACTAAAATGGCACTGTTAATGTAGAATGTTGGTTTTCTTATACGACTATAAGCATGCTCTAGTTCAATAATGATTTTATAAAATCGACCACTCCGGGTTAGAATTTATTAAGCATATGCATGTATTAATTGAATAAGAGTTGTCTAATTAGACAAACTTTTTTTGTTCAAGAATCAACTTTTAAATTTTTGGGAGCAAAAAAAAAGACAAATCACTATTCATTCATGGACCATGAACGAATCATTGAATTGCCTAAACGTTTCAAAGGAGTTTTTCTTTCTGTTGTGCAGTTTTAGTATATCTCATTTTACTCAATAGTACATTCACAATTATTTCCATTAAAACGTTTCATTTTATCGCTTCTACTTACTTATTACGACTTATTTACTTCTTCTAGCTCATATAGCTTCGAATATTTAGACTCTAAATATTCAATAAAATATTTTACATTTAACTCTTCTCCTGTGACATCCTTCAAAATTTCTTGGGGCTCTTTCATTGCACCATATTGATGAATATTTACTTTTAACCAATCAAGAATTGTTTGAAAATCATTTGTCTCAATCAATTCGTTTAAGTTAGATAAGTCTTTTTCCATTGTTGATTTAATTTGGGCAGCATACATTGCACCTAGAGCATAAGTCGGAAAATATCCAAAATGCCCCATTGACCAATGAACGTCCTGTAAAACACCTTCACGATCAGTCTCTGGAACAATCCCAAGATACTCCTCCATTTTTTGATTCCAAATTGAAGGGAGTTCATTAACTTGAATATTTCCATCTAATAGATCCTTTTCAATTTCATAACGAATCATTACATGTAATGGATAAGTTAATTCATCAGCTTCTATTCGGATAAATGAAGGCTTACTATTATTAACTATTTTATAAAATTCATCTAAAGTAATATTATCTAATACTCCACTTAATTGCTCTTTTAATTTTGGAAAATTCATTTTCCAGAATTCATAGCTTTGACCAATGATTTTTTCATATAAAAGTGACTGAGATTCGTGAATCCCTAATGAAGCACCTTGAGCGATCGGTAACCCCTCTAAATCTTTAGAAATATTTTGCTCGTATAAGGCATGGCCACATTCATGAATAGTACTAAAAAGAGCTTTTTCAAAATTATTTTCATGATATTTCGTTGTCACTCGTACATCACCTAAATTAAGTGATGTCGCAAAAGGATGTGGAGTTGGATCTAATCTACCTGCATCGAAATTGTATCCAAGTGTAGCTAGTAATTGTTCACATATTTCTTTTTGCTTCTGAATTGATACGAAAGCTTTCATTTCTTCTTTTTCAAAGTTTTTCCCACTAGCTGATACAGCTTTAACAATCGGTACTAGTTTATTTCTGACATCGGCAAAAACTTCATCAAGTTTTTTTACAGTCATTCCAGGTTCATATTGATCTAAATATGTATCATATTTACAATCTTTATATCCTAAATACTCAACAAATTTACGTTTATACTCAATTATTTCAGTTAAATAAGGTTCAAATTTAGCAAAATTATTTTCTTCTTTTGCTTCTGCCCAAACACTTTCAGAAATTGCTTGGCATTTAATAAATGCTTCATATTCATCAACTGGAATTTTTGTATTTCGATCGTATAGCTTTCTTAAATAGCTTACTGTTTTCACAACTTCTAATGAACATTTCCCTGCACTAATCGCTTCTTCCATTGTAATTAAATAATGTGCCATATCATTTGAAGTACTCATTTTAAAAACATCTGATGATAATTGACTAATTACATTTGAACGCTGACTAACAGCATTTTTAGGTGCACCTGTTCGAAGATCCCAATACAATACACTTATTGCTTCTTGAATGTTTAACATTTTCCTCACATACTGCAAAAACGAAGCCTCATACTCTTTTAAGCTCATCAAAACACCCACCTTATCTTATCAAATTTTTCAGTCAGTTAAATAGTAACATAAATAATTTACTGTTTATGAATATTTGTCATATTTTTCAAACAATATTTCTCGACAAAACGGATAATGTCAAATGACTTCGTACATACTGCTCAAGTCTTTGAATCTGATTAAGTACACTTTGAATATTCCTTGACAGGAATATTCTTAAAGAGGTATATTCTATTTATGAATTCCACTTTAATTGCTCTTGCAGAGCCGAACAGATTACAGATTGTCGAACTCTTACGTAAAGGTCCTCTCTCAGTCGGTGAAATTGCTGAAAGCTTAGGACTTAAACAACCACAGGTTTCAAAACATCTACGTGTACTAAGTGAAGCTGGGCTTGTCGAGGTTCAACCAATCGCCAATAAAAGAATTTATAAACTTAGACCCCAACCGCTACAAGAAATGGATTCGTGGATCAAGTCATTCCGACACGTCTGGGAACAGAGATTCGATCAATTGGACGATTATTTAAAAAAATTACAAGGCAAATAATGATAGCTTTTTCGCAGCACACATTCTAATTAGTATTTATTATTTTTGAAAGGGAAACTAGCCAGTAAGGAGCACTGATGGCGGAAAATAGACGCTAAATCATAAAGCTGACTATTTAGTTAAAAATTAAAAATATACTTCTGAAAAAATTGGAGGAAAAAGTAATGAGTAAAAATACATTTCAAGTAGATGAGCAAGGCTTAGTTTTAACAAGGGTTGTTGATGCGCCTCAAGAATTAGTATTTAAGGTTTGGTCAGAAGCTGAACATCTTAAAAATTGGTGGGGTCCTAAAGGCTTTGAATTGGATGTTATAACTTTAGAATTTAAAACTGGTGGTAAATTCCACTATAAAATGCAGTCAGCTGATGGATTCGAAATGTGGGGAATATTTGTTTTTGGTGAAATTATTGAACCTGAAAAAATCGTTTTTGTTAATTCATTCTCTGATAAAGATGGCAATATGGTTCGTGCTCCATTCTTTGAGGTGTGGCCATTGGAAATTCAAAACACGTTAACTTTAGAAGAAAATGACGGTAAAACGATTCTTACTTTAAAAGGCTTCCCAATTAATGCAACTGATGAAGAAGTTGCCGCATTTATTGCAAATAAAGATTCTATGCAAGAAGGCTTTACAGGTACTTTCGACCAATTAGATGAGTATTTAAAAAAAACCTCATTATAAGATAATAAAAAAACCCTTTAGAGCTAGGAATTAGCTTTAAAAGGTTTTTTTAGTTGCTATATTAATAATAAACTACTTTAGTTTTAGCAATTATATCATGTATTGTTTTTCGATCTGTTCGAAAGATAAAAATCAAATCAACAAGATACAAAACTACAAATGCTTGTATAATGATTGGCAGATTTAGCTGACAACATAGAACAAATACTGTGCGCAATGACATTGTTTTTATATCAACTAAATCTTCAGTATCCTTAACAACCATAATGCTCAATAATCTTTTTCCTATTGTTTGTCCGCTCCAAATATAAGTAGGTACAATGACATAAAATAAGAAAACAAATAAAAGTGACCAAACTGAATATAGAAACAGCTGCTTACTACTGTACATATATAAATCCAAAATGTCTTTGTTTTCTAAGCCAAGTATTAGCAACCCAAGTTTAGAAAATAAAAGATTTAATATGCCATCAATCCAAGCTGCAAACAATCTTCTTATACGACTTGCCAGTTCGAAATCCATCCAGATGAACCTCATTCCACAAATTTGTTAAAAATGGATATTTTAAACTATATTCTATTATACTTGGACATTATATTTTTGATTAATGATTTTTAACTAATTGATGTATTATTTTTGAAAAAAAAGGGGCATTTAAATTAAAGGCTCTTTTCGTAAAGTTTGTTGCTTTTATAAAATAATGTAATAGTAAAGGAAAATTATTGTTAGTTGTAGAATATTAATCATTGGTCCTTATTCAACTAAATGGCAGTTTA
>NZ_NULG01000091.1 GCF_002577195.1 Bacillus sp. AFS041924
TGTCTCAAGTTTCCCGCATTTCCCATAGGAGTCTTCGCACCTTCCATTTCAATTAGTCTCGAATTTAACTGAAATCAACAATTAATATTAACAGTGCCAATATTAAAATCCAATCCTTTAACCATTATTATTAGTTAAATGAATTAATTATAATAATGATTTTTAAAAATAACTTTTATTTAATAATAGACATGTAAATAACCAGATATTCAAAGAGACGAGTTGTTTTTAAATATAGTAAAAGGTCCCGCCTATTACTCCCTGCCTTTCCATTCACTCAGTAAAAAATTAAGAAAAAAATTTTTTTTAATAAATTATCATTTTTCAAATTGACAATTCATACAATTCTGATAGACTTAGTTGTAATTAATATCTAGGAGGAAGCCCATGAGCCAAGCCAACGACTTAAAACCCATCATTGAGGTCGTGGAATCGTTACTTAGTGGTTTAAAATTTGGAACAATCACATTAGTCGTTCAAGATGGGAGAATTATTCAAGTAGAAAAGCAAGAAAAAATACGATTAAAGTAAAAATGTGTTCCTGCTGACTAGAAAAACTAGAGGCAGCTCAAGTCTACGAAACTGTAGATTTGGGCTGCCTTTTTCTTTTTAGGATAACTTGAATGGAAATAAATGTTCTTTTGAAAAAGATCTGTTTCCGCTCTACTTTCTTTAGTCTATTGGAGGAAAGAAAATGAGGTTTGAAAATTGGAACGAGAAAAATATTCCTAACTTTGCGATTGATAATGAAACAAAAGGTGCTCTTGAAGTACTCGAGTGGTCTTACAAAACCTATGGTGATGAGCTAATTTATGCTTGTAGCTTTGGGGTTGAGGGAATCTTACTAATTGATTTAATTTCAAAAGTTAAACCTGATGCAAAGATTGTATTTTTAGAGACCGGTCTACATTTTAAGGAAACCTATGAATTAATAGACCGTGTCCAAGCAAAATATCCACGCTTACAGATTGAAAAGAAAACACCAAGTCTGACTTTAGAAGAACAAGCTAGCATTCACGGAGATGAGTTATGGAAGCGTGAACCGAATAAGTGCTGTAATATCCGCAAAATCCTACCACTTCAAGAAGCTCTAAAGGGTGCTCCAGCTTGGATTTCTGGTTTAAGAAGGGAACAATCACCTTCTAGGCAAAAAACAGAATTTCTTAATCTAGATCATAAGTTCAATTCTATTAAAGTTTGTCCCTTAATTCACTGGACTTGGAAGGAAGTTTGGCGATATGTATATTACAAAAATCTTCCATATAATCCATTACATGATATAGGTTATCCGAGCATTGGTTGTGAGGTTTGTACATTGCCTGCTTCAAACGCTTCAGATAGTCGTTCTGGACGTTGGTCAGGAACAACTAAAACAGAATGCGGTTTACATGACTAGTTGTCTTATTAGATGCTAAAAAATAAAACTTTATTCTTACTAACTATTAAATTAGGAAAATATAAGGAGTGTTTAGAAATGAGTTTAACCCCACATGGTGGAGTCTTAATTAATCGATTTTATCCAGAAGTAGCTGTTAAAGAAGGTCTGAAAGAAATCCCTTTAGATTCAATTGCTTTAAGTGATCTCGAGTTAATTGGAAATGGCGCATATAGTCCGTTAACTGGATTTTTAAGTAAAGATGATTATGAGCAAGTCGTAAGCACAATGAGATTAAAAAATGGAACAGTCTGGAGTATTCCAATTACCCTTCCCGTTAATGGTCAATTAGCAAGTAAACTAAAACTAGGTGAAGTAGTGAAACTTACTTGGGAAAATAATGTGTATGCATTGTTAACGATTGAAGATATTTATACACCTAATAAATTACTAGAAGCACAGTTTGTTTATGGAACTACTGACACAAACCACCCTGGGGTTGCGAAAATGTATTCTCGTGGTGATGTTTATTTAGGTGGAGAAGTAACTGTTATTAAACAAATTAATCACACTAGGTTCACTGAGCATTATTTAAGCCCAAAAGAAACGAGAGAAAAATTTGCGTCATTAAATTGGAAAAAAATTGTTGGCTTTCAAACTCGTAATCCAGTTCATCGTGCCCACGAGTATATTCAAAAAACTGCACTTGAAATTGTAGATGGCTTGTTTTTAAACCCATTAGTGGGCGAGACAAAATCGGATGATATTCCTGCGGAAATACGCATGAAAAGCTATAAAGTATTACTTCAGAACTATTACCCTACTGACCGCGTATTTTTAGCTGTTTTTCCTGCTGCAATGCGTTATGCAGGTCCAAGAGAAGCTGTGTTCCATTCGATTGTTCGAAAAAATTATGGTTGCACTCACTTTATTGTCGGTCGCGATCATGCTGGTGTAGGTAATTATTATGGAACTTATGATGCACAAAAAATCTTTCAAAATTTTTCACAAGATGAATTAGGAATCACCCTCCTATTCTTTGAAAATAGTTTTTACTGCTCAAAGTGTGAGAATATGGCTTCAACAAAAACTTGTCCGCATGGTAGCGAGCACCATGTAACCTTATCCGGTACAAAGGTTCGTGAAATGCTGAAAAACGGTGATGTTCCTCCTTCAGCTTTTAGTAGGAAAGCAGTTGTTGAAGTATTAATAGAGGGCTTGAAAGAACCCCAATCGATTTCAGTAGAATAGGAGAAATTTTAAATGTCTAAAAATATTGTTTGGCATCAAGCAAGTATTACAAAACAAGATCGTCGTCTCAAAAACAATCACCACAGCGCTATTTTATGGTTTACAGGTTTATCGGCTTCAGGTAAATCGACTATTGCTAATGAGATAGCAAAAGCATTGTTCAACCTGAATGTTCAACAGTACGTCTTAGATGGTGATAATATTCGTCACGGGTTAAACAAAGATCTTGGCTTCACTGATCATGACAGAACTGAAAACATACGCCGAATTGGTGAAGTAGCAAAGCTCTTTGTAGATAATGGGCAGATTGTATTAACTGCCTTTATCTCCCCTTTTATAGCTGATCGAAATATAGTGCGGTCATTAGTCGGGCAAGATGAATTTATTGAAGTTTATGTCGAATGCTCTGTTGAGACATGTGAAAGCAGAGACCCGAAAGGCCTTTATAAAAAAGCAAAAAATGGTGAAATTCAAAACTTTACGGGCATCAGTTCTCCGTATGAAGCTCCATTAAATCCAGAAATCACATTAAATACAGATAAACTTTCAATTCAAGAATGTGTTGAAACAGTACTTCAATTTTTAAAGAGTAAAAATTATATTGGGTAAGGTGATGTTCGATGGCATTTGAAAAAGTATGGAAAGACAATCTTAAATTAAATGAAACTGAAAAAAAGAAACTCGTTAAAGATGGACTTAAAATTTATGATGACATCCCCCACTATGCTAAAAATGGTTTTGAATCGATTCCTAAGGATCAATGGGATTTATTTAAGTGGGCTGGATGCTATTTACAAAAACCAAAAGAAGCTGGATATTTTATGATGCGTGTGAATGTTCCATCTGGCATTTTAACACATGATCAGCTTATTACATTAGCAGAAATTGCTCGTGATTATGGTCGAGATGTATATGATATTACAACTCGTCAAGCGATCCAATTCCATTGGTTAACAATTGAACAAATCCCAGATATTTTCACACGTTTGGAGAAAGTTGGCCTATCTAGTGCAGGTGCATGTGGGGATATAACTCGTAATATTGTTGGAAATCCACTTGCTGGAATCGATCCAAATGAATTATTCGATACTACACCAATTGTGAAAGAAATTTATGAATTCTTTCAGTTTAATGAAGATTTCTCTAATCTACCTAGAAAATATAAAATGTCGATTAGTACAAATAAGAGTAATGCATCCAATGCAGAAATTAACTGTATTTCATTTGTTCCGGCAATTAAAGAAATTGACGGTAAAGAAACTTCAGGTTTCCATGTAAAAGTTGGTGGTGGACTATCTGCCGCACCGCATTTAGCTAAAGAACTTGATGTATTCGTCCTACCACATCAAGTAAAAGAAGTTTCAATCGCCGTTACAACAATCTTTAGAGATTTTGGCTATCGTGAAAAACGCCATCACTCCCGTTTAAAGTTTTTAGTTGCTGATTGGGGAGTTGAAAAGTTTAAAGAAGTTTTAGAGGGATATACAGGTAAGCTATTAACGAAAGGAACAGGCTTTGAAGAGTCATGGAATGCAGGTTATTTTTACGGAGTTCACCCGCAAAAGCAAGAGGGTCTAAATTATGTAGGATTAAGCATACCTGTTGGACGATTACATTCTAAGGAAGTTTTTGAGTTAGCTAGAATTGTAAAAAAATATGGTAATGGTGAAATACGTAATTGTAATTCACAAAATTTAATTTTGCCAAATATCCCAACAGCAAATATTGAAGAATTATTAAAAGAGCCATTACTTGAAAAATTCACACCAGTACCTCCAAAATTCATTGGCTACTCTGTTGCTTGTACTGGAAATGAATATTGCAACTTAGCATTAGTGGAAACTAAAGCTCGTATGAAGGAAACAGCATCATATTTAGATGAAAAAATTTCTTTAGATGTACCTGTCAGAATTCATATGGTTGGTTGCCCTAACTCTTGTGGTCAAAGAGCAATCGCTGATATAGGTCTTCAAGGGATCAAAGCTCGTAATGAGAAAAAAGAATTAGTAGAAGCTTTTGAAATTTACGTAGGTGGCACATTAGCGAACGGTGGTAAATTAAACGAAAAATTAAAAGGAAAGGTTGAATCCCCTGCCCTTCATCTAGTCTTAGAAAAATTCTTGCAGCACTTTAGTCAACATAAACTACCTTCTGAACCTTATTTAGATTATGTATCAAGAGTTGGAATTGAAGAATTACAAAATCATTTAACATCTATTCTTGATACTGTTAAAGCATCTTAAAGAAAGTCGGTGACATATGTTTTTATATCGATTTGAAGCAACAATCCAAAGCCGTGTCGTTCCTATTGTTATTCTAGCAAGTAATGATGAAAAAGCATTTAAGCTAGTTGATACAGAACTTGAGAAGTTTTATGTTAAAAAACCAGACGTTAAAGATTTACTAATGTATGAAAAAAAGAAAGTTAGCCAAAGTGGTGGATTTGTTTTAGATTTAGAAGTTTTAAGTAAACGATAATGATGAGGTGTGTGGAATGATTGGAGAAGTTTATTTAGTTGGTGCTGGGCCAGGGGATGTTGATCTAATTACTGTAAAAGGACTAAAGTGCATCCAAAATGCAGATGTGATTATATATGACCGATTAGTCAATAAGGAACTACTAGATTATGCAAAAGAAACCGTCGAGTTAATATACGCTGGTAAACTACCAAACTACCATGCATTAAAGCAAGAAACAATAAATGCCTTCTTAGTGAAATATGCCAAAAAAGGAAAAAACGTTGTTCGATTAAAAGGAGGAGACCCATTCATTTTTGGCCGCGGCGGTGAAGAAGCAGCTTATCTTGTTGAACGTGGTGTTTCCTTTGAAATCGTTCCTGGTATTACTTCAGGTATAGCAGCTCCAGCTTATGCTGGTATACCTGTCACCCATCGTGATTACAGTAGTTCATTTGCTTTTGTAACAGGGCATTGCAAAGAAGAGGATACTGTTAAATGGGCAGCTTTAGCAAAAGGTATCGATACTCTAGCAATTTATATGGGTGTTAATAATTTACCATATATTCGTCATCAACTAATTTCAAATGGAAAACATCAAGATACCCCTGTTGCACTAATTCATTACGGTACTACTGAACAACAGCGAACTGTCATTAGTACCTTAAAAAATGTCTTATTAGACGTTGAAAAAGAAAAAATAACAAATCCTAGTATGATTATTGTAGGAGAAGTCGTTTGCTTACATCATCAATTACAATGGTTTGAAACGAAGTATAACTCAATAGCTGACCATAAAAACATTAATTATTCTAGCCTTTAAATTCTCACCTAACATGAAATGAGGTGCTTTACAATGGAGGCAATCTTATATGTGTGTCATGGAAGCCGTGTAAAATCGGCTGTCCATTCTGCCATACAATTTGTTAAAAAAGTTCAAAATGAAATTGATTGCAAAGTACAAGAAATTAGTTTCATCGAACTCGCAGAACCATCAATTACAGTAGGATTAGAGAATTGTTTGCGTAAAGGAGCAAAATCGGTAACTGTATTGCCGGTTTTACTCCTTTCTGCAAATCATGCTAAAGTAGATATCCCTTTGGAAATCGCAAAATTTCAAGAAGTATATCCAGACATTAATATAAATATAGCTGAGCCAATTGGCATACACCAAAATATGATTGAATTAATTAAAAAACGCATTAAAGAAAAAGTTAAGTATTTAATTAAACCAACCAAAATTATGTTAGTAGGACGAGGAAGTAGTGATCCGTTAACATTTAAAGATTTTAATTCAATTGTTAATTTACTTGAGCTTAATATAAATCACCCTGTTCTCCCAGCATTTATGGCTGTTTCAAAGCCAACTATCCATGAAGCTTGGAATCAATTAATGAACGAACAAAATAATCAAGTCATTATTGTACCTTACTTATTTTTTTCAGGAACTCTTATGAATGAAATAAAGGATAAACAAATAACACTACCTCTAGCAATGCAAAATAACTGGATATTATGTGAACCATTAGGATTTGATCCTTTAATTACTTCAATTTTTACTGAAAGAATACGTGATGCCCAAACAAAACAATTACTTACTTCCACAAAATAAAAGCTCTTGTTTCCTAAAATCGGATAACAAGAGCTTTATTTTAAGTTTATTTACTTTCAACCTTCATAAAATTTGTTGGTTTGTATGTCGGAAGTGTTTGTAAAAAGCGATTAATTCTTTTTGTAGCTTCAATTAATTGATTTAATGAAGTTGCATAAGAACATCGAACATATCCTTCACCACAATCTCCAAAAACATTTCCCGGGACGACCGCTACTCTTTCTTTTAATAATAATTGTTCAGCGAACTCCTCTGATGTTAATCCTGTATTTTGTATTGACGGGAATACATAAAATGCTCCACCTGGAAGATGACATGATAATCCAATTTCTTGTAGTGATTGAACAAGGTAATTACGACGTTGCATATAGCTTCGTCTCATTGATTCTACATCATGATCTCCATTTCGAAGTGCCTCAACCGCTGCATGCTGTGACATGGTTGGTGCACACATAATTGCATATTGATGAACCTTAAGCATATGGGAAATAATGTCCGAAGGTGCCGCAACAATCCCAAGTCTCCAACCTGTCATTGCAAATGTTTTAGAAAATCCAGAGATTAATATCGTATGTTCTCTCATTCCATCAATATTTGCAAAACTAGTATATTCGCCATCATAAACAAGCTCAGCATAAATTTCATCCGAAATGACTAATAAATTATGTTTTTTAACAAATACCGCTAAATCTTCTAATAATTCTTTTTCTAGTAAAGTACCAGTTGGATTATTAGGATTACAAAGTAAGATCGCCTTTGTTTTCGGTGTAATTTTCTTTTTTAACGCTTGAAGATTAATTTTAAACTCTTCTTCTCCAGTCGTCGCTAAATGAACTGGAACACCACCTGCAAGTGATACTAGAGGCGCATATGATACAAAGCATGGATCAATGACGATTACTTCGTCACCTGGATTTAAAATTGTTCTTAATGCAATATCAATCCCTTGGCTTGCCCCTACTGTTATAATTAATTCTTCATCTGGACTATAATGCACATCAAATTTCTTTGCAAAATAACGACTAACTTCTTCTCGCAATTCTAGTAGTCCAGCATTTGAAGTGTAGGCCGTATGCCCAGTCTCTAATGAATAAATACTTGCTTCTCTTACATTCCAAGGCGTGACAAAGTCAGGCTCACCTACCCCAAGTGAAATGACATTATCCATACTAGCCGCTAAATCAAAAAACTTACGAATCCCTGATGGTTGTAGTGAAGTTACTGTATTTGATAAATTAAATTTACTCATGGTGTAATCACCATACGCTTATCACTTTGTTTTTGACCGTATACAATACTGTCATGTTTATAACGTTTTAAAATAAAATGGGTAGTTGTTGATAAAATTGATTCTAAAGTTGATAGTTTTTGAGATACAAATGAAGCGATTGATGTCATTGTCTTTCCTTCAACTACAACTGATAAATCATATGTTCCTGACATTAAATAAACTGATTTTACTTCTGGGTATAAATAGATTTTTTCTGCAATCTCATCAAATCCAACCCCACGTTTTGGTGCTACTTTAACATCAATCATAGCAGTAATGCTTTCTTGAACTGGCACTTTACCCCAATCTATAAGCGTAATATATTGCAGAATAACACGATCGTTTTCAAATTTAGTTAATATATTTGCTACCTCTTCTACTGTAGCTCCAATCATTTTTGCTAAAACATCATTACTTAAGCGTCCGTTTTGTTCAATACACTGAAGTAATTGTATTTCTTTATCCGTCATATTCGTATACTCCTTATGTATTCCATTTTTTTGGAATAACGTTAGATGTTTATTCTATTCATCTATATTTTACTATTTTAGTTAGATGACACTTTTGCAAAGAATTCTTCATAAATAACTTGAACTGCTTTTTTCTCATCACATGATTTTACTCCAAACATCATACTTACTTCTGAAGAACCTTGGTTAATCATTTCAATATTAATCCCCGCATTTGCTAGCGCTTTACTTGCTCTTGCAGTAGTTCCAACATTATGACGCATCCCCTCACCTACTAACATAATCAAAGCAAGGTTCCTTTCAACTACGACATGGTCCGCGTCTAATTCATCTTGGATTCGTTTAATAATTTCAAACTCTAATTCCTCTGATAATTGACTTTGGCGAATTATGATTGAAATATCGTCTATTCCACTTGGCTGGTGCTCATATGAAATTTGATAGTCCTCAAGTATTTGCAATAATTTACGTCCAAATCCAATTTCCCTATTCATTAAATACTTACTTATATAAATACTACAAAACCCATTATCACTTGCGATACCAATTAAAGGACCGTTTGATAAAGTACGTTCCTTAACAATTCGTGTACCTGGGGCTGTAGGATTATTCGTATTTTTAATGTTTACTGGAATACCAGCTTGGAAGGCAGGAATCAATGCTTCATCGTGAAATACGTTAAAACCTGCATACGATAATTCTCTCATTTCACGATAAGTTAGTTCTTTAATTTCCTTTGGATTATGAATAATCGTAGGATTTACTGAAAAAACTGCATCTACATCAGTGAAATTTTCATATAAACTAGCTTTCACTCCATTGGCAACAACAGATCCAGTAATATCTGAGCCACTACGAGAGAATGTAACGATATGTCCATCTTCTGAATATCCAAAAAATCCTGGAAAAACTAGTATCCCTGTTCTTTTTCTCAATTCAAGTAAGTTCTCATAGCTTTTCTGAATAACTTGAGCATGTCCTGGTTCATTTGTGACGTATAAACCTGCTTCTTTTGGATTAATGTAATTTGCCTCAAATTCTTTTAACTGAAAATACGAAGCTACTAATTTAGCACAATTATCTTCTCCACAAGCCATAACAGCATCCATATATCTTGCTGGAACATCCTTATTACTGCTTATCGAAAGTTCGATTCCTAGTGAAATTTCATTCATAATATCCGCAGATAACCCTAATCCGTTTGCAATTTCGGAATATCTTTGAATAATTTGATTGAATTCTTCTGAGTAATCCTTTTCCTGTAGAGCAAGTTGTGCGCATTTAATTAGTAAATCGGTAACTTTTATATCCTCTGGAAATCTTTTACCTGGTGCAGACACAACGATAATTTTACGTTCAACATCTGATGTAACAATCTGAAATACTTTTTCAATTTGTTCAGAAGTGGCTAATGAAGACCCACCAAATTTT
The DNA here is from genome assembly GCF_002577195.1 of Bacillus sp. AFS041924. Classification (GTDB taxonomy): domain Bacteria; phylum Bacillota; class Bacilli; order Bacillales; family Bacillaceae_G; genus Gottfriedia. Next base: position 9,867 of record NZ_NULG01000091.1, read on the forward strand.
ACGATTTTCATTTTTATTACCCCTAATTAAGTTAATTTTCAGTTAAAATAATGCTACAATTATCCTCCTAATATGAGAAAAAATCAACACCATTTGAAAAGTTTCTTGGGAAAATATAGTATTTCACAAAAAGAATTTAGCTTAGTAATGGGTATTTATTCACTCTAGTGAAAAAGACTGATCATAGGAAACATAGAAAATAATAGGTAGATGGTAGTGCAGACGAAAAAAGGTAGGATAAAGGAAATACTTGAACAATCACACAGCTGGCTTATAAAAGTTTCCTGTTTTTACTTCCTGATTATCTCGCAATGTACTTTTGTTCCATTAGCTATGCTCAATAATTATGTATAAAAATCCACATAAAAATATTTTCATAAAAATTTGAATTGCTATCTCAAAAATATGTTAAAAGAGTAGATATCCCCCCAAAAAAACTCACTATTTTTAGAAATCTTTAGGGAAAGGAGATTACAAAAATAGGGAGCTCATACTTTTATTGCTCTAGTAGTAAAGTGAATTTGTGTATTCATTTTCTGTACTAAAAGAAGATATAGTAGTAATTGATAAACCAAGTCCATCCCCTTCTGTTTTATGTACCCTTTGATCATATGCAGACCCTCAAACTGATACCTAATACGATTACGCTACATACAGATGCTGCAACTGCCTTTTTTTTGTTGTATTTAACAACGATGAATTGGTCACAATCCAACCATTTAATCTTAAACCTGTTAAGATGACTTTTACAGGTAAACAAATTCGAAAACTGCTTAATCAGCAATGGCAGGATAACCGAAACGTTCGAATGCTACAAATTTCTGGCTTAAAATATACTTAGGATGATACGAAAGAATCTGGGCATAAAGTAATTAATATTATGCGAACAGATGGTAGCAAAATCAATCCACAAACTAATTATACTGTCACAACAAATAGCTCCTTACAAATGGCGGTGACAATTTCTCCGTTCTTAAAGCGGGTAAAAATAAAGTGGCGGGCCTAACAGATTTGGATGCCTTAGAGAATTATGTGGAGGATCATACTCAGCCTTTGATTCAACCTTTTGACGGTCGTATTAAAAGAGTAGATTAATAAATGATCCTTGTGTCCGACAAATTTCAGTTCTTTTTACTTACATCCATTATTCATTCTCTAAAGTTACGAACATAAAAAAGTTCCCTTATAAAAGGGAACTTCTTACTCACGCTTTGTTATAGCGTAAAACAGGTTTACGAGCTGCTAAAGTTTCATCAAGACGACTTACAACAGTTGTATGTGGAGCCTCTTGTACGATTTCAGGATTTTCCTCGGCTTCTTTAGCAATTGTAATCATTGCATCGATGAACTCATCTAAAGTTTCTTTTGATTCTGTTTCAGTTGGTTCAATCATGATACACTCTTCCACGTTTAATGGGAAGTAAATTGTTGGTGGGTGGTAACCAAAGTCTAATAGACGTTTTGCGATATCTAATGTACGTACGCCTAATTTCTTTTGACGTTTACCACTTAAAACGAATTCATGCTTACAATGACGATCGAATGGTAGATCGAAATGTGGCTCTAAACGACGCATCATGTAGTTAGCATTTAATACTGCATCTTCAGTTACTTGTTTTAATCCTTCAGGGCCCATTGAACGAATATAAGTATATGCTCTAACATTAATTCCAAAGTTTCCGAAGAAAGGTTTAACTCGACCAATTGTTTCTGGACGATCTGAATTTAATACGTACTCATCTCCAACCTTCTCAACGATTGGTGCCGGTAAGTATGGAATTAAATCTGCTTTAACTCCAACAGGACCAGAACCAGGACCGCCTCCACCGTGAGGACCAGTAAATGTTTTGTGAAGATTTAAGTGAACTACGTCAAATCCCATGTCTCCTGGGCGTGCTTTACTTAATACAGCATTTAAGTTTGCTCCATCATAGTAAACTTTACCACCAGCAGCGTGGATAATTTCAGAAATTTCATAAATATCTTCTTCAAAAAGACCTAATGTATTAGGATTTGTAAGCATTAAAGCTGCAACATTTTCATCAACTACACGACGTAAATCATCTAAGTCAACTAAACCTTTTTCATTTGATTTAACTGTGATTGTTTCGAATCCTGCAACAGTTGCTGATGCTGGGTTTGTACCGTGAGCAGAGTCAGGTACAATTACTTTAGTACGGTTGAAGTCACCGCGGCTTTCGTGATAAGCACGGATAATCATTAATCCAGTCCACTCACCATGTGCACCTGCAGCTGGTTGTAATGTTACTTCATCCATACCAGTAATTTCTTTTAATTCTTGTTGAAGCTCATGCATTAATTCAAGAGCACCTTGCACTGTATATTCATCTTGAAGTGGATGAACATGCGCAAAACCTGCGAAACGTGCTACAGCTTCATTGATTTTTGGATTGTATTTCATCGTACATGATCCAAGTGGATAGAATCCTGAATCTAAACCATGATTACGTTTAGATAACGCTGTATAATGGCGCATTAAATCTAATTCAGAAACCTCTGGTAATTCAGCTTTTTCTTTACGGATATACGCACTTGGAATCACTTCATTAATATCAATTTCTTCAACATCCATTGTAGGAAGACTATATGCAATACGACCTTCTTTACTTATCTCAAAAACTAACGGTTGATCCTTCAGCATGTTGAATCCCCTTTCCGTCTACTAATAATGCTAATTCTTCTACAAATGTATCAATATGTTGTTTAGAACGTAATTCAGTTACTGCGATTAACATATGATTTGCCATAGTAGGTTCAACTTTTGCTAAGTCATAACCACCGATAATTTTCTTAGTAAATAATTGTTTATTGACTTCAGATACGTCTTGTTTTACGTCAATTACAAGTTCGTTGAATGCAGCACCTTGGTATACTACTGAGATACCGTTTTCAATTAATTTTTTCTTCATATATTGAGTACGAGAAATGTTTTGCATTGCCATTTCTACAGCACCATTTTTACCAAGAGCTGTCATTGCAACAGAAGCTGCTAATGCATTTAGTGCTTGGTTAGAACAAATATTTGAAGTCGCTTTATCACGACGGATATGTTGCTCGCGAGCTTGAAGTGTTAATACAAATCCGCGACGACCTTCTCCATCAACAGTTTGCCCTACTAAACGACCTGGCATTTTACGCATTAATTTAGATGTTGTAGCGAAGTATCCACAGTGAGGTCCACCAAATTGAGTTGGAATACCAAATGTTTGAGCATCACCTGCAACTATATCCGCTCCGAATTCTCCTGGAGGAGTTAAAGCTGCTAATGCTAATGGATTACTTGAAACAACGAATAAACTTTTACCAGTATGTGCAATTGGCTCGATTTCAGCTAATTCTTCTACTTGTCCGTAGAAGTTAGGATATTGAACTACAACACATGCTACATTGTCATTCATTTCATTTTTTAATTCTTCGATATCAGTTCTTCCATCTTTAATGCCAATTTCAACAACCTCTAAGTGTTGACCTTTTGCATAAGATAAGATAACTTCACGTGATTGTGGATGAACACCTTTTGATACTAAAATACGTTTTTTACCATTGTGACCTGCTGCTAAAGTAGTTGCTTCTGCTAAAGAAGTACCACCGTCATACATTGACGAGTTTGCCACATCCATACCTGTTAATTCACAAATCATTGTTTGGAATTCAAATATTGCTTGAAGCTCACCTTGAGAAATCTCAGGTTGATATGGCGTATAAGCTGTATAGAACTCTGAACGTGAAATGACATGATCTACAACAGTTGGTAAATAATGATCATAAACACCCGCTCCTAAGAAAGATACATACTCTCTTAAATTGGCATTTTTATTAGCTAATTCACTTAATTCTTTTAATAAATCAGATTCAGATTTTGCTTTTTTAATATTTAATAATCCATTAAATCGAACATTTTCAGGAATATCATTAAATAATTCATCAACTGTTGATACACCTACAACTTTTAACATCTCTTGACGATCTTGCTCTGTCATTGGTAAATAACGATGCATTAAGGTTATCCCCTTTCTCCCCCTAGTTACTTCTTTTCTCTTTTGTAAAATGGTTTTGAAACTACTACTGCTTTTAATTTTTTATTTCGAATTTCAACTTCAAGTTCAGTACCTAAAGCTGAAAATTCAGATTTAATTAATGCAAGTCCAATATTTTTCTTTAATGTTGGAGATTGCGTTCCACTTGTTACTTCACCAATTAATTCCCCATTTACATATACAGGGTAGTGAGTTCTTGGAATTCCTTTATCAATCATTTCGATTCCAACAAGTTTACGAGGTACACCTTGCTCTTTTTGATTTTTCAGAACTTCTTTACCGAAGAAATCTTCTTCTTTATTTAATTTAACTGCAAAGCCGATACCAGCTTCTAATGGAGTAATGTCTTTAGTTAGTTCTTGACCATATAGTGCAAGAGCTGCTTCGAATCGAAGTGTATCGCGAGCACCTAAACCACATGGTTTTAATCCGTCTTCCTTACCTGCTTCTAAAAGTAAAGTCCATAGCTTAGACGCATCTTCAGCAGCTAAGTATAGCTCATACCCATCTTCACCAGTGTAACCAGTACGTGAAACTAAAACATTTAAATCACCGATTATTACATTATCTTTAAACGTAAAATACTTAATATCTGAAACGTTCGTCTCAGTAAGACGTTGTAAAATTGCAGCAGACTTAGGCCCTTGTAATGCTAATTGTGCAACTTCATTACTTTTATTTACTACTTTTACATCACCTTCAACATGTGAAAGTAACCATTCGAAATCTTTTTCAATATTAGACGCATTTACAACTAATAAATAGTGTTCATCGTTATACTTATAAACTAGTAAGTCGTCTACAGTTCCAGCGTTTTCATAGCACATAGCAGTATATAATGCGCCTTCTTCATTTAATTTTGAAATATCATTTGTCATCATTTTTTGTAAATATTTAAGACTATCTTTACCAGTTACTTCAACTTCTCCCATGTGAGAAACATCAAATAAACCAGCTGCCGTACGAACAGCCTCGTGTTCTTCTTTAATGCTCGAAAATTGCACAGGTAGCTCCCAGCCACCAAAATCAATTGTTTTACCACCTAATACTTTGTAATCTTCAAACAATGGTGTGCGTAATAAAGTCGTCATGTAGCCATTTCCCCCTTATCTACATGCTAGCATGGTGGAAAACTAAATTAATAGTTCGTCCAGCTAACCATTAAATAATTTACATATTTTGTATATTTTCGGAAAAACTAGTAGAAAACAAGAAAATATTATCAAACTGTAATAATTAACTGTTTTTTCTTAACAATAAGAGTTTTTTGTTTAATAAAAGAATAATAAATTTTTACTTTTTTCTACACTATTATCCTAACATTAAACGACAAGTTTCAGCAATATCAAAGTGAATTTTTTTAAAAATAAAATAACGAACATTATACTAAGTATTTTACTATAATGTTCATGATTATCCAATATAAAAATGAAATAGGTGAGATTTACATGACTATTGAGATTAAATTCCATACAGAATGGCAGGAAGAGTTCTTAGAGAAGCTTGAAAATGATGGACCATGGTCAAATTGGGAGAATTATAAACTCGCTTACCATACATCTACAAAATTAGCAATCCCTTCATTTACAGGTATGATTGCTCCTACTCATTTACCAAATTTGACACCACTACCTCATCAATTAGAAGTAGCAACGACTGTAATTGAAAAAATGAATGGCAAAGCAATACTAGCTGACGAAGTAGGATTAGGTAAAACAGTAGAAGCAGGTTTAATTTTAAAAGAATACATGATTCGTGGATTAGTTAATAAGGTTCTTATACTAGTACCAGCATCCCTAGTATCACAGTGGACATTTGAACTGAATACAAAATTCCATATTCCTGCGATTGCACAACAAAAAAAGAATTATGTATGGGATAGTTGTGATGTTGTTATATCTTCAATCGATACTGCAAAAAGAGATCCTCATCGCGAAAAAATATTAAGTATCAATTATGATCTCGTCATTATCGATGAAGCTCATAAACTTAAAAATAATAAAACAAAAAACTATGAGTTTGTACAACATCTTAAAAAGAAATATTGTTTGCTACTTACTGCTACACCAGTTCAAAATAACATTGAAGAAATTTTCCATTTAGTTTCTTTATTAAAACCGGGCCATTTAGGTAATAAAACTAACTTTGAAGAATATTTTTCTGCTAAGAACCGCTCACTAGAGCATGAAGAATTATTACGAGAATTAATTGGAAAAGTAATGGTTCGGAATCGTAGGCAAGATACCGGTATCGAATGGACAAAGCGAAAAGTAGAAACAGTATTAATTAATTTTAATGAAGAAGAGCAAAAACTTTATGATTTGATAGACGAATGGCAAAAATCACAATATACAGGAATAACATCTGCCTTCTCTTTTTTAACATTTAAAAGAGAAGCATGTAGTAGTCGCGAGGCAGTTTATGTATCAATGAAAAAAATGCTTCAGAGATTTGAAAAAGAAAATATAAATATAAATGATCCTTATATTGAAAAGGTCTTTCATCAAATTAATCAAATTACATCGAATTCGAAAGCTAATAAAGTAGTTGAGTTGATCAAAAAAATAGACGATAAAGTTATTATTTTTACAGAATATCGTGCTACACAGTTATACTTACAATGGTTTTTAAAACAAAATGGCATTACATCTGTTCCATTTCGTGGAGGGTTTAAACGCGGTAAGAAAGACTGGATGAAAGAATTATTTAAAAATCGAGTACAAGTGCTAATAGCAACTGAAGCTGGTGGCGAAGGTATTAACTTACAGTTTTGTTCAAACATGATAAATTATGACCTTCCTTGGAATCCAATGAGATTAGAGCAAAGAATTGGCCGTATTCATCGACTTGGACAAACTGAGGATGTAAGTATCTATAATTTTGCGACAGTCGGTTCAATTGAAGAACACATATTAAGATTACTTTATGAAAAAATCCATTTATTCGAACGCGTTATCGGTGAACTAGATGATATCTTGACTAGAATTCCTTATAAGGATTTTGAAGCACATATGAATGAAATATTTATTAACTCTAAAACTGAAGGCGAAATGAAAATTAAAATGGAAAATTTAACGTCCATTATTCAATTACAGCAACATAAACAAGTAGGTGACAGTTATGCAGCAACATGAAATTCATGAATATATCGAATACTTTTTCCGACATAATGATTGTGAAATCATTAAGAAAATGCCGACCTATTTAGAAATTCAATTAACGATCGACATGGATAAAAAATTAATGAACCGTCCTTTCTATTGGCATTACTTAGAAAAAACAGGTGGCATACCCAATCCAATGAAATTAACGATCATTACTGATAATGATAATGTACCAGAAGACATAAAAGGCGAACAAATTCATTTTGGCTCGCCTCGTCTTCACCAGATTTTCTCAATTGTTAATGAACTTGGACAATCAATTAGACTTTATGAAAACATCAAAGTACCAATAGGACAACAGATTGCACTCCATCCTTGGTTAGCCGTTAATTATCAAGTATCTTTTACATGTGATCATAAAAAGGATTATTTATATTCATTTGGAATCCATTTAATTTCCGGAAAAATTATAGAAGATTTTCAAACAAAAATTGAAAAAATTCACTTCAACTCTAAAATACCTGATTTTTGCTATTCAATGTCTCCTTTGATTAAACCAATAAGTGGAATAAATCGAATGGAGCAATTACTTCGAAATAAAATTGAAGCAGAAGATACAGTCTGGGCAGAAGAAGCTAGAAATAGATGGCAACATGATTTAGATTTATTAAATCAATTTTATGAAGATGATGAAGAAAAGCCGGAAAATTATCATGTAGAATTTAATGCATTAAAAGAACTGTACGAGCCAATCATTCATGTTGATTGTATAAATGGTGGACTTTTTTATCTTTCACCTAACACAATGAGTAAATTAGATTAAGAATCTTTAGCTTTCCTTTTCTAAAAACAAAGACTGATTTCATTATTTTGAAATCAGTCTAATTAACTAGATACTTTTCTTTTCTTTTTCTTTTTCTTTTCGATTTGAAATCTTTTTCATGTATAAAGCAATACTCAATGGTAGCATTCCAAACATGCTAGTAGATAACGGTGCTTTCAATTCTTCTTTTTCTTGTTTTATTGAATCACGTTTCTCTTTTGGCCGGTCAATATAATTAATAAATTGTTCTGTCATATATTTCACATAATCATTAGTTTTCAAAAAAATCACCTTACTTTCTTATCACTTATTTCTACTATCTCCTCCTTTTGAATAATTTAAACAGTCAATGATTTCCAACGTAATTTCAATTGGTGTTAAATCTTTCGTTGAAATCTTAAAATCCGCTTTTTTATATTGAGATTCTCTACTTTGAAATAAATGTGTCAAATCATCTAACGATCGATTTACTGCATTTGGTCGATTAGAATCTAAGTGGATTCTTTCGTAAATCAATTCAATTGGCGTTTCAAGATAAATTATTTTTCCACGTTCTTTCATAAATCCAATGTTTTCATCACGAAGTATGATTCCACCCCCTGTTGAAATAATCATTTTTTTAGATGATAAACTTTTTAACACTTTCGTTTCTATATCACGAAAACCACTTTCACCAAATTCATTAAACAAATCTGGTATGCTTTTACCTGTTTGAGAAACAATTTCTTCATCTAAATCAAGAAATTTATTATTTACTCTTTTAGCTAATTCCTTTCCAACCGTTGTCTTTCCACATCCCATAAATCCTACTAAATAAATTAATTCCATTGTATCCTCCAACTTAGTCGATCCAATCCAATATTTGGTTTGAGCTTTTTTTATACTTAAATTGAACAACATACTTTTTTATTTTTGAATTACTAGTAGTTAAAATCACATGATATTCATCATTTGATATGAATGAATTATTCCATACAGTTTTTGTATCATTATAATACTTTATTGTATTTGCTTGAAGGGGTATTTCTCCCTTCTTTAAATCGTAAATTGCTTGAGAATGTATTCGATCTAGTTTGTTTTGACTGCTTGTATAAGAATAAAATGTTTTTATGGAATGAAATATATCAATTTGTATTAGAAAAAATATTACTAAAAGATTTATCATAAATATTGTGTAAGGCAAATACACTCCATTTTCACCAAGTGATTTATGTTTGATCAGTAAATACCCGAATTGTCTTTTCATAAATTCCACCATTTAAATCAACTACTTTTATTAAGATTTGCTTATGGCCAATTTGTATAAACTTTATATCTTTTATATTTTGAAGTACTATTTCATGTCCTGCTCCTAGCCTTTGTCTCCGAATAATCGTTGCATACTTACGATAACTAACCGTAACTTGTTTAAACTCTTCAAATAAAAGGATATCTGAATGAACTGAATAACTGATGCTTTTATTTGCTTCTTTTTGAACTTCTTTCATAAAATTATCTAATTCTAGTCTGTTTACGGATTCATGTTTGTAATTTCGTTTAATAAAAGTTTTTATGCTGGAAGTCGTTATAGAAATAATCATTAAAAATAACACAAGTGAAAAAAGTGTTTCAAGTAAAGTAAATCCTTTTTCATTCTGAAATTTTTTCACATATTTCACTTTCTTTCTCTCGAATAGACCATCTAACACAAATCGAGTTCGAATCATTATTAGAGTGAATCTTCACTAAAAATTCGTTCCCATTCTTTGTATATAGATCCTCTTTAAATTCTTCATTGCTACTAAAATAAAGATGAACCATGTCGGTTAATAAGTCTTCTGCTACATTTCTTATCTCTAGTTCGTATTTTTTTTGTAGTAATAATGACATGGAAGGAACGATTATGATACAAAAAATAATTAGTAAGTTTAATGAAATAATAGCCTCGATAAATGTAAACCCTTTTTCACTTCCGATCATACTTAAATCGACCACTTCCTAAATAAAAAGTAATAATGTACTCAGATTTCTTATATTTTATTGAAATTGTTCCAGAGCTGGAAATATTTCCGTCGGAGTTAAATCTTAACGGAGGTTTTAAAGTAAGATAAGTAATTAAAATAGATTCGTCAAAGTTTCGAATTATGATTGGGGGATTTAATAAATTATCATGCATTTCGTATTTATTTTGAAAAAAGATAATCCTAGTTGGGATTTGCATTAATACTGCATTCCTTTGAGCAAGAAAAATATCATTTTGGAGCATTTGTAAAAATAGTGTTAGCTTTTGTTCCGCTTCAATCTTGCTAACCTGATTTATTGGTAAAATTAATAACATGATTATTAATGAAAGGACTAATAACATTTCTATAAATGTAAAACCAAGTGAATTACCTAACTTTTTTTTAAGGTATCGATACAGTTCCGTTAGCTTTGTCATACAATAATTCAACTTTATTATTGCATTTATAAGTTGTTATATAGTCCTGTTCCTTTAATACCGATAAACTTTCTGGTAATTGTTCATTGTCTAATCTATACGCTTCAACACTCGATTGAACCATTTTTTGCAATGCAGTACAGCCTTTCTTTTGAATCGTCTGCTGCTGTTTTCCTAAATTCGGTATCACTAGCAGTAAAAGCAGTGAAATAATGAATAAAACAATTAGCATTTCTATAAGGGTAAATGCATTTTGCTCGTTTAGCTTTTCAAAAGCTAAACGAGCATACTTACGATTTTTTTTTTCAATTAAAGTTAAATCTTTTTCGTTCACAAATTAAGCCTCCTAAAAGTCGTTCATTAATTGAAACATTGGAAATAAGATGGCAATGTACAAAGATAAAATGCTCGATGAAATCAGAATTAATATAATCGGCTGAATTATTTTTATTGATCGATGAAAATAATCTTCTATACTATCCTTTAAATAATCAGCATAATCAGCAAGTTCTTTATTAAGCGTACTATTATTCATGCCGTGTTCAATTACAAATATTAATTCTCTATGAAATGCCCGTTCATTTTTCAATGCTTCTTGCATTGAGATTCCATTTTTAATTAGATTATATAAAACAACTGCTTTTTCTTTAATGAATGTCCTACTATCATTATTCTGCATCGTTTTTAATCCATCAATAATTGGAAAACCTGCATGAAGTAAAATACTTAATTGCATTGAAAATTCATACGTATTCATTGTTATTAAATACTTTTTTAAAAAAGGTATTTGAACTAATTTATTCATTTTTTCGATGGGATTTAATTTATTGATGACCATTAAGTAACCAACAACAATTAATCCAAATAAGAAAAAACAAAAAAACATAATGGAAGGTAATCTTTTTATGAATTGTAAATGAATTAATTTCATAAATACC
>NZ_NULG01000092.1 GCF_002577195.1 Bacillus sp. AFS041924
CTGTTAATATTAATTGTTGATTTTAGTTAAATTCGAGACTAATTGAAATGGAAGGTACGAGGACTCCTATGGGAAATGCGGGAAGCCTAAAGACCCCGCAGGCTCGCTAAAGGAGGCTAAAGAATCTCGCCCCATGGAAAGCGAGCAACCTGTAGTGGAAATCAACATCATTCTGCTTCATTTACATTTAAAAATATTGTGGATTCATTGACAAGTTCATTTTTCAACAGCCTAAAATCGTGATCTGCACGTTTTTTTATTTATAAGCAATTATTCGTTTATTCAGATTAGCAATTATAGTATTGAAATAATGAATTTAAAAATTAAATTCAAAATTGTGTATAAAATTAATTGAATGTATTCATAATGGTAATAAAAAAGGTATGATTAATAATGAAAAGAATCGAACGAATATTATTTAAATTAATTGTTATTCAATTAGTTTGTTTAATCATAAGTCAATACATTTTGTCATTTCCAAACCTTTCTGTCTATTTGACGAAAATTGAATTGTATGAAGGTGTTACACAAAAGGCTAAAGACGTAACGAGGGAAGTATATAATCATATAGGTAAATAGATGAATTCATAGGAATCATATGGTAATATTAAATAAAGCAGGCTTGCCTGCTTTATTTTTATTTGATTTTATATTTTTAGGACAAGATAAGATTAAAGAATGCTATTAAATTAGCACTTTTTTTATGTAGGAGGACTTATGAGTAAAAAAATTAGTATAGCGATAGATGGTCCTGCAGCTGCTGGTAAAAGTACAGTTGCAAAGATTGTTGCAAAAAAACTAGGTTATGTTTATATCGACACTGGTGCTATGTACCGTGCTTTAACTTTTAAAGCGATTCAAAACAATATTGATGTAAATAATGAAGTAGCATTAAGTAATTTACTTTCAAATATAACAATAAAACTAATTCCCGAAGATGGGACTCAAAAAGTTTACATTGATGATGTTGATGTTTCAGAACCTATAAGAACACCAGAAGTAACTAGAAACGTATCTTTTGTTGCAAAACATAGTATAGTTCGTGAAAAAATGGTTGAATTACAGCGTCATTATGCAGTAAATGGTGGGGTTGTAATGGATGGAAGAGACATTGGAACTCATGTATTAGTAGATGCAGAAGTAAAGATTTTCATGATTGCATCAGTTGATGAAAGAGCTCAAAGAAGACATATCGAAAATGTTAATAATGGTTTTGAAAGTGACTTAGAGCAATTGAAAATAGAAATAGCTACAAGAGACAGAATTGATTCAGAAAGAGAAGTTTCTCCTTTGAAAAAAGCTGACGATGCGATCTCATTGGATTCAACTTCGAAGGATATTGATGATGTTGTAAATGAAATATTAACGATTGTAGATTTAAAATTAAAAAATATTTAGAAGAATTAGTCATCAGATTTCTTGACTTTTCTTCTTATTTATTAGAAGGTAAAAGAGGATAATACATAATTGGTCTATCCATTTTTAAATCTTAAGGAGGAATATGACATGGTTGAAAAAGTAATGCCAGAAGTTGGGGAAATTATCTCATGTGTAGTAGAACAAATTGAAGATAAGCAAGCAATCGTAGGTTTCGGTGGAAAAACAGATGGTATTCTTCCAATAAAAGAAATTTCAAACGTACATATCGAAAATGTAAGTGATGTATTAACAGTTGGGCAAGAAATTGATTTAAAGGTTATTAAAGTTGAAGAAGATACAGTAGTTTTTTCAAAACGTGCTGTAGATTCTGTTAAAGCTTGGGATCAATTAGAGGCTAAATTAGAAAGTAAAGAAGTATTCGAAGTAATCGTTACTGAGCAAGTGAATGGTGGACTAATCGCTGACGTAGGAGTACGTGGTTTTATTCCGGCTTCTTTAGTTTCTAAAAAATTCGTTGAAGATTTAGGTAGCTATGTTGGTCAATCGATTGAAGTAGTGATCGAAGAACTTGATCGTGAAAAAAATCGTGTAATCCTATCACATAAAGCTGTAGAACAGTTAAACGAAATTGAAAATCGTAGTAAAGCATATTCAACAATTAAAGTTGGTCAAATTGTTGAAGGGAAAGTTGAAAGATTAACAAATTTCGGTGCTTTTGTTAATATCGGTGGTGTTGATGGGTTAGTACACGTTTCTCAAATGTCTCATAATCGAGTTACAAAACCTGAAGAAATTGTATCAGTAGGCGATACTGTTAAGGTTCAAGTTCTTTCAATTGATACAGATACAAATCGTATTGCTTTATCAATGAAAGCAATTCAACCAGGCCCATGGGATCAATTAGATCCAAGTATTAAAGCTGATGCTGTTGTAGAGGGAACTGTAAGACGCCTAACAAACTTTGGTGCATTTGTGGAAGTGCAAAAAGGTATCGAAGGATTAGTTCATGTTTCTCAAATCGCTGATAAACATATTAAAAATCCAAACGAAGTCCTAGCGGTAGGTCAAGAAGTAAAGGTTAAAATTTTAGAAATTAATCCTACTGAAAAACGCTTATCTTTAAGCATCAAAGAAGCTGGTGAAGCAGAACTTCAAGAAGATATTGCTAAATACGTTCAGCCAAGCGAAAGTGGTTTCCAATTAGGTGAACTTCTTGGTGAAAAATTAAATAAATTTAAAAAGTAATCAAAAAATCCTTCAGTTATTCTCTGAAGGATTTTTTATTTGGAAATTCTACAAAAAAGATAAAGGGCTTTACCCCTCTACTAATTTTAGTTATGCTGATTTTCTGCTCTCGCTTCTTCAGGTGTATCTAAACGTGTAGCACCTTTGTAATGAATACTCTGATCTCGATCAGACTCAACTCTTCTAGATTGTTTAAGTTTCTTTTCTTGACGATCTTTTCCCACTCGTTTCACCTCCAAATAAATCTCATATATAGATTCGTTTTAAAAGCAATTTCTTATACACTTTCTTTTCTAATTGATTATTTTTGAGTATGAATTGTTACATACTAGTACTATTAGGAGGTTTTCGTGTGCAAGGTAGTCTATTTATTATATCTTCTTGGGTTATTGCTACGTATCTTATGATTTACCAGAATCGAACGAAAAAGAATTTACTTTATTTATCGGGAATACTACTATTAATTAGCTGTTCTGCTTACTCCATTGATGTATTTTCAATTGAAATAAATATTTCATATATCATTATGATTTTTATTATTAGTTACAAAATTAGTTTATTAAGTTTACGTGAGCAAATCATTCATTTTTTTAAAGGATTGATTATCGGAATGACATATAGTGTAGTTACATTGCTTTCGATTTACGATCCTGCCAGCTTTATTATTAATGAGATGTTAATTAGTTCAGTCTTTGTCATTATTCTTGCGTTATTTTTAAGTAAATCCTATTATGACAAGTTAAGATATATAACAATTGGTTTAATTCAAGGTGAAATTTTTAATTATATAACGTTTGAATCAATTGATTTTAAATATATAATAGGAGACTTAAGTTGGTTTGATACATTATTGCTTTCCGTTTTAATACTGTCAGCAATAAAATATTTAACAAAATACAGATCAAGAATAAGCCTGAGGAATAGAAATTTACTAAAAAGTTGAAGTGTATTGGTTTTTTTCCATATTTTTTGTTAAAATAGATAAGTTATTTAAATAAATTAATTTTTAAAACTAAACTAAAACACATTTACATGATTTAAATGGTACATAGTTATGCTAGGAAGGATGAATTAAATGTCTAAACCGACAGTTGCAATAGTTGGACGACCAAATGTAGGGAAATCAACTATTTTTAATAGAATAGTGGGGGAAAGGATTTCGATTGTAGAAGATATTCCGGGAGTTACTCGTGATCGTATTTATAGTTCAGGTGAGTGGTTAAATCAAGAATTTAGCTTAATCGATACAGGTGGAATAGATATCGGTGATGAGCCGTTTTTAGAGCAAATTCGTCAACAAGCTGAAATCGCGATTGATGAAGCAGATGTTATTATTTTTCTAACAAATGGACGAGAAGGTGTAACAGCAGCTGATGAAGAGGTTGCTAAAATCCTTTATAAAACAAAAAAACCAATCGTTTTAGCAGTTAATAAAGTCGATAATCCAGAAATGAGAAGTGATATTTACGACTTTTACGCGTTAGGATTTGGTGAAGTATTTCCAATTTCTGGTTCGCATGGTTTAGGACTTGGGGATTTACTTGATGAAGTAGTAAAACACTTCCCAGAGAATGAAGACGAGAATTATGATGAAGAGACTATTAAATTTAGTTTAATCGGAAGACCTAATGTAGGGAAATCATCTTTAGTAAATGCATTATTAGGTCAAGACCGTGTAATTGTAAGTAATGTTGCAGGAACAACTCGTGATGCAGTCGATACACCCTATTCAAAAGATGGTCAAGACTATGTCATTATTGATACAGCTGGTATGAGGAAAAAAGGTAAAGTGTATGAGAGTACGGAAAAATATAGCGTATTACGTGCTTTACGTGCAATTGAAAGATCAGATGTCGTCTTAGTTGTATTAGATGGCGAAGAAGGAATCATTGAACAAGATAAGAAAATCGCTGGGTATGCTCATCAAGCTGGTAGATCAGTTGTAATTGTCGTAAATAAATGGGATGCAGTAGATAAAGATGAAAAAACGATGAATGAATTCATTGAAAACATTCGTGCACATTTCCAATTTTTAGACTACGCACCGATTGTATTCCTATCAGCTAAAACGAAGAAAAGAACGCAAACTTTATTGCCAATGATTAATAAAGCATGTGAAAGCCACAGCTTACGTGTTCCTACAAATGTATTAAATGACGTTATAATGGATGCTATTGCTGTGAATCCTACTCCTACACATAATGGACAAAGATTAAGAGTGTATTATGCAACTCAAGTAGCAATTAAACCACCAACATTCGTAGTTTTTGTAAACGATCCTGAATTACTTCACTTTAGTTACGAGCGTTTCTTAGAAAATCGCATTAGAGATGCTTTTGACTTTGAAGGATCTCCAATTAAGATAATTGGTCGAGCACGAGCGTAATTAGATGTTAAATTTGGATTCTTTATGAAAGGGAGCGATGATATGGAAAAAATTGCAGTCTTAGGTGCAGGTAGTTGGGGAACTGCTTTAGCCATGGTATTATCTGATAATGGTCATACGGTTACTTTATGGGGAAATAATTCCGAACAAATTAATGAAATAAATGAACATCATACGAATAAAAGATATTTACCAGAAATTACATTGCCTCAAAATTTAAAGGCAACAGTTAATCTTAAAGAAGCTATTAATGGTGCAGTATATATTTTGCTAGTTGTACCAACTAAAGCTATAAGAGAAGTATGTCAAAGATTAAATAGTGAATTAACCGACAAGGTTACGATTATCCATGCAAGTAAAGGAATTGAGCCAGACACTTCAAAGCGTGTGTCAGAATTGATTTCTGAAGAAATTGATCCAAAATACTTAAAATCAGTAGTTGTCTTATCAGGACCAAGTCATGCTGAAGAGGTTGCACTTAGACACCCAACGACTGTAACATCGGCTTCAAAAAATATGGAAGAAGCTGAAAATGTACAAGACTTATTCTCAAATGGTTACTTCCGTGTATATACTAACGAAGATGTAATAGGTGTTGAAATTGGTGGAGCTTTAAAGAATATTATCGCACTTGCAGCGGGAATTACGGACGGACTCGGTTATGGTGATAATGCGAAGGCGGCTTTAATGACACGTGGACTTGCTGAAATAATTCGTTTAGGTAAGGCTTTAGGGGCAAATACTCAAACATTTGCTGGTTTAACAGGTATGGGTGACTTAATTGTAACTTGTACAAGTGTACATAGCCGTAACTGGAGAGCGGGTAATTTATTAGGGAAAGGTCAATCCTTAGAGGAAGTATTAAATAATATGGGTATGGTAGTTGAGGGAGTTCGCACGACTAAGGCTGCATATCAATTGGCAAAACAAGTAAATGTTGAAATGCCAATTGTTAATGAATTGTACGCAGTATTATTTGAAAATAAAAATCCAAAATTAGCCGTTGATGCTCTTATGTCTCGTGTAAAAAGACATGAAGGTGAGAGTACTTCTAATTACATTAGCGATCTTACTGAGTAATTTACATTATTTAACTAAATACCGATAGTCTAAAAGCATTAAAACTTTGTTTTAATGCTTTTTCTTATGTGGACTAAAATAGGCGTTTCACCATTTCTCGTTTTTTGCATAGCATATGTTGTATAGAAAAGAAGGAGGTTTGAATGGTGACTAATAATAATAATCCAAATGGTTTTTTTGATAAGATTGAAAAGAAAGCTAATGTAAGTAAATCAGATATTTTTAAAGTCGCTGATTCAGTAAAAGACGCGAACTTTAAAGATGATGCGACTGTGAGAAAGTTAGTACGTCAGATTGCATTGATGACTGGTCGTCAAGTTTCAAAGGAGAAAGAAGACAAAATCGTTCAAGCAATCGTTACAAATAATATGCCATTAGATTTTCAATCATTAACAAATATGTTTAAACAAAAATAATTGGGCTTATTCTTCAGCGATGTATTTAGTGCATAATCATACATTTTCGCATAATATAGAATGACTTATACCGGATGTATTCTGGTGGGTGTTAGTCGAGTAAATTAACGAAGCAATTGCCCCAGTTTGCTTCGAAGAAAGAAGGAGTATATTTATTACTTTTTCTTTCTTTTTATTTTGACCATTAATTTTGAGCGAAAGGAACTACAATCATCTGTGTTAAGAAGGTATTTCGATTCGGTTACATAGAATGCTTAGTGAAAATTATCCTATAGTACTTTAAATGCGAAATTTAAAATTGGACAAGTATACATGAGTATTGGTTTAGTCGATAATGATTAAATAGGATTAAAAAGATTTTAATTCAAATCATGTCATTATTTTGATACTATAATAATGTTAGAAATTACATAGGGGGAACATAATGAACGCGGCACATATTAATGAGATTATTTCTTTTGTAGGAATTGGACTAATGCTTTTATCATTATTTTTAATTTTCTTAAGCAGAAACAAAATAAAAATAAAATTTTTAAAAATGATAACAGCCTTCATTGCATATATGTCTTTAATTATTTCTGGTATTTTAATTACATATATCGTATTAAGCTGGCCTAGTTAATGAGAATAAAGGGGACTAAAATGAAAAAGCTATTTCTTTCCATCCTAATATGCTTTGTCATAAGTGTATTAAGTGGCTGTTTATATCCACAAGATGAACTTGCTGAAAATCAAGTGCCATATGACGATCAATTACAATCGGTTCAAAACGCAGTAAATAAGTTTAAAGAAAATAATTCAGGGCTTTTACCAATTAAAACCAAGGATATGAGTACACCAATCTATATTAAATATCCAATTGATTTTACAAAGCTGACTCCAGGTTATATAAGTGATGTACCAGGTAATTCATATGAAAATGGAGGTATCTTTCAATACGTATTAATAGATGCTGAAACAACTCCAACTGTCAAACTAGTTGATCTTAGAATTGCAGAAAAATTAAGAGATGTTAACTTACGAGTACAAGTCTATAAAGATAAACATTCGTATCCACCGATTAAGAAAACACTTGCAAAAGGCGTGTTCCTATTAAACTATAAAAAGATGGGGTTCAAAGAAGAACCATTTATAGTTAGTCCATATAGCAATAAAAACTTACCAATTATAATGGGCAATGACGGGGAATTCTATGTTGACTATTCAACTGATCTATTTGCAAAAATAAAGGATGCAAAAAATTTTAAATACGGTGAAGATATTCGATCTATTTTAGTAAAAGACTCACCAATCGTGCCTGCATACTCACTCCCATACACAATAAAAGATGGACAACCGGTGTTTTTAGAACAAAAATAAATAATATAAATCATAATCCTTTGATAAAAGAATACATTTTATCGAAGGATTATTTTATTTTTATCCGAAGTTAATAACTAGAAAAAATAAAAAATCTTGTCATAACTCACTAGGACAACATCATAGAATGATATTGTCATAGGTATACTACTTCAAGTCAATTATTCCCATGTATTGATAAATCGGGAGGGGAACACATGGAAAAGATAGATATTTTTAAAGACATTGCGGAGCGCACAGGAGGAGATATCTACCTAGGTGTTGTAGGGGCTGTGCGTACTGGTAAATCAACATTTATCAAACGCTTTATGGAAGCAGTTGTTATCCCAAATATTCAAAATGAAGCTGATCGTGCTCGAGCACATGATGAATTACCTCAAAGTGCTGCAGGTAAAACTATAATGACTACTGAACCAAAATTCGTTCCAAATCAAGGAGTCAAAATTCATGTAGCGGATGGGTTAGATGTAAATATTCGCTTAGTAGATTGTGTTGGTTATAGTGTTCCAGGTGCTAAAGGCTATGAAGATGAAAATGGCCCTAGAATGATTAGTACACCTTGGTATGAAGAACCAATTCCATTTAATGAAGCTGCAGAAATCGGTACAAGAAAAGTTATTCAAGAGCACTCTACAATTGGAGTTGTTGTAACAACTGACGGTACAATTGGAGAAATAGCAAGATACGATTATATTGAAGCAGAAGAACGAGTAGTTGCAGAACTAAAAGAAGTTGGAAAGCCTTTCATTATGGTTATCAACTCATCTCAGCCATATCATCCTAATACAGAGGCACTTAGACAGGAATTAAGTGAAAAGTATGATATTCCTGTAATCGCATTAAGTGTTGAAGCGATGAGAGAAGGCGATGTATTAAACGTATTACGTGAAGCATTATACGAATTCCCAGTTCTTGAAGTAAACGTAAATCTACCTAGCTGGGTATTAGTATTAAAAGAAAATCACTGGTTACGCCAAAGCTACCAAGAAGCAATTCAAGAAACAGTTAAAGATATTAAACGACTAAGAGATGTAGATTATGTAGTTGGTCAATTTAGTGATTATGAATTTATTGAACAGGCACAGCTTGCTGGAATAGATATGGGGCAAGGGGTTGCAGAAATCGATTTATCTGCTCCAGATGAGTTATATGATCAAGTGTTAAAAGAAGTTGTAGGAGTAGAAATTCGAGGTAAAGATCATTTACTAGAATTAATGCAGGATTTTGCTCATGCGAAGCAAGAATACGATCAAGTAGCGGATGCATTAAAAATGGTGAAACAAACAGGATATGGAATCGCTGCTCCATCACTTTTAGATATGAGCTTAGATGAGCCTGAAATTATACGCCATGGATCCAGATTTGGCGTAAAATTAAAAGCAGTTGCTCCATCAATCCATATGATTAAAGTAGATGTTGAGTCAACATTTGAACCGATCATCGGAACTGAAAAACAAAGCGAAGAGCTTGTTAAATACTTAATGCAAGACTTTGAAGACAACCCATTATCAATCTGGAACTCAGATATATTTGGTCGTTCACTAAGTTCAATCGTACGTGAAGGTATTCAAGCGAAGCTTTCATTAATGCCTGAAAATGCTAGATATAAATTAAAAGAGACTTTAGAAAGAATTATCAACGAAGGAAGTGGCGGATTAATTGCAATTATCCTTTAATGATTAATTGATCAGATGGTAAAATACCA
Organism: Bacillus sp. AFS041924; assembly: GCF_002577195.1. GTDB lineage: Bacteria > Bacillota > Bacilli > Bacillales > Bacillaceae_G > Gottfriedia. The sequence continues at coordinate 9,572 of NZ_NULG01000092.1, forward strand.
TCTGATTTTTTTGCTGTTTTAATGTGTTTTAAGTTTAGTTATTTTTGTGAGGGTTAAATTCCACTCCAAAATGCTAGTTACTCATATAACTATTTGTGTTTTAAACTTCCTTCATTTTCCAAAATAGTTACAAAAAAATAGGGTAGAAAAAGATGATATTCGACAAATATCTACATGAATAATTAGGTTAAAATAAGTAAAAAAAAAATTAAGAAATTCCGATTTTTTCAGTAATTATCGTACTTTCTTAACGATTGTTAATAAAAAACTTAAGTGTAAAAATGAATTTTTCAGATAAATAGATACTCATTTTCGAGTAATTCCAACATTTTCTTATAAAACATATTGAAAAAAGCCGTAGAATCGTATAATATAAGGCATGACAAAGAAATTAATTGGAATTTGTTGTATAAAATTTAAAATTTTGGTCACAAATGAAATTAAGAAACTATTTAAATTTTTGGGAGGAGGTGAAAGACATGAACAAAACAGATTTAATCAATGCAGTTGCTGAAGCTGGTGAATTAACTAAAAAACAAGCTACTTTAGCAGTAGACGCTGTATTCGAATCAATTCTTGGTGCGTTACAAAACGGGGATAAAGTACAATTAATCGGATTTGGTAACTTCGAAGTTCGTGAGCGTGCAGCTCGTAAAGGACGTAATCCACAAACTGGCGAGGAAATCGAAATCGCAGCTAGTAAAGTTCCAGCTTTCAAACCTGGTAAAGCGCTTAAGGATGCTGTAAAATAATTACATAATTTAAGCGAAAAAGAAGGATGCTAATTTATGCATCCTTCTTTTTTTTCGAAAAGTCCAATTAATGATCGAAAATATTCGAGGCCTTTAATTTGATGTTGAGCAAATACCTATTCGGGATTTTAAACCAACAGTCAGATGTTTCAGGTAGACTTGAAAGAAGGGTGGAAAGAAGCATCCTTCTTTTTTTTGCCTAAAAAAAAAGAATTATGTTAAAATAAAACGAATCTGATAGTGAATATTAGAATTTTTTTTAGCATGGGGGATCAATTAATGAATGAAGTAAATTTAGAAAAAATTGAACAAGCGGTTCGTCTAATTCTCGAAGCTATCGGTGATGATCCAAATCGAGAAGGAATATACGAAACGCCAAAGCGAGTTGCGAAAATGTATGCTGAAGTATTCTCAGGTATGCGCCAAGATGAAAAAGCTCATTTACATAAAGTATTTGGTGAAGATCATGAAGAATTAGTACTTGTAAAAGATATTCCATTCCATTCAATGTGTGAGCATCATCTTTTACCTTTTTACGGAGTTGCTCATGTAGCCTACATCCCTAGAAATGGACGAGTAACAGGATTAAGTAAATTAGCACGTACAGTTGAAACGGTAGCTAAAAGACCTCAATTACAAGAACGTATTACAGCTTCTGTAGTTGAGGCAATTATGGAGGTACTACAGCCACATGGAGCAATGGTAGTTGTAGAAGCTGAGCATATGTGTATGTCAATGCGTGGAGTAAGAAAACCAGGATCAAAAACTGTTACAACTGCAGTACGTGGTTCACTTAAAGATGATGTACAAGGAAGAAATGAAATACTTGCAATGATTCATTCAACTAAATAATATCAACAAATCAAAAAAAGCAGGAAAATCCTAATTTCAGTGTTTAGACAAAGTTCAAAAAGATCCTTTTTGAGACAAATTTAATGCTCGTCTTTCAATGTGAGTAACAATAGACGAGGACTTTAAACAAAAAGGACTACGAAAGCGAGCGTTTGAAATTAAATTGAAAGCAGGAAGTCCTGCTTTTTTTAAAAAATATTCATTATAAATAATTCGAGTTGATTGAGTAATCAACTTATACCATCTAAAATACTTATGGTATAATGAAAAAATCAGTAATAAATGGAATGGATGGAAATAATGAATAGTATTCAAGAGTTAAAAAATGAAGTAATCGCTCAAATATTACATACGATTAAACACCCATATTTAAATCAGCACCTTTCAAAGCCGTATATTGATGATGTGAAGGTTACTTTATTAATAAATTTATTAAAGGATAACAATTTTACGAGTGATAAAATTGTACATTACTGCAAAGCCTTGATGATTCATCAAATTGCATTAGATACTCATGAAAAAGTATCAAACTATGAAGGTACTCCAATGGATCGTGAAAAGAAACAATTAACTGTTCTAGAAGGAGATTTATACAGTGGACTGTATTATGATGCACTTTCTAAAACTGGAGAAATTGGTTTAATTCGTGAGCTTTCATTTGCAGTAAAAGAAATGAATGAAGAAAAAATTAATCTTGTTCACGAACAATTTAGTTCTTTGGAATCACTTTTAAAATGTATTACTGTAATTGAATCAACCATACTTGTTCATTTTGCAAAATTTATTTCGGCAGATGAAGCAATAAATCAGATTGAGCAAGAGTGTTTAGTTTCTAGATTGAAAAAAGAATTGGAACAATTATCAGTTGACAATCGTTCTGATGTTATTTCGCAATTTCAGAAAATAATGGATATAGATGATCTAGCTAAAACAAAATTAGAATTATCAAAAATAATACAATTACAAAATTAATCTACATAGAAGTAATCGTAATTAGTAAGTGGGGGTTTGTATGACTCAATCAAAAGAAGAACGCGTACATGACGTGTTTGAAAAGATTTATAATAAATATGATACAATGAATGGTATTATTAGTTTTAGACGTCATATTGCTTGGCGTAAACAAACTATGAAGATTATGAATGTTCGAAAAGGCATGAAAGCGCTTGATGTATGCTGCGGAACTGGTGAGTGGACGATTGCACTTGCTAATTCAGTTGGAAAAGAAGGCGAAGTTGTAGGTTTAGACTTTAGTAAAAATATGCTTTCAATTGGTGAAGAAAAAGTTAAAAACTTGCATTTAGACCAAGTAAAATTAATTCATGGTAATGCGATGGAATTACCGTTTGAAGACAACTATTTTGATGTCGTTACAATTGGATTCGGTTTAAGAAATGTACCAGATTATTATCAAGTATTGAAGGAAATGACAAGAGTAGTAAAACCTGGTGGTATTGTTGTGTGTTTAGAAACATCTCAACCAACGACTTTTGGTATTAGACATGTATATAAAGCGTATTTTAAATACATTATGCCAATTTTTGGTAAACTATTTGCGAAAAGCTTTAAAGAATATTCTTGGTTACAAGAAAGTGCAAGTACTTTTCCAGGGATGAATGAACTTGCGAAGCTTTTCGAAAAAGCAGGTTTAGAAAAAATTAAAATTAAACCCTATACTTTTGGTGTAGCAGCAATGCATTTAGGTGTTAAACCAAAAAATTAGTAAAAAAAGCAATAAAATGGGATGAATAGTAAGGTGAACGGAATGAAGGTTAAATGGAAGTATTCTTATTTAAAAAAGGACATTAATGAGATTGAAAATACACTTCATAAAGTAGTCGATTCAACACAGCCAATTTTGAAAAATGCATCGGTACAGTTGCTTCAATCTGGTGGTAAAAGAATTAGACCAGTATTTGTATTGCTTAGTGCTAAATTTGGACAATATAACCTTCAATCGATTAAAAATGTAGCAGCTACTTTGGAAATCATACATATGGCGTCATTAGTACATGATGATGTAATTGATGAGGCGAGTTTAAGAAGAGGTAAACCGACAATCAATTCAACATATAATAATCGTGTTGCTATGTATGCAGGGGATTTTTTATTTGCAAAAGCATTGGAATGTATGTCAGAAATCGAAATCCCATCGGCCCATCAAAAATTATCTGAAACAATTTTAGAGATTTGTTTAGGTGAGATTGAACAAATAAAAGATAAATATAATTTTGACCAAAATTTAAAATGTTATTTAAGAAGAATTAAACGAAAAACAGCTCTTTTAATTTCTGCAAGTTGTGAAATTGGTGCAATCGCATCAGGAGCTTCATTAACGAATCAAAAGTGTCTAAAAGATTACGGATACTATTTAGGTATGTCATATCAAATTATGGATGATATTCTTGATTTTACGGCTTCTGAAAAGGAACTAGGAAAGCCTTCAGGAAGTGACTTAATCCAAGGGAATATTACATTACCTGTTTTGTTTGCGATGAATGATCTAGCACTTAAAGAGAAGATTGTATCAATTCATGAAGGAATTGAACCAGAAACTGTAAAACCACTTATTAATCAAATAAGAAAAAGTACATATATAAAAGCTGCAAAAAAAGTTAGTGAAGCATATTTACAAAAGTCATTAAACAGTATCGAAAGCCTACCTAATAACGAAGCAAAAGAAATGTTAATTTTAATTGCTAAAAATATAGGCAATCGAAAAAACTAGAGGCGGGGGAAAAATGCAAATGCATTTAGAACGGCCTCTTTTGGCTTTTTAAAGGTATAAGTTGATCGTAAAGTAGATATATTTGTTAAAGATCGTCAAAAAAACTGGAAGCGATTGCAATATTTATAAAATAACAAGATTTTAAACTATTGATAATTTTATAAATAGATGTTACTATTCTACTGTGTTGTTTATACATAATTGAAATCAAGTGAGGTAGAGCATAATGGAAAGAACTTATTTAATGGTAAAACCTGATGGTGTACAACGTAACTTAATTGGTGAAATCGTTTCACGTTTCGAAAAAAAAGGCTTCCAATTAGTTGGAGCTAAATTAATGCAAGTAAGTAAAGAGCAAGCTGAAACTCACTATGCAGAACACAAAGAGCGTCCTTTCTTTGGTGAGTTAGTAGACTTCATCACTTCAAGCCCAGTATTTGCTATGGTTTGGGAAGGCGAAAATGTAATCGCTACCGCTCGTCAAATGATGGGAGCAACTAACCCAAAAGATTCAGCTCCAGGAACAATCCGTGGTGAGTATGCTGCAACTGTAGGTAAAAACATTATTCACGGTTCAGATTCGCCTGCAAGCGCTGAGCGTGAAATCGGAATTTTCTTCAATCAAAATGAATTAGTAGAATACTCTAAGCTTATTAAAGAGTGGGTATACTAATATTTAAATAGTTGAAAAAAGAAGTCAGCATATTTGCTGGCTTTTTTGTTTTATCGCAAATCACAAAAATTACTGTTGAAAAATACTTTTTTTCATTGAATAATTCAATTTTTTACAAAAAATCAAAAAAAGTGCCATTTTATGGTTCTTTTTTTATGTTAAATTCAGAATAGGTTGTGGTATAGTAGTAACTAAATAATTTTAAACTTACATAAAGAGAAGGTGTTGACATGCGTTATTTAACAGCTGGTGAATCACATGGTCCACAATTAACTACAATTATTGAAGGCGTTCCTGCAGGCTTACCAATTTTAGCAGAAGAAATAAATGTTGAACTTCGTAGACGACAAGGTGGATATGGAAGAGGGCGAAGAATGCAAATTGAGAAGGATACTGCTCAAATTACTAGCGGTGTTCGACAAGGTTATACATTAGGCTCTCCTATCGCATTGGTTGTTGAAAATAACGACTTTAAACATTGGACTAATATTATGGGTGCTGAACCTTTAGAAAATCTAGAATACGAAGGAAAAAGAAGCATTACAAAACCAAGACCTGGTCATGCCGATCTAAATGGTGCCATAAAATACGGCTTTAGAGATGTACGAAATGTTTTAGAGCGTTCTTCAGCTCGTGAAACAACCGTACGTGTTGCAGCTGGTGCGGTTGCTAAAAAATTATTGAGTGAGCTAGGTATTACGATTGCAAGCCATGTTATTGAAATTGGTGGAGTTAAGGCGAAAAATTTAGAATATAAAAATGTAGAAGACTTACATAATCGAGCTGAAAACTCAGAAGTAAGATGTATAGATGCAGAAGCTACAGAAAATATGAAATCTTTAATTGATGATGCTAAACAGAATGGTGATTCAGTCGGAGGAATCGTAGAAGTTGTCATAGAAGGTATGCCAGCTGGTGTTGGCAGCTACGTACATTATGACAGAAAACTAGATTCAAAAATTGCAGGCGCAATCGTAAGCATAAATGCCTTTAAAGGTGTAGAATTCGGAATTGGTTTTCAAGCTGGATCATTACCAGGAAGTGAAGTACATGATGAGATAGCTTATTCAAAGGACCAAGGTTACTATCGTTTATCGAATCGTGCTGGCGGTTTTGAGGGCGGTATGACAACTGGTATGCCGATTGTCGTTCGAGCTGTTATGAAGCCTATTCCGACGCTTTACAAGCCACTTAAAAGCGTTGATATTGAAACGAAAGAAGTATACGAAGCAAGTATAGAACGTTCTGATAGCTGTGCTGTTCCAGCAGCTAGTGTAGTTGCAGAGCATATTGTAGCATGGGAAGTTGCAAAAGCTCTCATCGAACAATTTGAATCAGATCAACTTGAGCGATTAAAACGTAATATTGAAGATTACCGAGAGTATGCGAGGAATTTTTAATGAATGTGATCACTGTAAAAACAAGCTCTAAACAATACGATGTATGTATTGGATATGGGGTATTAAGTCATTTACAGTCAATGCTCGATAACTTAGTACCTAAAGTTTCAAAAATATTAATTATTACCGATGATCAAGTTGCACCAATTTATTTAGAAAAAGTAAAACAAAATTGTAATGAAGCAAATAAAGTAGAAGAATTTATTATTCCTAATGGTGAAAAGAGTAAAAGTTTTGCAGTTTATGAAGATTGTTTAACCTATTGTTTTGATGTCCAATTAGATCGTAATAGTTTAATAATTGCTTTAGGTGGAGGCGTAGTTGGCGATTTAGCGGGTTTCGTTGCCGCATCATATATGCGTGGTATTCGTTTTATCCAGTTACCAACTACACTACTAGCCCACGATAGTGCTATAGGTGGTAAAGTAGCTATAAATCTTCCAAAAGCTAAAAATATTGTAGGGGCGTTTTATCAACCCGAACTAGTACTTTATGAATTAAGCTTTTTATCTACTTTGCCAATAGCGGAATGGAGATCTGGTTTTGCTGAAATTAGCAAGGAAGCCATGATTTCTTCTACAGACAATTTAAATTGGTTAATGAATCGTATTCATTCACTTGAAAAATTAGAAGATGAGTTCGTTGAAAAATGTGTGACGATAGGAATTAGTGTAAAAAATAAAATTGTCTCCAAGGATGAAAAAGAAAATGGTGAAAGAGCCTTTTTGAATTTAGGACATACTCTTGGACATGCAATAGAAGCTTATTTAGGTTATGCTAAAACTACTCATGGTGAAGCTATTGCATTTGGAACTTTATTTTCAATCTATTTGAGCGAACAATTTTTTGATATCGACTTAAAATTTGATGAGATTTTAAAGTGGTATAATCAGTTAGATTATCCTGTTTATTCAAATTTAGAATTAGAAACAATCGTACATCTAATGAAACAAGATAAGAAAAATATAGATTTGAAAATAAAATATATATTGTTAAAGAATTACGGCAATCCAGTGATTGTCGAACTAGAAGAAGACTTTATAAAAGAAAATTTAGATCGTTTTATTAAACAAATAATTTCATAAAACCTACCTGAAAATGGTGTTTTGATAAAATGTTAAATCAAAATATCATTTTCTTTTTCTAAATTAGACTTCTTGAAAATGAAAAACATAGGGCAATTCGTCGAATAGAATTTCTAAGAAAAAAAAGGTTTGATTTAATAAAAATGGAATTTTAATACATATAGAAAGGTTAGATAAGGTGGCTATGATGAGAAATTCTCAGTTAGAAAAAATCCGTTTAGTTGGTGAAGTTACAATCCCGGGAGATAAATCAATATCTCATCGAGCGATTATGTTTGGATCATTAGCGAAGGGGACAACTAAAGTTACTAACTTTCTATTAGGTGAAGATTGTTTAAGTACGATTGCTTGTTTTAGAAAATTAGGTGTACAAATCGATGTATCAGAAGATGAAGTAGTCGTTTATGGGAAGGGAATTAAAGAACTTAATGAGCCAAATGCTGTACTTGATGTAGGAAATTCTGGAACAACAGCAAGATTAATGATGGGAATATTAAGTGGTTTACCATTCCATTCAGTTATTATTGGTGATGAATCAATTGGTAAAAGACCAATGAAACGTGTTACAAAACCTTTAAAAATGATGGGAGCTTCTATAGATGGACGTGAAGATGCTACATATACACCTATTTCTATTAGAGGAGGTTCACTGAATAGTATTTCTTATGCTTCTCCTGTTTCAAGTGCACAAGTTAAATCTTCCATATTACTAGCTGGTTTATTTGCAAATGGTACAACGGTAGTTACAGAACCAGAAAAGTCTCGTGACCATACCGAAAGAATGCTAGAGGCATTTGGTTGTGAATTGGAAGTGGGTGGAAATACAGTTTCGATTAATGGTAATCAAGAATTAATAGCAACTGATGTTATCGTACCTGGGGATATTTCGTCAGCAGCATTTTTCTTAGTAGCTGGGTCAATCGTCCCAAATAGCGAAATATTATTAAAAAATGTAGGTGTAAATCCAACGAGAACTGGAATATTAACGGTTTTAGAAAGAATGGGTGCCAATATTACATTAGAAGATGAAAAAGTTGTAAACGGTGAACCGATTGCTAATATTCGCGTAAAGTCTTCCAATTTAAAATCAACTGTAATCGGTGGAGCTGAAATTCCAACATGTATCGATGAGTTACCTATTTTGGCATTAGCAGCTGCAATTGCAGAAGGTGAGACAATCATTAAAGACGCTGAAGAATTAAGAGTAAAGGAAACTGATCGTATCCAGACAGTTGTAACAGAACTTACCAATCTTGGTGTAAGCATTGAAGCAACAAAAGATGGTATGATTATACAAGGAAATAGTTCTTTAAAAGGTGCTAATGTTCATTCACATGGTGATCATCGCATGGGTATGATGCTTTCAATCGCTGCATTACTTGCTAAAGGTGAGACAATTATTGAAAATACAGAATGTATAGCTGTATCTTTCCCAAATTTTAAAGAACAATTAAACGACTTAATTAAGTAGTTATACGAGGTGTAAGAATGAATTTATATGAAGCTGTTCAGTTAATAGAGAACGGTCATACAGAAAAGGGTTTAGAATTATTAAGAAAAAGTTTAAAAACTGCTAATGATGAAGAAAAATACGAAGCAGCACTTTTATTTCAATCGTTAGGATTCGTAGAAGAAGCAAAAAATATTATTGAAGATCTAGTTTACTTATATGATGACGACGATGAACTAAAAATAATGTATGCGGAAATTTTATTGGATCTTGATTTAGAAGACGATGCTTTAGAGATTTTACTTTCGATTAAAGAAGACAGTGAGAGTCGTGTTCAAGCACTTTTATTAATGGCTGATTTATATCAAGTTCAAGGTCTTGATGAAGTTGCAGAACAAAAGCTATTTGAAGCAAAAAGAATTTTACCGAACGAGCCTGTAGTAGACTTTGCATTAGGAGAGTATTATTTTAGTAAATACGATTATAAAAAAGCAATTCCATTTTACGAAAAGCTTGCTAACCAAGAAATTGAAGTGAGTGGAGTGAATAAGGATTTAAGGCTTGCTGAATGTTTAAGTGCAGAAGGCGAGTGGGAGGATGCAATTTCTTATTATGAGAAAGGAATTCAAAAAACAAAGGACTTCCATACTTTATTAGGATATGGCATTACCCTATTTCAAGCTGAACGTTATGCAGCAGCTATACCAGTATTTGAAGAAGCAATATTCTATGATCCTGAGTATTTAGTAGCACATTTATGGTTAAGTAAAGCACACGATCTTGAAGGCCAAATTCAAGAAGGCTATGAGATTATACAAAAAGCTTTACTAGTTGATGAAACAAATGTAGAATGCCTTTTATCAGCAGCCAAATTAGCTCGTAAATTAAAGAATTTACCAGGAAGTAAAAAACATTTGCAGGAAGCATTAATTTACGACCCTTCTCTAATTGAGGCTGTTCAGTTACTAGTCGGAATTCTTTTCGAAGAAGAAGATTTTGAAGACATAATCAGTACAATTGAACTAGCTATAGAGCATGGCGCATCAGATCCTCATTTTAATTGGGACTTAGGCAAAGCATATTATGGAAATGAAAATTATGAATTGGCATTAAAACAATATCATCTAGCATATAATGACTTTAACCAGGAAATTTCCTTCTTAAAGGAATACGGAGACCTATTGTTTGAAGAAGGCTTAGTACAAGAAGCAAAAGAGGTTTACAGTAAACTTGTAGACGATGAATATCTACAGGAAGAAGTAAGAGAACGTCTTGAAAGAATAAATGAAATTCTGTAGTTTTCTTTATTCAGAAAAGGGGACAAATTTTAAGGACAGAGGAGGGATTTAATAATGGCAACCCCTGTATCTGTGAATGAGAAGAAAGATTTTGTTAAGTGGTTTCTAAGTAATTTTCAGTTAAAGCAAAGAGAATGTGTTTGGATTTTAAATTACCTAATGAGCCATGATTATTTAATGAAAAAGGTTCATTTCGTAGAACAGTCTAAATATTGTCCACGTGGATTAGTGATGTCGACAAACTGTGTTAAAGAAGTCCCATTTCATTTCTATAAACAAAATGTTATGACGACGGATGCAGAGAAATCATTTCATGATATTCGACTAAATAGGGATGAGGATATTTATATCCAGCTCAATTTTAAATCTTCTTTTCAATATCCGATGTTTGTTTCAGTTTTAGAAGAGAACCCACATATACCAAAAAATTTAAATAGTAACGAAAAAGACCGCGTTATTGCTGAAAAACTTTTGTCTGATTCAATTATTAATTTTCAAAAAGACAGATTAATGAAGATGATTGATGAGGCTTTAGACAAACAAGACAAGAAGCTTTTCCAAGAATTAACGAAGCAACTTAATTCATTAACTTAATGTTACTTGAAAAGAGTCCTCAATTTCGAGGGCTTTTTCAATGTGTTGAAAATGATTAGTTAATCAAATTAATTTGTAAACGCCTCGAAAGACAGGCTTTTTCAACCAGTCTGAAAATCAAATTTTGGGGACCTTGTCTACACACTGAAAGTCCTTATTTTTTAGGGTTTTTCCTTTCTTAAAATAGTAATGTATGGTTAAATGGAAAATAGATGTTTGTTCACAAAAATTTCACAATTATAATTAAATTATTCTAATAGAAAGAGGTAATTTCGATGAAATGGACAACTAATGAATTAAATCAAGTTATAGAGAATTTGGAGTACATCGATACAATCATTGTTCCACTTTGTCCTGTTTCTTTGAAAAAAGAAAATATTTCTCTAGCAGAACAAAGAGAGGACTTAATAATCCTTACTTCTGAGATTGAACGTACATATAAAGGTAGGGTAGTAATTGCCCCTGAATTTACTTATTTGCCTGAAGAATCTAATAAAAAAGACCGTTTAAAAGGCTGGTATGAAGAGTTTAAAGACAGTGGAATTAAGCATGTTTTCTATTTGACATGTGATTTTGATTGGAGACAATTAGAATCCGATATGGAAGAGTCATTAATTTGGTTACCAACTTTAAACATCAATAGCTTAGATGAATCATCACAACGAGTAATTGTAGATAAACAATTATCACATATAAATGCATTATTTTCTAAAAAATGGGGATAAAAATAAAAACAACATTATTACTATGATTATTATTAGGATATTATTGACCTTCTAAATTTGTTATTATATTATGAAAGTGTCCTAGTTTTATTATTATAGCTGTTGTCCGTACAGGAGTACTTGTGATAGAGGGGGGAATTTTCATGAGTGAAAAGGTTTCAAGACGCCAGTTTTTAAACTACACTTTAACAGGTGTAGGCGGTTTCATGGCTGCAGGCATGCTTATGCCATTAGCCCGTTTTGCTATTGACCCAGTCTTACAAAAAGAAGAAGCTGGAGAATTAGTACAAGTAGGGCTGCTAAAAGATTTAACAGATGAACCAAAACGTTTTGACTTTAAAGTTAAACAGGTTGATGGTTGGGTTAAATCTGATGCACCACATTCAGCATGGGTCTACAAAGACAGTAAAGGAGACGTTGTTGCATTATCACCAGTATGTAAGCATTTAGGCTGTACAGTTGGTTGGAACGACAATAAAGATTTTCCAAATCAGTTCTTCTGTCCATGTCACGGTGGTCGATATGAAAAGAGTGGTAAAAATATTAAAGGTACGCCACCACTAGCACCACTAGATGAATACCAAGTAAAAATTAAAGATGATGCTTTTTATCTTGGTAAAGCGTTACCACAAGGAGGTAAATAATCGTGTTAAACAAAATTTACGACTGGGTAGATGAGCGATTAGAAATTACGCCTCTTTGGAGAGATATCGCTGATCATGAAGTACCTGAGCACGTTAATCCAGCACACCATTTTTCAGCATTCGTATATTGCTTCGGTGGATTAACATTTTTCGTTACAGTAATTCAAATCTTATCTGGAATGTTCTTAACAATGTACTATGTTCCAGATATTAAAAATGCATGGGAATCAGTTTATTACTTACAAAACAACGTTGCATACGGACAAATCGTTCGTGGTATGCATCACTGGGGTGCAAGTTTAGTAATTGTTATGATGTTTTTACATACTTTACGTGTATTCTTCCAAGGCGCATATAAAAAGCCTCGTGAGCTTAACTGGGTTGTAGGGGTATTAATCTTCTTCGTAATGCTTGGATTAGGCTTTACAGGATATTTATTACCTTGGGATATGAAAGCTTTATTTGCGACAAAAGTAGGTCTGCAAATTGCTGAACAAACACCATTTATTGGTAAGCAAGTGAAAACGTTAATTGCAGGTAATCCGGAAATTATTGGTGCACAAACATTAACTCGTTTCTTCGCAATTCATGTATTCTTCTTACCTGGTGCTTTACTTGCACTTATGGGTGCGCATTTCATGATCATTCGTAAGCAAGGTATTTCAGGTCCACTATAAGATTTAGTGCATGGGGCTTTAGTAAATGACTAAAGTGTGTCGAAATAAAGGAGGGAGAACATGCATCGCGGTAAAGGAATGAAGTTTGTAGGTGACTCACGTGTACCTGCAATGGCAGGACGTAAACCAAATGTACCAAAAGACTATTCTGAATATCCTGGGAAAACAGAAGCATTCTGGCCAAACTTTTTATTAAAAGAATGGATGGTTGGAGCAGTTTTCTTAGCTGGATACTTAACATTAACAATTGCACACCCATCTCCACTTGAGAGGGTTGCAGATCCAACTGATACTGGCTATACGCCATTACCAGACTGGTATTTCTTATTCTTATATCAATTCTTAAAATATAGCTATGCTTCTGGTGATTATAACATACTTGGTGCTTTCGTAATTCCTGGTCTTGCATTTGGTGGCTTATTATTAGCGCCGTTCTTAGATCGTAGTCCACATAGGAAACCAATTAAACGTCCATTAGCTACTGGCTTTATGTTATTAGCTTTATCTGGTGTAATTTATTTAACATGGGAAGCAGCAGCTCACCATGATTGGGAAAAACAAAAAGAACAAGGTAAAATCCGTGCTTTTGTTGAGTTAAATAAAGAAGATCCAGCTTATAAGTTATTGCAAAAAAATACTTGTGTATCTTGCCATGGTGATAATCTAGAAGGTGGCGCAGCAGCACCAAGTCTTCAAAATTCTGGTTTAAAACCTGAAGAAATCGCAAAGATCGCTAAAAATGGTCAAAAAGCGATGCCAGCTGGCGTGTTTAAAGGTACAGACGAAGAACTTAAAGTTTTAGCTGAATTCGTTTCAAAAGCAGGTAAAACTGAGTAATTAAAAGAGAGTCGAATTTTCGGCTCTTTTTTTATGTTCTATTGTATACTGAAATAATAGCATGTTAAAAATGTGTTGATACATAACAATTGTGAACTTTGTGTTATAAATTATTAAATTCACCTAAATATGAAAGTGATGTGGGATAATGAATCTAATCTACAGTATGCTTCGGCTGAAACCAAATTTAATCATTTTATTTGTTATTAATTTATTAGGCACAATTTATGGATATTATTGGTACCGATTTCAACTAGAAAACACACCTGGCTGGTTAAAAGTTGTTGTACCAGATAGTCCAACCGCATCGATGTTTTTCTGTATCGTATTGATATTCCTTATAGTAAAGAAGCATAATGGTTTAATAGAAGCATTAGCATATGTAAGTTTAATGAAATATGGTATTTGGGCAGTCATAATGAATGGTATGGTCCTTTATTTAAATAGTGGACTCGATAAAACTGCATACTTATTAATTTTTTCGCATGGAGCTATGGCTATTCAAGCTGCTTTATTTGCACCATTCTTTAAAGTTAAAAAGTGGCACTTGGGAGTTGCAAGTATTTGGGTTTTACAGGATCTTATTTTTGATTATGTATTTGGAACAATGCCAGAATACTATATGCTTTCAGATTATAAAATTTGGATTGCTTTACTAACATTTTGGTTAACTATATTTGTAATATTAATTGCTTATTACCAATTAATTGTTAAAAAGCGAGCTCGTCATTGAACAAGTTCTAATCTTGTCCTTTCTCTCATAATTATTTAGTAGTTATGAGGGAGGGGTTTGATGAAAAAATTAATTGCGAGTATAAGCATTTTTTTTATTTTCTTTTCATTCAATACCGTAAAAGGGTACGCTAAAATAGATCAAGAAACTTCATTGATTGAAAAATCACTGTCCTTAGTACAAGATGGAGATTATGTACATGGCGCCAATCTATTAGAGCAGTTAGAATCAAAATATATGGCGTCAGCAAAAAAAAATAAGGATTTTACCCCTAAAGATTTAGAAACAATTTCGGTTTCATTTCAAAATGCGCTCGTATCTTTAAAGAATGATGGAATCGATCCACAAGAAAAAGTTGCTGATGTTCTTGGACTAAGATTATTAATTGATGCTGGTGAAACAACAATGCAGCCGATGTGGAAGGAAATGAAAAAATCGGTTATGACTCCTCTAAATAATATGGAGTCAGCATATAAGCGAGGGAATTCTGAAGCATACGAAATACAATTAAATCTATTTTTAAATCAGTTTGAAATTATTTATCCTAGTCTAATCATGGATCTCCAATATGATGAAGTAAAAAAATTGAATTCACTTGTTTCTTTTTTAGATAATTATCGAATTAATCAAGAATCCTTACCTGCATTCCAGCAAAAATTAGATGAAACACAAAGTGAATTATTATTCATTTTTGATCAAGGGAATTCGATTATTCCACCAGTATCTATTTGGACAATATTTACAACAGGGGCAATCATTGTAGGTACATTAAGTTATGTCGGATGGAGAAAATATATAGGGGATCGAAATAAGAACAAAAAACGAAGAGAACAAAATGATTGACAAATTTCTCTAAAAGTTATTACAATATCGTAAAATCCCACTCCTTGGAGGAATCATAATGAGTTATTTAATTTACTTTTTAATTTTGCTGATTGTACCTTTATATGCGCAAATGAGGGTAAAATCAACTTTTAAAAAGTATTCGCAAGTTGGCTCTACATCGCATTTAACAGGTGCAGAAGTAGCGAGAAAGATATTAAATGAAAATGGTCTTTACAATGTGGCGGTTGAAGAATCTCGAGGATATTTATCTGACCACTATGATCCTCGTACAAAAGTTGTAAGGTTATCTTCTGAAAATTATCATGGATATTCAGTTGCGGGTACAGCTGTTGCCGCTCATGAAGTAGGACATGCGATACAAGATGCAAATGACTATAGTTTTTTAAGATTCCGTCATTCATTAGTACCGGTTGCAAATTTCAGTTCCAATTTTTCTTATATTTTCGTATTAATTGGCATATTTTCTGGTTTAACAGGTGCATTATTATTAGGTATACTCTTATTAGCTATAGGTGTATTATTCCAAGTTATTACACTTCCTGTTGAATTTAATGCATCTAGTCGAGCGTTGAAACAGATTACAACTTTGGGCATAATTAATTCGAATGAGCATGTTTATGCAAAACGCGTTTTAAATGCTGCCGCATTGACGTATGTAGCAGCAGCTGCTGTTGCTGTTGCAGAATTATTGAGATTAATTTTAATTTATACTGGTATGACTAGAAGTGACGATTAAAATCGTTTTAAATTGAAAAGAGGTTCTGGCTATTTGAAATGTTACCCGAATAAT
>NZ_NULG01000093.1 GCF_002577195.1 Bacillus sp. AFS041924
AATTAATACGTTTAATAATTCAAATCGAAATTGAAATTCAATTTTATTTCTTTTTATTTTTTCACTTATTTGCTAAATTAATATTTAAAATTATTTCAATTACCGTTCGCATATTTTCATTTCATAAATATATTTAATTTTTACTCTATTGGATATTTCACTATTTAATATGTGATTTTTCTCACAACTTCTTATAACTCTAAAAAACATCACTATTTAAGCGATGTTTTTTAGTATCTATTTATCGATCTGTCTCAGTATAACTAATCCCTAAGTACTTATCTGTTCTTGGATCAAATTCCACATTAACAAAAACTCCAAATTCTCTACTTCCATCTTTTACTCTTAACCATAGCTTGAATTTCTCAATTGAGACGGTTAGTGATTTTTGTTCTCTTCCTATGTGTAAATAATCGATAACATCCGATTGAGGATATCGTTGGATTGTTTTTTCTACTGCAATTTTCCCCCATTTTGCATATGGAGGTTCAGAAACAGGTTCTGCTGTCGCTGGATTCAGTTTGATAAATAAACAAAATAGGAATGTGAAAGTGAAAATTACTCTATAGATTTTTTTCAATTGACCTCCTCCTTTTTGCTTCATATCTTACTATTTGACCTCTCTACCCTATCTATCCATTCATTGGTTGTGTAATATATATCAGTTTTTACGCTTTTTGTTAATAAAAAGAAATTTTTTACAAATAGTAATTGTATATGTATTTGATTAAGGAGGATTTATTTTGCAAAAAAAATTTCACTATAAAACTGCATTTATTATCATTTGCATAATTTGTATTTCATTGATTACGGTGAATGCATACTTACCTAAAAAACAAGTTGATGCATTTAGTAATCAAGTGCTCAGTCGCGGTTCAACTGGCCAAGATGTTAAAGAGCTTCAAGAGCGCCTTATATTTATTGGATTTTTAGACGACAAAGCTGATGGAGTTTTCGGCTGGAATACATACTGGGCTCTTCGTAATTTTCAAAAGGAATTTGGTATGAAGGTTGATGGGATTGCTGGGACTAAATTAAAAGAAATGTTAACGAAAGCAACCAAAAATTATAAAGGTACTACATCAAATAACACAGCAAATAACAATACTTCTAATAATAAACCAGCAAAACCGAATACAAATAAACCCAAAAATTCGAATGCGAAACCAAATGATAAACCGATTGCAAATGCACCTAACGGCTATACAGATAACGACATTAAATTAATGGCAAATGCTGTATATGGTGAATCACGTGGTGAGCCATATATTGGTCAAGTTGCGGTTGCTGCAGTCATATTAAACCGTTTGACAAATGCTTCTTTTCCTAATTCTATATCTGGTGTCATTTATCAACCAGGTGCATTTACAGCAGTAGCAGATGGCCAAATTAATTTAACACCTAATGCACAGGCTAAAAAAGCCGTAATTGATGCGATAAATGGTTGGGATCCAACGACTGGATGTATTTATTATTACAATCCTAAAACAGCAACAAATAAATGGATTCGTGGTCGCCCTATTATTTTAACAATTGGTCAACATAAATTTTGCAAATAAATGTAGTGAGGTGTCATTATGAAAGGTAGTTGGATTGTTGCAGGTGCATTAGGAGCCGCTCTTATTGGAACTGGTTATTGGGGATATACTCAACATCGCAATTTGAATGAAATGAATTTAAAGGCTGAAAATAGTTACCAGAGAGCCTTTAATGAATTAACATACGATATAGATTTATTACATGATAAAATTGGTACGACGTTAGCGATGAATTCTAGAACGTCCCTCTCCCCTGCTTTAGCGGATGTGTGGCGAATTTCGATTCAAGCTAAGTCTGACATAGCGCAGCTTCCACTTAAATTTGTACCATTTGATAAAACACAGGCCTTTTTAACAGGCGTAGGTAACTTCAGCTATAAATCAGCGGTTCGTGATTTAGATAAGGAACCTTTAACAGATAAGGAATTTGATTCATTAAAAAAAATATATTCAACAGCTGAAAAAATTCAAGATGGTTTGCGGAATGTTCAAACTAATATCATGAATAAAAACTTAAGCTGGATTGACGTTGGTCAAATGGCTGAAGAAAGAAAAGCACCTCGTGACAATAGTATCGTTAATGGATTTAAACATATTGAACAAGTAAAAGCAACGACTGACAAAGATTTTGGGCCTACATTTACAAATGGGCAGGAAGAATCTAAGGGATTGAAAAAACTTACTGGAAAAAAAATATCTGAAACAGAAGCAAAAAAAATAGCCCAAGATTATGTACCGCTCAAGAATGTAGAAAAAATTCAAGTTAATAAAAGTCAAAACCGTAAATTCGAACCTTTTTATGCGATCACGATGGCTCATACGAAGCCTACAGCTGATACTTATATGCAAATAACAGAAACAGCAGGGTTACCAATCTTTTTTATGACGACACGACCAATGAAAACGCAACAAATTGGCTTAGATGATGCGGTGAAAAAAGGATTAAGTTATTTAAATTCAAAAAAGTATAAAAACATGGAACTATATGACAGCTCTCAATATGATACAGTTGGTGTCCTTCAATACGTTAAATCAGTAAATAATGTACGGATTTATCCTGAAGCTATTCAATTAAAAGTTGCTTTAGATAATGGCGAAGTAATTGGGTTTAATGCGAAAAATTATATTACTTCAAACCATGTACGTAAAATCCCAACTCCTAAGCTTACGCTTGCGCAAGCTAAAGGAAAACTTAATAAAAATGTGAAAGTTGAAGAAGAACGGTTAGCAGTCATCTTAAATGACTTTAATAAAGAAATACTTACTTACGAATTTTTATGTACTTACAATCACGATACGTATGATATTTATATTAATGCGATGAATGGCCGAGAAGAAAAAGTAAAAAAATTATAAGATTAAAAAAGAAAAGCACAAGTTTACGACACCTTGTGCTTTTTCTTATTTAGTACGATTTACGTTAATTGCATTAATATATTTGGATCTTTAATTTTTTGATCTTGAGCTAATAAAATGATTTTTGATAAGATTTCCGCTGTTTTTGGATCCTCATCGATAAACGGTAAAAAGACTTTCCCTCTATGCTGTGAATGTACTGGGATAATATATAAAGAACCTTTTGCATTCTTAAATGCGTTTCCGCTTCCAAGATGTACGTTATATTCTCCAAGTTTTCCGTTGATTTTTGCATGATTTTGAGAGAACTCTACATTCGTGATATTCATCAACCTTAGAGACTCATGAATAATTGCTTTTCTCATTTCGATCGTAGATAAACTAGCTTCAGGATCAACTCCTCCTACGTGAGCAATACTAACTACTAAATCAAGATCCCTCATTACTTCAGAGTAGATAATTTTAGGTATTTGTTCAATTGAAATATTTTCATCTGTTTTTCGATTAAAAAATTCAATTGTCTCAATAGTAGGTGCCTCAACATCTGAAGGTGAAAACCAATCCGCTACAGCAAAAAATCTTGCAATGATATTTTCATTATAATAAACCTTTTGAAGTCCCTCTTCGTAGCTTGCTGTCCATAAACGACTCTTTAATAAAGAGACCGTTTTTCTAGGCTGAACTTGATGACCTGCATAACGTCTAGATACCTTACCGTTCGTTAATTCATCAATTGTTGGTAAATACAATTCTCTGAACACTTGTTTAAATGGCTGAACAATCTTATGTTCAAAAATAAACCTCTGGCATACACTCCACATCCCATTTTCATACAAATGGATAGGATGAGCAATTTTCAGAATATCAGAATCTGCTAGTTGGTATTCTTCTCCATTCGGACTAATAATTTTGTTTTCTTCAAAAAATCCAATCTTATGATCATTTACGAAAATTAGCTTTTTCAGTAATTGATTGACAATCATATTGTTAGTTAAATTGTTCATCTCTTTTACAGTAAAAGTAGTTTCTGAAACCATAGATCGTTCTAATTCTGTTTTCGCTCTTCTTAATTGTTCTTTTATTTCTTTCTTTACTTCATTTATTTTCAGAATATATTCATGCTTTTTATATTTAGCTGGAACAGATTTAATAATCTTATCTTTGTTTTGGATGGATAAGTTCACATTTTCCTTTTCATTAAACGCAAGTTTTACTGTAAGTTCATCAATCTGTTTCGGTTCAAAGTAGGTAATATATTCTTCAGCCTTTTTAGATTCCAAATCCCAAGTCATTCGAATCGTGTCTGAAAAACCTGCGTTTCTAGCTAGATTTCCTAATGCAATTTCAACTATTTTTGCTTCAGAAGCTCTTCTTTGTGCTCCGAATTGCTTACTTTCCTTTAAGAATTGCTGGATTAATTCATAGCGACTTACTAAATCTTTTGTATTTGAATCATCTAAAGGAACTAAACTATAGCATAATAAATGATCTTTATTTCTCTTATCAATAACTGATTTTTTCAGATTATCTAATTTTAACTTACCTAATACAGCATCTGCGAATAACTGTGATCTCCGGTGATTTGACCCACCAGAAATATATTTAGCACAATCATAAAGAATATCAAAACGGTCTGACCCTAACTCAACATACGCCTCATTAAACCAATTAATATCAAATGCACCATCATTAAATTGAATTGGTTCGATTGGAGAATACTGTGCTACAATAGCTGCTTTTTGATCATCAAAATCTTCATTAATATGTGCATGGAAATACCAGGCAGCGCTTTTTAAACCGCTCCAATTTAAATATTCAGAGACTAAATCAAGCCATTGTGGTGCATACATAGCAGCTTCAAGTAATCGTTTATCTGATATCTCTTTTCCTTTAAATAATTGAGTAAATAGTTCGAGGTTATCATATTTACTTGGATAACATGCTTTTAACAATGAACTAAACGACTCTTTTTTCGAAATTTCATCTCCTCCTGAGTAAAAATAGCCTCGAATAAAACCTTCTTCTTCAAGTCTCTCAAGAATTTGAACAAAGTAGCTTGCCCCTTCAAAATAATGAATTCCATCTGCAAAATTCGTAACACTAGTTGCTAAATCGCCACGTTCCAACTCTATTTCCAAAACCCTATTTAATACTTTAAGGACTAAAGGAGTTATTTCTGGATACTTCTTAAGTAAATCACTATTTTCTTGATAGATTTCTCTAAAGAACCTATTATGACTTTTATCACATAGAATTTCTTTAAGTAACTCATTTACATCAATAACATCTAAAACAAAGGCACGTATTAAATCCTCTGGTGAATGTTTAAATAAACGCTTATTACAGTAATGGTAAAGATAATTTTTATATTCAAAGTATTGAATAAATGATTGATCGTCATAAACGGATTCTTCCATCCATTCAATTATCGATTCAGACAAATAATCAAAGATTTTTAAACAATTTTTTCCTTCTGGTATGAGTAAAGAAAATGATTTTAATTGATTTAGCACATAATGAAACTTTTCTTCTTTTGGAAGGTCTTCAAAATAAGCCTGAATAATACAGTTAATTTGTTCATAATACTGCTGTTCTTCAAACGATTCATTTACTTTCTTAAAGCTTGTTATTGGGTAAAATGATAAAAGTAAGTCTTTCTGCCAGTCTTTTAATGGTGCACTATTTTCTGCTTCAGTTAATTCATAATTTCGATACCTATAATCCCAAGGGTCAAGTGTATTAAAGTAATAATTTACTAAGTAACTACTGTTTAAATAAAACCATACTTCAACTAGTTGATTCGTATTTAGCTGACTAGCATCTAAATATTCTTTCCAGACATCTGATAATGGTAATTGATCAATCCATTTCAAATGATCTTTTATAGTATTGTGTCGAACTAATTCTAACTGACTACCTAACAAAACTGTTTCTTTTTGTCCATCCCAATGTTCAATTTCGAATTCATAATCTCTATTTTCATGAATTAATTCAGATAGACCATTTAAAAATGAACCTATTTTATCTTCACTAAGTGTAAACCATTCTTGTTTCTTAAAGGCTTCTTCAATTTCAAGCTTTTGAACTGACCTAGATTTAGTAGGATCATATAAACCAAATCCATTTTTATCGTTCCACTCTTGTTTCGTTAATTTTTCAATCTGTAACCGCTCATTTTCAGTTGGCTTCGTTATTAAAGAAAGTAATTCCTTATATTTTTCAAAGTTGGAGCTATGTAGTTTATTTTCTTTCGTTTGATTCACAATATCTAAAGCACCAAGTCGTTGCGGTGCTTTCTTACTACTAAATAATCGTTTTAACGAATCCGTTAATTGCTCTTCTTTAAGATTTAAAAGTAAATGAATCGCTTCTTTTCGAATGAATGGTGTTTTAAGAGCAAGTAATGACTCAATTCGTGGAATATCTGAGTCGTTTAATTTTAATTTTTTAATCTTATCGATTGCCTCTTCTCTAATTATTACACTTCTATCCGATAACGCATTAAAAAGATATTCCTTTTGAGCTGGATCATCATAATTCACTATAAAATAATTTAAAAACTGTGATCTTGTATCAGCTGTCATATATTTTTTGTAATCCATTAACTTAGTAATCCAATTATGATCTAAGTCATATGCCGTTAAATAAAATAAAATTTGAATGATTGTATCAGGAGAATAGGTTAGTTCCATTTGTTTAAATGCGCTTGAACTTAATACTTTATTTTCCTTTGGACCATTTTCTAACAAATTACGAAAATACATAAACTGATTTTCTCGAACTATTTTATCGTTTAAAAGAGGTTCTTTGTAATAGGTAACTTTATTTTCTTTACTTAAATCGTTATATCGGGTTGAACAACGATATGGATAATTAGTTATTGTCCATGCTTGCAATTCAAAATCCGATTGTACTATATGATTATGTATCAGTGAATAAACAAGCGGTTCATTTTCAAATTGAGCAATAAAATAATGTGCGACGACTTTTTGATAATATTCTCCATTTGAAAGAATATGACTGATCTCATTTATCAAATTAGCTTCCTCATATACACCATTTGCCCATAATGAAATATACAGTTTATCAACATTGTTTTCTGATAGCCATTCATTACGTATTTCTTCTTTCCTTAATGCCATCGAAATATTAGTCATAAATTGATTGATGATTCTTTTGTTATTTGCTTCAAAATCAATACCCGTCCAAACGGCAAGCGCTCTGACAATCGAACTAAAACGGGTTAAATTATTTTCAATGATAACTTGAAGTAGATAACTCATACCTTCAATAGTACCTTGATCCATCGATTCAACGATATTTTGTCTTAAGCCTTCCTGTAAACCCGCTGCTAAAAGTAGTTTTCCTAAAACTTCATAGCTTTCTGGCTGATGAGATTTAAACAACCCTTCAATCATCCATCTACTTAGTAAAGCAGTGTTATTTTCACCAAATATGATTTCGTTTAATGCATTTTTTATTTCTTCATGTTCAGAATCAAGTTCATAAGCAATATAATCACTTAATATTGACTGATAATAGTAATGATCAATTAGTTCAGATGTTGACGTTAGGATTGATTTTAAAGACACATCGTGCTGATTTAATCGAATTAATGACATTGCTTTTCCGATGATTCTATTAGTATGTACTGTAAGATCTTTCGTTCGAAACGGACGTCTTTGATAGCTATTCGCATATGGATAGTCAACAATATGATTGATGATGTAAGTCATTACTTTACATTCATTTTCACCTAATAAGACTTTGATAATTTCTCTAATTGGTTCAAAACAGTCATTAGTAGTTGAATCTTGATTTTTTATTAATTCTTTTTTTATTGGATAAACATAATCATCATAGTAGTACGGATCTTTTTTAGCGCCATTAATCAGTAATCTAGCAATTTTTAAGTGTTTACCTTTAAACACGTCTAATTTTTCTTCTAATCTTTGAAAATATTCCTTATTTTGTTCCATGTTAAAGTCCTTTCTACCACATACGGCCCGTCAGCATCGTTAATTTTATAAATGTAATCTCATCATTCTCATGTAACTCTATGTTTTCCTGAAGACTTTCTATTTCCTTGTCGTTTAAAAATACTTTAAACAGACAATCTTGAAATGCTTGTAAAGCAGTTGAGATTGCTTCATTTAAATCAACGATTGTGTCATTCTTTTTCAAATCAAAACCAATCTTTCCAACTGTAGATTTTAAGTTTATTTCTTCTTCAGTTAAATATGGAAGAAACGGAAGATCAATTTCTTTTTGATTATATGTATTTACATTTAATGAAATTAGTTCTGTTAGTAATTCTTCAAGATTTAATGGAACATTTACAATTTCAATTGGTTTTTTTTCTAAAAAGCCTTTTCGTTTAGATAAACTTTTTAATGTAATAACAATCTGCATCTGTATCTTCTCCTATATGGTGATAAGTTAATTTTAGACGATTATTCTAGAACTTGAAATCTATTAATGATTAAAAATAAGTATGGAATCTTTTAAAATCTCATCGTTTTAATTATACAAAACTAAAAATTATGTAATATTAGGTAAAAATAGTAAAATATGGATATAGATTCACATTACCTAGGATAAACTCTTAGACTTTGCGGATTGTTCACTACAAATTATGGAGGTGGTTTGAAATGATGAATTTTGTTCAAGTCAATAAAAAAGAGCAGGATCATCTGCTCTTTTTTGAATGTACTTAGATTGATTAAAATATCTTCAAATATTGAAGTACAACAATACTAACCCCTAGGAAAATTACATAATAACCAAAAATATTCAGTGATTGCTTTTTTAATAAATTGATCATCCAACTAATCGCTAAATATCCGAATAAAGCTGCGGCTAAAGTACCAAGGAATAATGGGAAAAATGCGATATGTTCAGCTTTCCCTCCTAGAAGATCCTTTCCTTGAAAGACAATTCCACCTAAAATTGCAGGAGTTGAAAGTAAAAAAGAAAAATATGCAGCACTCTTCCGTTCCATCCCTTTAAATAATGCAGCAGCGATTGTTAGCCCTGAACGAGAAACCGCTGGAAAAATAGCAAGTGCTTGAAATGAACCGATGAATAAAGCATCTACCCATGTTAGCTCCTCCATCGTTTTCTTTCCTTTTTTCCTTTTATCAGCAATAAATAAAACAATTCCCGTAAAGATAAACTCCCAGCCAATTGTTTTGCCTGAAACGGAAATTTCATCGAAAAAATCTTTAAATAATAAGCCAACAATGACAGCGGGTAGTGTTCCTACAAATAATAATAAAGTTAATTTTGAAAACGGCTTTTTAATCAAACTTTTCCATTCTTTACTGTAAAAAACAAAGACTGCTAATAAAGTACCAATATGCATTAAAGTATCTAATAACAGACCTGCTTCATCTAACCCAAATAAATGTCTACCAAGATATAAATGGCCTGTACTACTAATCGGTAGAAATTCAGTTAACCCTTGAATGATGCCTAAAATAATTGCTTCAAAACTAGACATAATCAATACTCCTTTCATCCAAATTAGTAAATTATATGCAAAAATCATTCAATTCTTGTCCAAATTATTAAAATAAAAAAGCATCATGTTAGATGCTTTTTACTAGAGGATTCTTCTTCTTTAACTTGAGTTGAAATATAAGCTGTAGCATTTAATAGCTTTAATTCATCAACGCCAGTATCGATCTTAAGTTTATGCAAACATGATATTAAATCTTCTGTTCCAGTCATCCTATTTCTTACTTCAGATGGAAAACAACCTCCGAATCCACCATTTGCTGATTCAAACCGCAAAATCCCATAAGTAAGTGCTGTAAATATGTTAGATAAACCACATCCATAAGTATTATAAAATTGTATTGAACAGCGCTCTTTAGGTACTCTTAATAGTAATTCCTCTAAAAATATCTTAACTTGATGAGGTGTTGCTCTTCCAACAGAATCAACAAAGGATAGCTCTTCTACTCCATCATCTAATAATTGCGATGCCAACTCGATTGCTTTTTGATGATGAACTTCTTCACCATGGCATCCGAATACGGTTGTTATATAAGCACGCGTTGTTATTTCATAATCTTTCGTTACTGTAGTCATTTGTTTAATATCCTTAAGTGACTGTTTAATAGAGCAATTTTTAATTTTTTCATTATACGATTCGCTTGCTGATAGAAAAAAGTTAATCTCGTCTGCATCTACTACAAATGCTCTCGTTAAACTTCTCTTATTAGGAACTAATACTCCGTACGTTAAACCATTTTCTCTTTTTAGCTTTAATACTAATTCAGTCGCTTCATTAAACTGTTGCTTATTTCCGGAGTGGAATAATGTTGATACCTCGATGTGATTTAATCCACTATCGACGAGATGTTGAATCCATTGTAGTTTTTGTTCAATAGATAATCGTGATCCATATTGAAAATTCATTCGAGGCCCAATTTCTTTAATACATACAGACTGTGGCAGGTTCAATATGATCGACTCCTATTCTACTTTATTTTTTACAAATCTACTTCTTTTAAAATATCCTTGTATTAATTCTATTAAGTGGTAAGAGTTATATGTTTAATTGTGTAGAATCTTTTTTCAAAAATAAAAAAGCCCTCGATAAAATATCAAGAGCTTTTCAAAATTATTATTTTAAATTTATAATGAAAGCGAATAAGTGAAACTACCATATTTTGCATAAAAATACATTTTCAAATATATAAACCCGGTGATTTTTGGAAGAATATACATTTATTTGGAAATTTAAACTTCTAAATCTTCGCCTTCTTCGATTACATGGAATAATAAATGAACTAAATGATGAATCGAGCTAGAAGCATCAAGCTCAACTTCTTCTTCTTCAGAAGTTTCATCAACAAATTCTAAATCATTTAAATATAAAGCCATGAATTCATAATAGTCTTTCATTGCAAATGAATAGCACGCAACTGGCTCTTCATCCTCTTCATTGTATTGAAGCACTAAATGAGACACATTCCCTTCATTATCCTCTGAATCTAAAAACACAAAAAAGCCTATATTTGTATCGATTTCAAATAAATGTCTAGTTCCACCTTCAGTGGATTTATGATACTCCTCGTCATTCAATTTTTGAATCATCATATTGTCAACATTATCTTCTTTATGAAATGTTACATTAAAAGATTTCATCCTCATTCTCCTTTTATATGTATTTAAAACGCATGACTTCATTATGTAACATTCCCTATTTTATAGCAATTATTTCCATAATTTAAAAAAGAATAAGTGGGAAATCTACAATTAAAAGGAGTGGGTTTGATTGAGTAGAAAAAATAAAATCTTAGTTCCTGAATCTAGAAAAGCTTTAGATGCTTTAAAAGCTAAAGTAATGAATACTACTAGCCCTGAAGCTGCAAAATTTGAAGCTGCAAAAGAAGTAGGAGTTCCTTTAACAAAAGGATACAATGGCAATTTAACATCCCATCAAAACGGTAAAGTTGGTGGCCGGATTGGTGGAAATATGGTGAAAGAATTAGTTAGGATGGCTCAGGAGAATTTAAATAAACGTTGATGACGGGGTTTATTAATAGTATTTATATTTTGTCCTTCTCTCATAGAATATAGTTTTACTTTCCCATATTCAACCATTAGTTACACCATTTGACTTTTCCTTATTGGTATTTTTGATGACAACATAATATGACTCACGATCTTCAACTAAAGCATGTGTATAAGAACCTTATTTATTGCTATTTATTAAACACTCTTCTTACTGTGCTATTTTGTTGATAAAGTTATAAAATCGTATTTAGATTAATTGAAAATGTTTACTTTTTTAGTCTTAAAAATTTTCTCAAACTGGCCTAATTCTTTTCTATTAATTCTTCATAATGTCCATTAATTTCTTTTTTAACTTAACTTCATAACATTATATTTTTATTAAGTAAATTAGGCTAGAGCCGTTTCCATCCTTCATTTGCCTACATATTTTATCTTGTTATCATAAAAGGAAGGAGCGAGATATTATGTATTACTATGGTAATTATTACACTTATCCAACTCAATCTTCATTCTTACAACATCAATATTATCAACCAACCAATCATGATGAGTATGACGTAGATAGACAGCAAGGACAATTTCAATCTTTTACAAGACGAATAAATGAGTTAGAAAGACGAGTAAATCAGCTAAACAGGGAAGTAAATCAACTTCAACAAACTTCAGAACGTCACACTAGACGCTTAAATAGATTAAATCAGCGACTTCGTGTGGTTGAGCAAAGACTTCATATACCATTTTCATCTCAAGATGAAGGATTTTAGTAAAACTAAAACTTTGAAAAAAAGATTTGGAAAATACTTTATTGAAAGTCAAGTAAATGAGAAAAAATATGTATATTTAAGTGTTTTTATTTAAAGTCATACATGGTATGACAAAAAACGAAGGATAGAAAAACAGATATGATATCTGTTAATTCTATCCTATTTTTGTACTACATTGGACATCATATACTACAACAACATTTTTACCTTATAGAACTACCATGGTAGTTCTATAAGATTGTCAAATAATACTCCATTAGATATGTTCCTGTTTTGGTCGATACCATTTCGTAATTAATATGTAAGCTACATATCCTAAATCGTTATGATGATACGCATTGATTGTTGCCCAAATCGTGAATAAGGGACCAATAGATAGCTAACCCAGCTAATAAAACAAAACCTTCAAAGGTACAAGAACTACTGTATTCCAGTTCGACATACCACCTTATACCGTCTCATACGCCTTAAACCTGTACAATCCCTTTAGTACTAACGATTTAATACCTGTCGTTACATCCCATCAAAACGGTAAAGTTGGTGGCCGGATCAGTGGGAATATTGTGAAAGAATTAGTTAGGTTGGCTCATGAGAATTTGAATAAACGTTACTGTAACTCCGCATTAATCTTGTTATACCAAATATGTGAACGTACTTTTTTATAACAAGATAGAAATAAAATAACCTTGTGCCCAATTAAGGAAACAAGGTTATTTTTATTTTAATCTTACTTTTATTTCTACTAGAAAAGTCCATGTATTATATATTTAACGAAATCAGCAAAACCTTCTCCTACACCTGTATTAACCATTTCGTGATAAGCATTGTTTATACTTAAAACAACCGATATCGTAATAAGGATGGGCACTATAATCATTACTTCCTTTTTCATATACTACAACACCCCTTAACCTAACGTTAGGTTTATCATAAAACTGATTAATAAAAATTAAAAAATAGTTTATATTAAAATTGTATACAATGTGTATGTAATTTTCAATTGTGAAATATTTCCAATAATAAGTCCTAATTTAAACTTTGAATAAAAAAAATCAGATTGTAAGAAGTAGATCAAATTATCAACCTCTTATAATCTGATATATTTTTTAATCTTCGTCCTTTACGTCTAGGTCTTCAGGAATTGGTTCGTTATAATAATCTGCAATTATTTTCTTCGCTTTTTCCATTTGTTCTAAGTGATTATTAAATTGCTCTTTGTAAATTAAGTATTGTTCACCATCGTGGACTACTCTTATTTTTTGATCCTGAATTAATTGTTTAATATAAGATTCATCAAGATTTAAGTATTCCGCTGTTTCTTTAATTGTTAAATACATTTTGTTCTCCTTCGCTAATCATTGTGAATTTATCATACCATAGAATTTAATTTGATTATTTATTTTAGAGCAAAGCAAAAGAACACGAATCAATTGATTTGTGTTCTTTTTTCACTTTTTATATTTTTAACTAAAACTCAGTTGGTGTACCTTGATGAAAATACATTTTCCATTGACCATCTTTTAGCTTCCAAATGGAACTACGTAAGGAATGTTGTTTTTTTATTTCGTTAAATATTCGATAGGTAACTAATGTAATTTCGTTCGATAATGGATGAATTTCAAAATCGCTCAACTCCATTTTTACGATTCCTATCCCATGTTCTAATTGGTCATCTTTATATAAAACTCTTCCAGAACTTCCGAATTCGAAAAATTCATCGGCTAGTAGTTTTTTTAGTTCAATTTGAGATGTACGAATTTCTGGTTTAAGTAAATTTTCTTCTAACGTTCGTAGATGGTCTTTTAAAGAATTTAAACTTTCCATCGATCATTCACCTGCCTAGTTTTAGTTGGTGTGATTAAAATTAGTATGCTTTACCCCAATAAACCATTACATCCGTTTTCTTTCCACAGCAGACACATGTTTTTGCGATTTGTTCTTGTTCAAATGGAATACATCTTGAAGTTAATCCAACTTCTTCTTTTATTTGTTCTTCACAAGCTACGTCTTGACACCACATTGCTTTATAAAATCCTTGATTTTCTTCGCTGATTTGTTTTAGCTCTTCCATGGAAGTAGCTTCAAATGTTTTTTCTGTACGATTGTTTAGTGCTTTTTCATAAAGGGATGATTGGATCTCTTCAAGTAATTTTGTAATGTTATCTTCTAATGTATCTAATGAAACAATCGTTTTTTCTCTTGTGTCTCGTCGGACTAAAACTGCTTGATTCTTTTCGATATCCTTTGGTCCGATTTCTACGCGAACTGGTATACCTTTCATTTCATATTCGTTAAACTTCCAGCCAGGCATTTTATCCGAAGTATCGATTTTAACGCGAGCAACTTTTAAAATACGATTTTTTAATTCAGTAGCCTTTTCAATGACACCTGCTTTATGCTGTGCAATTGGAATAACCATTACTTGTGTTGGTGCTACTTTTGGAGGTAAAACTAATCCACTATTATCACCATGAACCATAATTAATGCTCCGATTACCCTTGTCGTCATGCCCCAAGAGGTTTGGTGAACATATTGTCTTTTTGAGTTTTTATCTGTGTATTGAATATCAAATGCTTTTGCAAAACCGTCTCCAAAGTTATGTGATGTACCGCTTTGTAATGCTTTACCATCATGCATTAGACTCTCGATTGTGTATGTTGCTTTTGCACCAGCAAATTTTTCTTTTTCTGTTTTTTGACCTTTAATAACAGGAATCGCTAAGAAGTTTTCTAAGAAGTTAGCATAAACATTTAGCATTTGAATTGTTTCTGCTTGTGCTTCTTTTGCGGTTGCATGTGCTGTATGACCTTCTTGCCATAAGAACTCAGTCGTTCTTAAAAATGGTCTAGTTGTTTTTTCCCAACGAACTACTGAGCACCATTGGTTATAAAGTTTTGGTAAATCATTATAGCTTTCAACTGTTTTTGAAAAATGCTCACAAAATAGTGTTTCCGAAGTTGGACGTACCGCTAAAGGTTCAGCTAATTCATCATGGCCACCATGTGTCACCCAAGCAACTTCAGGTGCAAATCCTTCTACATGATCAGCTTCTTTTTGTAATAATGACTTAGGTATAAACATTGGCATATATACATTTTCATGATCTGTTTGTTTAAATTGAAAATCTAATTCTTTTTGGATATTTTCCCATAATGCATAACCATAAGGTCTTAAAATCATGCATCCTTTAACACTTGAGTAATCGACTAATTCTGCTTTTTTTACAATATCTGTATACCATTGTGCAAAATCAACATCCATATCTGTAATCGCTTCAACAAATTTTTTTGAACTCATTTTTTAAACTCCTCATCGATTTTTAGAAAACAAAAAAAGCCGAGAATAATCAAAAGGGACCATTCTCGGCGTTACCACCCTAATTATTATATAGAACTATACGAAAATAAGCGGATTATAAACAAAAAACACCATGAATGATCAAAAGGGACCATTCATGGCGTTACCACCCTACTTATTATGTAAACTCTACATAATCTCTTAACATCTTTAACGGGAAAACCGCTGTAGCCTACTTATCGTTCGGTACAGAGACTCCAAGGCTGGTTCAGAATACTTGCTTTAGGAATTTGCACCGACCATTCCCTCTCTAAAAAGCTTATAAACTTACTATTCCTTTTCTAAGTCATTTATTAATTTAAAGCTATAATACGTGAACAAATTGTATCTGTCAATGTGTATTATGCACATTTATTTAAAATTTCTTACATTTCTTACTATATTGCTTCATTTTTTACTTTTTTTGTTCGTCTTTTAGGTAAAGGAACTTCAGATAATAGCATACCGCCAACAATGAATGTCCCACCGATAATTGTTTGAATAGATAATGTTTCATTTGCAAAAAGAACTGCAGTAAATGCCGCAAAAACAGGTTCAAATATAAAAATTAATGCTGCTTTCGTAGAAGAAATATGTTGCTGAGCAAACATTTGAACCCAAAATGCTATACTCGTACAAAATACCGCAGTGATCACTACAGCAAAAATAAACGTCGGATTGATCCAAAGTTCTTTTGAAAAAGACACAGAAGTATCTTCAAATATTAGAGAAAAAATCGAACTACTAATCCCAACTGTTGCAAGTTGAATCGTCGTAAAAGTGATTGGATCCATTTGCTTCGTATATTTTCCTGATAAAATAATATGGAATGCAAAAGCAACGGCACCGAATAGTGTTAGTACATCTCCAAGATTTATAGAGAATGAATCACCTAAAGTTAAGAAACTTAATCCTAGTAATGCGATTAAACAAGCAATTACTGTAGACCAGTTTGAGCGTTCTTTATAGACTAAATATAAAAGAACAGGTACTAATACTACACATAAACCAGTAATAAAACCTGATTTTGATGATGTTGTATACTTCAGTCCAAATGTTTGAAGTAAATAGCCTAAAAACAACATGAATCCAATACCACTAGTAATAGCGATTTGTTTAACCGTTAATTTAGTTTTTTGTTTTCTTTTAACGATAAATGGTAAAAGGACTAAAGTTGCGAGGATAAATCGAAATGCGTTAAATGCAAACGGATCAACGTATGCAATCGCATTTTGGACTACTACAAATGTTGTGCCCCAAAGTAATGTTACGATAATTAATGAGATGGTAGCTATTCTTTCTATTCTCAGGTCTCTCATCCCCCCTCCATATGATTGGCTCCAAAAATTTAGCAAGTAAACGTAAAAAAAGATGTGAAATACACACATCCAAGTACTTATAAATTTATTCGGTTCCACATTTCATTATATCCTTATTTTATCATAGTGTGTAATGAAATTGTCTTATAACTGTAAAATTTCTATCTTATGATAATTTTCAAGTGAATGTTGCTCGAAACTTAATTTTGTTTATCATTGACTCGACAAATCCACATCCATATACTTAAATACAGAAAATAGAAAAAGGTGATTGGATTGGATTTTGAAATTACATATTTATCGTTTTATGTTGTAACTGTAGAAGGTAAAGGTGAACAATCAGATAAACGATATAAACATTTTCAAACAATTGATGAATCAACGTTTGAAGAAAGTGCTTTGAAAGGCTTTTTAGAAGGGGAACTTGAAAGAATTGTTAATCGAAAAGTTGAAAGACATCCAAAATCCGATTCTGTACCTACGAAATTAGGTCACTTTATCGTTGAAGAAGGCTACGCTTTAGACTCAAATCCAAATTATAATTTATTCCAACGTATACGTGATGCAAAATCAATCGAAGAATTTAAGGCAGAAAATGAAACTTTAGTCATTAATTACATTGAAACGAGTGCAGTTCGTGGAGGAGCGTTTTTAGTCATTCAAGCGAAACTAAGAAAATATTTTGACGATCCATTCTTATTTGTACTAAAATGCGATTTCGAACCAAAGGTTGCATCCATTTCAGATGAATCTACCCTTATCAAAACAGTTGAAATGGCCATTACAACAAAAAATATGAAATCGATTCAATACCCTTATATGGAAGAATTAGGGATGATTTCCGAGAGTGAATTAAAAATCCATCAAGCCTCTCATGCAAGATATTTTGAGGACTTCTTAAAATTTGTATCATATTCTGAATCAATGCCTGAAATTGTTAAAGCCCAAGTAATGGAAATGGTTTATGATAAAATTGAAGATGTATTTGAAGAAGAAAGCGTTGAGAGACAACAATTCGATGCAGCAATGGAAGTTTGGGCAGCAAGTCCTAAACGTGAAATTCAAGAGCATTTTACTCCTAATGAAGTAATCGAAGCAGCGGCACAAATCGTGGAACATACCCCAGAAATTGAATTATCATTTAAAGCTGATCATTTTTCGGTAAAAGGAATGCTAGCTGATTTTGGTGATAATCTACATATTGCAAAAGTAAACGGTCGATATGTTGTTATTTTAGAAGCCGATACTTTGCAATTTGAAAAAGGATTTTCTCCGATTGAGTTTTTGAAACCTGATGAGTTAGAAGATGTAATTGAGCGCATTGGCCAGAAAGTGAATATGACTGAATATTGAACTATAGAGAGAACTCATCTAATAAAAAATTAAAAGACAGTTGGCTACTATTAGCCTGCTGTCTTTTTGATTTAAACTAAACCATCTATGCCTATTTTTTAAATTGTACTTTTTTTAATAAGTGGAAGTCCAAAACCATATGGTATGTGTCTCCTATACGTCTAGCAAATATAGACCTTCTCGCTCCTCCTGAACTAATAATCTCGATTCTCCTCAAGAATATCCTCCCTAGGTAACTATTAAAATTAATAAAGCGATCCTAAGTACCTCTTATTATGTAAAACCTTATCCTTTCTATTTCCGTCCTGAAATAGCTCACTTGATTATCTTAAAAATTGACACATTCACTGTTAACTTTTTATGAAAGTTTCCTATCTTAATATAGTATATGTTAACCTAAAAAAATATTTAGTTGACATATAATTTAAGTTTCATTAATATGATAGTTGTTATCAGAAAATTAACATTAGGAGAATCAACAATGAAAATCAAAGAAATTACATTTGTAGCAATGTTTGCAGCAGTTATGGGTGTCCTTGGACAAGTTCCTCCAATTATGTTATCCTTTACACCAGTTCCAATTACTTTACAAACGCTAGGGGTTCTTCTTACTGGTGGAGTGTTAGGTGCAAGATTAGGTGCACTTAGCCAAACAATCTTCTTATTACTAGTTGCTGTAGGTATGCCACTTCTATCAGGTGGAAGAGGTGGATTTAGTGTATTTGCTGGTCCAAGTGTTGGTTATTTAATATCATGGCCTATTACGGCTTTTGTAATTGGTTATTTATTATCACGTTTTAAAACGTTAAAATTAAAATATGTCTTATTGATTAATTTGACTGTTGGTATTCTATTAATCTATTTAATCGGTATTCCAATTCAAGCAGCTATTATGGAAATTCCAGTTTTTACAGCTGTAAAAATAAGTTTAGTTTATATCCCAGGTGATGTGATAAAAGCGATCCTTGCTTCAATTTTAGTATATAAACTAAGACAGCATCCAGTTTTTTCAAACTCATTGACAACAAACTATTCAAAGCAATCAGCAAAAAATATATAATTCGTTTGGGACACTTTTTTCGTGTCTCTTTTTTATAGGGGTGATTTAGAATGGCAAATATTACAGAAACTTATCAGAAATTCGCTACATTATCGCCTAACAAAATTGCGATACATACTAGTATTCAACAAATTACTTATAATGAATGGCATCAATTAATTAACCAAACCGCTAATTGGCTACATACTCAACCTTCAGATACGAAAACAATAGGGATTCTTTTACCAAATGGGATCCCTTTCTTGCAAATGTTTGCAGGAGCTTGTAAGGCTGGTTGGATTGCCGCTCCGTTTGATATGAAATGGAATTTAGCGGATTTAGAAAAACGAGTAAAACTTTCGAATCCCTCAATTATTGTTACGACAAGTGAAATTTACAATAAGTTTAATTCACAAATTCCAAATTTGAAACCAATGGATGAATGCTTGCAAGAAATCGCAAATTACGATTCTCTTTCTTCAATAGAATTGGAAGAGAATTTGCCTTTTTATGTTGGATTTACTTCTGGTACAACGGGAAGCCCAAAAGCTTTTATTCGTTCTCAAGATTCATGGGTAGCTAGCTTTGATTGTAATCGGTTTGACTTTGGATTGGATGAATCAGATCAAACGCTTATACCCGGAGCATTAATTCATTCTCACTTTCTTTATGGTGCTATAAGTAGTTTATATTTAGGTGGAACCGTTTATCTTTTAGAAAAATTTTCACCTAAAACCGTATTACAAATGATAGATTCCTCACCACTTTCCACAATTTATGTTGTTCCGACAATGATTGAAGCATTATTAAGAGAAGGAATTCAAGTCAATAAATCTATAAAAATCCTTTCTTCCGGTGCAAAATGGACTGAAAAATCTAAAATAGAGTTTCGTCAATTGTTTCCTGAAATGACAATATACGAATTTTTTGGGGCTAGTGAACTAAGCTTCATCACCGTTTTATCTGATCCAGATGGTATTGAAAAGGTAAAAACGGTTGGAAAACCTTGTTATGGTGTAGAAATACAAATTCGTCGTCAAAATCAAGAATTGGCTAAAGCGAATGAAACCGGAAAAATATATGTCAGAAGTAAGTATATAATAAATGGTTACTTTGAAGAAAATGAGCGCGTGATTCACTCAATCCAGGACGAAGACGGTTGGGCTACTGTTCATGATATGGGTTATATTGATGAAGAAGGCTTCTTGACAATAAATGGACGAGAAAAAAATATGATTCTTTATGGAGGAATTAATATTTTTCCTGAAGAAATCGAAAAAGTCATTTCTCTTCATCCGAGTGTTGAAGAAGTTGCCGTTATTGGACTTTCTGACCAGTATTGGGGTCAGATTGTGACTGCTGTAATTACTGGGCAATGCACTTCTTTTGAGTTGAAAAAATTTTGCAAGACATACTTATCTTCTTATAAAATCCCACGCAAATGGTTTTTTCAAAATGAAATGCCGTATACAACAAGCGGTAAAATTGCGCGTGCTGAGTTAATTAAACAAATAGAATTGCAGGTGACTAAACATTAAAAGAGCTGTCATTGTCAAAGCAAAGCGAACACCAATCGGAAAAGTCGGTGGTATCTTAAAAGATTATCAACCACATGGGCTTGCGGCTCCATTACTCAAGCAGTTGGCAAATGGATTGGAAAATCAGATTGATGACATCATTTTAGGAAATGTAGTAGGTCCAGGTGGGAATGTGGCTCGCGTTTCTGCATTAGAAGCAGACCTTCCCCTTTTTGTCCCAGGAGTTACAATTGATCGTCAATGTAGTGCCGGATTAGAAGCAATTCGAATGGCTTGTTATTTAGTTCAAGGTGGGGCTGGAAACTGCTATATTGCTGGAGGTGTTGAAAGTACTAGTACCTCCCCGTTTCCTTCAAAAGCGAGATTTGCTCCTGATAAAATTGGTGATCCAGATATGGGTATCGCAGCGGAAAATGTAGCTGAAAAATATTCTATTTCAAAAGAAACTCAAGATCAATATGCTCTACTAAGTTATACAAGAAGCTGGGAATCACATAGCAAAGGAGATTTCAATCAAGAGATTATTCCAATTGGTGATTACGCTCAGGATGAAGTATTTTCTAAAAAAAGAAAAATGGAAGAACTTTTAAAAAGAGCAAATCCTGTATTTAAAAAGAACGGTACTGTTACAGCGGCAAACAGTTGTGGAATTCATGATGGAGCATCTGCAGTATTAGTTATGGAAGAAAATGTGGCTATAAAAAACGGGTTAAAGCCTGTATTACGATTTGTGGATAGTCAAGTTTCTGGCGTGCATCCGAATTATCCAGGTGCAGCTCCAATCCCTGCTATTCAAGACTTATTAACGAGAAACAATTTAACTGTTGCAGATATTGATCTTTTTGAAATAAATGAGGCATTTTCATCTAAAATAATAGCTTGTTCTAATGAACTATCCATCCCTACCTCCAAATTAAATGTATGTGGTGGAGCATTATCGATCGGCCATCCTTATGGAGCCTCTGGAAGTATCCTGATTACAAGACTTTTCTATGAAGCACAAAGAAGAAAACAGCTAGACATGAATTATGTTTTGGCTGCAATTGGAAGTGGTGGTGGAATCGGATTAGCTGTCTTATTCGAGGTCATAAAATAAAAATAAAGAATTTTAAACAAATAAGAAATATAAAGCGAGGAAGAAGTATGAAAGTAATGGGTTCGATCGATAACCATACACGTTGCAAACATTACCATACAGAAAAAGATATTATTGCTATTAAATTCAAGTGCTGTGACACATACTTTGGATGTTTTTATTGCCATGAGGAAAGCACAAATCATGAACCAATAGTCTGGAGTAAAAACGAATGGGCAACAAAAGCAATTCTTTGCGGTAACTGTCATGAAGAATTAACGATTCAAGAATATCGAGATAGCAACTATAAATGTCCAAAATGTGAATCAGATTTTAATCCTGGGTGCAAAAACCATTATCATTTGTATTTTGAATGAAATTAGAATATCTTCCCATCTTTTGTATAGGAGCTGAATAATTCAGCTCCTTATTTTTGTTTTCATCTTTCAAAAGAAGGTTTTGTATTCCTCCTTTTTTACAATCTTTTAGTTACGATTGTGTTTGAAGAGCAACTCTCAAACCCAATCCAATATACACGAACCCAATCATTCTTCCCATCCATTTTGGTCCTTTTGTGTTTTTGCTAAAGATTTTTTTACTGATGACACTTGATAAAAGTACTAATAAAGTTGTGTATAAAATACTAAGTAGTACAAATGTTAACCCCAAAGTTAACAGCTGGAAGAATACGGATTGGCCATTATGTTGAACAAATTGTGGTAAAAGAGCTAAGAAAAATAATGCAGTTTTAGGGTTTAATACTTCTATCAGTACAGCTTGGCGAAATGAAAGTTTACTATTTATTTCTTTTTGTACAGTCGTTTTTTTACTAGTTTTAGATTTTCTTATAAGTGCAGTAATCCCCAAGTAAAATAAATAGGCAGCCCCTAAATATTTCACGACTTCAAAAGCAAATGCTGAAGTCATTAAAATCGCAGAAAGCCCAAAAACTGATGCACAAGTGTGAATCAAATCACCAACAGCGATTCCGACCCCCGTTAATATTCCATTCCATTTCCCACCCTTCATTGTTTGCGATAATGTTAATATTACAGCTGGACCTGGTATCAAAAATAACGTTAAAACTACTAAAATGAATGAAAGCATTACGATGCACTCCTCTCGTTATTTTTTAGCCTATTATACACCATTTTTTTGTAGTAATTACCTAAAACTACCATTATTTCAAATATAATAAGCCGATTTCCACAATTAGAAAATCGGCTTTTCTGCTATTTCTTATCAAATTATACTATTTCAATATACCCTTCAGTTCCATGTACGCGGATTCTTTGTCCGTCTTTTATGAGCTTGGTAGCATTCTCCACTCCGACTATAGCAGGTAAACCATATTCACGTGCAATAACCGCTCCATGAGTCATCAGTCCACCCACTTCAGTCACCAATCCTTTAATCGCTACAAAAAGTGGTGTCCAACTTGGGTCAGTAAATGATGTAACTAATATGTCTCCTTCTTCCAGATTTGCATCTTCCATATTTAAGATGACACGTGCACGCCCTTCTATAACTCCGGAAGAAACAGGAAGACCCACGATCGCATTGGCTGGAAGATTTCCTCGTTTGTATTCACCTTCAATTATTTCACCATCTGATGTAATAACACGTGGAGGGGTTAATTTATTAAATAATTTGTACTCGTCTTTTCTTTTATTTATGATGTGGTAATCAAGTTTTTTTGTACGAACAACTTCATGTAACTCTTCAAAAGTAAGATAGTATATATCTTCCTTTTCGAAGATAACATTAGCTTCTACGAGTTTTTCTGCTTCTTTTAACATTTCTTGTTTATAGACAAAATAGCGACTAATCATTCCGTATTTTGGATATTCACGATAACCGATGAAATTTCTTATTAGGCTAATTACTTCTTTTATCTCTTTCGCTTTTTGTATACCACTTGGTAATTGTTTCAATCGTTCTAAAAGCTCTTCCTCTTTTTTCAATGCTCTTTGTAGCCCTTGATCAAATTTCCTTTTACTTTCATTAGGCTCAAAATTTTTGATGTTACTAAGAATCATATGAATTAGAATAGTTGGTTTTTCGCTCCAACGTGTATTCGTAATATCAATTTCGCCAGTACATCTCATTCCGTATTTACTGAGAAAATCATCAATTGCATCCTTTGTTTCCTGTCCACCATCAAATTTAATTAGTTCGTACAAAAAGTGATCATCTTTAACATGTTCTAAAAAGTGAATGATTTCTGGATAAGGACGAATCACATCTGCTACATCCAATAACGCAAGACCCATTTCAGAAGTAATGTTGTTAGGTGCAGATTGAGTAAGTGTATCCCCTACACTTTTTTCATCTAACCACTCGTTCATTTTTTCATTGATCCATTCCGTTGCATTCATAGCAGACATAAACACCGCCGAACTTCGTGGATCAAATAATAGCTCTCTTAATTTTTGAATATCTTTAAGAATAAAATCCATTAACTCTGTTCCTGATTTCGTTTGAATGTTTTGTTTTAACTCTTCGATTGATGTTTTGTTTTTGTTAATCAATTCAGAAACGATCGTAGGATCGTTTTCGATTAGTGGTTTAAAATTTGACGATGATTGATCTTGGCTGTTTCTAGTTGTGCTCGTATCTTTATTCTCCGGTGATGACTGAATAAAATCTTCTCGCGCTACAACCTTTAAAAGAGCGTCTTTTAAGAGCGGGTCGGATTTTCCGATGGCATCTATAAACATTTTTCTTTTGTCAGGTGAAGAAAGATTTTGAGAAATATCAACAAATAACCTACCTCCAGCTTTACGCATAGGTGCCCTAGTAGTTAACATCCAAAACGACAAACCCAATGGTTTAATTGGATCAGTCATCATTTGTTGATGGCCGACAGAAAGATAGACGTGATTTTCATGGTCATTTAATTCGGGGATTGGAAATAATGTAGTGATGGGGCGACTTTGGACAATGTAAAATGTATCATCTACTAAGCACCATTCGATATCTTGAGGACAGCCAAAATAAGCTTCAATTTGTCTTCCTGTACTTTCCAGTTCTAAAATTTGCTGTTCAGTAAGGGCTTGAGTGTTTTGTAGATACGTTTCAATTTGTTTTGTCTCTGTACCTCCACCTTTTAGTCCAAAGATCGCTAATTTTTTAGTAGCAATTCTATTTTCAACGATTTTGCCCTCTTGTACTTTATAAGAGTCAGCAGAGACTAATCCAGATACAAGTGCTTCTCCTAATCCGAAACTGGCATCGATTGATATGACTTTTCGATTGGAAGTCACTGGATCTGCAGTAAATAAAATACCTGAGGCCTGTGGGAAAACCATTTTTTGAATAATAACTGATAAATAAACTTGTTTATGGTCAAATCCATTTTGCATACGGTATATTACAGCACGATCTGTAAATAAAGAAGCCCAACATTTACTGATATGCTTCAAGATTGATTCTTTACCGATGATATTTAAATAAGTGTCTTGTTGACCCGCAAAAGAGGCATGTGGTAAATCTTCTGCAGTCGCACTAGAACGTACAGCGTATGCATGTTCCTCGCCGAGCTTGGAGAGATAGTTAGAAACTGCATTCACAACATCGGATGGAATTGTTTCTTCCAAAATAATTTCTCGAATTTTCCTGCTTATTTTACCAATATGATCTCGATTTTCTACATTTAGCATTGTTAGTTGATCCAACAAAGCGTGATAGGTTTCGTTTTGTTCTATAACTTTTTGAAACCCCATTGTTGTAACACAAAATCCTTCTGGTACTTTAATATTTGGAATTTTTGATAATTCACCTAAATGTAACCCTTTTCCGCCAACGAGTAAAAGTTGTGTTTTATCAATATCTTGGAAATCGAGAACTAAAGAATTCATTCCACATCTCTCCTAACCTTTAATGTTCTATTGATTTTATCAGTAGAACACAGTAATATAAAGTCTATTTTAGCCATTTTTTTTATGGTATAATTAAAGTAGGGAGAGTTTGTAAAAAAATCAAATGAACTTTACTAATATACATAATAAAAAAGCACAGAATTAAATCTGTGCTTTTTACTATGTTAACCAACCAATCTATTGTTCAATTGACGCAATTGCTTTTCTACCAAATTGTTTATTATAAAGTTCTTTATATAATCCATTTTGCAGCAACAACTCTTCATTTTTCCCTTCTTCTACAATTTGACCATCTTTTAATACAATGATGTGATCCGCGGCCATAATCGTTGAAAGGCGATGAGCAATAACAATTGATGTTTTATTTTTTAATAATCCCTGTATTGCACTTTGAATATAAAATTCAGATAAAGTATCTAATGATGAAGTTGCTTCATCAAGAATAATGATTTCTGGATTTTTTAATAATACACGAGCGATTGAAATTCGTTGTTTTTCCCCTCCAGAAAGTTTAATCCCTCTGTTTCCTACTATCGTCTCATAACCATTTGGTAATTCCATTATGAAATCATGAATATACGCAGCCTTACAAGCATTCGTAATTTCTTCATCTGATGCTTCAGGCTTTGCATATAATAAATTTTCTTTAATCGTTCCATTAAATAAATAGCTATCTTGTGTTACAAGACCTATATGAGAACGTAAAGATTCTAGCGTGAATTCTCTAATATCACGATCGCCAATTTTTATTGAACCTAAAGTATAATCATACAGACGTGGAATTAAGTTGGTAATGGTTGTTTTACCTGCGCCACTAGGTCCTACTAAAGCAGTCATCGTACCGGATGGAGCAATAAAGGAAATATTCTGTAAAGCAGTTTTATCTTTTTGATAGGAAAAACAAACTTCATTAAATTCAATATCTAAATGAGAAACATTCATTTCAGTCGCATCATCACGATCTTTAATGGTTATTTTCATATCATAATATTCAAAAATACGTTCAAATAAGGCAATAGAACTTATAATATTAACATATAGATTTGTTAATTGTCCAACTGGACCGTATAAACGACCAAGTAATGCAACAAAGCTGATAATAGCCCCGACCGTAATCTGACCTTGTATAAATAAAAATCCACCAACTAAATAAATGAGCATTGGGCCGATACTAGTAAAGGTTGATAAAATCATCATAAACCAGCGACCTGCCATAGATTCCTTTATTTTAAGATTTGTAGCCTGTACATTAATATCATCAAAATTTTGAAATTCCTTTTGTTCTTTTGTAAAAAGCTTCATTAATAAGTAACCACTAATATTTAATGTTTCTTGAATAATATGATTTTGCTCACTAGTTTTTTCCTGTGTCTGTTTCGAAATACTCCAACGGACATTCCCCATTTTACGAGTCGGAAGAATAAATAACGGTACAATAATTAATCCGACTATTCCAAGCTTCCAATTCATTATTAACAAAGCTGAAGCGGTAGAAATAAGTATGAATAAATTGTTAGCGAAACTCACAATTGTACTATCAAAAACAGCTTTAACACCAGAAATATCACTCGTCATTCTGGTGATCACTTCACCTTGTTTTACGTTCGAATAAAATTGGAGTGGCATTTGTTGTAATTGTCGATACATTTGGTTTCTCATATCGTAAATAATTTTTTGGGCAACATATGCATTTAAATAATTTTGCCATACACCCAATAGCTCTGAAATAATCGTCGTACTAAGTGAGGCCAGTACGAGATAAATTAGAAGACTTAAATCTTTATTTGGTAAGGCTGTATCTACAATATGTTGAATAATAATAGGCGGTAAAATGCCTAGTACAGATGTAATTAATAAAATAAGTACAACAAGTACTGTTTGTTTCCAATACGGAATAAAATATTTAGCAATTCTAAGCAGTATTGCCTTTGAAATATTTGG
This sequence comes from Bacillus sp. AFS041924, assembly GCF_002577195.1. Lineage (GTDB taxonomy): Bacteria > Bacillota > Bacilli > Bacillales > Bacillaceae_G > Gottfriedia. The sequence continues at coordinate 27,671 of NZ_NULG01000093.1, forward strand.
TTTTTTGGCGTTTTCATCAAATTTCATTCGCCCAAAACCATGGGGACCCATTGGAGGTCCACCACCCCATCCTGACATAAATAAACTTCCTCCTTATTTCGAACAATTAGTTTGTTCATTTCATAAATCAGTTAAAATATTTTTTGCATGTCTATAAGTATATTAAGCTCATTCATCGAAAATTGTTCCAGTGAATTTGCTAAACTCTTATAGGCTTTTTGATTCTTCCCGATAACGCTGACATAACAGTTCACCATCTGGTGTTAAAAATAATTGAGTTCCCTGCGATGTATTTGTGCAATTAAAAATTGTTAATAAAAAAATGCTGTAGGTTTTGCCCTACAGCATTTTCTTATTAATATATTGAAATTTATATTAATTTGTAACAAGAGTAAACAATAGATATCCTGCTACTCCCCACATGACTAATGCTGATATTTTATTTAATATCGGCAAAAATTTACCAGATTTATCAAGTTCACCAGTTATTCGACCAAGCAGAGCAAGACCAAAAAACCAAATCCATGAAACTAAAATACAAGCAAACGCAAAGATTACTTTTTCTTCTCCTTGGTAATTTATTGAACTAGTTCCTATTACACCTACAGTATCCATGATGGCATGAGGGTTGAGTAAGGAAACAGATGCTGCAAATATTATTTGTTTCTTTAATGGAAATTTATTTGCCTCTACTTCGCGATCATTACTTGGTTTACTATTCCATGTAGTAAAACCCATATAGATTAAAAAAATACACCCTACTGAAATTAAGATCGTCTTAATCAGAAATGAACCTAAAATAACCAATGAAACACCTAAAACTGAAACTAGGATTAAGAGAGTATCACACAAAGAAGCTGTAATAACGACTGGTAATGCTTTAACAAATCGTGGCTGAAAGACCCCTTGATTAAAAATAAAAACGTTTTGGACACCAAGAGGAATAATCAGCCCTAGTGCAAGAATAAATCCATGAATAAATGGTTCTAACATCCTAAGATCTCCTTTTCTATTAAATGAATCAATGGATTTTATTTTAGTTTAAAAAGATGTATCTGTCTCCAACCAATTGGATTGAATCAAGACCAACCAAGTAATATAATAGTTTACAAAAAGGAGAATGTTTTGATGTTTACAACCGATTGGAAGCCAAATAAATCTTCACCAATACCTATACATAAACAGATTACAGATTATATAAAAGAAAAAATATCAAACGGTGAATGGACAGTTGGATATAGGCTTCCTCCTCAACGTACTTTGGCCAAAGAGTTAGGAGTAAATAGAAGTACAATTGTAACTGCATATGATGAATTAATTGCCGATGGACTTATTGAGGGAAAAAGCGGAAGTGGAACAAGAGTAGTTAACAATACTTGGAACTTGTTAGCTACTACCCCGCCACCTGATTGGAATTCATATGTGAAGGTAGGAACCCACAAGCCAAACTTGCCGACGATTCAAGAAATAAACCAAGCTGAATTTATTCCGAACATCATTCGTTTAGGAACTGGAGAATTATCTCCAAATCTTATTCCGAGTGCATCAATGAAGAAAATTTTTCACCAATTGGCGAATAGTGAAATTTCTTATGGATATGAGGAACCTAAGGGATTACTGTCTTTAAGAGAACAAATTTCCAACTATTTAAGTACAATTGGAATATCTGCTTCCCCATCTTCCATATTAATCGTATCTGGTGCATTGCAAGCCTTACAGCTTATTAGTGTTGGTCTATTACATAGGGATTCTACGGTATTAACAGAAAAGCCATCGTATCTACAATCTATAAATGTCTTCCAATCCGCTGGCATGCGTTTAGTCGGCATTCCTATGGATAAAGATGGAATTCAAACAAATCTTATTCAACAATATAATAAACAACAAAAAGCTGCTTTATTTTATACGATCCCTTCATTTCATAATCCTACTGGTACATTAATGACTGCAAAAAGACGTCAACAATTGCTGGATATTTGTCAACAAGAACAGCTACCTTTAATTGAAGATGATGTATACCGAGAATTATGGTTTGATGAAAGTCCACCAAAACCAATTAAGTCTTTTGACAAAAATGGACTTGTACTTTATTTAGGAAGTTTATCTAAATCTTTAAGTCCTGGTCTTCGTATTGGTTGGATCGTTGGTCCAGAACCAGTAGTAGAACACTTAGCGGACATAAAGATGCAAACAGATTATGGTTCAAGTTCATTATCACAATGGGCAGCAGTAGAATGGTTTTCCAGCGGGTTATATTATAAGCACATTAAAGAAGTAAGAGAACAGTTGAAAATTAGACGAGATTTTACTTTAACTAGATTAAACAAGTATTTTTCTAATATTGCAGTTTGGCAAAAACCAACTGGTGGATTTTACATTTGGTTGCGCTTGTTACCATCACTCTCTATGAGGAAATTATTTGAAATTGCACTTTCAGAAGGAATATTACTGAATCCAGGAAATGTTTATGATCACCAATCTGAACAATATCTACGCATTTCCTATTCTTTTGCTTCTCTTTTAGATATAGATGATGGACTTAAACGATTAGCAAAAATTATTAAATCCATTGCAGAATAAGGGCTACTTTTTAAGCCCTTTTGATCGATTTTTATTTTAATTTCCATCTTTGTTTTTACATATTCATACTTATCCCAAATATCCATTCTATTTCCTCCGAACTCTTAGATGAAATCATATACTACATTCTAGTGGTAAATATATCACAAATGGGAACAAAAAAACGACTATCCTTTAATTTGGAAAGCCGTTTGAAGAGCAAAATTAACAAACTATTTAACCTAATAACAAACATATTATTGGTATCTTAAAGTAGCCTTAAAAAAGACTTGCTTCTTTTGCCGCTTCAAAACTAACTCTAGTAAATTCAACCGGATCTAAGGTGACATTCTCCCAATGCATATACATTAAACGTGGTTTATCAAACAGCCAATGGTTATGAACTGCCGTTACTGTAATTCCTCTTTTTCGTAAAGCAGACATTAATGGGTTAATCTCTTTCTGACGTACTACAGATTCACCTAAGTTTAAACCATTATCTTCAAAGGATAACATAAATGGAAGTGCTAATGGCGAACGAGTGCGACGCCCTAAAATCGTTGCATCAATATCTCGAAGACGCATTATTACACAAACTGGAGTAGCTTGAACAACTACTCCTCCAATCATATCTGCAAGTTTTTGACAAGTCGACATAGTTACCACTCTCTTCAAATTTTTACTTTTACTTTGCATCCTAAGAAAAGAGTGCAAGGCTGGTGCCTAATTTTACCCATTATTAAATTTTGCTTAACGTATTAACTACTAACTTTATAATTTTAAATTTTTATTATTGACTTTATCGTCATTTTAGTTTCTTCTACCATAGATTTTAGTACGTGTCATGTTTTTATTTTTCTTATTTCATGGTATTCTTTATGAAATTAATCTATTTCTCTATATTCACATTCCTATGGTATATTGGAAAATGTGGGGAGTGATCAAATGTTTTTCTTGGATTTGTTCAAGCAAGTGCCTTTTAGAATTTTAATGGTGGCACTGCTGATTATATTAACAGTTTATTTAATTCGTAAATCAATTAAACTTTTTTTTGACAAAACAAGCTTGTTAGATGAAAGGCACGAAGAGACGTTAATGCATTTTGCAAACCAGGTGACAAAGCTAATGGGACTGGTTTTCTTTTTAATCTATGTTCTTAGCCACTTCGTCAACTTCCTACCAAAGCTAATCACCGGATCAGCTGTGGTGGCAGGTGCCTTAGCATTAATCCTGCAACATATTATCCGCGATTATATTATGGGAATAACCTACTTGTTTGAACGGCAGATACGTCACGGAGATTTTGTTATTATCAATGGAAACCGTCAGGGGAAAATCGAGGAAATCAGCTTGCGACACATAAAAATCCGCCAATATGACGGATATCTTTATACAATCTCTTATAGTAACATTACAGAACTTCAAAACGGTAACCGTGGAATGCGACGGGTTAATGAAAGCCTGCTACTCAACTATAAACAAAACCCAGATGAAGCTTTTAAGGTAATTGAGGAAGTTGCAGAAACATGCAATCAAAAATACACTGAATACTTGTTAAAGGATGAGTTTGGCGAACCTGTGGAGTGTTACAAATTCAACAAAATTACAGAACTAAACGTTGATCTCAGAGGACACAAGTATTCATTATCAGGTCTTGTGAATGAAGGAGACTTCGTTGAAGCGAGCAAAATGGTGAGGTACGAACTCGCTTTGGCTGCCTATAAGAATGACTTGTTAATGGTCGATAGCCTAGAGACTAGTAATGAATAATAATCAAAAATAAAAAGAGTAAAAAAACAAAAAGGCAAAACATATTTTATATAAAAAATATGCTTTGCCTTTATTTAATTTAAGTAAGTACTATAAACAGATTCATTGTTTGATTGTTTTTCAAAACTTGTCATAACAAAATAACCTGCAGCTAATCCAATAATTGTCATTAGAGTAGTTGTTGAATGACCAAAGTAACCACCCATCATTTGTTTTAAAAAGGGAAATTTTATAGAAATAACATGTATTATAAATAAATATGGGATAATAGCAAAATATAAAGTAGGAAGACCAAGTACAATAAATCTTACCCAATTGAATTTCCAATCCCCCTGTTTTAGGAAGTTTTTAAAAATCGATGGAATCGCTAATAATGCTCCAATAATTAATGGAAATAAAATTTGAAATTTATAATAATCAATTAAATCATAGGTAATACTACTCTGCTTGTAAAGACTATTCTGATGCTTTAAACCAACTATGATTACATTACCTAAGATGATTAAATATACCAAATACCCTACTAAACTTTTAAATTTTCCCACTTAAATCCCCCTTGATTCCTTACTTAAAAACTTTTAGTAATAATATAAAAAATTAAACAAACAAATAAATTAGAAGATAAGCATTTCCCGTACCTTTTCAATAATGACAAATTTTCAACACCTTATAGATCCAAACTTTTAATTATTCTATAAATATCTTAATATTCACTTAATTATAACGATAATCTTAATCTTTATTCCAAAGCAAATTATCCTATTTATTTAACTTTATATCAAAAAAATAGAGGTTGATCAATTAATGATCAATCCCCTATTTTCTGTACATTTATCTAAATTTAGATTGTTTTCATCACATCAATTACTTTATCAATATCATTTTTCGTAATCCAATAATGTGTCGCAAAACGCATCATACCATCTTCATCTGGAGCAAAAATAATAATACCGTTCTCTTTAAAAATTTGATCAATTTCCGCTGGGCTTCTTTTCATATCAGTCATTTGGAAGAATACTAAATTAATATGAAGTTGAGATAAGTCAACTTTGATACCTGGTATTTCGCTTAAACGATTAGCTAAATATAGAGCATTTTCATGATCTTCATGTAAACGATTTGTCATTTTTTCTAAAGAAATAATACCAGCGGCTGCTAAAAATCCAGATTGTCTCCAGCCGCCACCTAGTAATTTACGCTTCTTTTTCGCTTTTTCAATAAATTCTTTACTTCCTGCTAGGATTGAACCTACTGGTGCGCATAGACCTTTTGATAAGCAAAACATCACAGAATCGCTATATTGAGATATTTCTTTTACGTCCGTTTGCAAATAAGTAGCTGCGTTAAATATTCTTGCACCATCTAAGTGAACAGGTAGTTTTGCATCTTTTGCAATGCTATAAACTTGCTTCATATAATCAATATCTACTACAGATCCATTTGAATATGCATTTTCTATACAGATTAACGAAGTATCCGGATAGTGTATGTCATCAGGTCGAATAGACTGTTTAATTCGTTTAATATCCATTTTGCCGTGAGTTGTTTGTAATGTTCTTAAGTGAACGCCAGCAATTATTGAGGCTGCGCCTACTTCATGCTCGAATATATGGCAATCCTCACCAAGAATGACTTCAGTTCCACGATCACAATGTGTGAACAATGCAAGCTGGTTACCAAATGTTCCACTTGGTACAAATAACGCAGCTTCTTTCCCAATCATTGAAGCAGCTAGTTTTTCTAATTTTTGAACAGTTGGATCATCCCCATAAACATCATCTCCAACTTCGGCAGAAAACATTGCTTGTCTCATTTCATCAGTAGGATTAGTTACAGTATCACTTCGTAAATCGATAAACTTCATTTTCATTCCTCTTTCCCTTATTATCAGAATTATCTAAACTAGTTTCATAGACGCATCGAGAATTTATTTCTAATATAATGACCAAACTCATTGTCGTAAATTGGCATGTTATTTAGTCGAAAAATGAATTATTTTTTTCGAATTCTTTTAAACCCATTCGTAAAAGTTTCTCTGTAATATCCTCAATACCAGTGTGATGGCCCGTTGCTATTTGTTTAATCTTCTCTTTAATTGAATCTTTTACAAAAATTGTCAATTGCTCTTGATTACTTGTAAATACGATAAAACCAGGTCTACTAGAAAGCTTACCATCAATTAAACAGTTTTGTAAAATTTCAAAATCTTGTTCAATTTGGGCATCATTATATGGTAATTTTATAGGTTTTATTTCAACCTTTATTGTGTTGCTTTCAATAAAAAGATTCATATTTTGGTGTCCAATATTCTCGTAAAAAGAATCAATAATTCCAAATATTGGGGCATTAATCGACTGAGGAATAGGGAATTGGAAGATAATATTGCCTCTTTTTGTACTATGATTGGCTTGTTTCAGTTCATAAGCTTTTTTAAAGCCACGGCTTATGAGCTCTTCTTTATTTAAAAGCTCCCCCATATTTGTTTTTGCTACAATCTCATTTGTCTCATTAAGCTCGATAATCCGCGCTTTTTCATTTGAATTTGGTATTACATATAATCCGAACAAGTAAAATTCCAAGTCCTTTGTAAAAAAAGTCTTTTTTCTAGATGCATTTTTATGTGCGATTTTTAGTTTTTCTACTTCTTCATCTGGAATAAATAAAGTTTGTCTACCTTTAAAACTTATCTTACTTGAGTTAATTTTCCCCGCTTTTATGTACTGATGAATTGTTGCTTTCGATACGCCTAATAAATTAGCTGTTTCAAGAACAGTTAGTCCTACCGGTTTGACAGTTTGAGTTTTTAATTGATTAATATCCTCTAGGAAAAACCTCATCGTACCATCAATTTGCCAATCTTCATAAACAAGTTTCAGCTTTCCAGCTTTTACGTAATTGTAAATTGTTTGCTTAGAAACCCCTAAATGATCTACTGCCTCATTTGTTGTAACAATCTCTTTCATTTTTTGATCTTGTTCTAACATTTGAATTCTTCCCTTTTTCGTATATTATTATCTAATTATATCATAATTATTTCCAACAAATTGTTAAAAAGTAATTAATTCAATAAAACTAGATTTAATTATTTATAAATAATTGATTATACGAGAATTTATTAAAGTAGAATAATAGTGTATTTTTCTACTTTAATCCCTCTTTGAATATTACTATTTATAAAATATCTATTTTTATGGCTTAATTAGAAAAAATTACTAAATTTATACTATCTATTCAGTATTTTATGTATAATAGATTACGAGGTGAGTAAAATGTTAGTAAAATCAAATCTACTTATTTCAAATTCGGCACAAATAACAGATACAACTCTTAATGGATCGAAAATAACTGAGTACTTAATAGATGAAACATACTTTCCAAGTCTTCTTCAGACAAAATTTGAAAATGAAAAAAATCACCGTATGATTTATGAAGGATTTTCTGATTTAGAAATGATCTACTATTTTGTTCATCAACGAAAAGATATTCAAAAATCAAAACAACGTAAAGATAGTACAAAGATGGAATACATAAGAGAATTACTACAGTTTTATCGTTACTTATTGAAAAGTGAAGATTTTTTACGTCAGGATGTAGAGGCTTTTATAGAGGCTTCTTATTTCAAAAATTTAAAGCAAAGGCATATTGATTCATATCAACAATGGTTATCTACATATCTGTATGGTGTAAAAAATCAGCCATATCGGGTTACTACTCTCTCAAGAAAACTTGTAATTTTAAAAAGCTTTTTTAAATTTTTATTTGATACAAATTATGTTCAAGTTCCGCTATATACACGAATATTAAATGCAAAAATTACTAAAGATGACTTACCAAATCGTGACTTAGAAGAAAGTGAAGTAAAAGCATTATTGAATTTTTATAATGGAAACATAGTAAAAACTACTATTATTAAGTTATTAGCTACAACCGGTATGCGAATTCGAGAACTAGCTGATGCAAACTGGGGCAATGTCTCAAAGGATTCTAATGGATATTGGCTTGAAATTATTGGAAAAGGTAATAAAAAACGTGAAGTTAAGATTTTAAATCATGTATTTGTGGATTTATGTAATTTGAGGAGTCGACGTGGTTTACCAAATTCAATTTCGAATACTGATTCAAATCCATTCTTTCCAAATAAACTTAATAAACATTACTCTTTTAAGTATTTATCAAAATATGTAATTGAAATAATACAAGAATCTGAATTATCTTTTGTGAAGAATCAAAATCGAACTGGCAATATTAGCCCCCATTTTTTTCGACATCATTATGCATGTCGTTCAATTGAAAAAGGAGCTAGTATCTATCAAGTTAGTCGAAGCTTAGGTCATGAGAGTATTCAAACTACTGAACTTTATTTAGCAAAAATGATGAATCGATCCCAGCATGCAAGTAATGTATGGGATGATGATGAGTATTAATTCCCCCCTTAAAAAGGGGTTTTACTTTTTTCTTTTATACATTAGTTTAGTTTACATAATGTTATTATATAAAACAAAATTGGAACTAATGGTTGATGATTTACTAATAAATAACTTTCAATCTTAAAAGCCCAATTTCTAAATTTAAAGCGAAGAAATTAGGCTTTTTTCTATGTTTATATTTATATGTCATAAGTAAAAATAATCAGATTAAACTGTTTTTCTCTCAAATTAGTTCATTGTTTTTACAAGTTCTTAAGTTTTAGATAAATTGACATCTAGACGTAGTTGTTTCATAAAAAATATGATTTAGAGTCTTTATTTAAATCTTCACTACTACCTCAGTTCCATCCTTTAATTTCGTATCAACAAGGATCACTCCTTTGTGCTTTGAAATTTCTTGCAAGAATGGCTTCAAATCTTTTCTTTCTATTGCTGGCATAATGAATTTGCTGCCATTCTTTTCAATGGCTTTATTTATGATCCGATTTATCCTTTTTGAAGTAACAATCAAGCTAGCCAAATTTAATACCGTGTAAGGAACAGGAATGGAGAAGCGTTTTCCCTCTACTTTCAACTTGACTTTTAACATAATCTACTCAATCACCACAAAAACTTTATCACCATTGGCTGATGTGATATCTACAATCTGTCCTTCTAATTCGTTTTCAATTGCTTCTATTAGAAGGTCAACGTTAATATCCTTTACATATTTTTCTGCTTCAGGGATTTTTTCAGCAATATTTGTGCCTACTTTTAAAAGTGCTTTTACTAGATTAATCGGTACATTCACATTTACATTATCGCCAACTTCCGAGTTCACACGAATCTTTAACATTTTATTTCCATATTGGACTACTTTTTTTCTCGTGACGATTTCTGTCTGATCACTAGCTTGTAAAATTGTGATTAATTCACTTGCTTTGTCCTTGTCAATCTTTCCTTCTTCTACTAACGTTAAGATTCTCGAAATTTCATCTTTCATCATACTTCCCCCTCTTTTAATAATTGAATGGCTCTTTCAGCAGTAATTTCGCCGTTTTCTAATAATGTTACGATTTTTGCTTTATCAACTTCGGGTTTCTTTTGAGTAGAATATCCTAATGCAGAGATAATTTCATCTAATTTTCCTCTGACAGTTGGATAGGAGATTCCTAGTTCCTTTTCGACTTCTTTTATATTTCCACGGCATTTAAGAAAAATCTCAATAAAATGTAGCTGTTCTTTCTCTAGAGCTGCCAATTTTGAAACTTCAAATTCATTTTCTACTGTTGTCTGACAATGGTTACAATGTAGCTTAGTAATTTTAAGCGCTTTCCTGCAAACAGGACAATTAGTTAGTAAAGGATACGCCATACTGTTCTCCTTTCTATTATTTAATCATATCATACACTGAATTATCAAAATATTAAACACTTATTTAATTTTTTTTATATTTTTTTGTATTTTTATTAATTATTTAAATTCTAACTTTAAATAATTTAATTATAAATCGAATAAATAAAAAAACAGACACAATAACGAGTCTGTTTTTAGGGTCTAATATTATTTAACTACTTCTAATCATTCATCTTTTACCAATACTCTCATTTCGATGATAAATTCTTCATTCTGATCTTGAGAATAATTATTATGTATTAATGATTCATATACATCACTGATAACAGTTATTTGATGTTTTTCTACATATTTTATTAGTTTTTGAAGGTTTGTAAAATAATCATCTGATGATATGGTATTAAATGTTATGCATAAGTACTTTCCTTCTGGAATTTTTGCAACCTCGGTATCTGGCAATAATAATGAAGTCTGTTTTTTTGTTAATACGGGTGTAAATAAATATTGATAGGATACTTCATTAACTTTTGCATAAGGCTTATAAGGGAAAATGGCTCCATATCCATTATTTCTAAACCCTTCTGTTGATGCAGCAAATTTCTTCAATTTACTATATGAAGCATTTAATATATTTTTAGGGTCAATCCCTTTAGCTTTCGTTTGAATAATCTGCATTTCTTCTTCATACGAAAAAAATACCTCGCCGAATTGTGGATAATCTTTTTGCCTTTGTAATCCTTTTTTAGCATTTGCGATTATTTTTTCAATTTCCATTAAAGAATCAATTTTTTCTCTAACAATTTTTTCTTGTTCGGTTAAAAATGAGAAAAATTCGTCTCGCTTAAGCCCCTGTACCTCTTTCATTTCTTCTAATGGGGTGCCAATATATTTTAGAGATTTGATTAAATCGAGGAGATGGATTTGCGAGTCTTTATAATATCGATAATTCGTATCAGGGTCGACATAAGCTGGTTTAAATAAGTTGATTCTGTCATAATATCGGAGTGCTTTAATCGAAATATTAACTAATTTTGAGACTTCTCCTATTGTATATAGTTTTTCCTTCAACGCGTTTACTCCTTCTTTATTATTTTAATAAAAGAAGCGTATTCTTTATACGTAATGTTAGAATACGCTTTAAGATTTATTGGGCTGTTCGATAAACTGGCATTTTCCAAGCAATCGTTAATCCTACACCGCTTGCTAATAAGACTGTTGCAAAATAAAATGGATAGTTTAAGTCTATATCAAATAAGATTCCACCAATTATAGGTCCTATTACATTACCAATACTAGTAAACATTGAGTTCATTCCGCCGACAAATCCTTGTTCATTACCTGCAATTTTTGATAAATAAGTTGTTATTGCTGGACGCATTAAATCAAACCCTAAAAATACGGTAATCGTAACAAGTAAAATTGAAAAGTATGAATTCACTACAGTCATTAAAAATACTAGTATTGTACAAAGAATTAAACTATATCTAATTAAACGAATTTCTCCCATCCATTTTGTTAGGCGATCAAATAATGCAATTTGTGCAATCGCACCAATAATGCCTCCACCTGTAATCATGATTGCAATATCTTTTGGTGTAAAGCCAAATTTATGATTAGTAAATAAAGAAAATAATGATTCAAATGCAGACAATCCAAATTGTGAAATTAATAAAACCATAAACGAAATAAAATACATTGGTGCAAAAATTTGTTTAAAACCTGGTTTTTGTCCTTTTACCTCACTATTTTCTTGATTGCGTTCTGGTTCAGGAAGTACTGTAATGGATAAGATCCCTGCGAGAACAGCCAATCCTGCTGCAAAGAAAAATGGTATGCGATTACCAAACTCAGCTAAAAATCCACCAATGCCAGGACCAACTATAAAGCCTGTTGAAATTGCAGCCGACATATAGCCGAGTGCTTTTGCTCGTGTTTCAACCGTTGTAACGTCAGCAATAAATGCAGTTACGGCTGGCATAATAAATGCGGCACTTATGCCACCTAACATACGTGAGATAAAAAGAACCTCAATTGTGTTACCAACTCCAAATAAAAACTCTGAAAAACTAAAGGTTAATAGACCGATAATAATCATTCTTTTACGTCCGAACTGATCTACCCAGCGTCCTGCAATCGGTGAAAATAGTAATTGTGTAATTGCGAATGCGGCTACCATATAACCTACAATTGTACCAGATATATTTAATTCATTCATAATTGAAGGTGTAACTGGAACGACTAACCCGATCCCTAAAAAAATAATGAATACGTTCATTAATACTAATGATAACATCATGTTTTGTTTTTTCATTTTGTTCAACTCCTATTAAATACTCTACAAAACATAATGTAAAGCCTCCCCTGAAGGGAGAGTCAAACAAATTTTATTAGATTAACCTGTATTATTTATGTATCCGATTTCTTTTTAATCTAACTAAGGCATATATCAATAATCTCATAATATAAAAAAGAGCTTCTTTTTGAGAAGCTCCTAATTGTAGGTATATATCATGCAACCTTTTTTAAGCAGGTCGAACTTTTAGAAACGAATTGATAATACTCGATGTAACTAAACCGAGTACAAGAGCAAACGTTATATGTTGATAAAGTCCAACATGATTGACCGCTCCCATATGATGCCATATATCGTTTGGAAGCGATTTCCATATAAACCATATGCCTGTTGTCACTATAAACGTAATCGTCGTAATCGCTTTTCGTTTCCCAAACGATGAAATAATAAACATCATTAATGCCAATCCAAGAATTGGCGTACTACCGAAAAACCATTGAAGTATATGAAAATCGATGTTCTCCATCCATATCCCTCCTCATACTAAGTGTATGTAGAGGGTTTGCCAAAAAGAAATGAAAAACTATTCTAAGGAGATGAAATTCATTATTAAGACATGGAATATCCTAAATAAAGCAAAGGCTCACTTGGCCTTGCCTATCTATTTGACAATAACTTTACCTACCATACCTACATTAAAATGGTACTTACATATCAGGTCATATGTATTTGCTTGTTTTGGCTCTACAGAAATTGTCGTTTCTTTACCCGGCTGGACTTCAACATCAATATTGAGCATTTTGACAGTAAATGTGTGAGGTTTACTGCCTTTGTTTTTCAATACTAATGTTGATTTTGTCCCATTCGGAATAACGATGTTTTTTGGATTAAAGTAATCATCGTTTAACTCAACCACGATTGAAGATTCTCGATCATCTGCTTGTGAAACTGCAGATTCAGCAAAAACTAAGTTACTACTTGGCGTAGCAATCAATAGGACTACCATTAAAAATAATATTACTCCTGTTAACCAACTTCTTAAAATCAAATGTATCCCCCCCCTTTCCTATGCACTATTCTTTTCCAATTTATAAAAAATTATCACTAGATTTATGGATAGTAAAAAACTGTCTTCTATATAGAAAACAGTTTTCATTTATACAATTTATTGATTTGATTCCCAATTTGAGATCTCTTCTCGAACGATTGGTGCAATTTCTTTACCTAATAGCTCAATTGCTTTCATGACATCAACGTGTGGCATCGATCCAACTGGTACATGTAGCATAAACCTTGTTATACCTACGTTTTTTCGAAGGTGAATAATCTTTTGTGCTACAGTTTCAGAGTCACCCACATAAAGTGCGCCTTCAAAACTTCTTGCTTCATCAAAAGTAGATCGCTCATAAAGTCCCCATCCGCGTTCCTTTCCAAGCTTGTTCATGACTTGTTGAGTTGGTAAGAAAAATTTATCTGCCGCAGTTAAGGTATCTTCTGCGATAAATCCGTGTGAATGTGAAGCAATCTTTAGTTTGTTTACATCATGACCAGCGTGAGCTGCTGCTTTTTTATAAAGCTCGACAAGAGGAGCGAACTGAATTGGTCGGCCACCTATAATAGCAAGAACAAGTGGAAGTCCTAATAGGCCCGCACGAACAACTGATTCTCTATTTCCACCGCTTCCAATCCAAATTGGTAATGGATCCTGCACTGGACGTGGATAAACACCTATATTGTTAATCGCTGGACGATGCTTTCCACTCCAAGTTACGAATTCAGATTTTTGTAAAGTTAATAATAAATCTAGCTTTTCTTCAAAAAGCTCATCATAATCATTCAAATTATAGCCAAATAAAGGGAAAGATTCGATGAACGAACCTCGACCTGCCATGATTTCCGCTCTTCCATTTGAAATACCATCAAGTGTAGCAAATTCTTGAAATACACGTACGGGATCTGCTGAGGAAAGTACAGTTACGGCACTTGTCAGTCGAATTCGCTTAGTTTGTGATGCAGCTGCAGCAAGTACAACAGCAGGAGATGATGCAGCAAAATCGTTACGATGATGTTCCCCTACTCCAAATACATCTAGTCCTACTTGATCAGCAAGCACAATCTCCTCTACAACTTCACGCAATCGTTTGGCATGACTTATTACCTCACCATTTTTTACATCAGGTGTTGTTTCTACAAATGTACTGATTCCTATCTCCATTAACATAATCCTCCAAATTTTTTAATTAACTTAAATATACCTCAAATTCGAGATAATTTCTAACAATCAAAACTTCTATTAAACTTATAGGATTGTTCATCATATCAATTGCCATAAAAAAATACATTTTCTGAATATTTAGAGTATAATAATGTATTAGTATTACTTCTAAGTATTTTACAAAAATAGTGAATCTGAAAAATATTCCAAATTAATAAGAAAGGAAGTTTAAGTATGAATCGAACTAAACCTACTGAAATAACAGTAGATGGATCTTTCAAACGTCAGGTAAATCGTTTTTCAACGCTATTTGGAAATAAGCCGGAAGAACTTCCTGTTGAAGCGGGTCGATATCGACTCATTTGGTCGGCAGCTTGCCCATGGGCACATCGATCAGTAATTGTTCGAAAAGTTTTAGGGTTAGAAAATGCGATTAGTTTAGGAACTGTAAATCCAATGCGTCCAAAACTAGCTCATGTGGATTGGGAATTTTCATTGGATTCAGGTGGAGTGGATCCAGTATTAGGCATACAATTTATGAGTGAAGTGTATAAAAAATCTGATCAAAATTATTCGGGTCGACCGACTGTTCCAGCTATGGTAGATATCAACTCTGGTAAGGTTGTTAATAATGATTATTTTAAACTAACAAATTACTTCGAAACAGTTTGGAAACCTTACCATAAGAAAAACGCACCAGATTTATACCCAAGTTCGATTCGTCAAGAAATTGATGCACTAAATGAAATCATTTTCAACGATGTAAACAATGGCGTGTACAAATGTGGTTTCGCTCAATCTCAGGAAGCTTATGAAGATGCTTTTGAAATATTATTCAATAGATTAGATGAGCTAGAACAGCGATTATCTAATCAACGTTTTTTATTTGGTGATAAAATTACGGATTCAGATGTCAGGCTTTATACAACTCTTGTAAGATTCGATACTGCCTACTTTACAGCGTTTAATACGAATCGAAACTTAATACGCGAGTTTAAAAATCTATGGGGCTATGTACGAGACTTATATCAAACACCAGGGTTTGGAGAAACGACTGATTTTGATGCGATTAAAAGACATTATCATCTATCAATTACCATTTCACCAGATAAGGAAGAACCAAAAATTTTACCAAAAGGTCCTGAACTTTCGCTCTGGAATACGAAACATAATCGAGAAAATTTAAGTGGGCAAAAAGGAAAGTTTCTCATTCATTAAAAGAAAAAGGAGATAAAATCGAAATGGTGACATTAGATATTCGAAATGCAGAAATAGAAATGTATTCATCCATACGTGAACAAAGAATAGAAGCTTATAATGAATACGCTAGCGTACTTCCAGTTAATCACTGGAATGCCTTAAAAAAGTCCATCTCTTCAAATGTAGATGAACAAAAAGGCGTGGAATTGATTGTTGCTACACTTCAAGGCAAAGTTGTCGGAAGTGTTGCTTTATTCCCAGCAAAAACAAATGCTTATGAAGGTTATGTCGACGAGCTTGACTACCCTGAAATCCGAATGCTTTCTGTTGATTCAGCGTATCGCGGTCAAGGTGTTGCATATGCGCTAATTTCAGAATGTATAAATCGTACAAAAGAAAAAGGATTTAAAGCAATTGGATTACATACAGGTGAATTTATGAAAAATGCCATAAGTTTATATGAACGCTTAGGATTTAAACGCTTGCCGAAATTTGATTTTGAACCAGCAAATGACGGGATTATTGTTAGAGCTTACCAATTGGATATTAAAGAAATGGAGTAATTTTTACAATTAGTAAAAATCATAATAAAAGGGCTATTCAAAGTTATACCGACTTTAAACAGTCCTTTTAATTTATTTTAATTTTCATTTGCAAAATAAAAATCAAAAGTCTCATAGACTTTTTGTCAGCATATTTATTAGAGAGTTAAGTTTAAAAATTTCCTTATTAAGAAGGAGTTTATCTAATGACTGGACTCGAAAGAAAAATGGGGATTTACGCGAAAGTTCTTATAATTTTAATAGCAATAATCGTACTTTTTTTAGCTACAAATTTATATAAAGTACCAGAAACTCATCAAAATATAAATGGAACTTATCTATGTGGAATGTTACCTTTTGCATCGATTGTATTTGATGAAGAGGACCATCATGCCTTTTATTATTATGATGTTAATGCATCTGACAGTGGCACATTTTCACAAGAAACAGACAAAGGAACCTATTCACAAAAATCAGATTCATTGTATATCATCAATAGTCAAAAATTTCATAACGTAAAAATTATGTATAATAATAAAAGTCAATCATTTAAAATCAACTTAAATAATGAAACATATACATTTAAACAATTTGATTCAAATCCAATTATTATTGAAACTGATGAATAACATTCTATCATTTCTTCTACTTTACAAACTATTGACGTGAACAGAGCAAAGGAGTGAGCTTTCACTCACTCACTTATTTATGATTAGATTTAGAAGCGAGTCCTCGTCCTATTAAGTTTGCAGAAATAGGCTTTTTACCTAACTCCCTTGCCCAGATTGATAATTGTCCGATATGGTGTATTTCATGAGCGATTACATGTCGCATAACTTCTCCCCAGGTATCTGTCTCAATTCTACCATCAGGAAGGGTATCGTAAAATAATTTATTGTCCATACGATCTTCCCATTTGTTCACAAAGTTTTCTACTTCTATGTGAAATTTAGCATCTAATTCTCGAACCTTGTCCAAGCTATTGTAATGTTCGAAATCCTCCTGAAAATCATCTTTACCTTGCAATACACGAATCCAACTCCACTCTACATCAACAATATGAAAAAGAGTTTTTAAAATACTTTCCATTCCACCTGTTCGTTTTCGTAGTAACTCTACTTCGCTTAACTCTTCACACCAACGATACCAATCTTTTCTTACCAACCAGTTATATTTAAAAAATGTCTGCAAAAAGCATATCCCCTTTATTCCAATTTTAAAGTTTGCCAGTTATATAAAAGTAAATAGCGAATATGTAAATAATTATATGTACCCATGCCCATATTTTACACAAAAACATTAAACACCCTTCTTCACCACTTAAGAAAATAAGAAATCCAAGTGCTAATATTACTGTGATGATATATAAAGGACTATAAGTTAATTGTGCTAGTAAATTAGTTAAAGGTTGTTCCATTAAGTCGTTCATGCTGCCTCCAATTAGTTTGACACTTTACTTACAGAATGCATAATCTAGTAACATTTCATTTATTCTATTATTCTATATAGAACTATTCTGTAAACGCATCCGCAACTAAATTACTGAATTCCCTTAAATAATAAAGATAATTATCACAACCATAGTTGTATCTTTTATTATACATCTTAGCCACAACTACATTATATTTAGGAATTACAAGAATAGTTGGACCAGTTATTCCTAAAATTTGATAAGACCCAACTGGCACTCGATTGCCTATTTCACTTTTATTACTTGGCGTACTTTGTACAAACCAAAACAGACCATTTTTTGGATATTCTTCATTTTTATAACTCGGGTTTTGTACTTGTGTAGCTAATTCAATGACTTTTTTTGGGATTATTTGCTTTCCGTTAACAAAACCTTTATTTAAATGAAGATTACCCCAGTATGCGAATTCTCTAGTAGAGACATGCAGGTTGGACCCGGAACCATCTTTTGTATCCCCTAACTTAAATGAAGCATCATAATTTGGATCATCTATAACTTTCACTAGGCTTGTCTTTTCTTTTGTTTCCCATTTAGTTTCTTTAAATCCTAGTGGAGAAAAGACTCTTTCTTTTAGTAGTTCAGGAAAGCTTTTGTTATAAAGTTTTTTTATAAGATTTGTCATCATTAATATATTAATACTTCTATATGCCCACCCTTGTCCAGGTTCAAATTCTCTGAAAATGGTTCCTTGTTTTGTCTCATTCAGGCCATGAGAATGTGTAACTAACTGTCTTATCGTTGTTTTTCCAAGCAACTTTTTATCTATCGCATCAAAATATACAAAAGCATAATCATCTAAACTTCTAATTTTCCCCTCATATAATGCAAATGCGATTGCTAAACCTAAATAACTTTTTCTAGCTGAGGCAATATTAAATCGAGATGTTTCGGATATTGGCGTTGAATGATCGGCATTACTATGGAAACCATTATAATTTTCTAAAATAATTTTATTATCTTTCATGATGATTAAAGCTGAAGCTGAACTTTGATTCCGTACTTTTATATCTTCAACCCAGTTCAAAATATTATTGAATTTATCACACATATTTAATTAAGCCACCTATCACTTGTTTAAATCATTAATTTCAACAAAAAATTAAGTTTTCCTTTTTGAAATAAAATCTGGATGCTTAATCATTACGTATTTTCTCTTTCTTTAACACAAATTTATTGATTATTGAGAGTTACAAATAACTTACAAGAAGGCACAAACATATAGAAATGAACAAAATGGGTATATGGACAAATGTGTAAATTCGTTTTACTTCTGAAAGAACAAAAAATAGGGATTTATGAAATTGGATGGGTTTTTTTACCTCAATCACAATGAAGGGTACCGCAATAATCGGGGTTATGCGCAAAAAAAGTTAAAGAAACTCCAGAGTAAATCTAAAATTCTAGAATTCTCTCAAGATACTCAAATATAATAAGTAGATGCTACGATTATGCAAAAAAAGCCGATTCCAATAGTGTATTGGCTCAGCTTTTATGTATGTTTTATTCAAAATAAAATAATGCGTCGTGAGAAGTATTTGTCTGATAGTAATTTACTAAATCTTCTACAGATATTCCTCTTATTTCAGCAATATCATTAAAACTCATATCATAGTGATATGACAGTTCATGTAATGATAAAGCTGGATTATTCGCTAATAATTCATAATCAGGTATATTTTCAAATTGTTGAGACATACTCATCACTTCCTTTACAGTTTCTTACTATCCTTTCCTAAAATTTACAAATTTAGTCAACGTTCATAAAAAGAATTGATTTGTACATAAAAATTATAATAATTTTTAAGTTTTATAAGGATTTATCTTGTTAAAGGAGTCATTGCTGACTTGAAGAAAATGCAAGTTTAAGTTTCATTCTTAAACATGCATTTTAAATTACAACAAATTATTAAAGAAAGTGAAACTGAGACAATGTTAAAAATGCTTCAATTATTCTTAATAGTTTTTCTTTTTCTTCGGTATTTAAAATTGAATTAGCTTTCCGAATGAGGTTAGTACCTTCTATCCATTCATTCTTTTCGATTGGTACATAACCTGCTAATTGAAACAATTCAATAATAGGAACACCAAGAGGTTCAGCCAATTTAATTATAATCCCTGGCGAAGGAATTCCTTTTTTTCCATTTTCAATTTGTGAAATATAAGAATGTGAAACATTTGCTTTTGTTGCAAGGCATTTAATTGAAAGGTTATTTTTTAATCGAATCTGTCTGATAAATTCTGCAAAAATTTTTGTTCGATTAGCTTCACTTTGTTCCTTATAAACCATATTAAATTTTAGATTACCGTTCTTTTCTCTCTTGGCAAGATTAATTACTTCTTCTGAAATATTCCGTAAAGGAGTTCTTAATTCCTTCGGTGCATTAAAAATATATGCACACCAAATTAATTCTTCAGCACTACCACCTGTTACTTTTGCAATCGCTCTAGTTAATTTTTCTTCAGGCGGAGTTAATTTCGCGTTTTGTAATTTGCTTAAATAGCTCTTGTCTTTCGAAAAACCCATCTTATTTAATTCGTTGGCTATTTCAGTCAAACTTAAATTTGAATTTTTTATATATTGCTTTAATAATTTGTAGTACATATTCACACCTTATTCCTTAAATAGCTACTCTAATTTTATTTTTATGTGTACAACATGTACCTTGACACTAATCTAAATTGGGTTATTTTAGAGATTATTTATTTTTTGAGAATATATTTATATTTCAAGCTAATAGAAATGAATTTAAGTCAATTAGAACTAAAAGAGGCTGTCCCAAAAGCCCTGTTTGATTAAAAAACCATCAAATTAAAAACGGAAGAATGTTGTCAAATCAACATTCTTCCGTTTTGTTTTTTAAATTTCAAGGCTGAAATCTACCTTTTGGGACAGCCTCTTTAATGAGTATTTTTCCATAGGACTGTACTTTATTCTTCGATTATTTCTAATATTCTAATATGTCCCTCTGTTACTTTAAATTCCAGCTCCTGATTCAGTACCTGCTGATCTTGCCTGATGGCCATTGTACAAATGAAAGATTTTTTTAAGCAGTTGGACTTCTCCATTGATTTTTACTACATATGAATAATAATTTTATAGTACTCACACCTTAAAAGTTATTTGTTTTTCACTAAATAAATATGGGCTAAATGATGTTGGCTATGCCATGCATATAAAGCCAATATGAAATCGATGCTAATATTAATGTTAAGCTCAGGGTGATAACAAGTTCGTTTAAACTGTTCTTCATTTAATGATTCAAGTAGGACTACGTATCTTTCATGAATTCCTTCAATAATTTTTAAAGAACTATGAAAATCAAAGTTAGAATCACTTAATGTAATCCATGCATTTTCATCGTACGCTTTGATTGTAGGATTTTCTTCTGTTAAAGCTAACTTTACTCTTACTAGACTATTCATATGACTGTCTGCAACATGATGAATAACTTGTTTTGGTGTCCAGCCACCTTCACGATATGGTGTACTTTGTTGTTCGTTAGTAAGAGATGTTATTGCCTCTTTAAATTTAGCCGGTGCCTCTTTAAGCATTTTAATAAAATTTTCTCGTTGTTGCCTATTGTAGTTTGATGGTGCGGTAAATCTGCCAATTGGATATTTTAAGTTCTCCATTTCAAATCCCCCATTTCCATATTTATTTATAAAAAAACAACAAAGCCTTACTTAGACTTTGTTGTTAATAATTGATTAAAGTGTATTAAATGTTTCAGTTAATACTGGAACGATTTGTTTTTTACGAGATACTACACCTTTTAAAAGTGCAGTATTATTTTCTAATGTTACATTGTATGCTTTTTCTACTGCATTTGTAGCAGATCCTTTAACAACTGCAATTGAATCATTTGTTAAAATATCAGTTACAACGAATAAGAATAAGTCTAACCCTTTATTTGAAATGATGCCTTCAAGCACATTTTCTAATTCAGCTTGACGAGAAAGTACGTCATTTGTATCAACTGCATTTACTTGTGCAATTTCTACTTTGTAGTTACCCATTTGAAATTCTTTTGCATCAAGTGAAACTAAGGATTCAATTGATTTATCAGCAAGGTTTGCACCAGCTTTTAACATTTCAAGACCATATTCATCTGCATTAACGCCTGCGATTTCAGCAAGTTCTTTTGCAGCTGCAACATCTTGCTCAGTACATGTTGGTGATTTAAATAATAAAGTATCAGAAATGATTGCTGAAAGCATTAAACCAGCAACTTCCTTTTTAATCGCGATATTATTTTCTTTATACAATTTGTTTAAAATTGTAGCTGTACAGCCTACTGGCTCACAACGATAGTATAAAGGATCGCTAGTTTCAAAATTCGCAATACGGTGATGATCAATTACCTCAAGTACACGAACTTGTTCGATATCATCAGCACTTTGTTGACGCTCATTGTGGTCAACTAAAATTACGTTATTTGTTTCAGCTGCAACTTTTTCAACTAAACGAGGTGAATCAGATTTAAATGTATCAAGTGCAAATTGTGTTTCTGCACTAACTTCTCCTAAACGAATCGCTTCAGCATCTACGCCTATTGCTTTTTTTAATTCTGCATATGCAATTGCAGAGCAAATAGTATCTGTATCTGGGTTCTTATGGCCAAAAACTAGTACTTTTTCCATGATGATTCTCCTAACTATATATTGTTTTTCAATTTTTTATGTATTTAATGCCATTAATTGGCTTTAATATAAAACGCTTCAATAATAATACCATATCAAAATAAAAAAAAATAGCCAAAATGGCTATTCTTTGCAGTTAAAAGATAAAGTCAATTTAAAAATATCATCTGAATTAATGAAACCGCTTAAATAATTTGATTCTAAAATTATTGATTAAAATACGTTACAATTTAAGCGAACTTTTCCAACCTAAAGTCTGAATTAATCTTTTTTGTAAGACCATGTTTCTGTTATCGGTTCACTTTTTGGTAACCAATCAATCGGTATATCATCTGTTGTATTAATTTCTTCTAGTAATAATTCATCAAAATTAGCTTGAGTCGAGTTAATTGAATTTTTCTTTTTTGATTTGCTCATCTTTTTTACCTCACTTATTCATAGTTTGATTTGACTATAGTTTGTGTAAAAGATGGCCTAACTAATACTTATTTTACGTTTTTAATAATAATTTCAGGTATTGATATATTTTTACGTGGTTTTATATTTTCAATAATGATTTCAGCAATATCATCTGGATTCATCATTTTTGATGTTTTATCTTCATCAAAAATACCTGCCCAAAAGTCAGTATTCATCCCACCCATATATGCTGCAAAAACGGAAATTGGTGTACCAGTTAATTCAACATTCAAACTTTCAGTAAAGCCTTTAACACCGAACTTACTTGCGCAATAAACTGATTCAGTTGCTTTACCAATTAAGCCAGCAGTAGAAACTATATTTACAATGGTTCCACTATTTTGTTTTTTCATTTGTTTTAATACTTCTTGGGAACAGAATATGGTTCCTTTAAGGTTGATATCGATCATATTATGTACAGCTTCTTCAGTTAATTCCTCTGCAAGTTCAAAAACTCCAACACCTGCATTATTAAATAATAAATTAACTTTTCCATATGTTTGAATGATTGTATCGAATACTCTTTTTACATCCTCTTGCTTTGAAACGTCTACAGTATGTATTGAATAATTATTCGGTAATTGTTTACCAATTTCCTTAAGTTTATTTTCGGTTCTTCCTAATAAACAAATATGAGATCCATTTTCAGAATACTTTTTAGCTAATGACGCTCCTAGTCCACTTCCTGCACCTGTAATAATAACTACTTGATTACCCAATTTAAGACCAACTTTCTATCATAAAATATTTATCCGAATAAATTCATTATAGCTATTAAAGCAAAACATGATACAATTGTAAAAGTGTTTGTTTAGGAGGTCGATAAAATGAATACTACTAAAAACGGGAAAATATCACATTTTTTTAAGCTACTATTTCCGATTTTAATTACTCAAGTGACTTTATTTTCGATGTCATTTTTTGACACGATCATGTCTGGTAATAGTAGTCCAGGGGATTTAGCAGGAGTTGCGATCGGTGTTAGTATTTGGACTCCTATCAGTACAGGTTTAACAGGCATTTTAGTCGCTATTACAACAATGGTCGCTAATTTAAATGGTGCAAAAGAGGATGAAAAAATAGCTCCTCTCGTAATGCAAGCATTATATTTAGCTGGAATTATTGCAATTGTAATTATAATTATAGGTATTTTCACTATTCATCCTATCTTAAATCATATGAATCTTGATCCGAAAGTGCATCGAGTTGCTCTTCATTTCTTATTCGCATTATCATTTGGAATTTTACCTTTATTTTTATATACAGTCATTCGACAATTTATTGATGGTTTAGGTAAAACAAGAACTACTATGGTCATTACGATTATTTCAGTACCTGTTAATGTTATATTAAATTACTTCCTAATATTCGGTAAAGCTGGTTTTCCACAATTAGGTGGCGTAGGTTCTGGCGTTGCGTCAGCAATTACGTATTGGATTATTTTTGGAATAGCTTTTTACATTATTCAAACGAAAAAGCCGTTTCGCACATTTAATTTATTTAAACATCTTCCTCCAATTTCATTTGATGCTTGGAAAAGTATTTTAAAATTAGGAGTTCCAATTGGATTAAGTATCTTTTTCGAAGTAAGTGTATTTTCTGTCGTTACATTATTATTAAGTGAGTTTGATACGAAAACAATTGCTGCACATACCGTGGCAATGAATTTTGCAAGTCTCCTTTATATGGTTCCTTTAAGTATTTCGATGGCTTTAACAATCGTTGTCGGTTATGAAGTTGGAGCAAGAGATTTTCAAAATGCAAAAGTTTATAGCAAAATTGGCTTAGTAATGGCAGTTTCCATTGCCTCAGTATTTGGTATAATTATTTATTTATTCCGTTATAATGTAGCTGGTTGGTATACGAATGATCCATCAGTTCAAGTTTTGGCAGGCGGATTCTTAATCTTTGCAGTCATGTTCCAATTATTTGATGCAATCGCTGCGCCAATTCAAGGTGCATTACGAGGCTATAAAGATGTAAATGCCACATTAATGATGATGATTTTAGCTTATTGGGTAATCGCATTACCAGTTGGTTATGTATTATCTCATACAAGTCTTGGTGCAAAAGGATATTGGGTAGGTTTAATCATTGGATTAGGTGTATCAGCTATTACGCTATCTTTCCGTTTAGTTCAATTACAAATTCAAAAATTAAAGCTATCTGAGGCATAATGAAAAGGATGGGAAAGCATTTTTGCTCCCATCCTTTTTACATATTTATTCATCTTCAATTGTTATATTTGGATGATGATCGTCAAAATTATCGAGTAATTCGCTCGGGATATGTTTTGGAATTACATCTGGTGGAAGTTCACCATCCATACCTAAATAATAATGTCTGATTGGCTTTAGTTCATTCGTTAATTCATAAACTAATGGGATGCTAGTAGGTATGTTGAGTGAGGCAATTCCGTCCGCAGAGACTTGATCTAAAAATTGGACGATTCCTCTTAACGTGTTCCCATGTGCAGATATGATAATTTTTTCACCTGATTTCAATGCAGGTGCAATTTCGTCATTCCAATATTTCAAAACTCTTTTTTCAGTATCCTCTAGACTTTCGGTTAATGGATATTCACCTTTTAATAAGGTTTTATAACGAGGTTCATTTATCTCATATCTTGGATCATCTGGTTTCAGAGCAGGCGGTCTACTATTCATAGATCTTCTCCAAATGTTAACCTGTTCGTCTCCATATTTCTTTGCTGTTTCTGTTTTATCCAGGCCTTGAAGTGATCCGTAATGACGTTCATTTAATCTCCAAGTCTTATGTACAGGTATCCACATCATATCAATTTCATTTAAAATAATCCATAATGTCCGAATTGCTCTTTTCAGCACAGATGTATAGGCAACATCGAATGTGAAGCCATTTTCCCTTAAAATGATACCAGCTTCTCTAGCTTCAGTAAGTCCAGTTTTCGTTAAGTCAACATCAGTCCAACCAGTGAAACGATTTTCAACATTCCATAAACTTTGTCCGTGTCTGATTAATACAAGTTTAATCATATTGTTCTCCTTTTTAGTCCATTTACCTATAAATTAGTTTGCTGAAATGTTAATAATTTGATTCAAAATTGCTTTTGAAGAACAAGAGATATTATAATTGAATACTCTAATCCCAATCATTAAATAATACATCACCAATTGATTCTAGAGATCCCTAAGATTAACTTGTTCTTTTATCGAACTCACAACTTTTACCTCTTTATTCTCCACAAATCAAAAGGTTCACTCAAATCGCTAAATTGTGGAAACAAAAAAACCAATTTCTCAGTTTAAGTGAGAAATTGGTTTATAATATGATCCATCACTTAGCTACTTTCAATTGTTATGATGAATGTGAAACTCTAGCAATTTTAATCATTGTTTATAAATATGAGCGCTTAGCTGGCCAAGAACCTTGGAGTTTACGAATTTGAACAATTTGTCCTGTATGATATGCATCGTGCAAAAGGATATTTAGATATTGTTGCCAAACTGGTAGTGAAGGAATTGCTTGATCCAGTTCTGCTTCTTGAATGGATGCTAATGAAGATTGTAAGGCATCATGCACTTGAAGTGTTCGTTTCACTGTTTGTTGCCATGCATCATCATCATTAGGTCCACCTTGGACAAACGTTTCATCATTATTTCGCGGAGCAACAAATGTGTTATCTTGATGTAAGCGTGAAAGTAAGCGCTCTTTAAAGATTAATAAATGGTTTACATTTTCCCAAATTGTATTACTGGACGTTCCTTCGGGTTTCCAACAGGCTTGTGCAGCGGTAAGATTCTTAATAGCGTCAGAAATTGGAGGATACCACTCCTCTTCGTAAAATACTTGCTTGACTCCATTTTGCAAGATTTCTTTCTTACTCATTATATAGCCTCCTTTTTTGGATAAATAAAATCATGACCTTGGTGTATTTATATGTAATGGTTTCATGTTGATTCTTTATACTCACATTATTAAAACTAAGTATGTTAAAAATCATTCTATTTTCAGATCCCTGAAATCATTTTTGATAGAAAATTAAACATTTAAAATTACCTTTAATAATGAAATAAATATAATTAAGCAAATTGGTTCAAATTCCTTGAATTACTTTACTGTTGTGTAACCTTGTTCATGGATGGAAAAAACTTTAAATACTATACTATTATTCTAATATTAAATTTTTTTTAAATACTTTTTGTGATTTAGTATTTTCGAAACCGATCTTCTTATAAAAAATAAGTGTCTCTAATCTAGTTTCATTTGTCCTCACTCTTATTTCTTTAAACCCGGATATTCTCGACCATTCTTCGCATTTTTCCACTAGATTCTTACCTATTTTTTGCTCCCTATAAGTACTGTCAACAATCAAGCCACCAATTTCAATATATGGAGGAGATTCAATCAAATATCGACCGTGAGCATGAATCCAGCCAATAAGCTTACCTTCAATTTCTGCTACAATTACAACATTATCTTTCAGATTTAATATTTTATTTAATCTTTCAACGACTTGAATTTTTTCGACACGGTAACCCAATTGACCTGATAATCTAGCAATTTCTGAACAATCATTTGTTGATGCAATTCTATATAGTATGTCCATACCGCACCTCACTTTTTAACTTGTACTTTTAAATTGTTTTAATATTAATATTTAATGCAAGTTGTTATTTAACTAGTTTTTGATTTAATTCCATAAGTTTTTAAAATTCTGTAGATAAATCCAATTATTAAAATAAAAATTATCTACTTTCTTAAACCTCGCTAGTTTAAAGGTTTGTAGAAATAACAAATGTAAGAATATTCCTATTTTATCATTAAAATTAAATAACCTGTGCTAGATTTTAGAATTAACCCAGCTCTTTCTCCTCCAGCTAAAATGCCATTTTTTCGCAATAAAGAATGTGGTATGCTAATAGAAAACCAATCAAGGAGTGGAAATGATGAAACCGACATCAACTGTTCAACTTGAACAATCCATCGTAAAGTTACGAAAAGTGACTGACGAACTAAACAAGCGAATTAAAGAAGCTTCTTCAGAACAAGTAGCGAATGAAACCATCCGACTTAAAGAGGAACTGAAAACTATCGCAGAGACGCTTTTCCAAATTAAAAAACGTGAAAACGAAGAAATATAAAGAAGCTTAGACTCATATACAAAATACTCGTTAAATATTGTACAAAAAAAGGATCTTAATGGAAGATCCTCAGAGTGTAGAGAAACCCCTGAAAATTTCTCTACACTCTTTTTTATTCCATCTTTCTTAGTTGATTTAATCGAAAAAAATAGTGTTATAAACAAAAAAATACACCTATGCTGTACGTGCTAGATGCATTGCGATCTTCTTTATGTTCTGAACTACAGCTGAAAGCAATGCTTGTTCTGTAGCTCCTTTAATTCCGCGTAACTTATAATAGCGTAGTCCAGCTCTTTTGAATCTGCGAAACTACGCTCAACTTGTTCTTTTCGATATTTATAAAATAATTTTCCAGATTTTGAAAGTCTATTTAATCGAACTTTCTCTTTTTGTTCTTCCCAAACATGAAGTGTTACTACTTTTTGATGATTTTTTGATTTTGTACACTGTTCCAACAATGGACATACTACACACTCTT
>NZ_NULG01000094.1 GCF_002577195.1 Bacillus sp. AFS041924
ATATTTTTCTCTCAGTTAATCCTTTACAGATTGGACTTGTAAGATAACCTGAATCTAAAGCGACTGCTTCTACATTAAACTGAAATTTAATTACAGATGATTGAATAGTTCAAAACTAATTTCTGAAGATTTAAGATTTTCTTTTTCTTAACACTAGTTGCCAAGTAACACCAAAACAATCAGTAACCCAGGTTGCTTTACTAAAATCATACATTTCTACTGGTCCCATGAGCACTTGCCCCTCACTCTTCAACCCATTAAAAATTAGATCGAACTCCGCATCGTCATTGCATTCTATGTAAAATGAAACAGCCCAAGTAAATTTTGGACAAGATTCTTGTTCCATATCTAAAACCATAAAATTCTGACCTAAAATTTCAATGATGCCATTCAGGATTTTTCCTTCTACACCTCTGTCATTATTTGTAATTCTTCTAAGTGATACAATTTTTGAATTAGGAAAAGTACGAACATAATAATTCATTGCTTCTTCAGCATTGCCGCGAAAAGTAAGAAATGGAGTAATCCTTTGCTCTGATATAAACGGTATGACTTGTTCTGATGTCAATTTAAACCCTCCAAACAATTTTTAATGATTTAATTATAGAACTTTATTTTCTTTTGTAAAAGTACATAGTGCGCTATCTCATACTGAACTCGAGAATCAACTTTATACAAAGACTCATAAAGTATCTTTTAATCAATTAATTCGAATATTTATGCTATGAAAAAATTGCACTCTAGATTTTTCTGAAAATTCATTTTATAATAGTTAAAATGTAACTTTTGATAGATTGTTCCTATTAAATTCAATATCAAATAAATAGGAACCATTCAGCTTATTGACTTTTAGAAATTTATTTTTTAAACCTTCCCATTAAGATCGTGTTGTAAAAATTCCCATCAGAAAGTAACTTATCGTTTTTTAATACCCCTTCAATTTCAAAGCCTAGCTTTTCATAAAGATTAATTGCTGTTTCATTTGTTTCTAAAACACTTAAACTAATTTTATGAATTTCATTAGTGTCTGCAAAGGAAATCGATGCTTTTAATAAATTCTTTCCGATTCCGTGTCCCCAATAATCTTTTAAGACACACACACCAAATTCTACTTTATGCGAAAGTCTCTTTAATTGATTACCTTCACATCTAGAAAAGCCTACTATTTTATCTTGAGCCTCAGCAACTAGAAATAAATTTTTTACACTTTCCTTATCTGAAATAATTAGTTCTTCAAAGCCTTTAATGTCAATAAATGCCTCTCCTGCTTCTCTGTCTAAATTTTCTGTTTCACCATCAATTTGTACTCTCAAACTAGATAATTGTTTTGCATCATGAATTAATGCAGGTCTAATAACATATTGAAGACCATTAATCTTAAAATTTTGAGGTTGTATTTTCATATTTTAACCCCTACCTTTTATATCAATTTTCAAATTTGGATAAATTGTATTTCATGTTAAGTTTCTGATTGTGGCAATGCCACATTAATGGAAATTCTAAATACAAATCATATGAAAGATATCATCTTACCTTTAATATTAAAAGTTTTTGCTTAAACTATATTAATATGAAAGAGGTGTATCAAAAATGGAATTTCGTAGCAGTGGTAGACTTTCCAATTTTTTAGTTTCAATCTTGTTTATGATTTGTATGGGCTCTTTACTTTTTTATGTAAATGAACATGGATTTCCTAATACGATAAAGTCATATATTATAATGGCTACTGTTGGGTTAATCTTCTTAGTTTATATCGGTTATATTCATAGTATGGTGATTAGGATTAACGAAAATGGCGTGACATACGAACATTGGGGCTTTAAGCGGACGATTCCAGCTCATCATATTACACGAGTAAATTTACAATATCGTTATAAGGAAACTCCTTCGCATAGTGCTTTTATTGTCATTAACCATCCCGAAGAATCAATTTTTATTCCCTCAATGATGTTTCAAGGTCAAATCGATCGTATTACAAAAGCAATTAGGGATATTATGATATATTAGTAAAAATGACTAAAAGAACTGAAGTGGAGCTTCAGTTCTTTTAGTGTGTTGACAAAGTCCTAAAAATTTGATACTTATTGGAATGATTATTAAATTAAAGTTTTACTGCGTCTACTATTATTGAAGGGAATAAGACTTTCTCTCCATGATTTCTTGGATCATATTTTTTTGAACGGAAAATAACACCATCTTTACCTTCCCAATCGTTCGCTTGAAAATTGCCTTCTTCATCACAATATTCTAGTAGATTAACTTCAAAACCCGCTGTTTCAAACATGTTAACTAGTGTTTTAAAGTTATAGACTATTTTATGGCTTGCAGCAGGATGATCTTTTGGACCTGGTCCACCAACTTTAACGATATTTTGATACGTTTCATCATTAAAAAATCCATCTGGTACCGCACAGCGAATATAGCCTGATGGTTTTAAATATTCATAACAAATTTTAGCAGACTCTATGCCTTCTTCATATGTAAGATGTTCCCAAACATGTTCAGCTAAAATAGCTGTGATTGAATTTTTTTCAAATTTACTTTCCCAAGTAGACTGATCTAATAAGTTAAGCTCTTCTTCTTGAGTTTGAATCCAATTTGGATTATTGTTATATTCCCCTGCTCCAATTACAACTTTTAATTCTTTTTGTTTAATCACCGTTAGATTCACCTCACACTAGATTTTAATCAATTAGTATTATTCTTTATTTGTTATTTGAATTCCTTTATTCAAAGTAGAAAAATGTCAAAATATAGAAATTATGATTAATTTAGATAATCATCCTGGAGCATTCCATATATAGCACAATCTTTATATTGATTTTTAGAATTACGAATCATATGTCGGATGATTCCTTCTTTATTCATACGAACCTTTTCCAAAATTTTACCTGAAGCAGGATTATCAGTATTATGTGCCGCAGAAATTTTGTGAATATTCATCTGTCTAAACCCATATTCTAGAACTGCCTTTAAAGCTTCAGTCCCATAGCCTTGATTCCACCAATTGTATCCAAGGCAATAACCAACTTCACAATTTTCAGTAGCATTATCAAAATTATAAAAATCGATTGCGCCTATTAGTTCACTCGTCGATTTCAATTCGATGCCCCAATAACAAAACTCCTTTGAGGTATAATTTTTTACTATTTCATTAACTCTTTCAATCGTTTCTTCAATGGATTTATGTGCTCCCTTTATTAAATTATCCATCACCCGATCATCAGAAAGCCAGTTGTTAAATATACTTTGTGAATCTTTATGCTCTACTTTTCTAAGAATTAATCGTTCTGTTTCTAGTATAGGTGTTCCTGAATAGTTAATCATTTTCTCGTCCTCTCAAATAATCTTTTAAAAGATAAAACATCTAAAGTACACTTCAGAAAAACAATCAGATTCTTCTACTATTTCTTGGGCATAATAATTCCAGTAAATGGAGGCGATAGATATGACAATTGATCGAATTTGTACGATTGGGCCAGCTAGTTTTGATAAAAAAGTACTGTCTGAATTGATTGAGCATGGTATGACGATTGCTAGGTTGAACTTTTCGCATGGAACGCATGAAAGTCATAAAAATGTGATTGATTTAATAAGAGCAATCAGTTTAGAAACAGGAAAAGAAATCAAAATTTTAGGAGACCTCCAAGGTCCAAAAATTCGATTAGGAAAAATTGAAGGTGAAAAAATTATTCTGGAAACTAATCAAACCTTTACACTCTTAATCGATGAAATGACAGGTGATCAAAATCAAGCGAGTGTTGATTATAAAGGCTTAATAAACGATATAAAAAAAGGAAATCGAATTTTAATTAATGATGGCGGAGTTGAATTATTAGTTGAAAATGTCGAGCAAAATAAGATCGTCACATCTGTCAAAAATGGCGGGGAAATTTCTTCGCATAAAGGAGTTAATTTGCCAGGTGTTGTGACAAGTTTACCCGCTATTACTGATAAAGACCTTAATGACATTGAATTTATTTTGCAAGAAGGTTTAGACTTTATTGCTTGCTCGTTTATTCGACGAGCATCGCATTTACAAGAAATAAGAAGCTTTATGCAATCAAAAAGTGAGAAAAAACCGCGATTAATAGCAAAAATAGAAACTATCGAAGCTATAAAAAATTTCCAAGAAATTATTAAAGAAACTGATGCAATTATGATTGCTCGTGGCGATTTAGGTGTTGAACTTCCTTATCAATGGATTCCTCTATTACAAGGAGCAATGATTCATGAATGTAATTCATCGGGGACTTATGTAATTACCGCAACTCAAATGCTACAATCAATGGTTGATCATTCATTACCTACGAGAGCTGAAGTAACTGATGTATTTCAAGCTGTGATGGATGGAACGAATGCAGTCATGTTATCAGCTGAAAGTGCTGCAGGCCATCATCCCGTTGAAAGCATAGAAACATTAAAACTTGTATCACAATTTGCCGAAACAGTAAAATCAAAATCACCTTTTGATTTTGCTGATATGCTTGAATTAATCGGTTCAACAATGAAATAGGTTTAAAGTTTAATTGCAGAATAAAAAACCAAACACTTGAAACTTAGTCTACATACTGAAACGCCCAAAGAAGGGCGTTTTTTATAGTTGCATTTACTTTTCTCTTTTATAAAAACGTTCACCTGAATCTGGATTATAGTAAACTCTTGTTTTCTCGCCTGTTACGGGATCAATGTTAACTTCGTTAGTTCGTTGAAAGCCGTCTGGAATTTGATTTCCATGATTACGATTGGATCGTTTATCGTAGATAAAATAACCCAGCAATAAACAAATAATAAGAAATAAAATCTGAATTCCATAAAATCCGAAAATAAATGTTTCCACTATATTTTCTCTATCACTACTGCTGTTCCATAAGCGACAATTTCACTCATGTTTTGACCAATTTCACCTGAATCAAAGCGCATCATAATAATTGCATTTGCATCCATTTCACTAGCGTTTTTAGTCATTCGATCCATCGCTTCTTTTCTAGCATCCTCAAGCATTGCAGTGTATTGTTTGATTTCTCCACCGACAAGACTTTTTAGACCAGCAAGAATATCGCCACCTAATCCTCTACTACGAACAATTACGCCAAATACTGGTCCCTTTACCTCAACTAATTTATATCCTTCAATCTTTTCAGTTGTAACTACGATCATTTTATTCACCTCAAAAATTTTTATTAAAACAAAAAATATTTTGTTTTCAACTTTGTTTGTTAAACTATACTAGTAAAAAATGGATTATAAGATTCGTATAGAGTAAATATTCTATACTTATAGGTTAATCCCTTTTTGCTAATGTGGCAATCATATGTATTTATTATATAAGATCATTCTCCGATAAAAATTGTATAACCGTTTTTTCTACTTCAATAACATCTTTTTCATTTACATCTATCAACTTTGTATTAAATTGTTTATACCAATTCTTTTCATATTTATATAATTTCATATTTTGTTCAAATGAATTTCTTCGTTTTGACCAATCATTTTCTCTTCTTGTTTCAAGCGTTTTGATTTCAGCATCTAAGTAAATAATCAAATCAGACCTGCACTTTCTTAGCTGAGTTAATTCATCTTTTAACAAATTTTCTATATCCCATGAATAACCGTTCGCGATCGGAAAAAAGAGTGTGTAGAATTCGATATCTTCAGGACCTCGATCTAAAATGATATGATCGTTGCTTAAATGAATGTAACGCTTAATTTCTGCCTCGATAAACATTCGCTGATTTTTAACAAACCCCTCTAGTGTATGTAGATCAAGCTTTAAATTATTCCTGTTATTAACAATTGGATAAGGGTTTTCATATTTTACTTTAAAATTTTTAAGTTGATTTTCTAATGCTTTCGCTAAAGTCGTTTTTCCTCCAGCCATTCCACCCTGTATTGAAATAATCTTTCTCAATTTATCACCATCCTTCTATCCTTTATTTAGTAAAAAAAGTTAGATTAATCTTATTTCATCATAATATTACCTTCTATTAATTACCTACAATTAATAAATTATGATCCACTATATTATCGTCCATCATGGGGGCTTGTTTCACTACCGCTCCTATTTCAAAAAAAAAAACCGGATTATTTTATGGTTTGTCATGGCAAATGATTGGAGTAGTAAGCATGGAAGTAAAGGGAATTAAACCGCTTAAATTACAAAACAAGACCAGGTTCGATTATTTTATTACATGACAATGGGGATACAGTTGGTGCAGATGAGGAAGCACCTAGACATACAATTAAAGCGTTAGAAAGCTATATATTACACTGTTTAACAAAGCAATATCAATTTGTCATGCTTGATGAATAGTCTATACATCCAGGGTGAGTGGATCCGCTCTCTCTTTTTAATCTGTTTAAATGACTAATTTATTTGTTGTACCTGCAAGGAAATTTTATCATTTAAATCGATCTTTTATTTTTACTCGATTGAACATTTTGTGAAATTGCCTCATATACAAACAAAAAAGACTGACCAAAAGTCATTTTATAAGACTTTTAGGGCAGCCTCTATTAAAATTATTAGAAATTGAACTAAAAATATCATTAACAATTAACTGTACGCTAAAACCTTTATTTAATCGAGTTAATGAAGATTTCATTTGTTCCAAACAATTTGCCTTAAAATGAATTCGATTAAGATAAAATGTCAACTCTTGAATTGATTTTACTGTAACAGAAGCGCCCGCATTTTCAAATATTCGTGAATTCTCTTTCTCTTGACCAGGTGTTGGTTTATATAGAATCGTCGGTAAACTACAAGCAATACTTTCTGATAATGTGATTCCGCCAGGCTTTGTAATTAATAAATCTGATTTTCTATATAACTTTCGATAACATGTTTATAGATAACTTCTGCTAATTCTTTCTCTACTTCAAGTCTAGTATTCGGGTTTAAATCAAACTGACATCCATTCAAAATAAATATGATCCCAAATTGTTTTTCGTCATGCCAATATAAATTGCTGATTAATCCGTATGCTTCACCTGCATGACCGATCATCTCATCATAATTTGGTAAGAAATCGTGACTAATATGAAAACCAAGCCCCATTTTATGAAAAAAATGATTTTTTTCTACTCTAGACCATTGAATTAATTTCATTAATTTTGATGTTTTTGGTTCTAGAATTTGTTTTCCATTTAGACTCCCATCCAACATATGTGCTCTTAAAAATTTACTTAATTCAACCGCTGTTGTCCTAAGTCCCCCTTGTGGTTCAAATAAACCTCCGTGATTACCTATACTATATTGATCCCAGTGGGTTTTCTCATATTCTTTTTGATTTACATCATTGATCGTAATTTTATAATCCTGTGTATCTTTATTTATTTCATAAAGATTTGCCAGTTCATGGTTTTTATTAATATTTGAATATGAGAAAGCTACATTTTTCATCTTTAAAGGTTCAAATATATTTAATTCAATATATTGGTCAAATCGCTTTCTAGTAACTTTTTCTATAATTGCTCCACATATGATGGCACCAATGTTTGAATACACCCATTGAGTTTTATCTCCTGGTTTCCAATTCCCCCAAATTTCCTTTGTATAATATTCTCCATTTTCATTAAGTAAATCTGTTAGATGTAACGAAAAGTTTGAATGTCCTTCTCTTATATACTTTGCATAAACACTGCTTGACTCATCATCTGAGTTAAGTGAAGACGTATGAGTTAAAATTTGTCTCAATGAAATGCATTTGTTTGGAAAATTAGGGTTTCTTACTTTAAATCCTAGATAAACACTAATGTCTTCATCTAAATCGATTAAATTCCTTTCAACTAATTGCATGATTGCAGTTGCTGTAAATAGTTTTGTTATAGAAGCAATTCGAAACATTGTATTTTCTGTAACAGGTTCTTTTGTTGCTAAATTACGATAACCAAATGCATTAGACCAAAGTAGTTTATCTTTAAAAACAGCAGCTGCTTGACAGCCGACAATATTATATTTGACCATTATTGCATGGATTTCTGAAACAAATGCTTTTTCGTCTTGTAATTCGATAATATTTTTCAATTTAGCGCCTCCAAAACTGATTTATTTGAGTCAAAACAACGCAAAAAACTGTAAATTTTCTATGTAGAAAAAATTTTTTTAAATGAAGCGTTTACAAAATTATTTTAATATTGTAATAGGCCTTACCTGTTGCTAAAATGAATCTTATGAAAATGGAATTAAGGGGATAGAAACAATGATATTAATCGAGGTTTTTGTTTATGCAGGTATTATAGCTGCAAGCATTTCAGGTACTTTGGTCGGTATTCAAAAGAAATTAGATTTATTCGGTGTTGTTTTTTTAGCTGCATGTACAGCGTTAGGCGGGGGATTAATTCGTGATATTATTTTAGGTCAAACGGTACCGAATGCTTTTGCAAAACCTCAATATTTTATTGTAAGTACAGTAGTTTCAATTGTAACTTGGTTATTTTATCAACGTACATTGCAGTTCCAATCAACTTTAATAATAACTGATGCGATTGGTCTTGGTGTTTTTACAGCAGTTGGTTCGTATTCAGCAATTGATTATGGTTTAAAAGGTTCATTTTTAATTATTTCAATGGGATTAATCACTGGAATTGGTGGTGGAATCATGCGTGATGTTTTCGCAAGAGAAATTCCATTTGTATTCCAAAAAGAAATTTATGCAATAGCAGCAATAATTGGATCGGTATCAATTTTGTTTACACATGGTGAATTTTCAAAACTACATTCATTGTACATTTGTTTTTTAATTACAACTGCTATTCGAATTATTGCAGTACGATATAAAGTTAATTTCCCTATTCGAAATGTAAATGACAAATCATTTTTACTCTAAGCTTAACATAATGTTAAGCTATTTTTAATGGTCCTAACCAAATGATTAGGACCATTCATATATTACTTAGAAGCACATTTTGATTCTAAGTATTCTTTATATAAAATTTCTTTTTGTACATATTCTTTTAATTCATCCATTACATCAGCAACTTTTGCAAATGCTTCTGGTTTTACAACTGTATCATTTACGAAATCAACTGGATCTAAGACTAATTGTTTCGGTAATGCATTTCCATATACACCACGAATAACTGTTCTCATATTATTTAAAGCGTTAATTCCGCCTTTTCCACCACCAGCTACTGCTAATAAAGAAATTGGTTTTTTCTTAAAGGGCTCTGAGCCTAAAAGTTCAACTAAGTTTTTTAATGCTCCACTCATTGCATTATTGTACTCTGGCGTACAAAGCACGATTCCATCTGCTTTAACTAGTAATTCTTTAATCGCTTTAACTGATTCTAATTCTTTTTGTTCAGCTTCTCCGTTATATAGAGGAACTTGTTCAAATGCTAAATCTAAAATTGAATAATTATTAGACTCTGCAATTTGTTTTGCTAAGAATCTAGTTCTACCATTTGCTCTTGGTGAACCATTTACTACGACGATATTCATTTAAATTCCCCTCACACATTTTAAATTTATTGTCTCTGTATTTTGAAAATCTTTTACCAAAAACTCTTTAAAACTACAAATTATAGTATAAATGAAAACAAAATATTTGCCTAATATTTCATACTGAATTTAAAGAAAACTTAGTCAATAATTTTGAGTTAGTGTAGACGTTAAAGGAATTTTATATCATTGAAATAATAGTTATGTTTAGTATATACTTATTTGACAGAATATTGAGATTACAAATGAAACGGATGTGATACATATTGGGGAAATTGACTGTAAATAAAAAGGCGACAATTAGTATCATTTTTGCAATGGCTACATTCGGAACAGTAGGTTTCGTCGCACCTAAAACTGGTTTGAAAGCTATAGATTTAGTTTTTATTAGATGTGCGTTTGCAAGCATATTTTTAATTTCTGTCTGGTATTTTTCAGGATTAGCAAAAAAAGAATCATTTAATAAGAAAGATATAACACTTTCGTTATTTAGTGGGATCTTATTAGTTTTAAACTGGGTATTTTTATTTAAATCATTCGAAAATCTATCAGTTACAATCTCAATTTCAATCTATTACTTAGCTCCAGTTATTTTATTCTTATTAGGAAGTTTAATTTATAAGGAAAAAATTACACTCGTTCCTTTACTAGGAGTATTAAGTAGTTTTATAGGATCAATCCTTTTATCCGGTATTAATTCTGATTTTACAATTGATAAATTCCTTTCTTCTGGTGTAATTTGGGCATTTCTTGCTGCAATCTTTTATGGATTTTTAATGATTGTAAATAAAGGAATTACACAAACAAGCTCGTACTTTACTACACTACTTCAGACAACATTAGGCTTTCTATTATTAATCCCTTTTGTAAAATTTGGTTCTTTTCAGCATTTGAATCTTGAAAACTGGAGTTTTATTTTAATTATTGGATTTGTACATACGGGCATCATTTATGCATTATTTTTTGGTAATATTCGATTTTTACCTTCTAATATGATTGCTGTTTTAACATTCTTAGATCCTGCAGTTGCGATTGTATTAGACACAGTAATTACTGGATTTAAGCCAACAACAACACAAGTAATTGGAATTTTCATGACATTTATTGGTATTGCTTTAATTTTGTTATTGAATTCGCCAAAAAAAGTATCACAAAATTCAAATGAAAAAATTGCAAACTAGTTAAACACCGCGAAAAGAACTGTAACTTCATTGTCAAATTATTCTAAAAGGACTATAATGAAATCATAAAGAATATACTAAAAAGGGATGTGCTGTGAACACACCCCTTCCGAGTAGTAATTGTAAAGTTGCTTTCCTCGGATCCCAGTGAAGAAATAATCACCACAACCATTCGAGGGGTAGGGTGGTTATTTTTTTTTGCTAATAGAAATGATAATACCGATTATACTCAAGATTACAGTTGCAGTTATTCCAACACATTGAATAATTAAATTTGCAATCTCATAACCAGTCACCTTACCACCTCCCTTCTTAGCGAAGAAAGGCACCTACCACAACTCTACTCTACCTAATTTTACCATAAGTATATCCAAAGCACCAGAATGTATGTTCTGTTTTTTTAGTATACAAATGAAATGATATAGAGAATTTTTTAGTTATAAAAGTAATATAAAAAACTCACTTGTAATTTACAAATGAGCTTATAGATTAATTTATTATATTAACAATTATTAATTTAAAAGATATGTCATCAAGAAAATTACAAATACTGTTAAACCCGCTGATATTTTTAAGTTCCTACCTAAATTTAAATGATTCACCATATCTCCTACTTTCATTTTATATATTGTTTTTTGATTTATTATTCTTCTATTATTTTTAATAATTTTTAGAAAAACCTTTTTGCTACAAATCTATAGTACTAAATATTCTGTTTTATTACCATGTATAAATTGTGAACTATATTCTATGTAAGTTTTCCAACAATTCCAACCGTTATATTGACATATTTATTTAATCATTAAAAGTTATATTTAAAACAAAAAAACTCATTTCGAATTTTCGTTGAAATGAGCTTTTTTGTCGTTAATTATTTTGAATCAAACATTGATATACTGCCATCATATCTTTTTTATTTAATTCCCTTATGCGATTAAAAATTGGAATATCTTTAACATCTTCTGATGATAAGTGATCTGGAACAATATCACATACTTTACCAGTAAGCCATGTTTGAACGTCTACTCCTTCAACAAGCTGTTGACGTCCATTCTCATTAATCCCACTAGCTAAACAGCTAACACATGGAATAGTTAATTTATGTATCCCATCATGAAGATTATCTTCAGAGATCACTTTTTTCCCTTTACAGAAAGGACAAGGATTACTTGCTTTTACTTTATTAATTAGTGTAACAATTTTTTTATATCCAAATGCTTCATAAACATATGTTAATTTTTTGAATTTACCATTTGTGAAATATTTGTCAATAATATCTTCTCTAGTTTCAAATATATCTTTAAAATCAGTGATTGTTACTAAGTTTTTACTGCTTATTTCTTCAATATTCGCTTTCAAACGATCCCAAAATGGCAATGCATTTTGTAAGACTATTTCATATCCAACAAAACTTGCTTGTTGTATTTCAAGCATTTTTAAAGCAACTTGTTGCTCTCGAGTAAGTAATGAAGCGTCTACTGTCAAATTAGTGTTAGTGTCTCCACCTACAATCGATTTTATTTTTTCTAAGACTGGCAGCTGGCCAACTGTTTTAATTACTTGATCTACAGGTTGATTTATTATTTCACGAATATCACATTCACCGAACATTAATTTTTTGCGGTGGTTTAATACTGTACCATCACAAATTGGACATAAGACTTGTTCTTTTGAAGTTTTCATACTCTCTTTAATAGATGATTTGGAAATAGACATATATCTTCCAATAATAATATTAAAGCCTTCCCATAATCTTTGCGTCTTACCTGCTTTGTCGTAAAACGTTTTATCCCAGTAACCATATAAAAAAGTATGTTTCTCTGCTTCAGACATCTCATTATAGCTTTTACTAATATCCTGTCCAAGTTCCTTTTTAATTTCATCAAAAAGGAATTGTAATTTAGGATATTGGTAATATTTTAAAACTTCCATTACATCAGGATGTAATAAACCTTCCCAAAATGGAACCTTTTTGTCTTGAATGACAACATCAATATCAAACTTTTCTATTACTCGACGACCAGAGCAGGATGGACAATGATTTTCTTGGGTATAAAAGTCAAAACTTCTTGTATCTTTGTTAGTCGGATGTGAGGCTACAATCTGATTAATTAGTCCGCCAATTTCATATAAAAATGTATATTGACTATATAAGTGTCTTTCTAAATCAATTGCGATAACTGGAACAATCGCATCAGATTCATATTCTCCATAAATAAGTCTTGCCATTGATGAAAGACTTTTTAAAATTCCACCTTTATAGATGTTTTCTGCATTTTTAAAATAATTTATATGATTTTCTTGTATATAACGAACTCCATTTTGTACCTTAAGGGCTGATGGAATATGCGTTTGACGCTTTGCTTTATTTGTTTTTTTATGATTAAAATAGTCATCATGACTGACAACATCTAGTTGTTCAACAGGAGTGATCTTTCTTTTGCCAAAATCTACTATATAATCTGAGCTTTCTAACATATATGCATTATGTTCAATCATCATTATGGTGATCGATTCATCTTTTAGAATTTCTCGAACACTATCGATGAATTGATTTAAAATATTTTGTGATAAACCTTTTGACGGTTCATCAAAAATGAATAGTGTATGTGGATTTCTTGAATTCGAAAATAATTCAGAAACTAAATGGACACATTGAAATTCACCAGTTGATAGTGTTTGTGTTTTTCTTTCTAAGGTAAGATAGCCAAGACCGAGTTTGATTAGTAAGCTTAATCGCTTATGTGCGATATCTTCGTTCGGAAGTTCCTCAATAATATCTTCGATTGAGCGTTGGAAAATATCATCAATTTCATCACTATATTTTGTTAGCTTTCTTTTTATATCTAAAAATGTAGCAACTGTTGAACGACTCGTAATTGATTGGTTGCGATCCTGTCCAACCATCACTAATTTATCTTTTGGATATCGCTTAAAAAAATCTCTAGACATACACTCATTTACAAGAGTTGATTTACCACATCCAGACTCACCGGTAAATGTTATTAGTCTATTTTTAGGGATTTGAATTTCTGGAATTTGGATATTACGACAATGTAAATCTTTAAATTCATAATACTCACTTGGCATATCCTGATTTCGTTCCCAATAAATAGGCTTTGGTCGCGGAGATTCCTCTACTATTTTCCCTCCATATTTACCACTTCCAGGTCCGAAAAATACTTGATCATCTGTCGCGTTTAGCACTGTATCGGAATGGTCAATTAACCATATTTGGTTTTTAAATCCTAATTCTTTTATCTCATCTAAAATTCTATTTAAAGTTTCATGATCAAGACCAACCGAAATTTCATCAATAATAATAGTTGTATTTTCACTAGTTGCCATAAATTCGGCTAAGTAAAGTCGAGTTAATTCTCCACCAGATAAAGTTCCGGTAATTCGATTTAATGATAAATAACCAATATTCATTTTAATTATATTATTAAGTAAGTGCCGTTTTGCTTCGCTAATATGTAATTCATCTGCAAGAGATAAGATTGTTTCTACACTTAAGTTATTAATATCTGAAATAGAATGTGGTCGCTCAAATACCTCAATTTTATATTCCTCAACTTTTT
The DNA here is from genome assembly GCF_002577195.1 of Bacillus sp. AFS041924. GTDB lineage: Bacteria > Bacillota > Bacilli > Bacillales > Bacillaceae_G > Gottfriedia. Next base: position 14,205 of record NZ_NULG01000094.1, read on the forward strand.
GATTATAACGATTTCCTTTACATTTTTTACATTCTACATTTTTCGTAATGCCGCGACCTTTACAATCAGGACACCAGCCTAATTCATTATTGAATGAAAAAACTTCAGGAGATTGATTAAATATTTCTGCAAGCCTTACACGGATGTCTTTAAAAACACCAGTATGAGTTCCAAGTGTAGAACGTGGATTAGTAGAAATAGAAGATTTACCAAGAAAAAGTACTAATGGCACTTCTTCCATTTTAATCGCACTAAAGTTTGTTTCCATAATGTTTGGAAATAAATATTGATATTCTGCCTTTGGTAATAAAGAAACTAGTCTCTTCTTTGATTCCTCACCAATTGTTTGACAAAAAGTTGTTTTACCAGAACCAGATAATCCTGCAATTCCTAACGAGTGATTCTCGGGTAAAATTGCATCTAATTTATTAATATTATTTGCAATTAATTGACTTATTTTCAAATTTAGATCCTCTCTTGTCTCATAATATTTAGATTAATTATGTATGTTCATTCCTTATATGACCTTTAATAGATACAAATATACTTACTTTATTTATTTTAACAATTTTAGACAATTCAATCTATATTCGGTTAATAATAAAATGTTTTATAGAGGTAAGATTTCACTAAAATTTCAATAAACCGAAATTTAATTTCTTAATTTTTAAGATTATTTTGAAATTTTATTTCATTTTTTATAGACAATACTTTCCAACTTTGGTAGTTTAATAGTATGTAAGCGCTACTAATATAATAGAAAGTAAGGTGGAACACTTATGAAGAAAAGAAAACTTGGAAAATATGCGATTGCTGCAACTGTAGGTGCATCTCTATTATTTCAACAAATTCAAATTGTTCAAGCTGAATCTACTTCACAGTATTCAGTCCCTCCAAAGCATGAACTACGAGCAGCTTGGATTGCATCAGTTACAAATATTGATTGGCCATCAGCAACTGGATTGTCTGAAATGCAACAAAAGTCGGAGTTTATTAAACTATTAAACGATGTAGAAAAAATGGGGATGAATTCAGTCGTTGTACAAATTAAACCGACGGCTGATGCCTTTTATCCTTCTGAATATGGTCCTTGGTCTAAATTCTTAACTGGTACACAAGGTAAAGATCCAGGTTATGATCCCCTTGCATTTATGGTTGAAGAAGCACATAAACGTAATATTGAATTTCACGCTTGGTTTAATCCATATCGTATTACAATGCCACGTACTACACCAGGTGATGCGACATTAGACGACTTAAATACTTTAGCCGAAAATCATCCTGCAAGAAAACATCCTGATTGGGTAATTCCATACGGAAAGCAATTATATTTTGATCCAGGTAATCCTGATACTCGTCAATTTATTATTGATGGAATGATGGAAGTTGTAAAAAAATATGATATCGATGCAGTACATTTAGACGATTATTTTTATCCATATCGTATTGCGGGTCAAGAATTCCCTGATCGAGTTTCATATGAAAAATACGGTAAAGAAAAATTTGCTAATATAGATGATTGGCGTCGTGACAATGTTAATCAATTCGTAAAACTTCTTCATACTTCTATTAAAAATGAGAAATCTTATGTAAAATTTGGAATTAGTCCATTTGGAGTTTGGCGAAATATAGCAAAAGATCCTACTGGTTCAAATACAACAGCTGGTCAAACAAATTATGATGATCTTTTCGCAGATACGAGAGAATGGATTAATAAAGATTATCTAGATTATATTACACCTCAAATTTACTGGAATATCGGATTTGATGCAGCCGCTTACGATACTCTTGCAAATTGGTGGTCCAATGAAGTTAAAGGCAAGAATGTAGATTTATATATTGGACAAGCTGATTACAAAATTAATGCTAACAATGAAGCGTGGGCAAAGCCTGACGAATTACCAAATCAAATTGCTTTAAATCGTACAATTCCTGAAATAAAAGGAAGTATGCATTTTTCAATTAAAGACTTGAATCGAAATCCACTTGGAATTAAAGATCGATTAAGTGGGGATGTATATAAAACTAAAGCGTTAATTCCTTCAATGCCTTGGTTAGATGATCAAGCACCAAAGAAACCAAAATTTGATAAAGCTGTTCGAACAAATGATGGCATTCAGCTTACTTTAAATACTCATCCAAACGATAAAGATGTTTCCTATTATGTTGTTTACCGTTTTGATGGATCTCATAGTGGTAACATTAATGATCCAAGAAATATCTTAACGACTGTTCGCAAATCAGACAACGGGAAAACATCATATATCGATACAACAGCCATTAAAGATCAAGATTATACTTATGAAATAACTGCAGTTGATCGTCTTCATAATGAAAGTAAGGAAAGTAAACAAATTAAAGTAAATGCTATTAAGAAATAATCTAAAAGTTAAAGAGCTTCCAATTCTACATGGAAGCTCTTCTCATTAATGAATTTTTTATTAAGTTACAGATTTCATAAGCACTGCTTTTATCATAAAATAACTAATCTCTGCAGGTAATTCATCCTTTATTGGTCTTAATTTTTCACTTCCAACTGTATTGATTACTTCTTTGATTTGTTTTTCAATATCATATGGAACGATTTCATCCCAATCAAAATGATGATCCTCCATTGCACCTTGCAGAATATGATTTTCTACTGTAGTTGTATTTAATCCTCTTTCTTTTGCAATTTCAGAAATTGTAAGTCCGTTTTGATAAGATTCATAGGATATTGTGTGAGAAGGTACTTTTTTTATTGCTGAAGCTTTTGGTATTGTTGTCCCTTCTTCAATCTGATTTTCTTCTTTATAGTTCTTAATCACTTCTATAAATTGCTTACCAAATTTTTGCTGTTTTTGTAATCCAACACCTTTTGCTTTTAGGAACTCATCCTCAGTTGTAGGAAGTAAATTACATAAATCTCTTAAAGTACTATCAGAAAAAACGACAAATGGTGGTACACCAAGCTCAGTAGCAATTTCTTTACGCAAACTACGTAATTGATTAAATAAATCATTATCTACGGTTGATGTTTCAGTAACTTTAATCTCTTCTTTTTTCATTACTTTAACTTTATTTAATAGTACTTCCCTTCCACTATTTGTTACTGTTAATAACGGGAATTTACCACTTGTAACACCAATATATTGTTCAGATGTTAAATAATCAATTAAATCTCCCACATTTTTAAGCGTTCGATCTCTGAATAATCCGTATGTGGTTAATGTATTAAAATTAAAGTCTAGTAATTTTTTATTCGTTGAACCGGTTAAAACTGATGCAACCATCGTTTTACCGAATCTTTCTCCCATTCGGATAATACATGATAAAACAATTTGGGCATCGATTGTAATATCAATTGAAGTTCGTTGATCAATACAATTACTACATTTACCACAGGTGTGATCATTTTCATCACCAAAATATCTTAATATAAATGCCTGTAAGCAGGTTTCACAATAACTATAATCCTTCATAGATTGTAGCTTCGAAATTTCTTGTTTTAGTCTTGATTGATCAAAGGTTGATTGCTCAATTAAAAATCTTTGTATTTGTACATCTTGTGCATTAAAAAGTAAAATGCATTCACTTTCTAATCCATCTCTGCCCGCTCTTCCAGCTTCTTGATAATAGCTTTCCATATTTTTAGACATTTGATAATGGATGACAAATCGCACATTACTTTTATCAATTCCCATACCAAAGGCATTTGTTGCAACCATAACATTGATATTATCTTGTAAAAATGCATCCTGTTGTTTTGACCGCTCTGCATCGCTTAATCCTGCATGATATTTACCAACTGAAATACCGAGTTTTAAAAGTTTATTTGTTACATTATCTACTTCTTTCCTAGTAGCAGCGTAAATAATGCCAGATTCGTTTTTATTTTGCTTTATGTAATTCGAAATATAGTCTAATCGATTTTGTCCCCTAATGACTTTGAATGACAAATTTTCTCTTTCAAAACCTGTGATGATTGTAGTTTCCTCGTTAATTCCTAATTGATTACAAATATCTGATTTAACTTGAGGTGTTGCAGTGGCAGTAAGAGCTAATATTGTTGGATTAGTTGGTAGCTCTTGAATCAAGTTTTTTATACGCAAGTAACTTGGTCTAAAATCATGTCCCCATGAAGAAATACAGTGAGCTTCATCAACTGCTACAAGTAAAATCGGTAATTTTTTTAATTCATTTATAAAGCTCTCTGACTCTAATCTTTCAGGAGCTACATATAGAATTTTGTATTCACCATAACTTAAATCCATCATTCTCTCATTTACTTCATGATATGATAGTGAACTATTAATAAATGTGGAAGGTATACCTACTTGTTGCAATGCATCTACCTGGTCTTTCATTAAAGAGATTAAAGGAGAAATGACGAGGGTTACTCCTTGAAGAATTGTCGCTGGAATTTGATAACAGATCGACTTTCCACCACCAGTTGGCATAATGCCCGCGGTATGTTTACCAGATAAAACTCGTTCAATAATTTGCTCTTGTCCGGTTCTAAAGTTTTCATAACCAAAATACTTTTTTAGATTTTCTCTTGCTAGTGATAACATGCTTACCTCCTTTTTACTTTTTATAATTACTACACTATTTTACTATAAAGTAATGGAACTAAGTAGACTTCTTAAGCCTTTTTCAAAATTTGCATTATCTTCTTTTTGACGTTTTTTTGGTCCCTTCACTCTTCCACCAGCATTTCTAATTTTCTTAGAAACATATCGGGTATGTAGTAACGAATCGATATTTTCATTTGTATATTGAAAGCCATTCTGATTTAGTACATATGCCTGTTTTGATAAGACCATGGCAGCAAGTCCATAATCCTGTGTAATAATGACATCTCCTTTTGAAACTCGGTTGACTAACGCAAAGTCAACAGCGTCTGCGCCTTGTGAAATGACAATTGTTTTTGCACCTTCTCTTTGCATAATATGAGCAGTATCACATAATAAAAGGACATCTATATTAAATTCAGCTGCAATGTTTATTGTTTCTGTAACGACTGGACAGCCATCTGCATCAATTAAAATTTTCATTTGACTCTTCCTCTTTCAATTGGTCTTTTAAATGAATTAACTCTTTTTCCGTTAAATTCCTCCATTTGCCTATTTCTAGATTTTCCAATTGGATATTCATAATTCGAATTCTCTGTAATTTAACGACTTTAAAACCAAAGCTTTTTGCCATCTTTCGAATTTGTCTATTTAAACCTTGTGTTAAAATAATTCGAAATGTATATTCATCAATCATCGAAACTTTACATCTTTTTGTTACTACATTCCCAACGAGAACGCCATTTGACATGCCATTAATAAATTCTTCGTCAATTGGATGATCGACAGTGACAATATACTCTTTTTCGTGACCATGTTCACTATGTAAAATTTTATGCGCAATAGGACCATCATTTGTAAGGATAATTAGTCCCTCAGAATCTTTATCTAGCCTTCCAATTGGAAAAAGTCTCTTTGGATAATTTACAAAATCGATAATATTCCCTTCAACAGTACGTAAACCAGTACAAGTAATACCTACAGGTTTATTTAAAATGATATAGTCTTTTTCACTTGTTAATTGAATCACTTCATCATTTACTTGTACAATATCATTTTCTTCAACTAAGCTGTTTTTTTCAGCAATTAGACCATTAATTTTTACTTGTCCCAATGCAACTAGTCGTTCTGCAGCTCTTCTAGAACAATATCCTGAAGCGCTAATAAAAACATTGATTCTCAATACGTATTCCTCTTTTTCTAGACTTTTTCTTTATCATAACAAAAAGTGTTGTGATAAAACAGCATTCACAACACTTCTATCAACTTAAATTGTCACTTCTTTAATGAAACTAATAAATTCTGAATTCCCACGTTCTTCAGCAATTTCGAGAGGAGTTTTACCAGAATTGTTATTTTTAATTTTAGCTCCGTTCATTATCAAAAGCTTAGCAATTGCAATATTCCCTTCAAATGCTGCAATATGTAAAGCCGTATGACCTTCACTATCAGTAATATTCGGATCTGCACCATTAGTTAATAGAAATTCAATAACTTCTTTCGATTTAGCACCTGCAATTGCTGCATGTAGAGCAGTATTTTTCGGTATAAATGAAAGCTTAGAATGTGATATAGCGTTAATTTTCGCACCGTGTTTTACTAAGGATTTCACTACTTCAAACTGACCAAAATGTGCCGCAATACCAAGTAATGTTAGTCCATGCTCATTTTCTTTATCAATTAAACCTTGCTGTTTGTGCAATATTTCCTTAACCTTGTTAATTTCTCCTTTTTCTGTTGCATCAAATAACTTAGTCAGTAAATCTTCCATCTTAACCCTCCTTATTTCTACATTTAATTTGTAAACATTTCAAAATATATGAAGCTTTTTATTTAAAATTCTCGCCTCATCTAGTTCAATTGGTATTAATTGAATTGTATTTCCTTGTTGTAAATGTACAATTTTCCAAAGCTCTGAAAATATAACGGATGTTTCTTAGCCTCCAGTAGTTTGAGAGTCTTCTAGTAAGATTATTGGTTGTCAACCTATTGGAAGAAATAGTCATTTTTGGTTTAGTCATTTCTACTAATAACTTCTATTACAAGCCTAATTGCATTCGTCAAATCACTCTGTGACCAACTTGGTAACTTTCGGTCAATTACTGCTAGCTCATGAGAAGCAGGTATATGGATAAAACCACTTGGAATTTGTTTTCCTAATTTCTGTAGTTCATTTAGCATTTGATACATAACGTTATTACACAAATAAGTCCCGGCAGTATTTGAAATTTCTGCAGGTAAATTACGTTCGTTTAATTCATCAACAATGATCTGAATTGGAAGTGTTGTAAATAATCCATCTTGTCCTTCTGGATCAATTTTTGAACCTACATATTTATTTCCCTTGTTATCTGCAGCACCATCATTACAATTAATCGCAATTCGCTCTGGCGTTATTTTATATCTTCCACCGGCTAAACCTAATGAAATGACTGCAGAAGGATTATAAGTATGGAATAAATTTAGTAACTCATTACCAGCTGTATTAAAATCTACAGGTAAAACTTTGCCGATTATTTGATAAGAACCGACGACCTGACCATTTAATTCTTTCACTATTTCTTCAGTAGGATTAATTGAAAAGTTCAAAAAAGGTTCAAAACCTGTTAACAATAATGTATTCAAGAGATCTCAGTCCTTTGGTAAAATTTATATAGTAGAATACTTCTACAAAATCATTTTGATTTCCTTTCAAATTAAAAAGTTTAGGTATGACATAATAAGTTGCTATGTATGATATTCTTCTCTTTCAAAAATGGAGCTACTTTCTTAATTTAAAATTGCCTATATTTAAGTTTGTTCTTCTACTAAAATAGGGTTTTGGGTAACTGTTTTACTATTAATAACTAAATAATTCATTATTTTAGATTTAGTACGGTACGTGAAATTTTATTATTATTTTTTTAATGTGTTCTTTTACTATTTGTTTCTTATGCATTTCTCTAATTAAATAACTATAAACAAATAGAAGGGATCGCTTATTCGCAATCCCTCCATCTTAATTTCACTATCTAATACCGTTAGTTGAAATAAGTTGTTGTAGTTTTTTATTAATTTTCTTCTTCACAATTATTTTAATTGCCTTAACTTTTTTTAAAAATAAGTGAACAAATTTAACAAGTACTGATGATAATCAAATGAAATCGAACTTTCATTATGATGGACGATTATACTCTTCTTTTTATTAACTACATGGTCTCGTTGCCAATTCGATAATTGGGCCAAATGTTTAAAATTCGGTCTTGTAACTAAATTACTCATGTAGGCTGACCTGAATGATCCTGGTCTTCTCCTTTGATTAAGGGCATAAATCATTTGTTCGGCTGTGAATATTCCTAAACCATGTCCAAAATACGTCCCATCTCCTAGAACAACGGCATTTTCTCCTCTCCACTCAGGGGTTAGTGGATTAAAATCTGGATTTTGAAAATATACGACATCACCGGGGTAAAAGATGTCTGAATATGCATTGATACCTAAGTCGGGATCAGCATGCCAGCCGTATAAATAAATGCGTTGAAAAATCTGATTAAATAAGTTTTCACCTATAAGATTTAGAAGTGCATGGTAATAGATAATGACCATAGCCGTTGCACATTCAAAAGCATAATATGAACTGTTATAGTAAATATCTTTAATCGCGTCGGAAGGTTTTACACCTTGCCTCAATAGGAATCCTCCTGTTCTCATTAATTGCCAGTACATTGGATTACATCTAGACCTTTGAAAAATTGCAAAACGCAATCTACTTTTATACATAGCTCTTGCACTTAAAATGATATTTTTTCGCAACATACTTTCAAACTCATTAATAGATCGATATTCATATTCGGTTGGCTTTTCATTCATCTGTTGAATTATTAAATTTACAAAACTGTCTGATGGCCCCGGATTATTTTGTTGAATTGGCATCCCCGAAAATTGATTCATAATATACCTCTTTTCAACATCAAGTATTAATTCTCATGTATACTCATCATATTCAAAAATCGTTTTGAAGTGTATAAATGCTATTTAGTCGCATATGAAAATCAACTTTAACTTAGCCTTAAATTTAATTTACTGACAAAAAAAGAGCTTAAGTCTCTCTTTATTTAATGAGAAACCTAAGACTCTAATTTAACTTATACCTTACGAAGAACCACCAACAGTTAATGAAACTTCGATTATTTCATTCTCAACCACTTCATTAGAAATTAACTTTAATAAATTTGTAGCTGCTATTGAACCCCAATCAAATGTTGAATAAGAAATAGTACTTAATCTTGGTGATACATATTTCGCTAATTCAATATTATCAAATCCTACGATAAATACATCTTTGCCTACTTGGAAATCTGTATCTTGAAGATAGTTATAGATTCCAACTGCCATTTCGTCGTTTAAACAAAAGATTGCACTTGGCTCATTATAATTTGAAAAAATTTGTTTCGCTGCTTGTTCGCCTGAATCCTTCATGAAATTTCCACCGATTTCAATCAACTCAATATCTGGATAGTTTGATAATTCTTCTCTAACACCTTCCATACGTTTAATTGAATCGTATGAACCTTCAGGACCTGTTAATGTGTATATTTTTTTCACATCATTTTTAAGAAGTTCCTTTATAGCTAATTGTGCTCCACTTTTATTATTTAATAGAACACCTTTAATATTTTTGTGTCGTAATTCTCGATCTAACACGACCATTTTATAATTTTTTTCAGCGTAATCTAAAAGTTCTTTATCTGAAAATGCCTGATCTAGTATAATCCCTCCATCTATTACTTTTTCTAGTAATAAGCGATGAGATTGCTCGCCAGAACAAGCAATTAATTCATACCCGCTGTCGTTTAATGCTTGTCTCATTCCTCTTAACAATGGTCCGTAGAAATAACCACCATAGTCAGCTAAGAATACACCAATAATTTTCGTTTCTTTTACCTTTAACATTCTTGCTGCTGCATTTGGAACATATCCTAATCTATTTGCAATCTTTAATATTCTACTTCGTGTTTCTTCTGTTACCTTTGGGCTTCCATTTAACGCATATGACACTGTCGAAATGGAAACTCCAGCTTCTTTTGCAATATCTTTAATTCCCGCCATCCCATATCCTCCATTCTATGTATACCCCAAATGCCAATTTTCTCGATAAATTTACTTTTATTACCTTTAATTTAAATGTAGATTACACCATAATACATACATTCATCTTATCAAAATTAAGTAAAATTTTCCTACATTTTTTTCATTCTTTGTACCTAATCAAATAAAGTACTCAGATTACTTAGAAAAGGTGAGCAAAGAAGCCTTTTTGACTTCCAATTGCCCACCACTGTACCAATCAGCAATAAAATAAAGTTCATGATTTTATGATTTTATGATTTTATTACTTTATTACTTTATTACGTTTCCAGCCTAAAATATTAGACCCGTTCTTTACGTATTCGTTTTTCATATATAAATCCCAAATTAATCCTGTTTCATAATTTTCAATCATTAGTAACGTCGCACCTTTATCAATTCCAATTACACGATCTGATATCCAATTTGTAGCAACATCGCGATTATATGAATCTAGAAAACCATATTTACTCCATAACTCTGGTACGTTTTCATAGAAATAATTTAGGGCATCAATTGATTCTTTTGGTGTAAAAACAATAGATCCAGCAGCCGCTGCAGGTGCAATCGTACCATCATTCATAAATTGGTCACAGTTTGGATGAAATGGGCCAGCACCATATGCTTTATATCCGTGAGGACCATCACAAGCAGTTAATCCCCATGCATGTTCACTCTCTGCAAAAGTTTTAAAACCTTGTGCATTATCATTACAATACTGCTTCGCTGCTAAAGACGCCTTTACAGAGTTATCAAACCAATTTATACCATCTTCATCAACAACATTTTCAAAATTAAACCAAGCATGAGAGTATTGATGTGTAAAAAGTGCTCCACCAGGTGAATGATAAAATTCATGCTCACCATATTTGACTAAATCTCTTCTAAAACCTTTGTATATTTCCTTTGGAACAGGGTGAGTTGGAGAAGCAACTCCAAAAATGTACTGCATTAACTGCTCCGCATACATATCCCAATGACCAAATCCACCTGTTTCAGGATGATAGCCCATAAAATACATATTATGTTCTTGATCGTAATACTTTTGCCAATTAACACGTTTAAAGATTTTTTCAAAAATTTCTTTGATTTCTCCACCAAAGTATTCTGCAGATGTTACAGCACCATTCAGAAAAAGAGATGTATCAATAATCGATGCACAATCATAAAATGCTTCAAACTTTTTAGCTGTTTCCATATGAAGAAAGTGAAAGAAAAACCCTTCAGATTCCTCTACATTATTTAAAAATGTTTTTAATGTACCTAACGTTCTTTCATAACCTTCCTCATATGTAATCCAATTCTTCTCAACCCCGATAATGATAGCGCTTAACCCAAAACCAACTGAGGCGATGCTAGCCATATCTTTATTTGATTCAGCATTGTTATCTCGAATTAACCCATATCCTGGACTGTTTTTATCAGTATTTGCTTCGTTCCAGAAAAAATCAAAACATCCTTTAGCTTCTAAGTCTAAAATTCTTTTATCCATCCTCTACACCTCTGAATCTGATTTTTTATTAAAATAGTATTAAATCCAATAAAAATTTTAAATCCTTATTCTCCTGTAATACCTGAACGATCAACACTTTCAACAAACCATCTTTGCGTAATGAAGTAAATAACTAGTAACGGAATAATTGTTAGTAACGTTCCAGCTAATTCAATTCCTTCATTAATACTTGTACCACTTGCGCCACCTTGAGTTGGGAATAATTTGCTATAAGTTGCTACGAACTTTTGTAGCTGAAGTGGTAAAGTTGACAAATTTTCTCCAAAATAGATTGATGCTAAGTAGGTTTCGTTCCAATACCATACAAGTGAAAATAAAAAAGAAATAATATAACCAGCAGACGCCATTGGCACTGCAATTTTAAAGAATATCTTGAAATGTCCTGCTCCATCAAGTTGAGCAGCTTCTTCTAAAGATGTAGGAATTGATCTAAAAATTTGATAAAAGATCAAAATAAAAATCGCGCTATTTAAACCTTGGCCAAATATTGCTGGTAATACATAGGCAGTAATACTATCTAAAATATGAATTTTATTAAACAAAATATATCTAGGTATGACTGTAACCTGTGGCGGAATAACAAAGGTTGCAAGAACTAATATAAATAAAATGTTTTTACCTTTAAATTGAAATCTAGCAAATCCATAACCAATTATTGATGCAACAAATGCTTGTAAAATTGATGGTAACACAGTTACATAGATTGTCTTTAGTAAAGTTGGCCAATAATCTAGCACATCTAAAGCTCGCTTATAATTATCTGTATACAACTTTGTTGGGATCCAGTTCACTAGCGAATTCAGTAAATCATTAATATCTTTAAAGCTATACGAAAGCATATATAATATAGGGTATAAAAATACAAAACCTATTCCAATCAACAAAGCGTACATTAGAATTTTTACAAGTAATCCATCATTACCCTTCATGCCTAGTAAGATTCTTCTTACTTTCGTTGAAATGTCTTTTTTAATTCGTTGCTTCAAAGTACTCCCCCCTATATTATTTTTTTCTTTCTAGTAAAACCACAATCCATACCAAGATTAATAATATGATAGTAATGATTACAAAATAAACCCATGAAAGTGCTGAAGCATAACCAAATCCAGTTTCAATTTTAAACATATTTTTTTTAATATGGTCTATGATCGGATTCATTGTGGAAATTGAGTACATAACGGTCGTATAAATAATATTTACTAGAATCATAGGGAATAAAGTTGGTAAAGTAATTTTCCAAAAGATTTCCCATGTAGATGCACCATCAATTTTTGCAGCTTCGTATACTTGGGTATCAACTTTTTGTAGAGCCGCAATAAAAATTAAAATTTGAACACCAGTAAACCACAATAACAACACCATATTATCCATAATATATAAAAATAAATTACTAAAAAAATTAGGATTTTCAGCAGCTAATTTATAAAAAGCATATTGGTTTATTTCAGGAATTGCAGTTACTCCTTGTTCTGTCAACTTAGTTAAAACAGGACCACTACTAATAATAACTGGCAAGAAAAAGATTGTTCGAAAGAATCCACGAAATTTAATCGGCTGATTTAGTAGAATCGCGATTATTAATGCAATAATAACTATAATTGGAACTGAGACGACAACATGTGCTGCAAAGTCACCTATTTCCTTTAAGAACTCGACATCCGTTGTAAATGCATCCTGGTAATTTGACCATTTGGCAAATTTTGTTTGAATACCATCAGTAGTTATGATGACGTTAAAAAAACTTAAATAAAGTGAGTACAAGATTGGATAAGCCGTAAAAACAGCAAATCCAATCACCCAAGGCAAAATAAAGATGTAGCCAACCGTCTTTTTATTGTTTATTTTTGTGAAAATGTTATTCATTGCTATTTTCCCCCTTCATTACAGCAAACTCCTTCGCTGCAACTGTAAGGCTACCTTTTTTAAAAGGCGTATTTGTATAATTAATGATAAAACTTGTATGATTGGAATAAGTTACTTTTACAACACCTTCACTAAGAACAACTCTATCCACAATTGAATCGTCTTTTACTAACTTCAAACTTTTTTGAATAACTTCATATTGTTTAATGACTTCACTTTTCCAAGTTTTAAATTCAGACGTGTATAAATCTCTTGATGGTGTTTCAGAAAGTAAATACGATTCTTTTCCAGTTAAGTAAAAAGATGGATATGCACCATAATCGATTAATTTCAAAAGCTCTTCCTCTTGATTTGACCAAAAATTAGAAAACGGAGCATAGTAGTCAACATATCCTTTTAATACGATTTGCAAAAATGGAACAGTATCTGACACATACAAATAGTTTGAGGATCCCATCGGAATATCCAAATATTTATCGGTCATGCCCCAAGCATAGGCATTCGGTTGATAAAGTGCTGTCTTGTCTACATCACCACTAATTAATACGCTAAGTACTTCTTTTAACGATTTTTTACTACTTTCTCTTGTTGATGAGTGTCGATCATTAAATGCTGAATATAGCTCGCTTCCTACTGAATCTACTGCTACGTTTTCCATATTGTATTTCTTGTATTTCTTTTTATCTTTTTTTGCATAGTCAATTGCTTTTTCAGGATGTAAATAATAGTAGTTGTACCCATTCTCTTCATTCAAGATCGCTTTTGTATTTACTTGTTTAGCTACATTCTTTCCACCAAAAAGACTTGAAGAGCCTTCATATGCTTTGACGTAATCTGTATAAAAATATAAAGGTACATCCTTTTGCTTAAGCTCTTTAACAGTATCTTTCACATTGCTTTTACTACCTAGTTTTCGTTCAAATGGAAATTTTTTCGGAAATGAACCAGTAAGTCCGTTTTTATTCCAGCCTTTATAGACGATAAAGAAATCATCTACGCCCATAGCCTCTAATTCATTTACATATTTTGGAAGATCACTAATTGGTGTCATTGGTACAACTGAATCCCAAAATAATCCTTCTTTTTTCTCACCGCCTAAAAATTCTAAGCGTAGCATCGGATGATTAAATGACTTTCCCTTCAAAATCCCTTTTTTTACTAAGTAAGATTGATAGTTTTTAGCCATTCCTACGTAATTAGCATTTTCGTTAGTTAGTATTCTATAATGTAATTTAATATTGAATTTGTTACGTTTCTTTTGGTATAAATCCATCGCTTTACCACTTTTTTGATTTTTACTAGTCGGTTGCTTATAAGCATAACGGTAAGTGAAATGGGAAGTAACCCAATTAAACTCTGTGGATAACCCTGCTTTATATGCATCTATCCTCGCATAGTTATCTCCATTCTCGATGATTCCGAGTAGAGCATTTTGATTATCTCCATGAACCATTCCAAATACCGGTATGCTTGCTTTATAACTTTCATTTGTATCCTCTGATGGAATGGTAGATGTGATGCCCTTATCATCACCATATACAGTTGCACTATAAGGTGACTCCATTTTCACACCATTCTTTTCATATCGTATTAGGGCTCCAGAGCCATCAGGTACAAACAGATAGCCAGGAATATCGTTCTCTTTTGACGCTCCCAAAAACGGATAAACATTTGCTGATACAATTTTCACTTTACCCATTTCGATAATACTTGTTTCCGGTATACTAACTTCGATATCATTCTCAGTTAACTGTACAGAAAGTTTCATTTTTATTTTTGCTTCTCTAAATGTGATGTTTGCATCAAAACCGTTTGCTTTCTTTTTAAGATTTATATTTGCGGAATTCGTTGTAATACTTTCTTTCCTTAATTTCCCTTGCAAATTTAAGTATTCAATCGTAATTGCAGATTCTACAAATTGTTTCCAAGTACTATTTAACTTATATTTTTCCATGTGATCTAGTGAAGAACTCCATATATAACCATTCGATTTATTCTTTACTTTAATAGCTAGAGATTGACTATTAACGTATAATTCTAGTTTTTCATTTTCCGCTATCTTTTCAAAATCTATTAATGAAGCATTTAGACTTTTAACTTTATTATTATGTATTTCCATATGTGTAAACTGATTGGAGGCATACTTCTGCGTATTTTCGTTGACAGATGTAATAAGGTCATTACTTTTTTTGGCATATACATTTGGTTGTATTAATAACAGTAACAATGAACTACACAGTATAATTTTCTTATACACGAACCATTACCTCCTGGATTACAGAATAAACGAAGTCGATCACTTGATTTAACAAAATATAAAGTACAAATAGCACGACAATTGTAATGACACAACTAAATAAAGTAAGTAGGATATTCTTTATTGTTTCTCTTATTGTAAAATTATGGATTTCTTTGATCATAATAAACAAGATTAGAAGTGACCATCCAATCATAATTTGTGTTGTAAACGTAAATAGAAAAGATTCATTTATTGTAATAATTCTCGATAAAAGTGTAACTGGAATACTTAACACTAAATAAGGAGCCAGTGAATAGATTGTCCCAATATATACATTTTTGAAACTACCTTCACCATCATTGATCGTACTAATTAAATAGTTCATAATGACAAATAGCGTCAACGCCCCGAAAAAGATCGAGATGATTAAAAATAAACTAAAGCGCTCTAATAGTTCGGAATTAAAAATGAAACCAGTAAAGTTTAGCGAAATTAAATACTCAATAAAAAATAGTAAATAAAAAATT
This sequence comes from Bacillus sp. AFS041924, assembly GCF_002577195.1. GTDB lineage: Bacteria > Bacillota > Bacilli > Bacillales > Bacillaceae_G > Gottfriedia. Next base: position 30,006 of record NZ_NULG01000094.1, read on the forward strand.
GTGGCTGACAATACAGAAGCTTTTTTCAATTTTTTAATTTCATAAAATGTGTCGATAGGATGTCTAAATAGTTTAAATAAGAGTAATAATTCACTTACTAGTTTGATATTCTTAAATCTTTTAAATGTGACCTTTATTCCTTTAAAATAGTCTTTTTTCCGATTTAAATATCGAACTATGTAATATACGAATATACCTAAAATGAAGAAAGTTAAAACTTTTGCGGTATATTTCTCCATAAGATTATGGCGAATCTCCCAGAATGACTGTGAATAACCTTCTTTATTTTTTGCTAATTTAAACTCATTTAATGCTTCATTATATTCTTGCTGTTTATAATAAGCTTGTCCCATAGCTATATGAGCTAATGAAAATGAAGAATTTAATTGAAGTACATCTTGCCAATAATTTTGACTTTTTACATATAAACCTTCTTCAAAATATGATAAACCTTGGTGTAATTTATTTGTAAATTCGGTAGGTTCAAAGATTTGAATAATCCCTTGTTCGGCATCTGCAACATATAGATCCCCTTCCGTATCTACGCCAATACCTGATGGTTGCTTGAAAATCCCTTGACGTTGTGCGTTGGATTCCTTGCTTCCGAATTTAAATAACAAGTTTCCTGTGCTGTCATATTCGTAAACATAACCATCCGAACTTAAAACGTAAAAATTCCCTTGATTTCCTACAACAATATCAATTGCAGTATTTGATGCATAAACTCCATCTGAAAGCATATTCGTACCTGCTACATTTAGCTTTTTTATTGCCCCACTATCTAAACCATTTGTAACGGTATAAACAATTCCTCTTGAATCAATGTCAATACCTGTAGAAGCAATTGGTACGTTCATAAAGCCTTTTCTTACACCAGTTTTAGACATAACGTAATTTTTAAAAGTTTGATAAAAAGAAGTCAAAGCTCTATTTGCACCAAAATATCCTAGAAATTCTCCGTCTTTATTGAGCTGAATAATACCATTGGCTGCTCCTTCGCCAATAATATACATATTACCTCTAACATCCACGGACAGTTTAAGTGGTTTAAAAGGTTGGCCTTTTCCGAATAGTGGTGAATCAGGCTTTCCATACTCTGCAAGCAATTTACCGTCTGAAGAGAAAGAATAAACCTTTTCTTTCACTACATCGGCAACATAAAGTTTATTGCCAACTCCAACTGAAATACCAACAGGCTTTTCTAAGATCCCTTTTCCAATCGTTCTAATTAATTTTCCAAATTGGTCAAAAATAATAATCTCTTTACTTCCTGAATCTGCAACATATATATTGTCATTTTGATCAATAAATATATTCTCGGGTTTAATCATTTGATCATTCGAAAGGATTCCAACAGCCTCATACGCAGTTTGTGTCTTAATTTCTTCACCATCAATCGAGATTGTATATGTTTTATAAGCATCAGCTGCATAAGTATTTGCTGGAAACATCATGATCATCGTTATCATAATTAATAGTAATTTAAAATGATTTTTGTATTTATTCATTTACTATCTCGCCCCTAGCATTTACTTAATACCTGAATGAGCCATCGTATCCATTACTTGCTTCTGCATAAATATAAAGATAATTAAATTGGGTATAAACATGATTAAAGACGCTGCTGCATTTAAACCTGTTCCGGCAACAGTATTCCCGTTAGCTGTTGATAACGTACTCATATAAAATGCAAATGTTTTAATACCTTCATTGTTTACATATAAATCTGACGTCTCAATGTTATTCCACACTACTTGGAATGCTAATATTGCAACAGTAGCTATTGCGGGTTTAATGTTTGGAATAATAATTCGAAAAAATATTTGAAAATCTGATGCTCCGTCTATTCTTGCTGCTTCAAGTAATTCATTTGGAATTTGATCAATAAATTGCTTAACAAGAAACAATCCTACAGGAAGAGCTAATAATGGTAGAATATGAACTGTAAAAGTATTAATTAGATGTAACTTTTCAATAATAATGTATCGAGGTATTGCCACCGCTGCTGGAACGAACATTAGAGCTAAAGTATTAACCTCAAAAATTGTATTCTTCAACTTGAATTGTTTCTTTGACAATGCATACCCAGCCATTGTACTAATAAGAATAATTAATAATACAACTACAATCGTTAATACGATACTATTAAATAAGTATCTAGTTATTGGTGTTCCACCTACATTCCCACTATCTAATAAATTAAGGAAGTTTTGCATTGTAGGCTTTTGTACGAAAAAACGTGGCGGGAAAGCAAATAACTCATCAATTGGTTTAAACGCATGATTAAATATATAAATAATTGGAGAACCCATTAAAATTGCCATCGGAATTAAAATGAGATAGAACTTTAATTGACTTTTATGAAATTTTTTAGGATTTATTTGTGTCCCTTGAAATGAAGCCATCTTATCCCTCCTTATCTATGAAGTTTAGTTAATCTCTCTCCTCAAATAATTTTCTAGCTACTTTTGAAAACATGTAAACTACTAATAATAAAACGACTGAAATTGCTGCAGCATAACCCATTTCATAACGAATAAATCCATAATCATCAATGTGATTGACCATCAATTGTCCTGCATTTTGAGGCGTAGGATTTGTGCCAGAAAGTGCTACACCAATTGCACCAGCTTGAAATGTATTTACCACTGCCATTACTGCACCAAATAGCATTTGAGGTTTCATAGATGGAATCGTAATGTAAATTATTTCTTGAAATCGATTTTTGATCCCATCAATATAACCAGCCTCATAAATTTCAGCATTAATATTCAAGATCCCTGATAACATCGCTAAGAATCCTACACCCATACTTGTCCATAGCGTTACAATAATCATGATTGTCATTAAATACTTTGGAGATTGTAACCATTGAATTGGTTCAGTTATTAAATTTAAGTTTAAAAGTAATCCATTTAAATAACCTGACGCATCTCCACTAAAAATGACTGTCCACAAAACTGTCATCGCAACACCGGCAGTCATGGAGGGTGAATAGAGAATTAGCGCCAAAACTGTTCTAGGCTTATGTGGAATTTGTGCTAGCAACCATGCCATTAAAAACGATAGAATATATCCACCTGGCCCAACAATTAATGAAAATTTAAGCGTATTCGGTACAACATTTTGCATAAAAACCGAATCTTGCGTTAATAAGCTTACATAATTCTTTAAACCGATAAACTTTGGAAATTCAATCGAGTTAAAGTAAGTAAAAGATAAACCTACTGCAATTAAAACAGGCACAATAATAAAAATTAAAAATAGAAGAATATACGGACCAAGGAAGATCCAAGGGTTATAATCAAATTTTTTCTTATTCATTATTCGTACCTACCCATTTTTTGACAGTTTCTAATCTTGGAAGAATATATGGTTTGACAACTTTACCATCTTTCATATAGCCAAACTCCTCCATTTTCCTTCTAATTTCCCGATCAACGATGATGGTAGAATCATCTATAGAAGCTCGTAAATTTGCACCATTAAACACCACTTTATTCCAAGAATTACTAATCTCGCGTTCAATCATATAGGCTCCTGGTGTTTTTGGAACTTCCATTAAGTATTTCCACTGCTCTAAAATGACTTTTTTGTGTCCAACTGGTAGAGGCGCATTTTTAAAAGCTTCCAGATTAGCAGAATTCCACATGTATTCTGTTCCATAAATCGTTTGAAGGTTCGTTGCAAAATCGGTTTGAGTCTTTGTAGACATCCACCATTTTAATAGTTTCCAAGATTGCTCTTGTTTTGTACTTTTTTCAAACATCATTGCTGATTGTGCTGAACCAGTTGCCCATCTTGAAACCGAACCATCTTTTTGCTCAACACCTGGATATAATGCAATATCCCAAGAGCCTGCAATTTCTGGTGCAGCAGATGTTAATTTTATATAAGTCTCAAAATTTGAAATGCCAATTGATATGGAACCATAACGGAATGAATTATAAAAATTAGGAACTTGTAGCGGTAAACTATACATTGTGTACAAATCGGTCATTAATTTCATACCTTCAATCGATTGCTCCGAATCAATTGCTGTACTCATTCCATCTTTAGCATATAGATCTCCACCATGCTGAAAAATAAATGGTGCCGTAAACATAAATGCTTTATTAGCGGAAGTACCTGATAATGGAACAAAGAAATTAAGTCCATACCTTTGTAATTCTGGTAGCATTTCTTTTACATCGGTCCACGTATTTGGAATTGGTATATTTAGTTTATTTAATATGTCTTTACGATAATATAGTACGTAAAAATCTTGTGTTTCTGGTAAAGCATATACTTTGTTATCAACCATCATAGGCATAAATGCACCTGGAGAAAACTTATGTATATACTCTTTAAAATCTTTGAATTTACTTAAATCAGCCGCTGCACCGCGCATCGCTAACTCATATGGAGTACCAACACTAATACCTAAAGCAACATCGGGCTGTTGATTTCCGGCATTTGCAAGTATTAATTTTTGTTCATTTGGCATAACGGAAAACTTTACTTTGATTCCTGTCTCTGCAGTAAATGTACTATCCGCCATGTTTTGCATTAATTCAACATATTGTTGATTACGGTTTACCCAAACCTCTACAGTGTCTTTATCTACTGAAGAAGTGTCGTATGTTTTTTTTGTAAATGAATAATAGAATTCCTTTACTTTGCTTGTAAATTTATTGAAAAAACCTGAAGTAGCTTTTGGTAGTTTTGTATTACCGTAAACATAAACTCGATCAAAAAGTAATGGTTGAGTTTGAAGCGAACTTTGAATATTTCCCAAAATTTGTGAAGCTGAATTAGATCCGTCTGAAAGGTCCGTTAAGCGCTTTGGAATTTTATCAGGATCATTCTTTAGCTTATTTAATTTTGTAATAATTAAAGATAAATCAACTTCTTCTAATGATTTTGTATCATTTGTATTACCGTATATTTCTTGCAAATCTGTTTTATTTTCTTTTAGCCTTTCAATCCATGAAGTTAATTGATTTTTTATATCTGGTAAGTATTCAGTAATTTTCCAATCGCGATTAGTATCAGTTGAATTACCCGTTAATTTTTTAATTGATAAACTTAAATCATTTATTTCATCCATAATGTCTTTTAAATTATGAATTACTGGTTCAACAGGAGATGCGTCAGCTACTAATGTGACTTCATGTTCACCTTTATCTAAATAGAAGTAATATGGTTTACTTTTTTCATCGGTTAGGGTTTTGTTTTGCCACTTTTCTGAAAAATCAAATTTGTAATGTTCTACTTCTTTAAATGGAATCTTTCCATCTATTAATACCCTTCTAAACACCGGGGAACCGGATTTTTCATTTTGTAACATTTTGAAAGCAAGCTCATATTTTCCAGCTTTTTTCACATTTACTTTCCATGTAACACTTTCTCCAGCAGATTCTCCTCCATATAGGGAATTCAGTAATAATTCATTACTTTTATATGGGATTACATCCGGACTTTTGATTGTAATAGGACGAATTCTTGAAGTGTTTTTAAGATAGGGATGCTCTGCTTCTATTGTTATCAAATCAGATTGCACTTTTTCATTAAAATATTTTTCTTTATAATCCTCGTATGAAAATAACTTTTTTGGAGATTGGACGTAAAATCTCCCGAGAAGCATACTGCCACTAGTATTTGTTAATGTAATAATATTTTTTCCCTTTTTCAAATGAAAACGTAATGGTTCTGGTTGTAAATTACTAGGATCTTGAGCCATTACATGATTCCATTCCTTAATTTGTACTTGCTCTGGAATCAGTTCATTACCATAGTTATTTTTTTCAAATTTTTTAGCTTTATCTTTCCAATTAATTGGGGCTACTATTCTTCGACTCTCGTAAAATTGATATTGTCCATTTATTTTAATAGAAAGTTCTGGATTCGCAATTTCTTTACTCAAACCATAATAATCAAACCCAACTTCATAAAGAGCATCTTCAGGGATATTTAGTTCGATATTGACTGATTTATTATTTGTAAAATTTATTACGCTTTCATTATAGTCCTTACTGTTATTTGCAGAAATGTAATCTCTTTCATTTACATTTTTAAATAAATTAGGAGAAACAGCACTTTCAAATGAAGTGCTGTTTTTAACTTTTTTCTCCCATTCTTTCAGGACTTGATGAAATTGTTTTTCTACTAAAGTCTGTTCACTTGATTTTAGATCAGTAGCAGAATTGGTCTTTTTTGTTCCTTCTGCACTAACAGCTGAAACAGTTAAAATATTGATACTACTAACTAATAATACAACTGATAACCATTTACTTAGTTTAGATACCAATGTCATCGATCCTTCCAGGCTGTTGTGCAATTATTTTTTCATTGCATTAACTGCATTATCGTATTGTTGTTGTGCTAAATCATTTAATTGTTTTGCATAGTCTTGATAATTAACTGAACCGTAAACACTATCTTTTAACAGATCAACAATTTTTGCATTTTCATTGTCTCCAATTTTTATGCCAGTTGCTGCTTCCCAACGTGATGCAGCATAGCCTGGTACGATTTTAATTGGGTCAATCATTGCTTTGTCTAAATTTTCATATGCTTTTTGAACTCCCGGTACACTAATAATCTCCCAATATTTTGCTAAAACTTCTGAGTCAGTAGTAATTGGTAATGTATTAATCTCTGTACCACTATTAATACTAAGGTCCATTCTTTTTAAGAAACCTTCTTTTCCAAACGACATAAACTTGGCAAAGTCATAAGCTTCTTTTTTATGTTTTGTACTCTTAGCTACACCTAAGTAGTCGACAGCAATCGCACTTCTTCCTTCTGGAATTCCAACAAAATCCCAATCAAAATCTACATTTTTCGCAAAATCACTATTCATCCATGTGCCATTCCAGAAATAAGCAAGCTGCCCTGCTTTAAAAGCAGCTCCCATGTCATCGCCACTTAATTTATCTTTTTGTTCTTTATTTAGTCCTTCATATGCATAACCATTTGTACCTAAATCTTTTGCCAATTTAACACCTTCGAACATTTCAGGTGAGTCTAAGTGATATTTGCCACTTCCATATGTAAACCAATTTACGTTTTGATTTTTTGCACCTGAATACCAATCAATAAAGTCTGTCGTTGAGTTGATCCCCACAATTCCTTTACCTAAGTCCGTTGTTTCTTTTACTCCATTAATAAAATCAGGTAAAGTAAGCCCATATTCAGGTGTATCTATGTTTGCATTATTAAAAATATCTTTGTTTACGTAATACCCCATAAAATGTTGTGCAAATGGGATTGCAAATGTTTTGTCACTATTTTTCGTTGACTCTTTAATAGATTCAGGTAAACTAGTAAAGTCTTTATCTTCGTTTACTAAACCAGATAGATCAAGTAACCAATCATTTGTTACACCTGATGGAATATCCGTTAACATAAACACATCCGGAAGTTTACCAGCGCTAGCTGCTGTTGATAGTGAACCCTTCCAATCATCGTTTGTAATATTTTCATCAATTTTTATATCGATGTTTTTGTGTGATTTTTCATAAGCTTCGATCATTAAACGCTCTAGATTTTTTTCAGATTCTGTACCAAGATTCCAGTTAGCATAATTTAATACTACTTTTTTATCAGCTGAAGTTGAAGAAGTTTCTTTGTTACATGCGGCCATCGTTAATGCGACTGACGTAGCGGCAACAACTTTCAGAATTTTTTTCATATTCTATTTCCTCCTATATCTAGTCATTAATCAGGGTTATCGAAACGTTTCTATGAAATTATTATACATAATACAGTAATCGCTTTCAATCGAATTTTTATATTTTTTGAAAATAAATTATTATATTGTCGAATTTTTTTAACAATTTATTAAAACCTATATGTTTAAAAAAAGAAACCACTTGAACTGTCTTTCTCAAGTGGTTTCTTTATATTAAATACTTTTAACGAATTTTAATTCTGCAACTTTTTCCGTGGTGCAGATCTTTACAATGTATTGATTACTTTCAATTTGTTCTACTTGGATCCAATTACTTTCTTGTGGAATCCATTTAGACGAAATAAATAAAAATTCCTCATCTTGCATAATTTTCACATTTACTTTAAGCTCATCATCTTTTCTCTCGATTTCAAAGATTTCTCCAGATCCGTACTCTATAAAAATATCTTCTGTAAGATTGACTTGAATTGGTAGCATTAACCCACTTCTAGACGGGATCGTAATCTTTTTACCTCTGAATAACTGCTTACCAGCAAATGTAATAGTTGTCTCTTTTTCATATTCATCAAAGTTGTGTAAGAACAAGAATTTGCCATTTTTTTCCGAAATACGAGAAAAAGCGTCTAAGGCTTCTATATGATCATCGAATGAAAAGCTACTATAAATTCCTAACTTATCCGTTATCTTTTTGAGAGCTTCTAATTGGTAATCAAACTGTACTTCCATTCCTAAACCAATTATTACAACTTTACCATCACCACAATTTTTTTCGAAGGCAACTACATCTTTTTCATCATCCTCTGTCCAAGCAAACGCTCCCTCTATTTGACCATATGTTTGCATCATTGCTGCAATGTTTTCCATATCTTCAACAATAGCAAAACCATGTTTGATTTCTTTTTGTTCTACTTCTATAAAATCCTTCAAAATCGTACATGGTATCCGTTTCATCGTTTCAGTCGGTAATGTTGGGAAAATAATCAGATTCCCACCATTTTTAACATAGTTTACTAGTTTTTCCTGGATAGTTTCATCCATCCATTTTGTAGAAAATACCCACAATGATGGGATCCTTTTTACATCAATTTCACTAGATTCAAGTAGATTGTACCCATCATATGCAATGTTGTTTATCGTAAAACCTTTAGCAATTCCATTAAATAAAAAGGCTTCTCTCCATTGCTCTATTTCTCTCATCATTCCTTGTGTATACTCATTATGGAATTCTGTCATAAAATAATCCGGATAAAATGCTAAATGGGTATTATATTCAGGTTTTGTCTTCAAAAGTTCATCATTGTATACTTGGAACATTTTCCCTAAATGTTGAATAGGCTTGTAATGTGCTCTTTCTTTACCATTTGCTGAAAGTGGTGCCTGCCATTCATGCCTTTTTCCAAACAAACCGATATCTTCATAATTTTCACCACTTACAAACATATAATAATTAACAGCATTCATACCATTGGCAAAACTTAGTCTTGTAATTAAATCAAAGGCTGATGGTTGTAGCCTAGGTTTATCAGTAATACATCCACCTTGGAACTCCGCTGAAAATAATGGCTGATCTTTAGATTGAACTGATCTAGTAAATGCATTTGCTATTATAACATCTGAATAATTATCGTATTCTAAGTTACCAATGTAGTAATCTCCGGCAATCATTACATTTTCTATTTTTGTCGTTTCAATTAATTGTGATATGCCAATTGGATATTTCATTCCGCGCTTTAAAATGCCGCCAACTGTATCAAATCCATGAATATTAACAACAAATGGAACAGAAATATGATTTTTCTCAGCAAATTCCTTTAATTTTTCAATGTATGTACGATAATGTTCGCGCATAAATAAGCTATATTCATTTTGTAAAGCGAATGAAAAACCTTCCTCAACTTTTTTAACATTTTTTTGGACAAATTCTTCTATACTTGACACTTCATCCGTAAATACTGTGTGAAACTCTTTTAAAGTATATTTTTGTTCTAAATGCGCTTGAAAGTATTTAAGTGTTACATCGTTATAGTCACCTTGATTTGTAACCCAGTGGAACATACCTACTTCATTATCAAGTTGGAACATGATAACAGGACCACCATTCGTTACTTGGAGTGGGGCTATAATGTCACACACATGCTTATACCATTTTTCCGTTTTCTCTAAATAAATAGGATGCATGTAGCTGACTAAACGTACTGGATGGCTTTCTCCTTTTTCATTTTTAGCTAATGCTTCTTCATAATTGTCAATCAGCCATGATGGAACACCATGATCAACTATTTCCGCCATTACATATGGACCTGGGCGAACTAAACAGTACATATTTTCATCTTGAATCATTTGAATAAATGCTCTTAAATCTTTTTCAGGCCTTGATTTTCCAGTTAAATCAATTTCTCCTTCTGTTTTTTCATGAAACTGCCATGGAATATAAGTACTAACCATGTTTGCTCCGGCGGCTTTTATTTGTTTAATTCGATTTTTCCATTCATATTGTTGTAGTCGAAAATAATGTAATTCTCCTCCAAATAATATGATTTCTTTTCCATTTATAATGACTTTTTCATTTTTAATTTGTATCATTTTATAAATCAGCTCCATTTTAATAGGTTAGATTGTTACATGAATTTTAGTCCTATATAAAAGAAGAAACAGGAGATTCTAAAGAAGTCCTGTTTCATTTGATCTTACTTAAAATAGATTTTTAATTGATCATCTAACTTACCATGTTTTTTAGATTTAATTAGAATTGAGTCCCCTAGTTTTTCTAATTCATATTCAAAACTTGGTAGAATTTCTTTTTGTGTTTGAAGTTTAATTACATCTTCCGATTGCGTTAATCGGAATAAAATTGAATGTTCTTCAATACTTTGAATTTCTGCAGTTGAATATTCAATAAATACTCCATTTATATTTACATTAACCGGAAGCATCACACCGTCTTTACTATTTAGAGTAAAAATTCGACCTTCAAATAGTTGTGTTCCATTATCGTTTATATGGAATTGTTTATCAAAATCATCCAAGTTTAAAATATGAATAAATCTTTCATTTACTTTATTAATCGTCGATGTCATAAAAATTCCATGATATACAAAGTCGTGCGTTAATTTTGGTGACGACCCTAGTTTTTCAAGGGCAGTTTTAAAGAGGTCGATGTCACATCGATATGACATTGTAAATGCTATTACTCTACCTTTTCCGACATTGATGTCAAAACCACAGACTGCATCTGATCCGTATACATGAAACACTGGTTGTCCTTTAGTAAGTTCAAAAGTTTGAGCTCTATTTGAACGGACTTCAGGTCGAGGCTTTGCCCAATTATTCGGATAGATTGATAGATAATGATATCGGTCTTCATAAATATCGCCAGTATGCTTTACTCCTAAAGCATCGATTAAAATCGTACATTCATTTCCTTCAATATCGAATAAAGGAAGTTGGCCATAAATAAGTAATGATCCACCTTCCTTTACAAAATCTGCTAATTTCTGTTGAATATGTTTGTGTAAATATTTAGCTGATGGTAGAACAATTACATTATTATCTTTTGGATTTATTGATCTATTTTGAATGTCAATTGAACTAAATCGATAACCAGCTAATAACATTGCCCTACCCATTATTTCCCATGCACCATATGATCGATTCATTTCAATATTTGAATAAATTTCTTTCATCTTTTCACTTTTTGGATAGCGAGATTCTGTCATGTAATAATCTGGAATGAAAGCAAAAGCTACATTATCTAGTTCCTCATCCATTGTTGATACTTTATCTGCGACTGCCATTACAGTCTTGATTCCTCTAGTCATTCGTGGGTACGTATAATTTAATACACCTTCAGGGCTAATTGGTGCAGCAAATCCATGTCTTTCACCTGTAAATGCTACTCGATCGTTTCCATCATTAACTTTTTGATCTAATCGATAATTTCTACCACCTGTCATTAAGTAATAATTGATAAGTCTATTCCCCTGAGCGATGCACATTCTATGTTTAAAGTCCACAGCTGAAACATCTAATCGTCCTGCAAATGTTTCACCATAGTTTGCGTCACCACATGCAAATTCAACTGATGTAAGTGGTTGGTCTTCATTATGGACAGCATCCATAAACCCATTAATTATATATAAATCTTGAAAACTATCCATATTTAAATTACCAAAATAGATATCTGATCCAGAGATATATCCTGGTGCTTGTGTATAAGTTTCATATAATTGACTAATACCGATTGGATAAGTAAATCCACGACCGCCACCAGTACCATGTATATTTACTACAAATGGAATATCCTTAACTCCGAATTCTTCACAATAACTACGTAACTCATGGACATATCTTGCAAAACGATGTCTCATATAATAGCCTAAATCAAAGTGCAGTTCACTAGTGTATTCTTCTTTTGGAGAACGAATAAACTGAGATCGATTTTGAAGATCTTCAAGATCAAACGGATAACGACTAGTTAATGTTTTTTCATCGTATTTTTCTTTTAACCATTTCACTAAATCTTCTATTAAACTCTCAGTTAAATCTGGCGTATTTGATACCCATGACAACATACCAATTTCATTATCAAGTTGGACACCAATAATATTTCCCCCATTTGTTTGTAATCGCGGCTTAATTACTTCCATAATCACTTCATACCATTTCTTTGTTGCATGAAGGAAGTTTGGAGCTAGATAATCTAACGTTTTCGTTTCTGCCGGATTATTGTCCCATCCAATAGGTATAACTTCAGGATATTTTTCGTACACCCAAAAAGGAATTCCTTCATTTTTCATTTCCGCCATGATGAATGGACCTGGACGAACAAAAAAATACAAATCATTTTCCTGACATAAATCAATGAATGCTCCTATATTCAACTCAGGGCGAGTTCTCCCATCAACATCGAATTCTCCCTCAATGGGTTCATGACAAATCCAAGGTACATATGATGCTACCGCATTACAACCAGATTGCTTTAACTTATCAATTCGGTCCTGCCAATCTTCTTTTTCCAATCGATAATAATGTATTTCCCCACAAGATATAATGACCGGCTTTCCATCAATTAGAATTTGCTTATTTTTTACATCAACCATCTAATCACTCCTTAAAAATTCTAAAAAAGCATATAAATAGCTTATTAGAAACGTTTCGATTTTTAATAAAATTTTTTGATTAAATTAGTAGAAAATTAGATTACTAGCACTTTGTGAAATTATTTAATAGCTTTCGAAATCACGTCTACTGCATCTTTATGGCTTTTATTAGCTAGTTCATTTAATTGCTTTGCATAATCTTGATATTGTACTACACCTTGAGATGCAAAATTGAATAAGTCCCAGACGTTTGGATCGTCTTTATCACCGATTTTCACTCCAATTTTAGCTTCCCAACGAGCCGGAATATATCCAGGTAAAGTTTTCATTGGATCTACCAAGGCATTATTTAAATTATTGTAAGTATCTTGAATTCCAGGAATACTATAAATTTCCCAATACTTATCTAATAATTCATTGTCTGTAGAAATAGGTAATGTTGTTAAATCTTGACCATTTTTTACACTTAAATTCATTCGTTCTTTGAAGCCTTCTTTACCAAATGACATAAATTTTGCAAATTCATATGCTTCTTTAGGATGCTTCGTATTTTTAGAAATCCCTAAATAGTCGTTAACAATTGCTGCTCTACCTCCAGGGATTCCAATATAATCCCAGTCAAAGTTTAATTTTTTCATAAAACTGGGAATATTGTATGTACTACTATAGTAAAGTGCAATCTGTCCAGATTCAAATGCTAATCCTGCATCTTCTCCACTCAGTTTTTCTTGTTGTTCCTTTTTTAATTGAGAGTATGCATATCCATTTGATGCTAATTCTTTCATTTTATTCATACCATCAATCATTTCTTTTGAATCTAAATGAAATGAATCATCTGCATAAGTATACCATCCTAGTTTTGGATTTGCAGCACCAGGATACCATTCTACTAAACCTTGAGTACTATCAATACCTACTGTTTTGTTTTCAAGATTCGTTGCCTTTTTTGCGATTGTTAAAAAGTCATCAATTGAATAACCGCTTTTTGGAATGTCTAAATTTAAGCTATCGAGGATATTCTTATTCACAAAGTAACCCATAAAAAATTGAGCAAAAGGTATTCCAAATACTTTTCCCTCTACTGTGGAAGCATTTCTTACTGTATCAGTAATCTTAGAAAATTCTTCGTCTTCATTAGCGTATTTAGAAAGATCTAATAGCCAGTTATTTGCTAAACCAGTTGGAATATTATTTTGCATGAATACATCAGGTAATTTTCCAGCACTTGCTAATGTACCTAACGCTTGATTCCAATCACCATCTAATACATCAACTTGAATATCAACATTCTTATGTTTTTTCTCGTATGCACTAATCATCATCCGTTCGAGATTTTTTTCATTTTCTGGCCCGTTATTCCAGTTCGCGTATTTAATAATTATCTTTTCTTTGTTTTCTGCTGTACCAGATGATTTTTCTTTCCCACATGCAGCTAAAGTAAAAACTAGGGTTGTAGCCATTGCAACTTTCATAAACTTGCTCATCATTCTACCTCCTCATAATATTAATTACTTTTTCGAAACGTTTCACTGAGTAAAAAAATATAAGTTCATCTTTATCGAAACGTTTTTATAAATAAAATTGTACACATTTTTGTATGCGTTTACAACACTTTTTAAGAAAGTATTTAATATCTTTTTTGACGAGTTTTGATGAATTTAAATTAAAGAAACTAAAAAGTCACTTAGATTAGTTCACTGCAAATTTAAATCTTCATTTTTCAACTAATAACGGGCTGCTTTTTAGACTCCTATAGGAACTCTAACAAACTATTTTATTGTAGAAAGCATTCCTCTAAATATAAGTAAAAAAGAATATCAGACGCTTACTTTAACGTCTGATATTCTTATCAAAGATCACTTAATAATAACTATTTTCTCAAAGTTTTTAATGCTCCACTCCAAGCAGCAACTTGGTCAAGCATTGCATTTACGTTATTAAGGTGTAATTCAGCCGGCTTGAATGTAGTATAGTTTTCAAAATCAGTAAATAAAGATAGTGTAGGGTGAACACGAACATCTGCTATCATTAGCTCACCCATTATTCCTCGTAAATGTTCAGCTGCACGGGCACCACCAGTTGAACCATAACTTACTATACCTGCTGCTTTGTTATTCCAAGCTTCACGAGCTAAATCAAGTGCATTTTTTAATGCTCCTGTTATACTGTGATTATATTCCTGAACGATAAAGACGAATCCATCCAAGCTGTTAAGTTTTTCGTTCCAAGCTGCAATTCCAGGTTCAGACCCATCAGTTGTTCCTAAAAAAGGTAAATGATAATCTGCAATATCTACAATTTCATAGTTTACATCTCCACGTTTGTCAGCAATTCCTTTAACCCATTCTCCCACTTGTGGGCTAACTCGTCCCTCTCTTGTACTACCTAAAATAATTCCTACATTTAAACTTTCAGTTGTCATCACTTTTTCCTCCTTTTTAGCTTATAAAATTTATTTTCACCAAATTTTGTGCACCAAATTCCAATTCTCTTAAATAAATCAATTAGCTGTTCTTTTTCGTCATTGGAGATAAATGATAAATTTGGAGAAATGGTTGGAACGTGTTTGGGAAAAATCTGCTTATAAATGCTCTTCCTTCTTTTGTCAGCATGTCAAAAGAAACCCTTCTATTATTTGGGTTTGGTTATCTTTCTAAATGACCTATCTTTTCTAACTTATCTACGAGCAAGTTTCTTTGTTGGATAATTTTACCACAAAATATAGATTTCTCCATAATATGGAAATATCCCTTTATATTCAAAATCTTTATTGAAAACACTATTACATAAATAAAAAAAGCCACCCCCCAGGAATCATTTATTTTCACATCAAATTATTCAAATTAATGCAAATCCAACTGCGTGAGGTATGACTGAGCGATACAAAAACGTTCCATTTTTTGTTTAAAAAAGTGTTAGTCCGCCTTTTCTCTTTAATGATCTATTAGATTTCAAAGAGCTTCTTCGTTTCCTCTAAAATTCCTTCTAGTAAGTTCAATTTAAGTCCCCTTTACCACTACTTACAATTAACGAACGGTTTCTTATTATGCTAGAATCTCTTTATAAACCATTTTGTATCTTGCACTTTTTTCACCTCCGCTTTTGAGCGGAAGGAAAAGGAAAATTTAACAATCCTTTTCCTTTTTCTTGAGCAAAAGAAAAAGAGCAAGCCCTAATCTGCGCACAGATTAGGGCTTTTTATTTTTTACGACCAGGGCTATTTGGGTTGTTTTGCTTCAGCAGTTTCTAATAACAATTGTTTATGTTCCAATTCTAAGTGGATATTGTATTTTCTTCCTTTAAGCCTGAGCTCAAAAAAATCGGATAATTGACAACTGTACACGCTGTCTATTATCCGATTTAAATTACATATAAATATCGATAATGTTGATACCATCATGTAAATTGTGAATTATATCATCCACCTGAATGACAAATCCACCTTCTCGGTATCGATTTCCCTTTCTTTCAAAATCTACTAACTTACTATTTACTAATACCTTCTTCTCAACATGACCCTTTAGATGATATATAAATGTAATTTTATAGTCATCTATTACAAATTCAAAATGCAAACCATTTAATTCCTTAGGAAGAACTGGATCAATCACTAAATTTTTTTCAAAAAGGCGAATACCTAAACTATTAGATATTAGTTGATTTAAATAGATTCCAGGTCCGCTTGAATAAATTCTCCATCCACCTTTTACAGCGACTTTACCATTTTTTAATCTAGTAAATTGTTCTTGGGCTTCATAACGATTATTAAATTTACCATCTGAGCTACTAAAATAAGTATTACTTTGACGGTACTCAGCATTCGGAACTACGTCTTTAAGATTAATAGGATTGATAACAGAAAGCGCATGCCATACTTCATTTTCTTTTCCCAATTTTGCCATGGCCTCGATGAATCGGATGTGAGCATGAACATATTGTAATCCAATTTCTCGTCCGAAGTTTGATGCTTGCTCGGCACGTTTAAAGTTTTTACTCACACCACCTGTATAAGTTGCAGGTTTATTCATAAGTCGGACACCATCAGGATGCTGTAAATGTTCCTTAATGATTTCATAATGATAATTTGCTTCTTCTAATGTAAATAATTCTGCAATCATACTGCGCGTCATTGGTAATAATCGATATTGGATGCCAGTTTTTTGATCTGATGGATGAATCATCATCTCTGCTAAATTTGGATCCTCTAAATAAATAAAACCTGGAGTCACATCAGTATTTAAAATATACTTTTTGAAGTCTGATGCGATTCCATTTACTAAATGAGTAATCTCTTCAAACTCTATTTCATCAATCTCTTTTATAACAGATGCAAATTGTTTTAATGTTTGGTACGTAAGTGCGACAGTCCAACTACTTACCATATATTTTTTTAATTGGGCATTTGATGGTTGTAGCGTATCATCCCAATCTCCATCCCCGTATGAGGATAGGAAGGTATCATGTAGGAAATTATCTTTTATATAATTTATTTCTTTCCTAACATGTTTTAGTAAGCTACTTTTTCTTTCAGTTAACTTAAATGTATCCCTTTCGGTAAATGAAATTTCTTCTTCTAAAATACTAAAATCCTTCGTAGTTAGTAGATAATCACTCAATGCTTTTAATGGCCAAACGATAATATCCCCGTGGCTTTCACCAGCTTGAATACTGAAATATTTATCAAACATAAACCATTGTGGCCAATTTCCATCGTCTTCATATTGATGAGAGAATACAGTCAGTAAGATATTTCTTACTATTTCATATTTACCTGTTGCCATAAAAAATTCTGTAGGACCTTGACAAACATCTCTGGTCCCCCAGGCAGCACCACCATATTGTTCTAGGCCATGTGGTACTAGATAGTGAATAAGCATATTGTGAGTATACCACCAAGTTAATGTGTTTAATTTTCCTAATTCTGATGGAATATTGTTGTTTAAAGTAAGTTTAAAGCCATTCATTACATTTTGATAGAAATTTCGGTACTTACTAATCTCCGCTTCTAGTTTTCGATCAGCTTGAATAAATTCTCCACCATTTATATGACCTTGAATTGTTATCGTAAATTCGTTCGACTCTTCCAAATCTAGTACAACTAATGAAGCTGATAATGGCGCTGCACCATTGATTAGGCTGCTTTCATCAGTTACTACCATTTTTGCACCTTTAAGATCCATATGGTAACAAAGATTTGGATAAGTATTCGCTACAAAACAAGATTCGTCTGTATAAAACGATAATAATTGCCCTTCTTGTTTCATTTCAAATGGGACTTCATATTCATTTCCGTTCATTAGTATTTGATTTGTTACAATAAATCGATATTTCTTTCCACTTGTAGCTTGTATATGTAAACGAATTTCGGGCAGGTCTGTTGTAGTGAAGTTTGAGATAATAAATAACTCATCATCCGTTTTATAGTACCAACGTGCATAATTAAAACCCATTTCATACATTGATGGCATTGTAAGTAGATGGTATTTATGATCAATTTCAACATAAATACGTTGTCCAGACGTTTTCATTACATTTAAACTATTTCTCGCATTTGACATCATTTTATTCATTGATGTATTACCTACTACAACTTGCGCATTAAATAATCCATACATATAGGAAGTTGATGTGATAATTTCTTCATTAATTTTTAAATTTTCACCACTTAAAATGATATGACCATGTGATCTTTCAACTAATCTTTCTTTTTCCTTTAATACGACGTGCTCATGAGTACCTGTAAAAAACGATAATAATGTTTCACCATCTAATTCTTCATGAAATCGGTCTGGAAAGTATTGATCTATCTCTTCTTTTTTCATTGATAATGTTTGAAGTGGAGTACCTAGCTTTGGATTCTTCCTTAATTTCTCAACTTCTTCGAATTCAATCGAATTTTCAACTTGATTCCAAGCCTTATTGATTTCAGTCTCATATTCTAGTTTTGTAATAGAAGATTCATGATTTTCCTTTGATAATCCATAAAATACTATATTCTCTTTTTTATTTAATAGCATTTTCTCAGATTGCAATGCAATATAAGCGAATTCATATTGATATACTTCATTTGCAAGTGTTTCTTTAAATAAAACTTCAGGTAAGTCAGTTTCCTTATATGATAATCCAAAAAATTGATATCCATCAGTAGAGAAACTACTAACTTTAGAGAGTGAGCCCAATTGCAAGTATGGGAACTGACCATCTTGTGGCTGGTTTTGCCTTGAACATACAACATAACCCTTATCTTCATTCTCAAATACTGTGTGGTCTATATACTGACTGACGTAAGCTTCATTCGATTGAATCATTCCTCGATTAGCAAGGCCAACATCTTGACCATAAATAACATCAAACTCAACTTGTGGTCCTTCAAAGGATAAATCCCAAAACCAAATTGATTGATCTGTTAATGTGAAAGTAACTGTATAGTCAATATTTGCTACTTTTCCTTCCCAAATAACTTGGGTTTTGGAAAATTTAACTGTACTTTCCGATTGAATTCCTAATAATGGATATGCTTTTATACCTTCTTGCGTATAAAGTCGCAAATATAAATTACTAATTGCTCCATCAATTGGGTTTGCTCGAAGTTGATTAATCATCGTTGTGCCATTTGTCAGTTCATACAAATCACCTGAGTTTAAAAAAGACGCTGTCGTTTGTCCACAATTCAAATGATATTTTTCTTTATTTTTCAAATTAAGCATGCTGGATCCTCCTCTATTTAGAGCTTATCACTCATATTATTAGTACTTAGATTGTCGTTTCTTATTTAATTAATTGAAATTTTGCTTTAGATACATCTACACTGTTTGTTCCAACATATATTTCGAACATACCTTTATCACTTTCAAATTCTAAATTTGAATGATAATAACGTAATTGTTCTTCCTTTAAAATAAAAGTGACTTTCTTTGTTTCGCCTGGTTCCAAGCTTACTTTCTGGAAGTCTTTTAATTCTTTGACAGGTCGAACAACATCACCAGAAAGATCACGAACATATAGTTGTACAGTCTCATCACCTGTATATTTTCCTGTGTTCTTTACATTGATAGAAATTTCTATTGGATTTGTTGTCGTCATTCTTTCGGATGATAGGTTCATCTCGCTATAGGAAAAATTTGTATAGCTTAAACCAAAGCCAAAAGGTAAGAGCGGTTCATTCGGAATATCCAAATACTTTGAAACATAATGGTCAGGACTAAATTCATTAAATGGGCGTCCTGTATTGAATGAATTGTAATAGATTGGAATTTGACCGACTGAATACGGGAAAGACATTGTCAGTTTGCCAGAAGGGTTGACTTCACCGAAAAGAATATTTGAAACTGCAGCAGCCCCTTCAGTTCCTGGAAACCATGCTTCTAATACAGCATCCGCTTCATCTAACACCCCATGTAAATCTAGTGGACGACCATTAAATAAAACAACTACTAATGGTTTATTTAATTTCTTAATATTCGAAATTAATTCTAACTGAGCTTTTGGCAATTGAATGTCAGCTCGGCAACAAGCTTCTCCACTCATCCAAGCGTATTCACCTACTGCTAACACAACTACATTGGCGTTTTCAGCGACTTTTATCGCTTCTGTAATTTGCTCTTTCGTAATTTCTTCAATATCACTACCTTTTGCAACAGTTAGATTTGGAGCTTTTACCTTCATTGCATCGTATAAATGCACTGTATTTTCTACTTGCCCCTTCCATGACCAAGCACCCAACAAATCACCACTTTGAGCCAATGGACCAATTAATGCAATTTTTTGACTAGGCTCAAGAGGTAGGACATTTTCATTTTTTAGTAAAACGCAAGATTTTTCTGCTAGTTTTCTAGAGACCATCCTATGCTCTTCTGAAAGCACTATTTCATTCTCTTTTTGAACATCAGCACCACGGTAAGGGTTTTCAAATAATCCTAGCTTAGATTTTAGATTTAATATTCGAAGTACAGCCTCATCAATTAAAGCTTCCTTTACTTCTCCATTTTCTACTAATTTTTTTAATTCATGAACATAACAAGGAGTCATCATTTCTAAATCTACTCCAGCATTAATTGCCTTTAAAGCTGCTTCTGCTTCATCTTCAGCAATGCCATGAGGGATCATTTCTTTCACAGAACCCCAGTCAGAGATTAGTACTCCGTCAAAACCCCATTCGTTACGGAGTACATCTCTCATCAACCATTTATTCCCTGTAGCTGGGATTCCGTCAATTG
This sequence comes from Bacillus sp. AFS041924, assembly GCF_002577195.1. GTDB lineage: Bacteria > Bacillota > Bacilli > Bacillales > Bacillaceae_G > Gottfriedia. Next base: position 50,996 of record NZ_NULG01000094.1, read on the forward strand.
TATTAAAGGACGTCATCACCATCTCACAGCCTTCATCTAACGCTGCTTTATAAGCTGGAAGATAAGATTCTCGAAGTTGACGTTCAGACATATTTACCGTGTTATAATCACGTCCACCTTCAGGAGCACCATATGCTGCAAAATGCTTAACGCACGCTGCTACTCTTTCCAAATCATTCTTTAAGTCCTTTCCTTGGAAACCACGTACAAAAGCTTTTGCAAATAAACTATTTAAATGTGGATCTTCTCCAGTAGTTTCTAATACGCGGCCCCATCTTGGATCGCGAACTAAATCAACCATTGGAGCAAAAGTAACATGAACACCTGATACTGAAGCTTCCCTGGCAGCAACCTCTGCACTTTTTTCTGCCAATTCTGTGTCCCATGAGCATCCAATTGCTAATGGAATTGGAAAAATAGTTTTATATCCGTGTACAACATCTGCCATAAAAACTAAAGGAATACCATGGCGATTGTTTTTTAAGTACTCTTTCTGAATTTTAATTACATCCTCTGCTCCAGATACACCTAATACTGAGCCACTATTATTAATTACATTTTCACTAATACCCATCTCTGCGAATGGACCAGTAATTTCACCTGCTAATCCATAATAGAAATTTCCTGCTAATTGCATTAATTGTGATATTTTTTCATCTAAAGTCATTTCTTCAATGATGGAGTTCATCTGACCAATGTCCATTGTTTTTTCCTCCCCATAATTCGATTTAGTCAATTAAAATAGCATAAAAATACTTATCGAAACGTTTCACCTGATTATATTTAAAATTATATGCGTTTTCATAATGAGGGTCAACCAATTTTATTTAATAAAATTAAATACTTCTACTATTTCAAAATAGTCATTGATTACTTTAAGATAAAATAAAAAAAGTAAACAACGCGGAACATTACGCTCCACGTCATTTACTTTTTTTAAAGTTTAATTATTAAATTATTGGGGATAATTTAATCGGTTTGTTCATAAATAAATTCTTTCTTTTTTCTTACCTGACTCGTATACAGCACAAATCATTTTTTGAGTTTTCATAGCTTCTTCACCAGTAATATGAATCTCGCATTTATTTTCTAATGATTCATAGAAATTATTAATCTGTTTAACGTGACTCACGCCCCAATACCCTTTTGCACCATTTCCGTAATCAAAAGTTTCATTCGGGTTGTTATCAGCAATAAACTCCCTGCCATCATTTAACGATACAATTCCACGGTCAGCGATCATTTTAGCCATTCCATTTTCACAATGAAGCTCAATTGTAACAGGTGCATCATAAGAATAATAGTTGATTGTATGGAATGCAGTAACTACACCACTTCTATACTTAATAATACCTTCTGCACAGTCCTCGACTTCAATGATTTCATGTGCTCTATTACTAATTGTTGCGTCAACATATTCAATTTCATCATCGACAAACCATCGCATTAAATCCATCGTATGAATTGCTTGATCGATGACTACACCGCCACCTTCTTTTTCCCATGTCCCTTTCCAATCACTAGTCAGATAGTAATCATCAGAACGATCCCATGTAACTGAAAGTTTTCCGGATTTTATTTTACCTAAAGTACCATTTCGTAACATTTCTTTAATCAAAACTGATCCTGGATTATACCTGTTTTGAAAAATAACACCTAATGCTACACCATTATTTTTAGCCGTCTCTACCATTTCTTGTGCATCAGAATAATGGATCGATATTGGTTTTTCAGTAAGAACATGTATTTTTAGTTTCGCCGCTTCGATTGCAACAGGTGCATGTAAATAATGGGGTAAACAAATATGAATTACGTCCAAGTTTTCTTTCTCAAACAGTTCATGATAATTCGTATAATATGCACAGTTGAATTGTTCAGCTTTCTCTTTTGCTCGTTCTTCCTTACTATCACAAACCGCTACCAATTCTACATTTTCTCTTATATACGCAGGTTGGGCATGCATTAAGAAAATATTTCCACAACCAATAATCGCAACTCTTAATTTCCTCATTTTTTCACCAACTTTATTTGGATTGGTTCGCAACCTTTTTTCAAGTCCACCACATTTGTGATGGTTCTTCATTTATTAAAACTGTCTGCAAATTTTTAACGGCACGTGAAAATCCTTCTTCAATTGACATGATTGGATCTTCATGCTCAATACTAACGACATAATCATATCCAAAGGTGCGTAGTGCACTCATCATATCTGACCATTCTTTTAAACCATGTCCGCAGCCAACAGAACGGAATGTCCATGCTCTAGTTTGAACATCACCATAAGGTTGCATATCAGTTAATCCATACATATTTACATTATCCTGGTCGATATAAGTATCTTTTGCATGGAAATGATGGATCGCATTTTCTTTACCTAGAATTTTAATAGCCGCTACAGGGTCAATCCCTTGCCACCAAAGATGACTTGGATCTAAGTTTGCGCCGATCGCGTCACTTGTTTCTTTTCGTAGCTTTAATAAAGTATATGGTGTATGAACTAAAAATCCTCCATGTAGCTCTAACCCAATTTTTACTTGATGGTTTTCAGCAAATTTACCCATTTCTTTCCAATAAGGTATTAGCTTTTCTTCCCATTGCCAGTTAAGTACATCTCTATATTCGTTTGGCCAAGCAGTTACTGGCCAACTAGGGAATTTCGCTTCTTCATGGTCACCACTTGTTCCAGAAAAGCAATTTACAACTGGAACTTCTAATAGCGAAGCCAGTTTAATTGTTTTAGCAAGAACATCATGAGATTCCTTCGCAAACTCTTTATCAGGTGAAAGTGGATTTCCATGACAACTAAACGCACTAATCATTAATCCGCGTTTTTCAACTTTCTCAATATATTCTTTTCTCAGTTGCTCACTCTCTAGTAAATCATCTAACGGACAATGAGCGTTTCCAGGGTAACAACCAGTCCCAATTTCAATAGCCTTTAATCCGGAGTCTGCAACTTTATCAAGCATTTCTTCAAACGATTTTTCTGCAAATAATACGGTGAATACTCCTAATTTCATAGTTTATTCGCTCCAATCTATTTATCTGTTAATGCCTCAATTGGCTCTTTATGTCCATACGAAGGATAATTTCTTTTCGATTTATTCGCCCAACTGACTGCATTAATGATGATTTTTTGGACATCCTTATGATGATAAGTTGGATAGGTTTCATGACCAGGTCTGAAATAAAAGATTTTCCCGTTTCCTCTTTTAAATGTACATCCACTTCTAAATACTTCCCCACCTTTAAACCAACTAACTAGTACTAGCTCGTCTGGTGTTGGTATATCAAAATGTTCACCGTACATTTCTTCTTGATCAATCTCGATATATTCACCAATACCAACTACTATTGGATGAGACGGATCAACAACCCATAGTCTTTCAGTTTCAGCTGCTTCACGCCATTTTAAATCGCAGCTAGTTCCCATTAACTTTTTGAAAACCTTTGAAAAATGCCCAGAATGAAGAACAATTAATCCCATGCCTTGCAATACTTTTTCATAAACCTTTTGAACGATTTGATCCTCTACATCATTATGAGCGATATGCCCCCACCAAATTAATACATCGGTATTTTCTAACACTTCGTCTGTCAAACCATGTTCAGGTTGCTCCAATGTAGCTGTTAATGTATCATAGCCTGCTTCTTCTAAAAAACTCGCAATTGTAGAGTGTATACCGCTTGGATAAACACTTTTTACAACTGGATTAATTTGTTCGTGTCTATTTTCATTCCAAACCGTTACTTTTACCATGTGACTCACCCATCTCGATAATTTTTAAGTATTTTACTAGATACTTAAGTATCAGCTAAAATCTTCTTTAAGTTATTCAATCCAATTTCAACGCTTACCAATTGCGGTTTCGTAAAGGCTTCTTGCTCAACAATTAACCATTCAATTGAATTTTGTTTTGCTTGTTTCACAATGCCTTTAATATTCATAATCCCATTTCCTACTTCAGTACTTTCCTCTTTGGATTGGGCCATATCCTTCACATGAATTAATGGAGTTCTTCCTTTATATTTACTCATATATTCAACGGCATCGACACCCGCAAATTCTAACCAGTAAGTATCCAGTTCTACTTTTAATAGATTAGCTGGAACTGCGTTTAATAGACGATCTAGAATATATTCATTCTCTACAGGAACTAGTTCATGAGCGTGATTGTGATACACTAAAGATAATCCTGCTTCTGATAGTTTCTTTCCAGATTGTTGTAAATGTTCTGTAAATTCCTTCCATTCTTCTAAACTATTAAAACTTGCCCATGGACAGACTATATATTTGTTTCCTAATTCTTTTTCGAATGCAATTACATCATCAATATGATGAATTATCTGATCTGCACTTACATGAGCTCCTGCAGACTTTAATCCTAATTGATTTAAAACAGCCTTGATTTCCGAAGCGCTTTTCCCGTAGTAACCTGCGAACTCAACACCGTCATATCCCATTTTTGCTACCTTTTCTAATGTACCGAAAAAGTCTATTTCTGCTTCCTCTTTTACACTCCATAATTGAAGGGCAATTGGTAGTGACATTTATTCCAACTCCAATGCTAATTAGTTAAAGAATACTGGTTTCTTTGATTTTGAAGATTCGTAGATTGCTTCTAAAATTTGAGTTACAACTAATGCTTGCTCTGGTTTAACTAACGGTTCAGTATCATTAATAATACTGTCAATCCATTGTCTAGCTTCAAGCACTTCAGCAGTATCTGATGCACCCTCATAAAAGGCTACGCCACCCGTATGAATATCAACTTTTTTATCGTATAGTCGTCCATACGCTTCTCCATTAATTCGAAGCCCATCTCTCATATCAGCTCCACCTTCAGTACCACAAAGTGTAGTTTGTGCTTCACCAACTTCAAGTGTGTTTAATGCCCAGCTTGATTCAAGGATAACGGTTGCACCATTTTCCATCGTAATAAATCCAAAAGCAGAGTCTTCTACTTTAAATTCATTCGGATCCCATGGTCCAAACGCGTTTGAAGCATTTTCTTTATGCGATAATTCATGGTAAACGTTTCCAACAACAAATTTAGGTTTATAATTATCCATTAACCATAACGTTAAATCTAACGCATGCGTACCAATATCAATTAATGGACCGCCACCTTGTTCTTCTTCATTTAAAAATACTCCCCAAGTTGGAACTGCGCGTCTTCTAATCGCATGAGCTTTCGCAAAATAAACTTCACCTAATTCATTATTTTTACAAACTTCACTTAAATATTGTGAATCGTTTCGAAAACGATTTTGATAACCAATTGTTAATTTTTTCCCAGTACGTTTAGAAGCTTCTACCATTTCCATTGCTTCCGCTGATGTTTTTGCCATCGGCTTTTCACACATTACGTGTTTACCTGCTTCTAAAGAATCAACTGTAATAAATGAATGGGATTTATTTGGCGTACAAACATGTATGACATCAATGGATGCATCTTCTAATAATTCCTTATAATCTGTATATGTCTTTGCTTCTTCAGCCCCAAATTGTTTTTTCGCTTTAATCGCACGTTCTTCAATAATGTCACAAAATGCTACCATTTCTACATTATCTAATGCTGCTAAGCTTGGCATATGTTTACCATTTGCTATACCGCCACAACCGATAATTCCTACTTTTAATTTCATTATGAAACCCTCCAGAAATGTTATTTACATCTCCAGTTTATAGAAACATTTCCTTCTAGTCTTCCTTGTACCTTGCCTAAAACTTCTCAAATATTGTCTTTTTTTTATATTGGGTTGGAGATAAACCAACTTCATTTTTAAATAACCTATTAAAAGTCTTCACATTAATGAACCCAACATTATATGCAATTTCTGTAATCGGTAGATCCTCATTAAATAAATACCATTGAGCCTTTGTAATTCTATATTGGTTTACAAAATGACAAAATGTTGAACCTGTGTATTTTTTAAAAAACTTTGCAAAATAAGAGTTTGTAAATCCTATGTAATTTGCAACATCATTTAATGTAATATCATTCATATAATTTTCTTCTATATAATGAAATATTTTTTCTAATTTTAGAAGACTAGCCTTTCTATTCGGGTAGTTAAGTTTATGGTTTTCTGTATGAGGTAGATCCCGAAAAATTAATAGTAAAATATCGTATAATCTAGCTCTGATCGCCAATTCGAAGCCTTCTTTTTTATTGATAAATTCATTTTCAAGTTCTTTAAGATATGTAATCATTTTTTGTTTAACTTCTTCGTTCCAAAGTACACTATATTTTTGAATACGATTAAATAATTCAATTAACTCCAAATCATGTTTCTTCAAAAACTGTACGTCTTCGAAAATAGTAAAATCAAATTGCACGACCATTCTCATACTATTTGGGGAAGATAAAAAGTAATGAATATCACCACTATTAATGATATAAAATTCACCTTCTTCTAAATGAAGTAATTCATCATTCACACCAATCTTTAAAATACCTTTCTGCACGTAAATGATTTCTACCTCTTTATGCCAATGATGCCCTACTAAAGTAGCACCGTCATTTGAAAATAAACAAAATGGAAAATTTCGATCTAATCTCCTAATTTCAAGTGTGGCGCCCATTCCAATTCCCCCTGACAAACTATTAATTCGTTGTATTTTCTTTTACATTAACACTAAACAAAGATTTTTTCATAGATTTATCATTACTAAAATCCACATAAAGATTTTTAGGAAGAAAAATAAAAAGATGTCTATACTGTCAGATTAGTATAAACATCAAATTAGAGAATTCGTTCATCCTTTCACAATCTTATTGCCAAAAAATCAATTGTTTCTCTATATTATCCTTATTAATATAATTTTTTTGCATTGAAAAAGGACAACTTAAGTTATATTTTTTAATTTCTTCATTCACTTCAGATAACATTTTTGCGATGTCTTTACTATTAGTTTCTGTATTTACTTTCATTAAAATGGTTTCTAGCTTTTGATAAATTTTCTTTTGTTGAACTACCCAATCTGGTTTGTACCCTGATTTCTTAATAACTGTTGTTAATAGATCATCTTCAAGGAGCTCTTTTGGTAATGGTTTACCTAATCCAGGTAAATCGTCAAATCCACCTTCTTTTTCATGACGTTTAACAATTTCACTTAACCAATCTACATATTTTCCATTATTCGTCATCTTTTTAGCCACCTTTTCGGTATGTCCTTTACTAATAAATTCGTTACTTTTTAACTATTTCCTTTCTTTATCTTATGCAGTTTTAAGTAAGATTATAATTTCATACAAATTATGAACTTTCTTTCATTAAAGACTTCGTAAAAAATTTGTAATTAATTATTTTAAACGTTTGGTTATAGAAAGTGAAAGTCGATTCAAAATACAAATATTTTAATTCAATTTTTAGTTGAAATATTTTTTACAAATGAATTCACTGAATCCGCTAGAGTTTTTTTTCGTTCTATAAGATATCTAAAAAGTGCTTCTTTGTCTTCAAGTGAAACATCCCAGTCCACCGGAATATCCCGAATCACTTCTTTGATTGACGTTTCTGGCAATGACAAGATTTGTTCAATATAATATGAAATGACTTTTAAGTCTTCGAGCATGCCTACTGTCCAAATATGAACGACTGAATTCTTTTTAAACTTTTTGAGCTTTTGAAGAGTTTCTGCATTCCATTTGTAACCTCCTGGAAAACATTTTCCATGATCAATCATATGAATTTCATATTGGCCACCTGGAAGTTGTTCTAAAAGAATATTGCTTTTTGTGCGGTCAGCACCATGCACCCAAAAATCGAATACTAGTATTCCAGCCAAATCAAGGGAATTTTTCACTTCCTTTATACCCGGATGAGGAGGTCTTTTCGCAAGGCCAGTACAATTATCAATATAAAGGCTAGCAAACTGGTTCCCTGGTTTATAATCTGAAGAAAATTTTTGCGGTATTAGCTGAATTTGCTCTTTGGACATATTTACAATTTCAAATGGCACAACAGGTAAAGACAGCAATTGTCCTAATCTAGCAACTACGTATTCGTTAACGAGCTCTCTTGTTCCATGGAAATTATTTTTACATTTAACTGCATAACGATTACCATCATTAAACGAAAATAAATGTGCAGCTTTTCCTGATAGCGTTTCCAAATATTTTTCTGGTACGATCGATGTCATGACTCATTCTCCTTTTCAAGTAATACATTTTATGATATTCAATAGTAGTAGATTATTCTTGGACAAAAAAATGAATGAGGAGAAATTTCAGAAGTGGAATTATACGATTCTTGTTCAATAACAGATAAGTTCTTTTTTCAACTAACGTATCATTGGTTGAACAGCCCTTAAGCTGCTACGGTAGCTTTTTTCAATTTCAAGTAAATGGCAAATTTATTAAATATGAACCTTTTAAAAAAGTATTTTAAATTCCAAGATATGGTAAAATTGATATGATAGGAAGTTTTAAATAGGAAAAAGATGAAATTGAAACGATTTTTATGATCAAAGGCACTCGTTCTTATTTACTTCAAAATGGACCCATTCTTATACTTTATAAGCATAGGTAATGACGATCATTTTGGATCCATATTCAATTATCTTTCACTATTGTTATGTGCTTTCTCTTATTATCTTGCATATATATTTTTATTAAAAATTTCTATTTCAAACCTTCTTTAAAATGAATAAGTTTCGGAGGTATAAATGGGTAAACATATTGATTATTATAAGGAAAAGTTATTTAGACTTTTTGGATTAACGCCTAAAAATGTAGGATGGACTTCATATGCTACGTTAACGATTCAACCAGAATCTAAAGTTGACTTAGAACATCTTAGTTTCGAAAATATGGAATGGCTAGAACTTTGTGAAAATCTTGAACTAGACGGAGATTATAATGAGGTCAGCATGGATTTTAGAATTAGAAAATTTATATCTAGTAAAAACCATGAGCCTCACTTTTCATTAATAACAGAATTTTATTTAATGTTAGGTAGGCAATTTGAAAACGGAGAAATTTCCGTTTTTGTTAATAAAAAGTTGGATAAAAAGCTGATATCAGAAGTTATTTTACATTTTAATAATTGTAGAGTTGTATATGAAAATGATTTACCGACTGAAGTAAGATTATCTAATCCTAAAAAGGTGTCTTTAAATGAGATTCATAAACGAGGGATAAATCCTATTATTAGCGATCTTTATGGTAAGATTAGTGAAATTGAATCAGAATGGAGTCCATCGTTATGTTACAAGCTTGTTCCGGAGAAAATAGTAAAATACGAAGATCAAGATTTTGATCTAGTATTCGAATATCTAATTAGAACAAAAAAAGATAAAAACCTATTATCATTTTCCTGGGTAAGTCTAGTTTTAGATGAATCTTTAAAAGATTCCGTAGCGATTAGATATTTTACTCACAAATGTAAGAATGTGTATTTATGGGTAAATAGAGAGAAAAAGATTACAACGATTCAATTAGAAATGTAAGTAAAAGAGTCACATATAAACCCTTTCTATTTGTATTAGACATATTTGTCTTGTTTGGAAAAGTGATTGTGAGAAAAACGCTTGGTACCAATTTTTCAAGTCGAAATTGTCCTCCATATTAGCTGACCTTCTCAAAAATGGCTAAAAAAGGAGAAACCTGACGATTACTCCTAAAGAAGGATCACATCTCTCTATAATACTTTAAACGGTAATAACTGTTATATCCAAGGAAAAACATATATGCAATAACTAATAGCAACAACATTATTAAATCTATACCCATCAAGGCAAATGCAAAAATTAAGGCTCCAAGTACAAAAACCATCATGTCGTACGCTTTCGCCTTTGCTTGATTAGCGATTGCTAAATTACGCTCATCTTTTTTGTCAATCTCTAGCTGCTTTGCTGCGACAGGATTATTCTTCATTGCGAAACGGTTCATTATTTCCCCAATACCGTGACCAAAAATACTACAGCCAAGGCCAACACAAATATAAGGAAACACTCGCAGCAAACCTTGTGGATTTTCATATGATTTGATGAAGTATATACCTCCTGCTAGTAGTACTAAGGCTACTACGGTAAGATAATAAATCGAATTAGTTTTTTTCATCTACTTTCATCCTCCTCATAAATAAAGATTTCTTCGATACTCATACCAAAAAAACGAGCAATCTTGAACGCTAAAAGGATAGATGGGTTATAACGCCCGTTTTCTAGTGAACCGATCGTTTGCCTTGACACTTCAAGAGCTGTTGCTAATTCCTCTTGCTTAATACCGCGTTGCTTGCGGATTTCTTCTAAACGGTTTAGCAACGTGTTCCCCCCTTTTGTTATGGAAAGTTAACTTTCCGTATAGTAAGCTTATCGTGCAACAATAGTAATGTCAAGCGTACTTTCCATTTTTGGGGGAGCTGCTAAATTCCATAAGAATTGAATTTATCATTCGTCTAGCTTTTATTCGACTTTCATTAATAATAACCAATCTGTTTTTTGTTAATTAATAATGTATTAAGTTATAACTCTATTGAACGATCGCAAACGTTAGTTGAAGATTAAAAAGGCTGTTCTATAGCTTTTTTATTTTGCATTCTAGTAGAATCCTTCAATAATTAAATATAGTTACCCTAGTGATATGCCGTTACAAGATGGAGACTTGTCTCATCATATATTAGTATATTTGAAAAGAGAGGTGAATTTTTTGAGTACTAAAGTTTCATTTTTAACGTGGAATATTTATAGAGGGGCTGACATAGCACCATTGATACCAGTGGCGACACCAGACGAGGTAACACAAGTGTTTCGTCAATTTCTTGCTACTAATTTTCCTGATAGAGCAAAAGCAATTGCAAGAGAGATTGCATCAAAAAAACCTGACCTAATCGGTCTGCAAGAAGCGGAAAAGTGGACACTTAAAATTCCTAATTTTCCAGTTGTTACTTATGACCTTATTGAAATACTCCTTGATGAGTTAAAAGAAAGAGGACTACACTATGAAGTAGCAGCTCTTATTAAAAATCGGGTTGAAAATTTTCAAAATCTCCCGGACAGCAACGGAAATATGATAAGTTTTTTGAATCGAAATGCCATATTGATTCGAAAAGACCATGAACTTAAGGTAATTAAACGAAAAGCAGCTCATTTCCAAAATACTTTTGATGGATTTCCTCGTGGCTGGTGTTCTGTCGATGTGAAAGTGGACAAGCATGTTTTTAGAATGATCACCACCCATTTGGAGCCACTTGATCTTCAGACTAGAATACTTCAGGCACAGGAATTAGTTAGTGGTCCAGCCAATACCAATCTCCCAGTGATTATTTCAGGTGACTTAAACTCCCCGCCTAATATCCCGCCTTTCGACATACCATATAACACTCTGATCGCTGCTGGATTCCTTGATGCATGGCTCGAGGCAGTTGGGGTTGATGGATTTACTTGTTGTCAGGGACCTGATCTTTTAAATGCAGTATCTAGCTTAATATTAAGAATTGACTATATCTTGTTTAAAAATGGTTGGAAAATAATTGACGCAGAATTAGTAGGAGAAGAACAGAATGACAGATCAAGAACGGGTCTATGGCCGTCCGACCACGCAGGAGTATTTGCTAGTTTAAAGTTAAAACATCACTCCAGCTAACAAAGAAAGACGTGACGAGAGTAGCGACTAATTTTTGAAAGTAGATCATCATTTTTAAAGTAACATGTACGATTTTGGTAAAAGAAGTTCCTTAACATTGAATTTCTTAACTCAACTAACTAATCCGATAGAACAAAAAGAAGAGTTGCTTTGAGCATCTCTATTTTACTGCAACAACATGGCAGTTTGTTGCAGTAAGATAACATATAATTAAATTTATAATAGGTGCTGGAACTATGAATTTAAAAGAAAAATTAATATTATTTTAATGTCTAGTAAACGAGTTGGATTGAAAGTTAAGTGTTTTTTATTTTATCAACCTCACTAAGTAATGCTTCCAAATGTTTTAAAATTGTCCTAGCTATTTGAAGTTCTTTATTTTGTTCTAAGTGTTCTTTAGCAAATTTAGATAATTCATTATAATCGTGATGTGAACTTTGGTTATGATGATCATTGTTTTCTGCAAAGTTGAAAGCATTGCTAAGCTTAACACTTATTTCATTGTGTAGACTTTCCAGACTTTCAATCATTTCATTCATTAATGGTGCTCTCCAATTCTTTTCGTAAATTTAATACATAGTTAGTATGTACATATGATTCATTAAGAATGAATTGATAAATATTAATATTTGAAGCAAATATCGTTTAATCTATTTGGAATGTGAAAGCCAAGTAAAAAACGAAATTAAACAGATGTTACTCCAATATGAGTAGTAACTAATCTGTATAAAGAGAAAGGAAGTGGACATGTCCTAACCCATTATTTTAGTTCAATAAGTGTTTCTAAGGTTGTCAAATTAGACGGCCTCTTTTTAAGTTAAAAATCAACATTTTAATTAAAAGAGTCTAAATTAAAGAAAAAGAGATACCGAAAATATCATCAGTTTCTCTTTGCTTTTAATCAATTATTAAGTTGATAATTGATATATGTATGATTAATATTTACGCCCGATGCCTTTGAATAAACACATTCTCTTTATAATTTTTTAACATGCCTCTTTCTCTCAAATATTCCTTAAAGTACAGATTCGCTTCTTTTCGCTCATCATAAGGGTTCTTTGAAAGTACAAATCCTAATTTATCTTCCTTTTGAAGTTCAACACCTGACATATATAAATGAATTTTATGTTGGTGATAGATTTCTTTTAACGGCTCCATGAAATTAATCGCGAACGCAGATAGCATTTTCATTTCCGTATCGAATGTAAACCTTGTAACATAAGATAAATCTACGAATATTACCCCAATAAAGCCAGTATTGGAAATTTCGGCCCTTACTGTTTTTTCATTGTTTAAGTGTCCAATCTCACGAAGATATTCAATAAAATAACGAATACCTTCTTCTTTCTCGAATGGCTTTTTTGATAAAATTAGTCCAATTTTCTTTTCTGTACGTAAATATTCACATGTTATATATGCTGGAATGTTTTGTTTTTGAAACAATGAGCATGCCGCTTGTAGTAGACTGTTTAATACTTCTTGTATAATTAAAGGATGTTTTCTTGTGAAATAATATGTATTTTCTTGCAATTCTTCCGTATCAATGAAACTTGCTCCGATAAAGCCTGTATTGGATATAATAGGTGTTTTTGAATTCCTTTTAGTTGCTCCAGTTCTTTTCATCATGCAAGTTCCTTTCCATCTAAAATCTATTTAGTAGAACATTAGTTCGTATTTTATATTTTTATCATACACAATAAAATTTAAAATGTAAATCTCAAAAATGAAAAAAGGATACGAAAATTTTTCGTATCCTTGAAATTAGCTTTTTTGATCAACAGTTTAAGAAACTGTTTCTTCCTCAATGTCCACATAACAATCCATTGTATGTACTTCTTTATCTTCATCGTTTCCAAAGTAAATAGTGAAATTCATTGTCTAACACCCTTTCACAAAGGATATAATTTTAGTTTATATTCTATTTGATTATATTATTATTTCCAAGAAATAACAACACTTACATCTTATCTGAAAGAAGATGTTTAGATTAGTAGATAGTAATTTTAGTTATTTATTAATTTGTTAAGTTAAATTTTATAATCTTTCCTTTATATGAATAGTATGGTAAATGAAATTTTATTAAATAAAGAGATGGCATTATTAATTTTAAATGACCGTCTTTCTTAACTGAGCTCCAGATTCTTATTCTATTTTGAGTATGTTTTTTTATTTATGAGGCATAAAAAAGTCAGATTCTACTTAATAGAATCCGACTTTTTTCAACTAAGATTATTTTATCAATTAGTATGTTAATTATGCTTTTTTAACATTAGTTGCTTGCGGTCCGCGTTGTCCTTGTTCTACTTCAAATGTAACTGCTTGACCTTCATCTAATGATTTGAATCCTTCAGATTGAATCGCTGAAAAGTGAACAAATACATCATCACCATTTTCACGTTCAATGAATCCAAAGCCTTTTTCTGCATTAAACCATTTAACTTTACCATGTTCCATTTTTGTTACCTCCTTGTGCTCTTACACACTATGTAATATTCCAATTTTAACAATTTCGTTAATGATAATCAAATCACCCAATTTAAATCGACAACATTCGCTAAGTCATGGGCATTTCAACACAGGAAATTTTATTATCAACAACTTATTAAGATAAATTAAAGAGCAGTATACCTCGACTTTACTAATTAGAGGATGCTAAGTAATAAAGTGTGGATACTGCTCATTGTGCCTAACTAACCAGCAATAGATAAGTAATATCCATGTGGCTGAATTTTCTCATTATACGAATAAACTTAGTAATAGAATAAACACTAATCCACAAACCGAAATAATTGACTCTAGTAATGTCCAAGTTAAGAAAGTTTCTTTCATGCTTAATCCGAAATACTCTTTAAACATCCAGAATCCAGCATCATTAACGTGTGAAGCGATTAAACTTCCAGCTCCTGTTGCTAGAACGACTAAAGCTAAGTTAACGTCAGAATGACCTAACAAAGGAATCACTAAACCAGAAGTGGTTAAAGCTGCAACTGTTGCAGAACCTAAGGAAATTCGTAGGATAGCTGCAATGATCCAAGCAAGTAAGATCGGTGACATTGAAGTTCCTTTGAATAACTCGGCTACATAGTCACCTACACCACCATCAATTAACACTTGTTTGAAGGCACCACCGCCTCCAATGATTAATAGCATCATACCAATATGTGTAATAGCTGTTGTACAAGAATTCATAACTTCTTTAATTGGAATTTTTCTAGCTAATCCCATCGTATAGATTGCAACTAATAATGAAATTACCATTGCAGTACCAGCATTACCAATAAAGCGGATCGCTACTAGTAGGTTATTATCCTCAAATCCAATCGTTTTTTGAAGTAAATTAATAATTGTTGCAATTGACATTAAAATAACAGGAAGTAAAGCAGTGAATACACTAATTCCAAAACCAGGTGTTTCTTCTAATTTAAATGTTTTTTGTTCACCTAAAGAGGCAATATTCCCAGTTTTTGTGAAAGATGCAGGTACTAGCTTTTTAGCAAGCTTTGTAAATAAAGGACCAGCGATAATGACAGTTGGAATAGCAATAATAAAACCGTAAAGTAATACTTCACCAAGATTTGCACCGTATTCACCAGCGATTACAGTTGGACCTGGGTGTGGCGGTAAGAAACCGTGTGTTACAGATAAAGCAGCCGCCATTGGAATTCCAAGATATAAGATAGAAACTTTTAATTGTTTTGAAATTGCAAATACGATCGGAATTAATAATACTAATCCTACTTCGAAAAATAAAGCGACACCGATAATGAATGCAGCAAAAACAACTGCCCATTGGATGTTCTTTTCACCGAATTTGTTAACAAGAGTCATCGAAATACGTTGTGCGCCACCAGAATCGGCGATCAACTTACCTAGCATTGCACCAAGTCCAAAAATTAATGCTAAATGACCAAGTGTTCCGCCTAATCCTGCTTCTATAGTTGTCCCAATATTGTCTGGTTTCATTCCAAGTGCTAAAGCAACACCAAATGAAACAACGATTAATGAGATAAATGTGTTTAATCTTAATCCCATAATTAAAATAAGTAATGCTACAATTCCTATTGCTACTATAACCAATGGCATAGATAGTTCCCCCAGTAATTTATTTTGTTTGATTATTAATTAAACCTCTCTGGTAATTCGCAATTCGTGAATAATCTACTTCCAACACTCTCGATAGATTTATAAAGATTGGTAGTAATTGTCTGTATTCTCGAACAGCGTTTTCATTAGGTATATGTTTGTGCGTATTGCCTACCATTTCAGATACTACTTCGAATGATTCGATTTTGCCAGTTGCATAAAGACCTAAAATACAAGCACCTAGACAAGAACTTTCATAGCTTTCTGGAACGACTACTTCTAGGTCAAAAATATCAGACATCATTTGACGCCATACATCTGACCTTGCAAATCCACCAGTTGCTTGAATTTTAGTCACCGGCCCTTCCATACATTCAATTAACGCTAAATATACGGTGTATAAATTGTAAATAACCCCTTCAAGAGCTGAGCGAATCATATGTTCCTTCTTATGTGCCAACGTTAAGCCGAAGAATGAGCCGCGAACATCTGGATTCCATAATGGTGCACGTTCACCCGCTAGGTAAGGATGGAATATCAAGCCATCAGCACCAGGATTTACACCCTCAGCTATCTTTGTTAATACTTCATATGGATCAATGCCAAGTCTTTTAGCCGTTTCTACTTCTGAAGCTGCAAATTCATCACGGATCCAGCGGAAAACCATTCCACCATTGTTCACTGGCCCACCAATCACCCAATGTTCTTCCGTTAGTGCGTAGCAAAAAATTCGTCCTTTTTCATCTGTTTGCGGCTTGTCAATAATTGTGCGTATCGCCCCGCTTGTCCCAATTGTGACTGCAATCTCACCTTTTCGAATCGCATTCACACCAAGATTGGAAAGTACCCCGTCGCTTGCACCAATTACAAAGGGAGTTTGTGGATAAATCCCCATCTGTCTAGCTAAATTATGATCACAATTTGTAAAAATCTCTGTAGTAGGTACTAGCCTAGATAGTTGTTCAGGTATAATCCCTGCTATTTGTAAAGCTCCCTCATCCCAATTTAGTGTTTTTAGATTCATCATGCCCATGGCTGATGCAAGAGAATGATCTACTACGTATTGGTCAAAGAATTTTTTAAAAATATATTCTTTAATCCCAATATATTTTTTTGCTTTGAGAGCGATTTCTGGTTGTTCATTTACAATCCATGTAATCTTGCTTAAAGGTGACATCGGGTGAATAGGTGTCCCAGTTCGTTTGTATATTTGATGACCATTTAATTCATCTTTAATTTTATGCGTCCAGGCTTCACTACGATTATCTGCCCAAGTAATACATGGCGTTAACGGATGATCATTTTCATCCATAGCGATAATGCTATGCATCGCACTGCTAAAAGAAATAAATGAAATCTCTTTTTCAGTATGTTGCTTCATAATCTTCGAAATCGCTTGTACCACAGCCGTAAAGATCTCTTCTGGGTCTTGTTCGGCTGTCGAAATATCAGGTGTGTAGAGAGGGTAACCGATATTCTCTTGTTGGATAACTTCGCCTTTTCCACTAAATAAAACGGCTTTTGTGCTTGTCGTACCTATATCTACTCCTAACATATAATTGTTCATTTCTCTTTTTCTACTCCTTTAGAAAGCAATTGTTGAGATTTCCATAGATCTTCTACTTTTCCTTGAACATCATCAAAATTTTGATGTAATGATTGAATCATGAGATCTCTATTTTTCGTATCAATTGCGTCAATATATAATTGATGGTTTTCAACAATCCGTTGAAAGTCTTCGTAATTTTCCTTGAAACGTACTCTCATTGATAAAAGTATAAACGCTTCCATTACAGGTTTAGCATTATTCCAGATCATCATGATGTATGAATGGTTAATCGCACGAATAATCGTTTCGTGGAATAAAACATCTTGGAATGAAAACTCATCGGCATCTTTATATTTAATTGCGATTATCATCATCTCAAGAATTTTACTCAGTTCCATAACCAATTCTTTTGTGTCTAATTTTACCAATCGCTCAAAAACAAACGTTTCAATAAGTAATCGGACATCATAAATTTCTTCTATTTCTTTTTGAGTTAATCCAATTACAACTGCACCCATTCTCTCTAAACGAATAAGATTTTCAGACGCTAGCGTTTTTAATGCCTCTCGAACAGGAGAACGACTCACATTAAATTCGGCAGCTAATTTATTTTCTGATAAAGTGGTACCGCTTTCAATTAATCCTGAAATTATCTGCATTCTTAATTCATATGTTACACGATCACCAACTGAAGCTTTTGAAAGCCATTTTATCGGATAAAGATATTGTTTTGATTCTGACATTTGTTATCCCTCACTCACATACGAGTATACTTGTATACAAGTATTATAAAAATAAAATTTAAAAAATGCAAGCGCTTTATTTGTAATTTCAACACCCTTTAGAAAAATTGAATGACATGACCTAAAATTACAAGGAGATTTGTTAGTTAGTACGTCTTCATCATTCTCCTTCCTTATAACGATAAAAAAATTCAATTTGAAGAAAGCGTCGCTTGATGTGGTCACTTAAGAAATGAAAATAAAAAGAACATGAAAATAAAATCCTCAAGTTCTTTTTTGTAAGATTTATTTTATTATTTACAAAAAAAATTGGTTTCAATTCAAAAGTACTAGCATTCATAAATTGTAAAAAGATATAAAAAAGAGAATGATTTAAAATGATCATTCTCTTTTTATCTACTTATATATTTGTTTGTTCGGTATACTTTTTGAAATTGTCTAAAATTGCTTGCCAGCCTTGTTGTTGAAATTCAACAGGATTTGTTGATTCAGCATCGAAAGTTTCAATTACTTCTGTTTGGTTATCTTTTTCTCTAAATGTGATATTAACTTTTCTTCCATCACCGAGAGTATATGCAATTACTTGATATTTTTCTACTTGATCATAAATTCCGCCAAAGTCGAAACCGAAACTGCCATCCTTTGCTTCCATTCTTGAACGGAATTCTCCACCAACTCGCAAGTCATTCTCAGCTATTGGCGTATGCCAGTCGTCTGAAGCACTGTTCCATTTTTTTATATGTGTAGGTTCTGTCCAAAATTCCCATACTTTTTCGATTGATGCGTTAATAGTACTCTCAACTGTTACTTTTTTAGTTGTTTCCATTTCATTTCCCGCCTCTCTTACTTTCAAAATATTTTAGGATGACCACCACTTGTTGCTGACCATATTGTATACGATTTCAAAAAAAATTTTATCTATACATTTTTCATTTCACAATAAGCATCTCATCACTTACATTTATATCATTATTATTCCCTTAAGAACCCTTTTGAATAGTCATTGATAGCTAGTGAAGCTTTTTTAAAAGCTTTCCAAATTGCCTGGTCAAAAGTGATTTCCTATAGTACTTTTTCAAGTGCTGGAAACCAGTCTTCTCTATCTAAGCAGCTTGACCATTGCTGTTTCAAAATTGTTCTTACATCCATTTTCTACTCCTTCCAATTTAATCCCTACACTAAAATTAACCAATTGGTAAACATTCATTAGTAGGTATTGTAGATCTCATTTGGTTGTCATGCTACTTCGAAAATTCTTTCTCAAATTAATGTTTTCTTCCAGCATAAATTATTTAATTCCATTTCATATAAAAAAACCCTTTAATTATTTTTCTATACTGCCATTTACTTCAATATAAACAGCAGTTTCAATTAAAAAAATAAAAATAGCAATGTATGTTCAATGCTATTTTTTGTGCCATTTATACGAAATTCAATCTACTATTTTCATTGTGATTAGTGATTATTCTTTACTCTCTAAACGTATTCTTCTCTCTCAAAATGGAACTAGTTAAGCTCAACTTAGAGTTTTTCACTTCATGTTAATGAACCCCATCAATGATTTTTTTTGTCTTAGGATTCACATTTAACCAGGCAATACCTTCATTGCTTTCACCTAAATCTTTGTAGACATGAACCGTGAACGTACCATCTTTTTCAACAGTTGCTTCAAAATGTTGATCAGGAGTGATTGGTCCACGCGTTTTTTCGATATACTCTTTCGCTAATTGAAGCACAAGCACTTTATAAGTCTCTTTTTGTTTCTCTGTGTAATGAACGGGTGTATAAGGCTTTCGTTTAAATGACTTTTCTTCTTTCCCACAACCTGTAATGAAAAGAAAACAAGCAAAAAGCAGGAGTCCGATTGCTTTGAAACGTCTCATTTTTTCACCTCAGTCAAATTTTTTTATAATTTAACGTTCATTTCTTAAATTAATTACTAAGTTAGCTTAAAAATTTGCTTTTATTTCATTATTTTTGAATCAATGTAATGTTAATAAAAATGGCGATTAGCTATTTGACATTGTTTTTAAATATTTAGTAAAAATTATTTTTACAATTGACAATTTGTCTCTTTTTTGTAAGAAGTTTATTCCATCATAACAATATTTCTTCTTAAAATACCTAAGTAATATATCCTATTTACTTATAAAACTAATTACTATAACAAAGACAAATATAAAAAAACCTTTGTCCTAAATTGAGAACAAAGGCTCATACTATTCATTTCATCTAGTGATTAGTTCACCACTCGATTGAGGTATTTCCTTTTTGATCTTATTTATGTCTTCGAGTTTTTCCTTATTCACAAAATCAAAATCACTTAACCCAGTATATAAACTTTCGTTTTCTATATTTCGATTCTTTTTAGCACTACTTTGATTATCCATTATTCGTTCAATACCTAATTTAATCAAATTAAATGCAAATATCGAAACAATAAAAGCTATACTAGGTCCAATAATTACCCATTCATCTATCGATAACTCAATATAATTTGCTCCGATCATCGCGGACCATTCGTTTGCTTTTGACATTGGTCGGTCTATTCCGATGTCTAATGATAGAACTTTAACTCCACCAATAAATAATTTGAAAACACCTAATTGGGTTAGTAAAAATAAAGTTTGTATAGTCTGTTGTACGAATAATAAAAGAACTCGGCTTCGTAAATATGGAATTACATGTTTACGTCGTATCCAGCCATTTCGAGCACCAATTACTCTAGAACTAGTTATAAAATCATTTTTCAAAAAGTCTCTAACCTCTTCACCAATCGAATTCATTAGTACTGGTATAGATATGATAATTAATAATGATAATTGAATTGCAATTGTTTTTTCTTTAGCTGATTCTGGGACATTATTTAATAACACAAAAAATGGAAAAATGATGATAACTGCTGGGACAAAGCGAAATGCATTCACAATCGGCTCAATCATTTTTAATAATTTTCCATTCATAAACCCAAAATATGTCCCTAATAAACCGCCGAATATGACCCTCATAAGCCCTACTACGATTGCTATGGAAAGTGTGTATTTAGCACCATCAATTACCATCCAAAAAACATCTCTTCCAAATCGGTCTACACCAAAAAGATAGTTAAAACTTGGAGGATATCCATACGTATCGATTAATCTACCTTCTTCATTGTATAACAAAGAAGGTGCAGGTTTTATAGTATCCTTTATAAAGTAAGTATAAATAAAACTAAAGGTGATTAAGCCAAGTATGATAAAGCTTCCTATTATGATTGGTAAATACTTTTTAGTTTTAGTCATACAACCAGTTCCCCCTTCATTTTATTTACAATTTGTTTAAAAATAATATCTAATAAAAAGAAAGGGATAAATAGTAAAACTAACGCCATAAAAAAGATTTCAGGTGAACTAGTATTATTAAATAAGAATGAAAAATAGCCTTTCATGTTGAAGAATTTCTCTACAATTAATAGATTTGAAATCATCATCCAAAATATCAATTTACTATTACTTAACAACGTAATCGTAACATTCCTTAATATATGACGAATAATAATCCAAGAATTTGATAGTCCCTTTGCCTTTGCATATTCAACATAGTCTTTAATTTTTTCTTCTTGTATTGCTAGAAATAACATTTGAAATAATTGAACTGTAGGAATAATCGATACGAGAATAATCGGTAATGCGTATGCTTTCGACTCTAAACCATTTACTGGATCAACAATTTTAACTCCCGTTTTATTAAAGATCCATAAAAAGAATATTTGTAAACCGCATATCATAACAACATCTGGTATAGATTGTAAGAAAAATAGTAAACTATTCATTATTTTTCTAAATGACTTTGGTCCTATATTTACGATATAAGAAATAAATAACGCTACGATGATTGATAGTAAAAAAGCAGAAAAAAGTATCGTAAAGGAATATATATAAGGTTCTAAAAATACGGATGAAAAAGGTACATATTGAACCTCTTTTAAATAAACTTCTAAATGATCAAAGTAAAAAAAACTCCAAAAAAAGATTTGTAATTGGTTCCAAAACTCAGTTAACCGCTCTCCTTTTGGTAAAAATAAAGTAAATGAAGTAGCCGTAATTAATGCAATTCCAAAAATAGTTAAACAAAATTGAAGAAGATATTTAGAAATTAGTTTACTAGTTTGTATCATGTTTTTTACACAATCTTGCTATTCTAATTGTGTATTATTTCCCCTCCTTTTCTTGCTTTAGCTTTTCTTTGCTATATATGATATAACCTTGACTACTCAATTTTCCAAATTTCCAAAACGTCCCATATTGCTTAATGTACATATACTTTTTGTTATTCTTTTTCCCTACTGTATAACCAACTGCATTCGATCTGATGTTTTCACCATATTTACCAAATTTTTCTTGAACATTTCTTGGTTGCTCATCAGGTTTAAAAATTACGAATCCTGTTAAATTTTTATCTCTTAAGTCTAAAGCAATTTTCTTATTAACAGTTCCTTTTTCATCTGTTTTAATTGTAGTTTTATAGATTATCTTTTTAGTATCATCATTTTGAAAAATAATGTTAAGTTTAGCATCTTTTGGAAGTGATGATTCCACTTTAATTCCAATACTTTTTGGATCAAAACTTCCATTTGCTTTTATAGCCAAATTTTGTGGAGGCTTTTTAATCGTACATGCTGATAGTGCGAAAGTTGCCAATGTTAGTAAACAAATGATCTTAAATTTTTTCATCAGTTCTTAAAAAACTCCCTTCTTAAGCCATAAAATTTATTATCAATTTTATTTATAATTGTTAAAATTTTTAACCAAATTCAATTAATTTTATCAAAATAATGA
>NZ_NULG01000095.1 GCF_002577195.1 Bacillus sp. AFS041924
GTTCCAGATGGTACTTATAACTACGTAATCAAATCAACTTTGGATTATAAATCTGCGAAACCACAATATGTAAAACTGCCAGTAAAGATCGATTCAAAGGCTGTAAAAGTTTCAAATATTCAAGTGCAACCAAAAAATGGGAAATATGAAATATCATTTAATGCCGCTGATAGTGCCGGTGGTAGCGGATACGGCGGCGCCATTGTATTTGTAAATGGCGAGTATTATGAAACGAACGAAGGAGAAACATCGCTTCTTGTACCAACTGAACCAAAGGGAATTGTAGTAATGGCTTATGACTATGCATACAACCAAAGCTATACTGTTTGGGGTGACGAATCATATATTGATTACAATATGGTTCTTAGTTGGTATTACGTTTCTGGAACAGATGTAAACGAAAACAATCCGGCTCAAATAACCGGTTATGCAAACAATCGTGTAGATTGGAAAATTTATGTTAAAGATGAAAATGGCAACATAATTGATACAAAAGAAGTATTAAATGAGCATACTTTACGTATGAAATGGACACCGGAATCAAATGTCCCAGATGGTAAGTATTATATTTCTGCAGGTGTAACCACCAAGGATGGATTTAAAGTTACAACAGATTCAAAAGAAATTACAGTAAAACGATAATTTATTGATACAAGCCGGCTTGAAATGAGCTAGGCTTGTATTTTTTTGTTTCACTATTTTGATCTTTAATTGGAAGGTAAGCCCATGCTTCCAAATTGACCGTGGAATTTGCATTCATCTCATAGAAACTAATACAGCGCCAACTTTGCCACGTATGTATAATAAAGCGTCTGAAAAAGCACAAACTCTTTTACGGATATTCTCTATTAAACTACCTGCTATTTTGTTTTTTTAGTAAGTTATAAACGAAAAAGATCAAAAACTATTCTAAAATAATTTTTAATGATCGTAAATTGATGATATAACTTTTAACTATCTAATTTAGCGAATTCCCCCAAGTTTAATATAGAATTTTTTTTATTCATGATCTATTCTCTTCGTAATTCTACGATTTTCTACAATTTTCTACAAAAACTGAACGTAGAACTGAAGTTTTATTGGTCTCCTCTTTAAATAATCAACATGAGCAATGGAAAATTAACCCCAATTTACAGCAAATATAGGCCTAAGTACAATGAAAATAATAAGTCTTATTATTGAAAAAATTCTTAATAATCTGGTTTATGAATTTGGTCTCGATTGAGCAAGTGAACTTCACTAATAGATTGTTCAGTCACCGGGGGAGGAAATATGAAGTATAGAAAAAGATTGTTGAAAAAAATGTCGTATATGGCGGTTTTCGGCCTTGTCATGTCAAACATGAATTTTGTATTTGCTGCGGAAAATAGCCATAAAAATCCATTCACAGTAAAAGAATCTGAACCAAAATCAGGAATTTTTATTACGAATGGTAAAGGAAGCTTGAATTCAGCTAATTTGTCTCAAAAAGATCTTGATGCCTTGAATGAAAAGGGTAAAAAAAGCATTGAGGCTGCAATTGAAAGGGATAAGAAAAAGAAACTAGCAGATATGGCGAAATTGTCGAGTCTAGAAGCTCATAAGCCGGATGAGAAGGTTTCCGTCATTGTTCAGCTTAAAGGTCAAACGGTTTCGGAGTTGACAGCAGCTAATCATGTTGGAGTCAATAAAATATCTGTGAATAATGCTACAATTAGTGTTCAAGAAGATATTAAAACGACAAAAAACCAAATCATGAGTGAATTATCAAATAGTAAAACGAAGAGTAGTAATAAACTAGAATTTAAGCACGAATTTGAAAATATATTTAAAGGATTTAGTATCGATAATATCAAATTTGAAGATATAGATTACATTAAATCATTACCAGATGTAAAAGCTGTTACATTACAACAAACATTTACACCAGCTGTTAATCAACAGCATGATTTGACAGGAATTAAAAATCTTTGGAATGGTTCTTCTTTAGGGAAACCGATTGGTTATAAAGGAGAAGGGATGGTCATTGCAGTAGTTGATACTGGCGTTGACTATACGCATGAAGCATTCCCAAATCCGAAAGATATGAGTAAAGCAAGAATTAAAAAGGGGAAATTTAAACGCCCAGATGGTACAACTTCACTAAAAGTAGTAGACGGCTACAATTGGGCTGATCAAAATGATGATATCATTCCACGAGTGGAAGATCCAAATAATGCAACAAGCTCACATGGTGTACACGTGGCAGGAATTGCAGCTGGATCTGGCCCTTTTATACAAGGTGTTGCACCAGAAGCACAAATTATTGCTGAAAAAGTGTTCTCAGATCATCAAGCTGGTGCATTAACAGAAGATATTATTAAAGGAATCGACCATGCTTCTGCTTTAGGAGCAGATGTTATAAACATGAGTTTAGGATCATCTTCTTCCTTCGATACAAGAGACCCTAACGATCCATTAGGAATTGCGATTCGAAATGCAACAGATGAGGGACATGTTGTCGTTGTTGCGGCTGGAAATGCATCTAATGCATATTCAGATCGATCTGGTGGTCTTGGTGAAACAATAAAAATTGGACAAACTCCTGATTTAAATAAAATTGGGAATCCAGGTGTTTATCCAGATTCATTTACAGTTGCAGCTGCAAATAATATTGTATCGAAACATACGTATAAATTTCATACAGAAGAACTGGATAATGATATTTCTGGGGAAGGTCTTGATGACTGGAATTGGCCAGCAGACAAAAACAAAGAGTATTCTTTAGTTTCGCTAGGAAAAGACAGTAGTGGAAATGAACGTGTTGGTTTACCGTCAGATTACAAAGATATAGATGTGACTGGTAAAGTCGTTTTAATCAAGCGCGGAACAATAAGTTTTGCAGAAAAAGTAGCAAATGCGAAACAAAAAGGGGCTACTGGAGTAATCGTTTATAATAGCAGTTCTTCTCAACCAGCACCAGATCCACAAGGATTCGGAACAATTCCATTTTCATTTATTAGTTATGAAGATGGAAAGGCATTAGACGATATACTTTCATGTGGTGACGGTGGCCCAGTTATTGGTCCACTTAACACATGTGGAGGTGGACCAGTTATTGGGCCACTAGATGCAACATCTCAGAAGTCAATCAAGTTTAAAATTAATGATGAGAAAGTAAGCTCTGCATTCGCTGAATCGAACCCAGGACAACCAACGGATTTCACATCTTGGGGGACAACTAGTGATTTATTATTAAAACCAGAAGTAATGGCTCCTGGTCATGCGATTGTTTCATCAGTTAGAACGGCTGATACGAATAAACACAATGCGTACGAGAGCGAAGATGGAACTTCAATGGCAGCTCCATATGTAGCAGGGGCAGTTGCAGATGTAATGCAAGCTTTAATTGATAAAGGATTTAAACCGGGAACAAGGGCTTTTGCGGGGTTATCGAAGAATTTAATTATGAATACATCGATTCCAGCAAAAAGAGATTATGTCAATGGTAATAATTCAATTGACCGAAGTGACTATATGACTGAATATCAGCCTAGAAGACAGGGTGCAGGGATGATTCGCCCAGACCTTGCTGTAAAAACTCCTGTGGTTGTTACCGGCTCAACTGGTACTGGCAGTATTAGTTTGAAAGAAATAGGCAAAGATACAACATTTACACTAACTGCTTCAAATCTTTCAGATAAAGCTGTAACTTACAAATTAAATGGAACTGTGATGACGGATGTTTTAAAAGACGAGCTTAAGACAAATTCGGATAACATTCGTAGCCGATATTTAGATGATGCAAAATTATTATTTGATTTAAAAGAAATTACAATTCCAGCAAATTCAACTAAGCGAGTAACTGTTACGTTATCTTTAACAGATGCTACAGTAAAAAATACATTTGTTGAGGGCTATATTTATTTAACACCGACAGATTCAAATAACCCAACATTAAACGTTCCGTATAATGGCTTTTATGGAAAATGGGATGAACCAAAAATTATTGACACTGTAGATACAACTGATGTATGGACTCAGTCAGGATTTGGTACACAATTAGCAGTTCAAACAGGTCCTTTCTATTTTGGATACGAGCAGTTATTCGGTAAACCAACTACACCAGCTCAGATCGCTTTAGGTGACAAGTTTTATGCTTTTGGTCCTCAATTCTACCCAGTACCAGCACTTGCTTTACTAAGAAGCGCACGAAACATAAAAATAGATGTTGTTGATAAAGAACATAATCTTGTGACTCATTTGGCAGATGAAGAATGGAATGTCAAAAATGATCCATACTCAGGTGGCTTACCTTCTCAGGTTTCACAAAACTGGGTTTGGTATGCATATAATCAAGGACTACCTGTTCCTGATGGACAGTATTATTTTGCAGTAACAGCAACAGCAGATGCACCTAATGCAAAACCGCAACCGACAGTTTATATTCCTATGTATAAGGATACTACAGCACCGACTATAAATTTATTAAGATCAGCTGGCTATGATGAAAAAACACATCCGGAAGTGACAAATACAGATAGTTATACTGTGCGCTGGACAATGGATGATGGAGATGCTGGTGGAGTTGACGGAAGTATATATCTAGCCGTAAATGGAAGCGAGCCATTTACTACTTATAAATCAGATGTTAAGCAAAATGCAGATGGCAAATATGAATTAAAAGTACCTGGATTAAATGAAGGACTAAATATCATCACTATTGCTCCAATTGATAAAGTCGGAAATTATGGTGAATCTCATACAGTAATCGTTAATAAAACAAGTAATCATGTTTGGATCGATATGTATTCAGCTACTTTAGGCGACAAAGTTCCAAGTATGTACTGGACTGCTAACGTGAAACCTGGCGACAATTTTAGTTTGAATTTTAAAGCAGTTGGACGTACAGGTGCTGTGAAAAAAATTCAAGCGATCCTTTTAAAAGATTATTACGATAATAATACGATTGTTGGAGATCCTATCGACCTTGATCTAAATCAAGTGATGACGGAAAAACCAGCATATGGAGAATACAGTGAGTATTCGATTAAAGGACAATATACCGTTCCAAACGATTTACCTGCAGGAGAGTATGTTGTGAAGTATGTATGTTTAGCTGAGGGAGAAAAATGGAATGATGCAGAAATTCCAGCAATTGGCATCGAGACATATGTAGATACAGTGGCACCAACGATTTCAGTGAATGCGGATAAAATGAAAGCTTTTGTAGAAAAGAGTGGAGATCCTGTTTCTCTTATGTTAAATACGACAGTAAAAGATGAAATAGCAAATTCAAGAGGCTATAAAGTAGAAGTTGCGGTTGATGGTGGAACTAAAAAATCAATGGGTAGTATAACAACTTTAGATAGATCTGAACAAACGTTCCGATATCCAGTTGTGTTAGCAAATGGTGAGCACTCAATTGAGCTAACATCTACCGATTATATGGGGAATGCAAGTACAACTACATTTAATGTAAGTGTTACAGCAGATAAAGTAATAGTTAATAATGGTGAAACAAATACTGAACTTCCGATTGAGGTTGTTCCATATAAAGATGCAAGTAGGAATTCTGAAATAAAACTTCAATACAATAAGACTTACCATGTAGAAAGTTTCGATCCATGGGTTGGAGGCTATCTTGTAACGCCTTATGGAAATAATAAAACATGGTCAGCGAATCCGGATTTAGCACCAATTTTATTAGTTGGAAATCAACAAAGAAAAGCAGCAACATCTTATTACCCTAATGCTATACCAGAGTGGGACTTGCCTTTAGGAGATGTATATGTCTTTAATGGTCCTGTTGGCTATAATGATCCGGGCAGTATACCAGAAGGTGAAAGTACGTTCCCAGTAACGATGATTGACTATTTAGGTCACGAGACAACGATCCAAGTACCTGTCATCAAAAATTCTTATATACCTAAAGTGAAATTTGATAACGCGATTATTGATTCAACAGGTACTGCAACATTCTTTACTTATGATTCTACGTATGATGTAAAAGGGTCGGTAACTGCAGTTGGAATGAATTTCTACGCTGAATGGGTTGATTGGAATCGAGCAAGAGAGGGAGAAAATAACTTCTATAAAAATTTATTTGATCCAACGTCAGAGTGGAGAAGTGGTCCATATGACGATGGGTTAAACGAAGAAACTGGCGGAAATATCCCAGCTGGATATAATAATGAACCTGGTGTGAAATCATTTAGTATGCTAACGGGTGAATTAAAACCTGGCGCAAACTATTTTGAAATAGATGGTGGAAGTACAATCGGTGAGAACCCTAGTCACCCATTTGCAGGGAACCATCCATTAGTTTTCAATGTGGTAGTCTATCGTCTTGGTGCTGCAGAAGCCGCTGATCAACCTCTAGCAACAAAAGCAGCGGAACAGTTGAATTGGGACAAGATAAAAGGTGGTAACACAGATCAAACGAATGTGATGACTAATTTAGTACTACCTTTCTATGATAAAAATAATCAAGCAGAAATTAGCTGGGAAAGCAGTGATCCGACCATTATCACAAACGATGGTAAGGTATATCGGGCAGATAAAGATACGAATATTACACTAACAGCTACTGCAACTGTAGGCGGTGCTACTGCTGTTAAGACATTTAACCTAACAGTGAAAGCGAAAACTCAAAATGATTCACAGGCTGTTGCTGAGGATTCTTCAGCTATTACTTGGAATGTTATTCGAGAAGGAAATACTGACCAAGGTGATGTATCTCAAGCTTTATCATTACCAACTAGAGCATCAAATGGTTCAGTAATTACATGGACTTCTGATGATCAAAAGCATATTACAAACAAAGGTCACGTGTATCTACCGTTATTTGACGAAGATGATGCACAGGTGGAACTTGTTGCAAAAATCACACGAAACAGCAGTACATTATACAAAACGTTCCATCTAACAGTCTTAAGAGATACACAACACGCAGAAAGGACAAAAGTACTACGCGTGTATCAAGGGTTAACAACTGACAAATTACTTGGCGAAAACACAAGTGATTTGGACGTGACAAAGGATTTAAACTTCCCGACAACTTTTGGAAATGACGGTGTCGAAATTCGATGGGAATCGGACATGCCAGACGTGATTGCAAATGACGGAAAAGTGACAAGACCTGCCCAAAATCAGTATGTTCCAGTATTCGCTTATATAAAACTAGGTGATGCAAGACTTGGAAAAATGTTTTATTTCTTTGTAAGAAGTCAAGATACGAATGATGAGCCGGCAGTTTTGGCAGCAAAGTCATCAGTCGTATGGAATTTAATTAAGAACGATAATACAGATCAAAATTCTGTAACATCTAAATTGAATTTACCAACAAAAGGGACGAATGATACAACAATTAGTTGGTCATCAAGTAATCCTTCTTTCATTAAAAATGATGGAACAGTATCAAGGCCTAAATTTGAGCTTGGTAATCGTCCTGTTACATTAACTGCAACTATTAAGAAAGGAAATGCGAGCACGACGAGAGAATTTTATTTGACAGTATTAAGACAAAATTATGAAGAACCACCAGTAACAACAATCAACACAATTGATGACAATGACACAAGTATTTCAGGAACTACGCAAGCCAATGCAAATATTATTGTGAAAAATAAAGAACTTGTAGTAGGAACTGGTAAAACAAATGCCGGTGGAAAATTCGTCATAAAGATTAGCCCACAAAAAGCAGGCACAGTTTTAACGGTATATGTCCAAGGTCAACTTAGTAAATCAGTAATCGTATTAGATCGTACAGCACCTAATGCACCAAGGATTAATCAGATTGATAACAACGATACATCTATTTCAGGTACGAGCGAAGCAAACGCATCTATTATTGTTAAAAATCAAAACAAAATAATTGCAACAGGAAAAGCCGATACAAAGGGAGTATATCGTATTAAAGTAAGTAAACAAAAAGCAGGCACAATTCTAACAGTTTATGCCAAAGACCGCGCAGGAAATCAAAGCGCTGCATCTAAAACAAAGGTCTTAGATCGTACTGCTCCAAATACACCGGTCATCTCAAGCTTGAGTGTAAGTTCCAAACAAGTTGTTGAAATTAAAGGGAAAGCAGAGGCTTATTCAACAATTGTTGTAACAATAGGTAATAAAGCTGTTGCAAAAGCAAAAGTAACAAGTAAGGGAACATTTTATGTGAAATTACCAAAACAAAGTAAAGGTACAAAAACGATTACTCTATATGCAATGGATAATGCCGGAAATAAAAGTCATTCTGTAAAACGAACGATAAAAGTTAAGTAAAGTACTTAAATGTAATTAAAAAGAAGATGTCTCTAATGATTCATATCATTTGAGACATCTTTTTTATCAATCAATTGGTAGTATATATGATTATGCACAATACTTAAAAATCTACTTGCAGGTGGAAGTACTTTCTCAGATGGCAAAGCAAAATTTGCTCAAGGAAGAAAGGATTATATGAAGAGATTATTGCTAGTCAGACTAGCTTAAATAAGCTGTTGATAGGTTATCAATTCCCTTCAAATGTCCTGAATCAATTAGTGTCTGGTAGGTTAAAACTATGGGAGTTTGGCCGTATTTTGACAATAGTTGAAATCTAAAAATAAATTTGTAAGTAGAAAAGACCTTATAAGTAAAAAATGGACTGAGATGAGTAAGTGTTCATCTAGTCCATTTTGTTTTAGTAATTTGCAATTTTAGGTTGTAAATCAATCATAATATTAATAGTGAGAAGTTTTTATTAGAACTCTTAAAAAAACAACTACTGTCAAGTGAATATATATATTTCTAATCTTTATTAAGATAATATTGTAATTCAGATTTAATAAACCGAGTTAAGTGTTCCTCTATTTTTGTATGAGTTCTATTCTTGGTTTGAATAATGCCAAGTGTTACATTAATGGGTTCATAGTTGATAATATCAATTTCAACAATTTTACCTTCTATAACATAAGGGTTACTTTTAGTAGCAAAATCTGGGGCAAACCCAATCGCTAATCCATTTGAGATTAAACGTGATAGTTCTTCCGTTTGATTTGATGACAATAAAATATTCAATTTTCCAAAAGTACTTTGAAAATTTTTAATAAACCACTTAATATAATCGCCATTATATAAGACGATCTTTTGCTGAATAATTTCCTCCGGTGTTATTTTTTTCTTTTTAGCGAAAGGAGAATCATTACTTACATAAACCTTTAGCGTTCCCTCAAGGATACTTTCGAAATTTAAATGCTCAATATTTTTTAAAATATCTTCATAGATACAGATAAGTCCGATTTCAGATTTATTCTGTTGAATTGATTCAACTGTAAGTTCAGTTATATTTTCTGAAATCTCTATCGTTAAATTTGAGTATAAATTCTTAAATTCCATTAATGGTTTTAATAAATAAGTAATAAAAGCAGGTATAGTAGACACTCTGAGTGTTCCAGAATGTATATCTAAAATTTTTCTAGCCTCTAAGATCAATTCTTCATATTTTAACAAAACTTCATTTGCTTTTTTCACAATTATCGTACCTTCATATGATTGAACAACCCCATAGCGAGTGCGATCGAAAATTCTAATACCTAATTCATCTTCTATTTTTTTGATATCCTGACTAATACCAGACTGACTTATATGAAGATTCTGACCAGCTATAGAGAAAGAGCCCGTTTTAGCAACTTCAGAAAGAATCTTTAGCTTTTGTATGTGCATAGGATGACCACCTTATTTTATAAATTACTATATTAGAAATTCGTTTTGAGAATAATAAAATCCTCTAAATTTAGATATAAGTAATTATGATTCAGGTATTACAAACCTTAATTTTACTTAGTAATTGCGAAGTTATACAATTGATTCAGATAATTCTTAATTTTTAAACTAAAATAAATTTCCAAAAAAACATTTATCTAATTTTATATTCTAAAAATTTTTATATGTTTTTGCAAGCGTTTTATTTGTAGTAAACGGTCTATGGAAACAGGTCATTTTAATTTATCTTAATTCATTTAAAAAGGGGAAAAAACATGTACCATGACCCAATATACCTATACCCTAATGATCTACCATTTTTTCTAAATAAGAGGTAAGGCCAATTCGAATGAAAAGGTGTTACTATAAATCCTATTTACTTAATATTAATAAAACTATTTTTAGGAGGTTTTTAAATGCAAACGACTGTAAAAGTATTAGAATTTCCGCTTTATATTGATGGTAGATGGACACCTGCAAAAAGTGGTGAAACGTTTAGTGTAAAAAACCCTGCATCTGGAGAAGTAATCGCTCTAGTCGCCAAAGCAGGAAAGGAAGATACTGAAGCTGCTATTGTTTCTGCTCGTAAAGCCTTTGATTCAGGAATATGGTCAAAAAAATCACCTCAAGAAAGAGCGCAAATCTTAATTACTTTCGGGAATAAGATTGTCGAACATTCTCAGGAACTTGCATTTTTAGAAGCTATTAGCTCAGGTGCAACTGTCAGAAGAATTTCAAATTTAGATATTTTATATTTAGTAGATTTACTTCAGCAAACAGCAAAATTTACTGTTGAGTATCCATTTGTTGAATCTCTGCCAGTACTGCCATTTCCAGGGCCAAGTAATAATCAAGTATGGCGTGAAGGGATTGGTGTCGTAGCTGCAATTACACCTTGGAATCTTCCAATGCTTTTAGCCATGTGGAAAATTGCACCTGCACTAGCAATGGGGAATTCGATCGTTATTAAACCAGCTTCAAATACACCTCTTTCTACTTTGAAATTAGCAGAATTAGCTACTGAAGCTGGAATTCCGGCTGGAGTTTTCAATGTTGTTTCAGGACCTGGTGCTACTGTAGGAGAAGTACTAGCAACCCATCCACAAGTTGATAAAATTGCTTTTACTGGATCAACAGAGGTTGGACGACGCATTATGCAATTAGCATCTGGAACAGTAAAGCGCGTTACACTTGAATTAGGTGGCAAGTCACCTTCTATCGTTTTACCAGATGCAGATTTAGATATTGCAATTCCAGGTAGCTTATTTGGATTCTGTCTTCATTCTGGACAACTTTGCGAATCTGGCACACGCCTATTAGTACATGATTCGATTTATGATGAAGTGGTTGATCGCTTAGCAAAATTAGCATCTTCAATTACAATTGGAAACCAGCTTGATATGGCTAACGGTATGGGGCCAATGGCTTCTCAGCAACAACTTGATACAGTATTATCCTATGTTGAGACAGGAATTAGAGAAGGTGCTCGCTTAGTTTGCGGAGGAAAACGATTAACGGGTGAAGGTTATGAACATGGATTTTTCATTGAACCTACTATTTTCGCAGATGTAGACAATAATATGAAAATTGCTCAAGAAGAGATTTTCGGTCCTGTACTTTGCGTGATTCGATACTCTACGGTTGAAGAAGCAGTCGAAATTGCGAATGACACAATTTACGGGTTAGCAGCGGGAATTTGGTCAAAAGATGTTAACAAAGCATTAAAAATTTCACGTGATTTAAAAGCGGGAACAGTTTGGATTAATGACTGGCACATGTTAAGAAGTGATGCACCATTTGGTGGATATAAACAAAGTGGTTTTGGGCGTGAACTTGGCCGTTATGCATTAGATGAGTATACGCAAGTAAAGCATGTTCATTGTTCACTTACTCCAGAATTAAGCCAAAAACCTTGGTATGGCATCTTATTATAAAAAACTAGATTTAAAAGTTACTAATATAAAAAAATAGATTAATTCAATAAGACCAATAAAAAATAATAGAAAAGAGAAGGTGATCCCATGATAACGTCATTTTTTCAGTTTTCGGTTCGTACAGTTGTAAACAGTGGGGCTGGAGCTCGCTCAATGTTACCAGAAATGATAAAAGGACTTGGTGGTAAAAGAGCAGTTCTTTACGTAGATAAAGGGATAACTCAAGCGGGAATTACAGATAAAATTAAGGAACTATTTGAAGCTATTCCTAGTGCAGTACAGCTAGTAGGAGTTTTTGAGGACATTGAACAGGATGCAAAAGGTGAAATCATAAACAGAGGAGCTAAGTACTTTAAAGAATGTAATGGAGATTCATTAATCGCTGTAGGTGGAGGAAGTGTTTTAGACACAGTTAAAGCAATTAAATGGATGCTTCATAATAAGGTTCATGATATTCGTGAAAAGCTTCTTGTGGGGAATTTAATGGAATTTTGGCCAGAAGCTCAGTATATTCCAATTCCACACGTTGCAATCGCAACAACAGCTGGAACTGGTGCAGAAGTGTCTCCAATCGCTGTAGTATTTAATGAAAAGGTAGGAATTAAAACGAATATCCTAAATACATTCATTAGTCCTGATATGGCGATTTTAGACCCTGAGCTTACAGTTGGTTTACCACCAAAAATTACAGCATTTACAGGATTTGACGCATTAACTCATGCAGTAGAGGCTTATTTCTCACCTCAGTCGAATCCAATGACGGATGCATATGCACTTCAAGCGATTCGTATGATTGTAGATAATTTACCTTCTGCTGTTCATGAAGGACATAACCTTGCGTCACGATCAAATATGTTAATGGCTAGTTCGATGGCAATTTCTGCTTTCAGCCTTTCTGTTAATGCGATTCCTGTACATAATATAGCGCATGTATTTGGAGCAAAATTCGGAATTCCACATGGACTTGCAAATGCAGTGCTATTACCAAATGTAATGGAATCACTTGCACCATATTATTTGAAACGAATTCATGGTTTTGCAGAAGCGCTAGGCCTAAAGGATTTACCGGAAAAACCAGAAGAGTGCCTTGCAGAAGTTGTTTTATTCATCCGTAATTTACGTGAAAAAGTTGGTCTACCTAGTACATTTGCTGACTTTGAAGTAAATGTCGATAATATGGCTTATATTGTAGCAATGGTTCATAGTGATCCTTGCGGTATATTCTTCAAAATTCCACCTGAAGTAATTGAAAAAGTCTCTAATGAAGTTGCAGGTTCTGGCTTAGTAATTTCATAATTTTTAATTATAATACCGGGCACCTTCAAAACTTTTGATGGTGCCTCAATTATATTCAAATTTTATGTATAACATTGGAAGAAAAAATAATACGAATCTACCTCTATTTTTTAGTATAGCAATTTCAATTAATCACTCTTAATTCATTAAGTTACTTGAGTGTAGGCAACAAATAGTATGTAGTAATCAGGAGGAGAAAAATTTTTATGAATTGGAATTTAAATGAAAGTTTAAGAAAAAGTGCAGAAAAATATCCAAATCGTAATGCAATTACATTTGAAAATAAAAATATAACGTATAGTGAGTTATTCTCACAAGTTGAGTGTGTAGCATCTAACTTAGTGAATGAAGGAATCAAAAGTGGTGATAAAGTAGCTTTGATATTAGGGAATTGTCCGGAATTT
The DNA here is from genome assembly GCF_002577195.1 of Bacillus sp. AFS041924. Classification (GTDB taxonomy): domain Bacteria; phylum Bacillota; class Bacilli; order Bacillales; family Bacillaceae_G; genus Gottfriedia. Next base: position 13,334 of record NZ_NULG01000095.1, read on the forward strand.
GTTATCTCCTATTATGGAATAATTTGTGCAGGAGGGGTGGTAGTACCGGTTAATCCAATCTTTACGAAAGATGAAATTTCATATATTTTATCGAATAGCCAAGCAAAAGCTGTCATAGCTAATTTTACATTGGAACCAATTATTGATTCTATTAAATTAGAATTAAATCAGATCGAAATGCTTTATTACGTGGGATCGAAAAAAGCTGAATTCAATTGGGAACAGTTGATTGTAAATAAATCAAAAAACAATGAAAATCCGTTAATTATGTCGGAAGATCTTGCTGTTATTTTATATACTTCTGGAACAACAGGAAGACCTAAAGGAGCTATGCTAAGTCACAGGAATATGGCATCAAATGCAGAGTCAATTGCTAAACTAGTAGAGTTTAAAGAAGACGATCGCATGTTAGCTGCCCTTCCAATGTTCCATGTATTTAGCATGACAGTTTGTATTAATACTACAATTATGAGTGGAGCGAATATCGTAATTGTTCAAAAATTTAATCCGATTGAAGTCATTCATACAATTTTTAATGAGAAAGTGACATTATTTGCTGGTGTTCCGACGATGTATAACTTTTTATTACAATTAAAAGATTATTCAGCTGAGTATTTCGCATCTATGCGTGTATGTTTATCAGGTGGAGCATCGATGCCAGTTGAGTTACTTCAACGATTTGAAGAAAAATATAAGACTATTATTGCTGAAGGATTCGGACTTTCAGAAACAGCTCCTGTAACCGCATTTAATCCTATAAAAGGAATAAGAAAAATTGGGTCTGTCGGAGTTGATATTCCAGGCGTAACAAATAAGGTTGTCGACAAATTTGGAAATGAAGTTCCAAGAGGCGAAATAGGTGAGCTAATTGTAAAAGGTCCAAATGTCATGATTGGATATCTTGGAATGCCTGTTGCAACAGCTAAAGCTATTAAGAATAACTGGTTCTATACTGGCGACTTAGCAAGAATGGATAACGATGGATATATTTATATTGTTGATCGTATAAAGGACATGATTATTGTAAACGGATACAATGTATATCCAAGAGAAGTAGAGGAAGTAATCTATCAACATCCAGCGATTGTTGAAGTAGCTGTATTAGGAATAACTGATAAAGACTACGGAGAGATCGTAAAGGCTTTCGTTGTATCCAATGATGAAAGTATAACCGAGGATGACATCTTGCATTTTTGCAAGGACAAGCTTGCAAAGTACAAGCTACCTAAACAAATAGAATTTAAGAAAGAATTACCTAAGAATAGTACAGGAAAGATTTTAAAAAGAGCTTTAAATGTAGAACAAGTGAAGGTTAATTAGTTTAATAGAGTCTTATCTGAAAAAAACTTTTGAATGTATATCAAATTATGGAGGTTCTTATGACAAATAACACTTTAACTCAATCAATGCCCGCAACTTCTTTTACAAAAAAGGCAAATTTGGCAGTATATGATTCTCTAAATTTTGATGATAGGCAGGATTTCTTGGATGCAAATAGAGGATTTATTGCACCACTAGAAGCAAAGATTATAAAAGATGATACTGGGGAAGTCGTTTGGGACATTGAACAGTTAAACTATTTAAATGACACTGCTCCTGAGACTGTAAACCCTAGTTTATGGAGAAATGCACAATTACAGGCTATCTCTGGATTGTTTGAAGTTGTAGAAGGAGTATATCAAGTACGTGGACAATCAATGGTAACAAACTTTTTTATTGAAGGTAAACAGGGTGTTATAGTCGTAGATGCATTAGGAAGTAATGAATCCGCTCAAGCCGCTATGGAATTATATTATAAACATCGACCACAAAAGCCAGTAACAGCCATAATAATCAGTCAAAGTCATGCTGACCATTTTGGCGGTATACAAGCTGTACTTAAATATGCTGAAAATCCTACTATTCCGATTATCGTCCCTCAATTTTTTACAGAAGAAGCTTTAAGTGAGAATGCACTTTTAGGTACGATCATGGCTCGTCGTGCAGAGTATCAGTTTGGGAAAGATTTACCGGACGGTGTAAAAGGATCTGTATCAGTAGGAATTGGACCAACAATGGGAGCAGGTACTATGAGTTTTCAGTTACCAAATGTTGAAATAGAAAATGAAATCCAATCGATGGAAGTCGATGGTGTAACATTTAAATTTTTATTAACACCAAACACAGAAGCACCAGCTGAAATGCATTTTTATATAGAAGATTACAAAGCATTATTTGTTTCAGAGAACGCCAATAAATTGATGCATCAAATTTATTCAGTAAGAGGAGCAAAAACTCGAGATGCATTACATTGGGCTAATTCACTGAATAAAACAATCGAATTATTTGAAAATAAAGAAATCGATGCATTACTCATGATTCATGCATGGCCCGTTTGGGAGAAAGATAATGCAATTAATCATTTAAAACTTCAACGCGATTTATATAAATATATGCACGATCAGACGGTGCGCTTAGCCAATCATGGTTATACGATGGATGAGATAGCTGAAATAATCACACTTCCAAAAGAATTGGATAATTACTGGGGAAATCGTGGGTATTATGGAACTATAAAGCATAATTCAAAGGGGATTTACAATTATTATTTAGGTTATTATAGTGCTCATCCTTCCGATTTGGATCCATTACCACAAGTGGAAGCAGGCCAAAAATATGTAGAATACATGGGTGGAGCAGTAAATATTTTGAGACAAGCAAAAGCTGATTTTGAAAAAGGTGAATATCGTTGGGTAGCCCAAGTGTTAAAAAATGTCATTATGGCTGAACCAGAAAATTCAGAAGCTAAAAATTTATTAGCAGATGCATTTGAACAATTAGGGTATCAAGCTGAATCAGCTAATTGGCGCAATATTTATCTTGTTGGAGCATCAGAACTAAGATATGGAATTAATAAAGATAATCCCCCATTAGATGTCTCAGGAATCATAAAGAATATGCCAGTAGATGAATTCTTAAAACTAGTAGCTGTTAAATTAAATGGTCCAAAAGCAGAAGGTAAAAAAATAACGATAAATGTAACGTTATCAGATACTAACCAGCTATATACTTTATATTTGGAAAATTCTGTTTTGTTTTTCAAAGCAAATAAGTTAGACGCTAATGCAGATGCTTCATTAACAATTGATCAATTCGTATTTTATGGAACTGTACTTGGTCTTCTTTCACCTGAACAAGCAGTTGGAGCAGGTAAATTAATCATTTCAGGTGAAAAAACAAAATTGAATGAATTTTTATCACTTTTAGATAAGTTCGAGCGCTGTATAAATATCGTTACTCCTTAATTAATAGAAAAAATAATGTATGTTCAATTTTTAAAATAAGCATCTGCTCAATCATGTTCGAAAAAATAGATTGTGCAGGTGTTTTTCCAAATGTGTGTTTACTAATGTTTATCGAAAAAGTATAGATTTGTTGAGAGGCAGGAGTTTGAATGAAAAGTTGGGCGAAATGGATTATTTTATTTTCACTTTTTATTATGGCTATTATTAATTTTGCTGACAAATCAATTTTAGGTTTAGCGGGAATTCATATTACGAAAGATTTGAACTTAACCTCTACCGAGTTTGGTATATTAGGTAGCAGCTTTTTTTGGTTATTTTCAATATTTGGTATAGTAGGTGGCTCTTTATCGGATCGTATTGGTACTGGTAAATCACTTGCAATTATGGCAATTGTTTGGACCATTGCACAATCTATGGCTCTATTTGCAACAAGCCTACCGGTTCTAATCTTTAGTAGGATATTATTAGGTGCTGGAGAAGGCGCATTTCTGGCAACTGCAATTAGTCATATAAGTAAATGGTTTAAGCCAGAATCACGTGGGTTCGCCATATCCATCATTAATTTTGGAAATGTTGTTGGGATAGCTGTTACAGCTCCTATTATCGTTTCTTTAATATCAAATTATGGTTGGAGGCAAGCATTTTTTATTTCTGGTCTTTTTAGCTTTGTGTGGTTCATTTGTTGGCTTTGGTTAGGGAGAATGAAACCAACTATTTCTTTTAAAGAAGAAGTTAGAACGATTGAAAATAAAAAAGAGAATAATAGAAAAGATGTATGGAAAGCTTTACGATCTCCTATATTTATCTTTACAACTTTAATTGCCTTTATTGCTTATTCATTCATTGTTTTTGGACTTACTTTTAATCCTTCGTATTTAATAAAAGTAAAGGGGTTATCTGAACAACAGTCAGCATCAGCTATTGCTATTTCTGGATTAATTGGAGCTGTTTTAGCAATCGTACTTTCTATCATTTCAGATCGTTTTTACAAAAAAACACAAAGTTTATGGAAATCGCGCATTTTATTTTCTGCTATTAGTATATTGCTAGCAGGTGTTTTGTACGCATTGTATCCATTATTGAATGGTTTGAGTGCAATTATCATCGTACTTTCATTAGTAAATACAATGGTAATTACTATAAACACACTTGCCCCAGCAATAGTAGTTAGTATAGTTCCACAGCAAAGAGGAGTTATGACAGGAACTTATTTTGGAATAATGACTTCGTCTGGTATTATTACTCCTATTATCTTTGGGAAACTCATTCAAAATGCTGGTGCAAATGCAGTGGGTGGATATAGCATTGCAATTTATGGGATGGCAATTACAATGGCAATTGCAGCGCTATTAATATTCCTTTTCGGGAGCCGAAATCAACAAATTTCAACAGGAAAGGATAATAAGCTAGTGAACCTTTAATGAAAATCGTAAAGATATTCCGATTGAATTATTTAAAGGTTATTCCGAAGATAGATATAGATATAGAGGTATGAATATGAATAATGCGTTAGAAAAACAGAAAGAAACAATTGATTCTAAATATATACAACAGCATTTAGCGAATGAAAGAACCTATCTTGCTTGGGTAAGAACCAGTATAACCATTATGGGGGTTGGTTTTTTAATCACTAATCTTCATTTTTCTACTCTGGCTTCTAATGCAAATATAGGTGGCACATTATCAAAGTTAATTGGATTATCCTCCATTATTGTAGGAATCTTTGCTTTAATCATTTCAACGATCAGTTATTTTATCAAGGGAAATGATATTAATAATCAAACGTTTAAATTTTCAAGAATATTGGTTGTTTATCTATCGGTAGCCTCAATACTTATCTTTCTTATTTTCGGTGTTTATTATTTAGACGTTTGGGGATTGTTTTAAAATTAATAAGCATTATTTTAATGAACTAGTAAAAAATGATCTTCGATAAGGGGATCATTTTCTTATTTAAGGATAACTCAATAAAATGCCTCACCAATAAGTAATATATTTTCATAAATGTTTCTAGCTAATAATTATTATGCCAAAATAGAACAAGACAAATTGAATATTAATTAAGTAATTTTAGATACTATAAAAGATTGGTATAAAAATGATTCGAGGTGATCTATGAATAGCGAAGTTCAAAATCTAAGCAAGGGCTTGAATAAAAATATAAAATTGATACAAAAGGGATTACACGAATCACCCGAACTTTTTGTAAGACAAATTCAATTAGACGCAAATGGAGACAACGTAGGTACATTATTGTATATAGATGGAATTGTTAATACGGAACTAATTCGTGAAAGTATTATTGATCCATTACACAGTATTCGAATCATTGAAAAAGATACATTTATGAATACTTTAGCATTTTATTATATTCGTTCAGAAAATGTTGAGGTAGTGACATCAATATCATCTTCAATTGAAGGGATAATTAGTGGCAAAACACTTGTTTTAATTGATGGTTTTGAAAGCGGAATACTTGTTGATACAGCACAATGGGAACAACGATCAGTCGAACAGAGTACGAGACAACGTAATATTCAAGGACCATTGATTTCTTTCTCGGAACAATTGAAAGTGAACTTAAATTTACTTCATAATATAATTCAATCTCCTACATTTATGGTGGTAAAGAAGAAACTTGGAAGGGTCGCAAAAACAGATGTAGCGATTGTTTATTTAACAGATCGAGTTGATCAAATTACTTTGAAAGAAGTACATAATAGAATTGACTCATTACAAGTTGATTATGTACTTGAGTCAAGAGTAGTTGAAATAGCAATAGAAGGAACACAGAAAACGCTTTTTCCGCTGTCTTTTAATACTGAGTTGCCAGATGCTGTAGCTTCCGCTCTGTATGAAGGAAGAATTGCCATTATGGTGAACGGTACCCCATCTGCAACCATTGTGCCTAATTTATTCGTCCAATACTTTCAACAACCAAGTGACTATTATGTTAAACCATTAAAGTTAAGCGTTCGCCTAATTACAATAATAAGTTTTCTGATAACAATCGTATTACCTGGATTTTACATTGCATTTGCAAGATTTCATGACAATTTGGTATCGAAAGAATTCCATAAGAAGTTTTTTGAGGAAACAACTACCATTTTACCTTTGTGGGCTGAAGTATTTTTTCTTATCTTTTTGTTACAAATTTTAGGAATTGGTTCATATAAAATCTCAAGGGAAATGATGCTAGTTGTTTCATTAATCTCAACAATTACAATAGGTACGACAGCGGTAGATGCAAAGCTAGTTCACCCTCTTAGTCTCATCGTAGCGGGGATCGCTTACCTTACAAGCACGATGCTTACAATTGGGACATTACCTAGTGCCATTCAACCTATACGCTATTTTTTTCTTTTTATAGGAAATTTTTTCGGTTTCACCGGTTTGGGTATTGGATTGTTGATATTGATCATACATATGTCTCGTTTACGTTCAGTAGGTGTTCCATACTTAGCACCACTAATTCCTTTTAATTTTAAAGAATTTAAAGATGTTTTTTATAGAGGAGATTTACGTAAATTAATAAATAGTGAACATAAATATCCTCATGATGATGAGGATAAATCCTCATAATAGTCTTAAAAACTGGAATAAGTGATATTTTCAAAATATGGAGGTGAGTTGTACTAATTGTTAATTAATTTTTACAAAACAATTACTACAGAAAAACTATGCTTATTTTTCAACTTTCTATTATATTACTAGCATCTAAAATAGCTGGAGACATTAGTGTCAGATTAAAACAACCCTCTGTACTTGGAAAACTTTTGATCGGAATTGTGCTTGGGCCTTCTGTATTGGGACTGGTAGATGATACAGATGTATTAAATGAAATTAGTCAAATCGGTGTAATACTTTTGATGTTTATTGCAGGTCTTGAAACAGATATTGATGAATTTAAACGAACAGGTAAGGCTTCTATATTTGTAGGAATTGGAGGAATAATCGTACCATTTGTAGTTGGATATTTAGTAGGATCTTTCTTAAATTTATCCCCTAGTCAATCTAGTTTCTTGGGATTATTGCTATCAGCAACGAGTGTAAGTATTTCAGTTCAAGTATTAAAAGAAATGAATAAATTAAAAACTCGTGAAGGAGCTACGGTATTAGGTGCAGCTGTAATTGATGATATTTTAGTCATTATTGCACTTGCTTTTTTATTAAGTATGACTGGTTCTGATGGGGATGTGAGTCTATCAAAATTAATTCTAAAAAAAGTATTATTTTTTATAGGAGCAATCATTGTAGGCTGGAAGATCGTTCCTTTTTTGCTTAAAAAATTTTCTTCATTACGTGTGACAGAGACAGTTATTTCATCGGCATTAATCATTTGTTTTATTTATGCCTACATGGCCGAATACACAGGGGTAGCAGCAATTATCGGAGCGTATATTGCAGGTGTTTCAATCAGTGTGACTGAATTTAAGCATGAGGTGTTTGAAAAAATTGAGACAATAAGTTACTCAATTTTTGTACCAGTGTTCTTTACATTAATCGGTGTTTCAGCAAGATTTACAGGCATATTAACGGATTTAGGTCTAATAATAATATTAAGTATTCTAGCGATAATAACAAAACTAATAGGTTCCTCAATAGGAGCAAAATTAAGTGGTTTTACTTGGAAAATATCTTTAGGAATTGGATCGGCGATGATATCTCGAGGTGAAGTTGCATTAATTATTGCTTCAATTGGATTAGAGAATAAATTGTTAGATCAGTCATTCTTTTCAATGTTATTAGTGGTTGTTCTTGTTACGACACTTGTTACGCCACCTATGATGAAGTGGTTTTTTAATGAAAAATCATTTAAATAATTTTTATCATTAACCAGAATAATAAAATAAATATACGGTAGTTCTTGAATAAGAAAACGGAGAATAGAAAAACAACAATTTAAACATGACACCCTACCTCATAATAGTAAAGCATTTTTAAATTGCACAAAAATTGCACAGACTAGTTAGAAACAATAGAAATTATGGATTAACAGTGAATAAAATTTCATGGACCGCTTGATTACTTGGACTTAATTGACCTAAAATATTCATAAATATTGAATACTACTGTACTCCGTAATTGACAGGGTAGGGGTCGCTGGTTGGGATCATACTTGTTCCGAAGTTTAAACATAGTAGTAAAAGGGTTTGGACTTTTTCTTTGTTTTCATCTAATGCATAATATCCATAGTACAAATACTGCACAGAAACTTCACTTTTATCTGATTAGGTAATAAAAGAATTTGTACAAATAGTGTCGAAACTGTGAACAATTAATATGTTTTTCGATTAAAATGACGAGATTGTTATAGGTTTTTAATTTGGAATATGTTTATAATTTATAAGAATGAAAAGATTTTCTTTAATATAAGAACTAATTTCAAGAAGTTAGTAATATAAGTTAGTTAAGTTAGAAAAAGTAGGAGGGAGATATAATGGCAAATATAGGTATTCCAGGTTTAATTTTGATCTTGATCCTTGCATTAATTATTTTTGGGCCTAAAAAATTACCTGAAATCGGTAAAGCTTTTGGTCAAACGCTAAAAGAATTTAAACGTTCTACCCAAGGGTTAACAAGCGATCTAATAGATGATAAAGAAAATAATCATAGTAAAAACAAATAGATTTAATCTAAAAGCTTGGTACTTTTACCAAGTTTTTTTATCGATTTGAATGATTGTATTATTACTTCAAATTAAACTTCACATTTCCATCACAAAATAAATTTATAATGACAAATGAATAAAACATAGAACTAGAAAAGTAAAGGGGATTTTTATGAAAAAAGCTTTATCGTTTTTAATTTTACTAATTTTTTTATTCCCATCAATGGCAAGTGCCCATACAACACTTGAAACATCAAATCCAGCTGATGGAGAAGTTATTAATGAGCCTCTAAAACAAATCACGTTAAACTTTGAAACACCTTTAGAGAAACTTAGTACATTAAAAGTATTTAAAGATGGAAAAGATTTAGAAGTGAAGGATATTTCCGTTGAAAATAATCAAATGGTAGCAAATATGCCGAAAAATCTGGAGAATGGTAACTATGAAATCGAGTGGAAAATCGTTGGAGAAGATGGACATCCTATTACTGGCGGTATTGAATTCAAAGTACAGTTAAAACAAGACGAAGATAAAGTTTCAACTAATCATGATAAAACATTAGACAAAAGCAGTGATTCCAAAGAAAAAAATACTCAAGAAACAAAAGAAGTTACTCCAAAAGAAGAAAAGAAAAAGATTCCATATGCCTTAATAGGCATAGGTATTTTTGGTATTTTACTAATGGTCGGTGGAGTAATCGTTTGGAATAAAAAATGAGTAGTATAGTACCAGTTACTGAGTTTATAACTTATTTACTTTACTCATTGTTAGTAGGCTATATTGTTTTGCAACTTGTACCCGACAAGATGAAACCTGTTACTTTGATGTCAAAACGAACTGTGTATTTCATCTTATTAGGCATTATTTTATTTTCACTTGGATCAGTTTTTAATCTTATTATTTATTTTCAAAACGCTGTAGATTTTAAGTGGGCAACTTATTCAGTTTTTGTAAAAACAGAAATTGGAAAGGCTTGGATATTTTCAAGTATGTTTGCAATTGTACTGTGCTTAAATATATTCGGTAATGGTAAAAAAATCATGAATGTCATCACATTATTATTAATGATCTCAACAATTGGATTTGCAGGACATATTACTTCATTAGACTTTTGGACAGGTTTTATATTTCAAAACATACATTTCTTAGTGGTATCAATATGGAGTGGAATTCTTTTTCACGTGGCTTGGTTATCGAAAGAAACAACTAACTATACGAATTTTTTAAAATGGTTTACCCCACTAGCGGTAGGCTGTGTTTTAATCATTTTTGTTAGTGGAATTGTATTAATGTTAAAAGTTGTAAAAATCCAAGATTATACGACTGCATGGTTATTACCTTATGGACAAATGTTGTTATTAAAACATATTACGATTATTCCAGTACTATTTTTTGCTTTTATCAATGGATTTTTAATAAAAAAATCAATCGAGAATCCAACTTTCAATATAAGAAGTTGGTTAAAGGCTGAAAGTATTGTTCTAACGTTAGTTTTCTTTTTTACAGGAGTAATGAGTACAAAATCATCTCCACATGAAATTGATTTAACGATCAGAACGGAAGGTTCATCTAAATGGATTGAAAGAATCATAGGGATAGATATTGAACCAACAATGCAGTTACATTTTTTCGCTTCAATGGAAGGAATCATGTTGATTGGTATGTCTCTAATATTCCTTGTTTTATTGGTTTTAAGTTTTATAAAAAAAATAAATGTTATGCTACCAATACTGTTTGCTTTATGTTTTATTATGACTATGTATATGGGCTTAATGTATAGTGTCACAGCTTAAATTTGAAAGATTGTATCTTTTGTATTGATTACAAAAGATGCAATCTTTTTTTGTATTAAAAAAATTTAATGTGATGTGTAATTTTTATTGACAACAAGCTCGTCCGTAAATTAAAGTATAGACAAACACAATAAAGTTGCGTTAGGGAAAAACTTTAAGAGGGGGTCAAGATATGTCAAATAAAAAAGTATCAAGACGTGACATATTAAAGATTGGTACAACTGGCATGCTAGGTCTTGCTGGAAGTATGTACTTAAATGCGTTAAGTCCATTTTCTAATAAAGCAAATGCTTCAAATCATACTAATCATAAAAACAATCATTCTATGAATCATGAAAATATGATCGATTCTACAAAAACAGATGGCTATAGAATGGCTGAACGTCTATTAACAGAATTTGATTATGGAAAAGTGTCGACGCTTCCAGATGGTCGGACACTTCGTGAGTATACAGTAGTTGCGATTGATAAAGAAATTGAAATAGCAAAAGGAATTAAATTTCCAGGGTGGACTTTTAACGGAACGATTCCAGGACCTACATTCAGATGTACTGAGGGTGACTTATTACGTTTTCATTTTACGAATAATGGTAGTCATCCCCATTCCATCCATTTTCACGGGATTCACCCACCAAGTATGGATGGAATTTCGCCAATTATGCCAGGTCAATCATTTACGTATGAATTTGAAGCAAAGCCATATGGCTTACAAATATATCACTGCCATGTTTTACCTTTAGCACGCCATATTCATAAAGGGTTATATGGGAACTTCATTATCGATCCTAAGAAACCAAGAGAAAAAGCAAAAGAGTTCAACATGGTTATGAATGGATTCGATTTAGATTTAGATGGAGAAAATGAATTTTACACAGTAAATGGTTATGCATTTGCGTTTATGAATCATCCGATCAAAGTGAAGAAAGATGAACTTGTACGAATCTATGTAAGTAATTTAACGGAATTTGACTTATTAAATTCGTTCCATTTACATGCAAATTATTTTACGTATTATCCAACGGGTATCAATGAAAATCCTTCGCAATTTACGGATACAATTATGCAATGTCAAGGTGAGAGAGGAATTATAGAGGTACGTTTTCCTTATAAAGGAAAATACATGTTCCATGCTCATGTCAGTGAATTTGCAGAGCTTGGATGGATGGGATTCTTTGAGGTTGAATAGGGAGGAGGGACAGGAACGATGAAAGGAAAAGGGCTTTTAACTGGTTTAATTCCGTTTGTTTTATTACTAGCTGTACTAGGATGGATATTTGCAAATGGAGCTGGTGTAGAAAAGGATCCAGCAGCTCCTATTGAGGTATTAAATATTGAACAAATAAAAGTGACGAAACTGGGATTTGAATTAGATGTAAAAAATACTGGTCCTGAAAGTTTAACAATTGCCCAATTGATGGTAGATGATTCAGTTTGGAACTTCAAGGTTTCTCCAAATCCAACCTTAAAAAGATTTCAAGACGGAAAGGTATCAATCTATTATCCATGGGTAGAAGGTGACCCGCATGTCATCAAATTAATTACGTCAAATGGAATAGTCACTCAAGGGGAAGTTGCAGCAGCAACATTAACACCTGAACCAAGTTGGAAAAACTTTATGAATTATGGACTCATTGGTTTTTATGTTGGAATTGTCCCAATTACATTAGGGTTATTATGGTATCCATTTATGAAGCGGTTAAAGCGAACTTGGATTAACGCAATACTAGCACTAACTGTTGGACTTTTATTATTCCTGTTTGTTGGAACTTTAGCAGATGGATTCGAAATTGGGGCAGAAGCACCAGCAGTGTTTCAAGGAAATATGTTGGTAATTATCAGTACAGCACTCTCATTTTTACTATTAATTGGCTTTGATCAGTATCAACAGAAGCGTCAAAAAAGCAAAGGATATACGCCATTCGGTATCTCATTACTAATGGCGACTGGAATCGGATTGCACAACTTTGGAGAAGGATTAGCAATCGGCTCGTCATTTGCTCTTGGTGAAGCTGCGCTAGGGACATTTTTAATTATCGGTTTTACACTTCATAATATCACTGAAGGTATTGGGATTGCAGCACCATTATTAAAGACAAAACCAAAAATTAGTACATTCATTCTATTAGGTGCAATAGCTGGAGCTCCAGCTATTTTAGGAACATGGTTTGGTGGATTTGTTTTCTCACCAGTTTGGGGAGCAATTTTCCTCGGAATTGGGGCAGGAGCTATTTTACAAGTCATCTTTGTTATTACAAAAATGTTAGTTGATGACCATAAAAAACATCATGAACAATCAGTCTCATGGCTTAACCTTACTGGTTTCACTTTAGGATTACTAATCATGTATTTTACGGCATTTTTTGTGAAGTATTAAGAAAACAAAAGAGGCTGTCTCAAAAAGTCGTTGAATAACGACATTTTGAGGCAGTTTTTTCATTTCTTTATTTTTTAAGGGGTTTTTATCCGTGTTATTTTTGGTTAGGCCTCTAAAATATACTCATGACCCCCTCATGATGAGTTAAGAACTCTCTTT
>NZ_NULG01000096.1 GCF_002577195.1 Bacillus sp. AFS041924
ATCAAGAAATACAACTTACACAGAATCGATATGTGTATAATCAGAAATGGTCATATGACGGTCGGTTTATTGGTTATATCGATGGTGATGAGAAGGGAGAAAAATCGGATTTATTTATTTATGATACAAACGAAAAAGAAAGCTACCAACCTTATATAAAGGTCGTAACCTCTGACTTTAAATGGTCACCGATAAATAATCAACTAGCATACAATGATCAAGGTATATTAAACGTTACTCATATAAAGAACGGTCGCCCACAGGGGTTTGAAAATGTCTCACTTGGGGTTAGTGGTTTTGAATGGTTTCCGAACGGGAAAGAATTTATCGTTGCCTCACAATCCAGCTTACGTCCTACTGGTTGGGGCCCAATCCCGATTTATAGAATCCCAGTAGATGCAAATCTTGCTAAAGATAAAATAAAGCCTTTTTATACTATTCGAACTAAAGAGCCTGATTTGTTTGGGATTGATGCTAATTATTTTAAGTGGAGTTCTGATGGGAAGTGGGTTAGCTTTTTAATTACTCCTACAGCTTCCTGGTCAGCGGATAGCAATACGTTATGCGTCTTATCATCACAAGGAAAACACTTTCAATCAGTGGGAAAAATGTTAGAGTATAAAGACTGGTTTAAGTGGGCTCCTCTAGCCAATCAATTGGCCTATATTTCAGGAGAAGGAAGATTTTTCGTTGAAAACAAGAAGATGACGATTGCTGAAATCCCAACATCTAAACAACAAAAGGAATACACACCAACTGGGTATGTAGACCTCGATCTAGAATGGTTTTCTAAAGATTTGGTAGTTGTGGCTCGTTCGAAAGAGAATAAGGAGTGGAAAGAAGGACCTGTACCAACTATGTTCACATCTCTTTATGCTATAAACATAAGAAAAGGAGAGCAACAACAAATCACTTTTCCAAGAAAGAATGAACTTGACGAAGATCCTCAAATAGTTAAATCTTATCTTTCTTTTTTTCGAAGGAAAACAAAGGATTTCAAGGGTGATGTATGGTTGAAAGATGGTATAACTGGGAAAGAACATTTATGGATTAAGAACGTTGATTCAGCTCCAGTCTTTTATGATCCAAAATAAGGTCAAGAATTTGTTAATAGAAATTTAATTAAGCTACATTTACGATTCTTCAAGGTGAAGGTAGCTTTTTTCATTATGCTATCAACAAGAGTTTACTGAAAGGTGATGACCAATGACTATGACTACTGGTGGAGTAGTAAGTGCTAATGCTTCCAACAAAAGCCCTTAGAAAAATTCAACTGATTATCCAACTGAGCGACTGGACAATCTTTGTTGTAACTTTATTAGGCTATGTGGCGTTGATTGAGTTTAAAATAGTAGGATTGTAGTCTACGTTCCCTTGTAGTGGATATAGGACTTTCACTGAAAAACAAAAATAATTCGTCGATTATTTTACTATAATATGATCCCATAAAGAGACCCTATGTAACCTTGTTACATAGGGTCATAATGTTATATTTTTTTGTTAATAATTAATTTTTTGAATTTGAATTAAACATTAAAATTTAAAATAGATAAATGGATTAAACGTACTTGCAACTACGTATGATAAAGAAACTAATAGCAAGAAACAATACCATCCTGCTTCTCCAAACTGAAAGCCTAAAGATGCTATTTTACTTTTTGAAGTTAACCATTCTCCTAATTTCTGTGTAACCATTTTACCAATAGGTGTTGCAGTTATTATTGCAATAATGAATAATAAGCCATATTCAGATACATAAAGGTTATTTGAAGAATTCCATAGGCCAGTTCCATTGAAGGCGAACATTGTTTTTATATAGTCAAATGCGTAAGAAAATGTTTCTGAACGGAAAAATACCCAACCAATTATGACGATTATTAATGCATAAAAATGTTGTATTACTTTAGGTAAAACATTAAGTAATTTACCAAGACCACTCCGCTCTAAGGCAATCCAAAAACCGTAATATAGGCCCCAGGCAATAAATGTCCAACTTGCTCCATGCCAGATACCTGTTGCAAGCCAAACTATAAATAGATTACGGTAAGTTTCTAAATTTGAGCCTCTATTACCACCTAATGGAATATATAAATAATCTCTAAACCACGTACCAAGTGAAATATGCCATCTTCTCCAAAATTCTGATACTGAACGAGAGATATATGGATAATTAAAGTTTTCTAAGAAATGGAATCCAAAGATTTTCCCTAAACCAATTGCCATATCAGAGTATCCCGAAAAGTCAAAGAAAATTTGAAGTGAATAAGATACTATTCCAATCCATGCCATCCCAGTAGTCATTTGATCTGGTGATTGTGCAAAAATTTGGTCTGCTATTTGTCCGAAAGTATTAGCTAACAACATTTTTTTAGCCAAACCGATAATAAATCGTTTAATTCCATAGAAAATTAATTCTAGATTTTCCTTTCGGACATTAAGCTCATTTGCAACTGTTTGATAACGTACGATTGGACCTGCTACTAATTGCGGAAACATTGTAATATATAATGCTAAATTTAGTGGGTTTTTTTGTACCTTTCTATCACCGCGATAAACATCAATTACATAACTAAGCGCATGGAATGTAAAGAATGAGATTCCAATCGGTAAAGGGATTATAGGTATATCTATATTTATACCCGTTATCTTTTCGATATTGTCAGCTATAAAATTTGTATATTTAAAAATTCCTAGAATAAATAAATTGCTTGAAACCATCGCAATCATTATCCATTTAATTTTTGCCTTTTTTTCTCTATTTTTATCAACGGCTAAACCAAATAAGTAATTCATAATGATAGAGAAAATCATTAACCATACATAAGTAGGTTCTCCCCAAGCATAAAAAAACAAACTAGCTAATAGTAACCAAAAATTCTTTATTGAACGAGGAATAACAAAGTAAATTAGTAATACTATTGGTAAAAACCAAAATATAAAAACTGTCGAACTGAAAACCATTCCAAATAATCCTTTCCGGAGTAATATCTTATTTAATATAATCTGTAATATTCGATGATATTGCTGAACTATTTATAATGAAACATACTGCATCGGGTTTAAAATTCTTAACCATTTCAAATGCAGATGAATTTTTATAGTTAGCGGAAGTTGCAAAGTATCGTGTATCAATAACATATAACTCTTTAAAATGCTGAGCTAAAAAAGGTATAGTCGGTAAAGCATACGAATCTTTAATAACAACTAACGTTTTATTTGAAATCGGATGATCATTCTTATATTTCGTTAGGAGTTTGTTTTGTCCGAAATATTCATATCGATTCATATATAGATTTGAATCTGTTAGCGCGTCATCTGCAAATACAGGTCCCTCGCATATATTTTTTGAATTACATGAGTGAATATTTTTGGAAATAATATTATTTGTAGGTATAATCATATGATCTGGTTGTGAAACAAACGATAATGTTGTAGAACGAGCATATGAACCGTAAAAATCTTTTGATTGTTGTTTGAACTTGTAGCTTTCCTTCTGAATAGGCTCACCGATTACTGGGAATACATTATTCATTTCTGAAATAATTTTCTGGTATCCTATAAAAGCACCGTTAGTATTCCAATGATGATCGTTTCTAAAATAAATTTCTTCTTTTGGCACCTTACTTATTTCCTTTGATACATCGATTAAATGAAGTGAAGGAACAGTATTTAATGCTGTTTTTAGAACTTTTAAGTTTTCTCTTCCATAGCTAGGTAGATAGTTAGGTAGTTCATTTTCAAAAACAACTGTTTTATGGGGAATAATACTAAAAAACACATCAATTCCTAATTTAGTCGATTCTTTCGTAAAGCCGTCTAGTTCATTAATTAATTTTATTGGAGATAAAGGTACTACTTGATTGATGATGAAGCCATCATTTGAACGATAATATTTTGATCCTGCTACATCCGCAACCTTTTGATTGATTACTTTATATTTAAAAAGCCCATTTACTTCTAACATTTTATTTCTTAAAGGATATTGATCACTATGATATGCTTCATATTTATCAAAATAAGTACCATTCAAAAATGATTCACTAGTAAATATAGGCTTTTGTGCTAAATCTCTATTTTCAATTACAGATATTTTCTTTTCTGGCATAATTGTTGAAATAATTAAACTACCAAATAATATTCCAAAGAAGAATAGTGCGATTATTATATTTCCAACATTTAGTTTAGAATTTTCCATCTTAGCTGCTTTACTATTTTTCATTTTTTGCAATCAGAATCTGTAACTCTAGTTTGTAAAGCAACAGCCCTCCTAATTTTTTTACAAGAGTTACTCCTACACAATTAGTGTTCTCTTAACATTAATTGTGTTAATTTTTATTAGACAACCTTTTTATTCTATAAGAGTTCAGTAATTCAGTAAAGGATATTATCAATATAAACATATTTTTTTTAAAAAACATTATAGATCCTATTGAGATTGTCGAATATTTGTGATGGATACAAAAGGGTTATGTTTATTCGGGATAACCGCTAGTTACATTATTATGTGTGTAAATGAAATAATTAATTCCTTTTGTGTATTCGTTATAGTGGATAGTATTCCAATCATGTCGAGTGTGTGGCTGAGCTTGTTATAAAAACTAAATAAAATAGGCAAACGTTTGTCGCGGAATCTGAAGGAAGGCGAAGCAAATTTTCGTCCTGAAAACAAAGTCCTTACTGCCAAAGATGCTACAGAGCAAACGAGGTAGGTTTGAAAGAAGGAGTATGCACTAACCTGGGGAGGTTTGACAGAAACGCTTCATACATGAAGTAACTCACCTAGTGATAAATAACTGTTCCAAACTATATTTATGAAACTTTTGATCTTTTTTAGCAATAAGAAACACCCATTAAAATCAATGTTGCCCAACTATGGGTTTTTCAACATTGATTTTAATGGGTGCAGTCTATCTTGAACGTTTTTTTTAGTAATTATTGATGACTTAGCCAACTTACCCATATATTTGACACATCACTAGCAATTAGATTGTAGTCTGATGAGCGTTTTAAATTTAATGCCTTTCCATTTTTAGAAAATTTAATGATAGTAGTTTGGTTTCCAACACTAGCACCTGCAATTACGCCTCTTTGTGCTAAAGTTTCGTCAGGACTAACATTAATTGAAATAATAGGTGCTACGGATTCAGTAGCAATTTCTAAGTTTCCTGAATTATTTATTTTAACACTTTTGATACCGACACTGTGATGAGTACTATTAACGTGTAAATATACACCTTTTGGACTAAGTCTAATTACTCCTCCACGTTGTACAATATTGGCACTTGTTACTTGAGTACTTGAAAATGCATAGCTTGTACCTGAAACTGATTCTCGCGCAATAACGAAAACTAGCGTAAAACTACTTAGTAATAAAAAAAATTTAAAAGGTTTTGTCATATAAAAGCGATTCATAATGCAATCTCCTAGATGATTTTATTGAAATATACTAACATATTAAAATTAACATAAATTTAATATTGTTGAAACAATTTTAATAGATATATATATTGGTATTTATAGGGGTAAGATTTAAACTTGGGAAAGGCAACATTAATTCTGTAGAACCTCACAAGGCAACATTCACAAAAATTTGGTAATTAGTTGACATGATTATTTTTCAACAGCGTGTAGGCAACGTTCATTTAATGAATGTTGCCTACAGTCTTTTTTGTTTTAAAATAGAATTAGTAAAATTTACTTGAGGTGAGAAGCATGCTTTCAAAACACCATTCAATTCAAAGAAATCAATTGGAAATGATCGAGCTCAACCAACTTGTACCCGATCATCACTTAGTCCGAAAAATAGAAGCATCAATTGATTTTTCTTTTATTTATGATTTAGTGAAAGACATGTATTCTCCTGTTGGACGCCCAAGCATTGATCCGGTTATTTTAATTAAGTTAACTTTTATTCAGTATACATTTGGCATTCGCTCCATACGTAAAACAATTGAAGAAGTGGAAACAAACATGGCTTATCGTTGGTTTTTAGGCTATGGATTTTATGATACAGTAACTCACTTTTCGACCTTTAGTAAAAACTATGAACGTCGATTTCAAGATTCCGATTTATTTGAACAGATTTACTCTCGAATTTTAAAATTGGCGGCCGAGAAAAAATTAATTAGTTCTGAACATGTTTATATTGATTGCACTCATTTTAAAATAAGGCAGCAAGCCCATTTGGGCGCTGCCATTTATAATAAAGGATACTAAAATTATATTGAATTGTAACTTCGCCTCTAATATTACAAGTGATGCGATTAACTAGAACGTTCAGATCCTTAGGCGTAATTTTTTTAATGAATTTTTTAGATTTTCTCCAATAATTTGACTTTTATCATGAATTATAGAATGCGGATATTAAATTAATACGAGATGAGATCACCTTGGGATATTTTATCTTCAAACAGTTCCAAGTACGATTTTTGATTGAACTGACTAGAGTTTAAGAAATTTTCCATTTCTAATATTGACATAATTTGAAGGGGGTAATTAAAATAGCTAAAATGATCAATGAAATAACAGCTACTTATTGAAGAGGGCAAAAAAATGAAACCTGAATTAGTAGCTAGAGCCAATGAACTGGCAGCGGAAATAAGAAAACTAGCAGGTATACCCGTAAAGGTTATTCCAAGACTAAAAGGGAAGCCTGAAGTAAGAAAATCCTGAAATATCACGCGCATCGTAAATAATTGCATCAGGAATAACAGATAGAATCGCATGTTCTACTGCACGAATAGCACCATCAAAACTGCTTTTTAATAATACATCGACAATCTGATTAATATTCCCAACAAACACCATTGAGTCTGAAGTCGTTAATTGGAAGAAAATGGTTAGGTACAGCTGTTTCTCTTTGTGCTATTTTTAATCATAGAGACTCAATTGTATTATTTCGAGTGGGGTTTTCTTTCGTAAAATAAGAACCAAAAATTCATATTGTTGGGATAAGGTGAGGTGATCATCATGCTTGAGGGGCAAATAATCAAATTCTATCGTGAACGTCAGAGCATGATGCAGAAGGATTTAGGAGTTGGCATCTGTTCGAGTACACACATTAGCAAAATTGAACGAGGATTAACAGAGGTTTCTAAAGAAACGATAGACTTTCTGTCAAAGCGACTTTGCATTGATATGGAAACGGAAATTGAAACTTACATTGGCCTAGATTCCCTTTTAAAAAAATGGCATGATTCGATCATTTTAAAATTGAAAAGTAAGGCTAAGATAATTAAGGAACAATTAGAGGCTATTCCTCTCCTACAAATGCCGGTTATTTATCGTTCCTATATGCTTGTACTCGCAAGATATTATTTATTGTTAGGGCAGGCGCATCAAGCTACATCTCTAATTGTTGAAATGGATAAATGGTCTAATCTTTCACCATATGAAAAAAACATGCTTCTTCACATTAAAGGGATCTATGCATTGATAAATAAAGAATATTATAAGGCAATTTCATATTTTCAAGGAATCGATCTAACCTATTACAACAACCAAGAGTACTATTATCATTTGGCTTTTGCCTATCATTCTCTGAACTCAAGAGTATTGGCTTATTATTTTGCCGAAAAGTCCTTGCGCTTTTTCACAGAAGTGCGTAGTCTTACGCGAATGATTGAAGCAGAAATGCTTATGCTGATCCAAGTAGAGAGGGACGAGTGTTCCGATCCAAAAGATACGGAATATCAAAGATTAATCGAGATGACCGAAAACATTGGATTAGACCATCAAAGAGCATTGTTGTCACATAATCTCGCATACCAGAAAGTTCGTCAAGGAAATTATGATAAAGCTTGTGAATACTATAAAAAATCTATGGACATAGAAGACCCTCATACGGCCCTTCATATAGCCTCTTTGGAAGGCTATATAAATGCATTAGCGAAACAAGGATTGAAATCATCCGAAGAAATGCTTCAATTGGTCGAAAAGGGTATTGCTCTTTCTGAAGAAATAACAGATCCAATCTATAAACATTTCTTCTATTTACATAAATATAATCTTCAAAACGAAAAAGAGCTTTACTACCATTACCTTGAAAAAGAAGCATTTCCTTATTATCAGAAAATGGCACATGTTCGCTTATTTGAACATTATGCGATAAAGCTGTTCGACTATCATATGGAAAAAGGCAATGTCGAAGAAGCAAATCAATACGCAGTGTATCTCGTGGAAAAATACCGTAGAAACGATAAATTTGCTTGATTTTTAAACTAATACTTTTAAGGAAGTCTTGTTACTAAGTGCATTAAAAAGAAAGGCTGATTTCAAAAAGTTTGTAGCTTTAATCATGAGAGTTGATTGTAGCGTAGGCACTTTACTCCTTCGGGAAATAGTAAAACTAGCTAAATGCTTCACGTCAGGGATCATATCACCCCGCAGACGGTAGCGCTGAGGAACTCTATCCCTCCCCGTGGAAAGTAAGTGCCTGTAGCTGAAATCGGCGGACAAACTTTATAGTCAAAAACAACTATTAATGAAAAAAGAGTCTATAGAAAAGCGGAAGCGTTCTCTTCATGAAACGGCACCGAAAGATTTAAAAATATGTGGTAACAACACCTATATACTCGTTTATGAAGAGAAGATGTTTTTCACGCGGAAAAAAGCATCCTCTCTTCTTTTTTATACTTTCCAATGCTCCGTATTTACACTTCTTATACCCTTGAACACACACAATACCTTAATTGTCAACAATTTTAATTATAACCCCAAGTCAATCTATTGAATTATAAGCCTAAGTCAAAATCTATATTAATCGTAATATTAATATAGATTTTTGTAATGTCGTAATATTAAAAAATATTAAAAAATTGTAAAGAAGTAGGTCGTACGCCCCTTAAAACCCCATTTGTCACCCTAGTCTAGCAATTATATAATTCTTTTAAAATTCAATGTTACCTATTCATTTCATATACAGCTAGAAACTACATAACTCTAACACAGAATCGGTAATTGGTTTAGGAGGTGTCCCGTTCATCTTGTTAGCAATCTTTTAAATTTACCCTATTCAACTATGAATCATACTTTAAGATATTTCTTAACATTTGTATCTTAATTTAGATCCACTAGGAGGATGTTTGGTAAAAAAAGAAATTGAAGACGTTACTGGCTGTAACATTATCCACGGATATCCTTGCTTCACTAATTGATGAACATGCAGTTAATGTTGTAAGACTCATCGCAAAACCTATTTTATAAGTTAATAGGTTCAAGCAGTTAAGGGAAAGGAGGAAAAGGATTAGTTAGGTAAATTCAATCTAAATATGGAGGCATAAACATGATCAAAATCACCAAGAAATTGAGTGCATTTTCGACAGCTTTACTACTTACAGTAAGTTCATTTGCTGCACCAGCTGGAAATTATGCTAAGGCTTATGCAAAGGACAATATTGTGACAAGCTATAAAGAAGTAACAGAGAATAAAATAAGTCCAGAACTTAAAAAAGAATTTGCAAATAACTCTCAAGCTACCTTTCTTGTAAAATTTAAGGATCAGGTAGATACAGTAAAGGTTGCTAATGACGTTAAGGCTAAGAATAAGCAACTATCAAATGTAAAAAAAGAGTTAGTCGTTCGTTCATCAATCGTTTCTGAATTAAGAATTAAATCAGATTCATCACAGAGAAATTTGAAGGAATATATTAAAAAAGAAAAGCTTAATGGAAATGTAAAGGATTTTGAGTCGTTTTATATCGTAAATGGTATGGCAGTTACAGGAACAGAGGAAGTGATGAGAAACATAGCGGCTATGCCTGAGGTTGAAAGTATCAAACCTAATGGCATTACAAAGTTAATTGAACCTGCAAAAACTACTGAAGCTGCTGTTCCAACGACTAATAATGTAGAATGGGGCCTTGAAAAAATTGGAGCGCCTGATGTTTGGGGTTTAGGAATAGATGGAACA
>NZ_NULG01000097.1 GCF_002577195.1 Bacillus sp. AFS041924
TTAGCATTGAAGAACATTAATATCACTTTATCGTTAATAAAATTTACCTATTGTATATTTCCAATATTGACAACTTTATATATCAACACTCTGAAAAAATGAGTACTGTTATTAGTACTCATTTTCTTGTTGTTGGGAAGTAAATTAGAAAGTCACATTCTATTTTATTTTTATTTCTTTTAATTTAGTAGGTTTCCCTCAACTTTTCATAAATCGTGATTCTTTATTTGCAGATATGCTAGTTTTAATTGCATTTCATCACATATCTAGAAATTATGAGATCTTCAGTTCTCCAGGTTTAATCATACCCGCTTGTTTTAAGAATATGTAAACGATATAGGAAACGATACCTGGTACTAATACGTATGTGACAATCATAGGAATCATAACTGCACTTCCATAGGTAGCTAATAAATTCATTGGTGCAACAAGTGCACATAATCCTAAACCTGCGATTTCTTTCGGTGCTTCAATATGAAATAAGAATGCAGATACCGGTCCAGCCACGGCACTTGCAACTATGGTTGGTAGAAGAATCTTAATATTCCTAGTCACATTTGGTAACTGTAATTTTGGTGTAATGATCAATAAGCCAAGGATACTTCCTGGATCGTTCTCACGTGCAGAGATAACCGCTAATCCTACAAATTGTGCAGCACATCCTGCTAATGCAGCACCGCCGGCAAGTCCATCTAAATTCAATGCAATTGCTAATGCTGCAGAGGAAGCAGGCGAAACAATTAATATCCCCCAAACTACTGCTAATACAATAGAAGCAATAATTGGCGAACCTTCTGTCGAGCCTTTTATAAAATTCCCAACTGCTATTAAGATTGGAGAAATCCACTTTGATAAATATAATCCAATTAATCCAGAAATTAAGATGGCAAATAAAGGTACGACCATTAAATCTAATTTCGTTTTACCTTGAACAGCTTTTCCAATAAGGATTGCAACTAAAGCTGATAATAATGCTCCTACTGGTTCACCCATTTTAATGGTCATTGCCGTATCTACCATCAATAATGCTCCAGAACCGATTATTGCAGCGGACATGGCAGAAAAAATTATTAACGTACTTGATCCTAATAAAACCGCAATTCCCGCTCCAATGGCTGGTGCCATTAATAACTTTGTAGAAAATCCGATTGTTATCAAAGATTCAAAATGAAATATTTTTCCAATACTCTCCAGTAATGAACCGATACCAATCATGACAAAAACAGCATGCGCAATACCTTCTGATGCTCTAAATACTCTACTTTTTTCTTGCGTACTCATATAATACCTACCTTTTTTTAGTAACTACTTCTAGTATTTGCTAAATGAATAGAAAATTATTTATAAATAGAAGCACAAAAAAACGTCCAAATGATTGGACGCTTTCAATTAGAAAATTATACCATATTCGTAGTAAAGCTTAAACACTCTTCTGCTTTCATTATTTGTTTCCAGACTTCATTCGTTGAAGTTCCACCTTCACTGATTCTTGCTTCCATTACCGTTTTTGGATTTAAAGTATGATAAATATCCTCATCAAACACTTCATTAATTTCCTTATATTCTTCTAGACTTAATTCCCCAAGAAATTTATGATGTTCGATTGCATATAAAACCGTTTTCCCAACGATTTCATGGGCTTGACGGAAAGGGATATTTTTTCTAACCAAGTAGTCAGCAAGGTCGGTCGCATTGGAATAATCATTTTTTACAGCTTCATACATACGATTTTCATTTACTTTCATCGTATCGATAATTCCCGATAATAATCGCAGTGCTCCCACAACAGTATAAACAGTATCAAACATACCTTCTTTATCTTCTTGCATGTCCTTGTTATAAGCTAAAGGTAGGCCCTTTAATACAGTTAACAATCCGATTAAGCTACCATAGACTCTCCCTGTTTTACCTCGAAGTAATTCTGGAACATCTGGGTTTTTTTTCTGTGGCATAATACTTGAACCGGTACAAAAAGCATCATCTAATTCAACAAATTGGAATTCTTGGCTAGACCAAATAACAAATTCTTCTGATAGTCTAGAAATATGTGTCATAAGCAATGAAGCATGTGAAAGGAACTCTACGATAAAATCACGATCGCTTACTGCATCTAGACTATTATGATAAATATCACTAAAACCAAGTAATTCAGCAGTTCGATGACGATTAATTGGAAATGTAGTTCCAGCTAATGCACCTGCACCTAATGGTGAGATATCTACTCGTTTTAAGCTATCTTTGAAACGACTCTTATCACGCTCAAGCATCCAAAAATACGTAAGGATATGATGTGCAAATGAAACAGGCTGTGCTCTTTGTAAGTGTGTATACCCAGGCATAATGGTATTTACATGTTTTTTTGCTTGCGAAATGATTTTATTTTGTACGTCTTCAATTAAGTGAATAATGGAAGACGTATTATTTTTTAAGAAAAGGTGCATATCCGTTGCAACTTGATCATTTCGACTACGACCTGTATGGAGTTTTCCACCTACAGGTCCGATTTCTTCAATTAGCATACTTTCGATATTCATATGAATGTCTTCATTTTCTATGCTAAATTGCACTTCATTTTTCTCTATTTTTTTTAAAATCTTGTTTAAACCTTCTATTATTAAATTAGCTTCATTTAGTTCAATAATACCGCATTCACCAAGCATAGTTGCATGCGCGATACTACCAGCTATATCTTCCTTTGCCATTAATTGATCAAATTCGATTGATGCTGTAAATTCTTCAACTAATTGATTTGTATCCTTCGTAAAACGTCCACCCCAAAGCTTTGACATAGCTGCCTTGCCTCCTTATTTAAAACGATTTTATTTACTTAAAACAGTATTTTTATGTGTTACTTCGCTATATACTTTCGTTGGTAATCCCCACAGTTTAATAAAGCCTACTGCTGCATTGTGATCAAACATGTCACCTTTTGAATAAGTTGCAAGCTCTTCATTATATAAACTGTTTTCAGATTTTCTACCTACTACTGTATGAGTACCTTTAAATAACTTCACACGAACAACACCCGTTACTGTTTCTTGTGTTGAATTAACAAAGGCATCTAAAGCACCCATTAAAGGTGAATACCATAAACCATCGTAAAGCAATTTCGAAAACTGTTGTTCAATACTTACTTTAAAGTTTGTCACTTCACGAGGTAATGTAAGGAACTCTAATTCTTTATGCGCATTGATTAAAATTAACGCTGCTGGATTTTCATAAACTTCACGAGATTTAATTCCAACTAATCTATTTTCAATATGGTCGATTCTTCCAACACCGTTCTTTCCACCAATGCTATTTAACTGCTCAATTAATTGAACTAGATTAATAGGCTGACCGTTCAAGGCAACAGGAACACCTTTAATAAATTCAATTTCAATATATTCAGGAACATCTGGTGTATTTTCAATTGCATTCGTCCAATCAAACGCTTCTTCAGGTGCTTCATTCCATGGATTCTCTAATACACCCGCTTCACATGCTCTTCCCCAAATGTTTGCATCGATAGAAAATGGATTATCTAAATCAACTGGAATTGGCACACCATTTTCATTTGCATATTGTATTTCCTCATCACGAGTCATACCCCATTCACGAACAGGTGCAACTACTTTAAGATTTGGATTTAAAGCCATTACTGAAACCTCAAAACGAACTTGGTCATTTCCTTTTCCAGTACAACCATGAGCAACTGCAACTGCCCCTTCTTGCTGGGCTACTTCAACTAATAATTTTGCAATTAAAGGTCTAGATAAAGCTGAAGATAGTGGATATTTACCTTCATATAGTGCATTTGCTTTTAATGCGGGTACAATATATTCATTTGCAAACAAGTCCTTAACATTGATCATATACGACTTAATCGCACCTAAATTTAACGCCTTTTGACGGACAGCTTCAACATCCTTTCCTTCTCCTAAATCAAGACAAAGTGCAATTACATCGTAGTTATATTTCTCTTGTAACCATTTAATACAAACTGATGTATCTAAACCACCTGAATAAGCTAAAACAATTTTTTCATTTCCCATGTTATTACCCCCGAAAATTGATTTTTAAAAAAATATAATAGATTTTTAGAATTATAAATTACTCATTAATGCGACTAATATCGCTTTTTGAGCGTGTAAGCGATTTTCCGCTTCATCAAATACAACTGAATGCTTACCATCTATAACTGAAGCTGTAACTTCCTCTCCACGGTGTGCAGGTAAGCAGTGCATAAATAAATAATCATCCTTAGCGTTCTCTAGCAACTGATCATTTACTTGATAAGGACTAAAATCTTTTAAACGAATTTCAGTTTCTCCCTCTTGACCCATGCTGGTCCACACATCTGTTATTACAACATCAGCTCTGCTAACACCATCTACAGGATTATTTACTACTTCAATCACACTTCCAGTTGTTTTTGCAACATGCTTCATCGATTGAAGAACAACTTTATTTGGTTCATATCCTTCTGGACAAGCAATCGTTAAATAAACACCAAGCTTAGCTGCCCCTTCAATTAATGAATGGCAAATATTATTATTTCCATCTCCTACATAAGCAATCTTTAAACCTTTTAATCTACCTTTGTGTTCAAGAATCGTTAAGAAATCAGCCATTATTTGTGCAGGGTGATGAAGATCAGTTAATCCATTAATAACTGGAATTGAAGAATGCTCAGCAAATTCGGCTAACATATCATGAGAGTTCGCTCGAATCATTACCCCATCTACATAACGAGAAAATACTTTAGATGTATCATGAACTGTCTCACCTCTACCAAGCTGTAGATCTTTACTGCTCATAAAGATTGCATGACCACCTAATTGCATCATCGCGATTTCAAATGATAGTCTTGTTCTCGTTGAATTTTTTTCAAAGATCATTCCTAGTACTTTATCTTTTAAATAAGGATGTGCCTCTCCCACTTTTTGCATATTTTTCATCTCTAAAGATTTTTCAAGTAAGAATAATAATTCGCTTGATGAAAACTCACTTATCGTTAGAAAATTTTTCCCCTTAAAATCCGACCATTTTACGGTGCTAAAATTCCCTTTTGCAACGTTCCACTTCATCTTTTGTGTATAGTTATTTTTTTTCACATGATTTTCTTTCAATACCTTACTCATAAATCCATCCCCTTTTTAGAAGCTCAGATTCTTATATAATGAATAATTATACTTAACTATAAATAATTATACAATTATTTTTTTAGTTTTTTCTGCTAATTTTTTTATAGTATTTTACAAACGCCCTAAAAAACGCTTTAAAACACTTATTTTTCACTAAAATACATACTAGCAAATGTTATTCAAATAAAAAAAGGGGAACTAACCAAACACAGCTAATGTGTAGGTTAATTCACCCGTTTTAATATTTATTCATTTACTAAGAAATGACTTTAACATCCAAAGCATCTTTTCTATTTCAGCAATCTTACCTAGGAATAAATCAGCTGTTTCTTGATCATCACTTTCTTCTGCAATTGAGATCACATCACGTGATTCCTGTACAATTTTTTCGTAATCTTTAATTAGATCAGATACCATCTCTTCTGCCTTAAAAGTATGATTGCCTTCTTTGATCGTAGCAGTTTCTAAGTATTCGCGAAGTGTTGCAATTGGCTTTGCACCAATCGTTAAAATCCTTTCCCCTAACTCATCTACCATTAATTTTGCATCATCATAATACAATTCAAATTTTTCATGTAGAGTAAAGAAATTTGGTCCTTTTACATACCAATGATAATTATGTAATTTTACATATAACACATTCCAATTTGCGAGTTGTTGGTTTAATAGACTTTCTAAGTTTGCCAATTTCATTCACACTCCAATTTCTTTGTTAAAATACAAAGAAATTTTTCCCGAAAAGTATATAGTCTATTCTATTTTTTCCCATGAATGTTTAAGTGTACTTCGAAATAATTCGTTTAATTCCTCAATATTCACCTTGTTAGATTCAGTAATCCCTTTAGCATACTCTTCAAAAAACTGAATTTTATTTTCAATAAAGGCGTTTAATACATTTTTTCTAGGCTCTAAGTCTAATTCATCACCTTGTTTTTTTCGAATTAATAACTGATTTACTTCTTCTAAAAACGACTGATCTAAACCTTCCATCTCTAAAAGTTCATCAAACAAAATTGGAGGGATCTCTGTGTATTTTTCAATCCACATACAAGCTAGAATTGGTCTTAATACATAAAAATACTTTTTAATTTTAACCGATTCCCCTTGTAAATAATCACGATAATTCCCTTTTGCCATATGTAGATAATGATAAATACATGCTTTTTTAGAAAGAATATCATTACCAATTTTTCTTAATTCTACTGAAATCGTTAAATCATCAAAATAAACAATTGGTGATCTTAGCCATTCTAATAATGCAGGGTTAGATTTAGCAAAAAGATTCAGTGCCTTTTTTATGTCCCAGCCACTAAAGTCGAGTAGATCATTGATTGGATATTCAATAACATCACGTTTTTGGTCAATGCTTAAATACCACTCTTTGCGATGTACGTAAACAAAGCGTACATCATAATCACTGTCTTTAGATGGTAATCCCCATGCTCTACTCCCAGATTCAACTGCAAATAGTATCTTTACATCGTGTTCCTTTTCAATTTGGTCTAGTTTTTCTCTAATTATTTCTTTCATAATTATCCCCTTAAAAACCGACATGACGTGCTATAGTATAATTATTATATACGATGGGATGTGTATTAAGTGGAAAACTTTATTTATGTTTTAAAACCAGTTCGATCAACTTTTTTACATGATTCAACGGAAGAAGAAAGAAATATTGTATCAGAGCATTTTCAATATCTACAAAACTTAAATAAAGAAAAAACGGTATCAATAGCAGGAAGAACAGAACAAGCGGAATTCGGTATTGTTATCTTAAATACAGAAAGCTTACAAGCTGCTAAAGAAATCATGCAAAATGACCCAGCTGTTAAAAAGAATGTTATGACCGCGGAGCTATATCCATTTTTAATTGCGTTAAAGTAAAACAAAAGTGCAACGAAATTAACTGATTAAGGTCATTTTCGTTGCACTTTTGTTTTTAATTATTGGACTCTGTTAAACTAAAAAATTGATTTTTGCGTACTAAAAAAGACTGTTTTCACTGAACAGTATTTTTAATGCTTATACAACTAAAGCACTGCGTTAGCCATCCATGAATCCTCAGATTCACAACAGTGAATGGAAGTTTATATCGTACTCCCATGGTAGTTGAATAAGGAAAAACGATATCTACTCTAATTCTAACTTAAATTTGAAGTGTTTTTCATGGCAACGTAAACAATTGCAAAATGGACCAAAGATAAACAATTGGTACATTAATGTATAAGGAATAGGAAAAGACTTCCTATTGTGAACAACAATGAAACATAAAACGAAAATGGTAAATTTATTATTTCTGCCCCATTATCTATTACTGCAGATATCCCTGTTTTTCCTTGTACTGTTGATTTATCCAATCTACCTATAAGTCCATCACCACTTAAATTAAAAAATATGATACTAGTCGTAATGATTAACGAACTAATAAAAACCCAGTCAATCCATTCTGAACCCATTAGAACAGTAAATCCAAATGGTGTACTAATTAAAACAACAAGAGTAAGACTGAATGAGATCAGATTTTTCTTTGTTTTCACTTTTCCATCCTATTTCTCGATATTTTAATAACAAATTTCTATTGAATTATTTAGCAATATATTCGATTTAAAATATAATTATCCTCCAATTGATTTACTTTAGTAGCCATAAAAAAAGAAGTTACCTAATAGTTCAACTAAAGCACTGCGTTAGCCATCCACGAATCCTCAGATTCACAACAGTGAATGGAAGTTTATATCGTACTCCCATGGTAGTTATATAAGAAATGCTGTCCACAGGATATCATTCTTAAAATATTTAATTATTAACGTCTACTTTATTTATTTTGTTTATGTAAATAGATAAATCCCAATATACAAAGGGCAATTAGAAGGAAATATTTTCTTGACAGTCGAATATTAACCTAGAACCATAATTAACTATTCCGATGAGGAGGATTCTTGTGCGTCCACGACCATTATCTATTGAAAATCCAGAGCATGATAGGTATGTTAGTCTTGTGCCAGAAGGAGATATTATAGAAATACTTAGTAAGCAACGAACTAAGACCATTACCCTCTTAAGCAGCGTATCAGAAGAGTCTGCAAGGAAGGCGTACGCACCAGGGAAATGGACTTTAAAAGAAGTGATTGGGCATATGACTGACTCGGAACGTGTGATGTCGTATCGAATGCTTGCTATTGCACGAAATGAAAGTGCACCACTCCCAGCAATGGATCAGGATCAATACGTTTCTGCGGCAAACTTCAACAAATTATCCTGGGAGCAGCTACTAGCTGGTTTAGACACGGTACGCTCCAACACGATAAGCCTTATTTCAACCATTGATGATGCATCGTGGGATCGTAATGGAACTGTAATGAACAGCCTAGTTTCGATAGGTACCATTGCATATGGCATTGCCGGGCACGAGTTACACCATATGAAGGTGATTAGTGATAAATACTTATAAGTCTTTTTCTATTAATGAAAAAACCTTTGGGTGCGTTAGTTGAAGAAGCAGCAAAAAAAGGGATCTTCCTTGGGGTTGTTAACAAACTAATTTTTAGTCCTAATCATACAAAATAAGCAATAGAAAAGAAGACAAATTACTATATTTAGTAGTGATTCGTCTTCTTTTTGCTTTGAACAGCTATTTGTCAACAGCCCCTCCTTGAAGGTCCTTTTTTTATTGCCGATAACGGTATGTATGTAAACTAGATTTACATACAATACTCAAGCGAAATTGAAGTGGTTCTTGTTCAACTATCCTTCCATTTAACACAAAAAGATGGACTACCGAAGCAGCCGATCGTTATACAACTAAAGCACTGCTTTAGTTGTATATGAAAAGCTTTTTTACATATACCATGGCAATTCATTTTCTTACCATTTTTTATAACTTCCCATTCCTTATTTTGCTTAAGCACTTCTAAATTGTATTTGTTCCATCTGATTTCTTAAAAAGGAAATATGCTTTATTCCATTTATAAAGGTAACAGGGGAACATTTCGGCAGACAGTTTACGGAATTACAAACACAATAAAAGAGGCTGTCTCAAAAGCCCTGTTTGATAAAAAAACCGTCAAATTAAAAACGCAAGAATGCTGAGAAGTGCACCCCAAAAGTT
>NZ_NULG01000098.1 GCF_002577195.1 Bacillus sp. AFS041924
ACTCCCTCCTACTCGATTTATTAATTCATAACGATACTTTCGCTTTTTAAAGTTATGAAAATCCCAGTCGAAAATAGGGAATGACAACAAATCCGTAAGACCTACTTTTTCCGGACTGTATTTACTTTCTCTAATTAATATAGATGCCATAGACCCACGAAGACCAATAAGGAACGAATATTCCGAAAGTGAAAAAGAGCACCCAAAAACGTAAAGGCATCCATCTATGATTGGTTATTGAGCTTCCTTTTGTTTCGTTTTTTATGATTTTGTTTCAAAATAAAATCAAACATCTCTTGATAACAGTATTCAGAAGAGGCTTGATCATAATAAGGAGTTGATTGATCCGTAAAGCCGTGAACTCCTTCCACTTGAATGATTTGTGTCATATTTTTTGTATTCAATTTATTTATGATAATGTCAGGATCAAATGATTTTTCTTTCATTGGAAAAAATAATAAGGTTTCACATTGAGGAATAACCTCTAAGTAGTCCCTAATTCGCGAACCATAAAATCCAATTACTCCATCAAATAACCTATTATATTTACTGCATAACCATGCGATTGTTGCACCTATACTAAAACCCAGAATATAGAAATTAGAACTACTTGATCGTAGTTCTTTCGCAAGGGTAATTATTTGATCAGCTGCAAACTCGAATCCAATCATATCAACAAAATGCCTATAAGCCTTGTTTTCATCTTCATAGCAAAAGTTCTCAGTTTTACCTAGTAAATTTGGACATATGACCGTAAAACCCGACTCTTTCAAATTGTTGCAAATATCTTTTATATGATTGTTAATTCCATAAATTTCGTGAATAACTAGAATAGTAGTATTTTGAACTTCGCAATTGTTCAATTTTTAATCATCCTTAACTTATTTTTTTAAATAGTTAATGGTGTTTTATGGTAAAATTGGTAATAATAACCTGCATAAATTATCACTACATATATTACATTAAAAATCAACTGTATATCCATGAGGATAAAGTATGAAGTTTTTTTGTTAATATCGCACTATACATGGAAGAAAGCTCCTAGGTCGCTTAGTCTACCAGTTGAACTATGATTCATTTTCGATGTTGACAGTAGCTTTAGTGTGTAATAGTATAGTAGTTAATTTTTAAATATTAAGTATTTTCGGATAATAGTTTTTGAACATTATATCCCTGATTTCGATAAGAAAGATTGATCAGTTGTTTTCATTAAAAGGCTGTAGCTATACATATAACTGTTTACTTAAAAATAGTTTGCTAGTTTAGGAGGAATAAAAATGAAAGCGGTTACTGAAGGTGCTTTATTATGGGAACCAACTAGTCGGCAAATTGAAAATGCTGGAGTTAGCCATTTTATGAATTGGCTCGAAAATGAAAAAAGACTATATTTTAATTCTCAAAGTGAACTATGGGAATGGTCAGTCGAGGAATTAGAATCTTTTTGGGAAAGTGTTTGGAAATATTGCAATGTAATTTCTCATGCACCATATGAACAAGTTTTGGAAGCACGAAAAATGCCAGGTGCGAAATGGTTTACTGGATCAAAAATTAATTATGCTGAACATGTATTTCGTAACAATAAAGGAAATCAACCTGCATT
This sequence comes from Bacillus sp. AFS041924, assembly GCF_002577195.1. Classification (GTDB taxonomy): domain Bacteria; phylum Bacillota; class Bacilli; order Bacillales; family Bacillaceae_G; genus Gottfriedia. Next base: position 1,601 of record NZ_NULG01000098.1, read on the forward strand.
ATTTTTTCAATCAGAAATCAATTTAAAAACTGAAATAAGTTGGCAAGAGCTTAAGGAAGAAACGGGCCAAGTTGCAAATTATTTAAGAAAATTAGGTGTTAAATCTGGGGATCGAGTGGTAGCATATATGCCAAATATCCCTGAAACTATTATTGCTTTCTTAGCATGCGCAAGTATCGGAGCAATTTGGTCAAGCTGTTCACCAGATTTTGGAACGAATAGTGTCATCGACCGATTTAAACAAATTGAACCGACTATTTTATTTGCTGTTGATGGATATTCATATAATGGTAAAGTTCAAAACAAGTTATCTAGCGTTGAAGAGCTTCAGTCTGAATTATCTACATTAAAGAAAACTATTTTAATACCATATATGAATTTTGATCATTACAAAATAGAAAACGAAATAATTTTTTGGAATGAATTATTAGTAGGAAGCAGTGAGCTTACGTATGAAAGTGTTTCATTTGATCATCCACTATGGATTTTATTTTCTTCAGGGACTACAGGGTTACCTAAACCAATTGTACAAAGTCAGGGCGGAATATTAATTGAACAACTAAAGACAATAGTGATTGAACAAGGAATTAATCATGATGATGTAATTTTTTGGTTCACTACTACAGGCTGGATGATGTGGAATCAATTAGTTGGAGGATTGTTATCGGGTAGTACGATTTTAGTGTACGATGGAAGTCCTTCTTATCCTAATTTAAATGTATTGTGGGATCTTGCAGAAGAAGTAGGTGTAACATTTTTTGGAACAAGTGCAGGCTTCTTAAGCGTGTGCGAGAAGTATGAAATAAAACCTAAAGAAAAAAATAGTTTTTCTAAATTAAAAGCTATTTGTTCGACTGGTTCACCATTATCAGTAGAAGGCTTTTCATGGGTATATGAAAATATAAGAGACGACATCTGGCTTGTTTCAACTAGTGGAGGTACCGATGTTTGTACTGCATTTGTTGGAGGGTCACCGATTCTTCCTGTTTATGCCGGAGAGATACAAGCCCGTTCATTAGGTGCGCATGTACAATCCTTTGATGATGAGGGGAATGCAATCATTAATGAAGTAGGTGAATTAGTCATAACAGCTCCGATGCCATCAATGCCGCTTTATTTCTGGGGAGACAAGAATAATGAACGATATCTTGAAAGCTATTTTGAAGTTTATCCAGGAATTTGGAGACATGGAGATTGGATTAAAATTGATGAAAAAGGTAGCTGTGTTATTTATGGACGGTCTGATTCAACGATCAATCGATTTGGAGTACGTCTAGGAACAAGTGAAATCTATCGAGTAGTTGAATCACTTGATGAAGTAATGGAAGGTTTTGTAATTGATTTGGAACTACTTGGTCGTCAATCATTTATGCCATTATTTGTTGTACTTAAACACGGGATTGCTCTGACGAATGAATTAAAGGAAAAAATTAAATCAGAAATAAAGCATAAGGTTTCTCCTCGTTTTGTCCCTAATGAAATTTATGAAGTAGAGCAAATTCCAAAAACATTGAGTGGAAAAAAATTAGAAGTTCCAATACGTAAAATATTATTAGGTTTTTCTCCTGAAAAAGTAGTTAACCAAGGTTCAATGACAAATCCAGATTCATTAAAGTTTTTTATCGAGTTGGCACAAGATTTAAATGAGCAAGCATGAAAATCGATTTTCTAAAGCGCTATCTTTTTTATGAGATGGCGTTTTATTTTTTTACTAAAATTATGCGATTTCATCATAATAGTTTTAGTATGTTGATTTTTGATTCTTTCAATCAATTTATGAGTGATACGTGAACTTATTTGCAGCTTTATTGATTTGGATTGCAGATTAACAAAAATTAATTGCAGTTAATGTTTTTTAATTGCAATTCCACAGACAGCCTATTATAAGAACGTCAATAACGATGTTCTCTATCTTCATTTAATATGAATTTTAAACAACAAAAACCCTTAATGTAGACGTTTTGGTACAATGCAACATCTACTTTAAAGGTAAAAAAATATATAAAGGGGGTTTTTAACAATTATTACTGCTGCAAGTGTTTTCAATTTGAATTAACACTCGTTGTTAATAACTTTTCCTTGATCAGTTAGTTTAACGAGTGCAGCATATCCGATACCTTTTTTTATAACTGTCGCCATACCTTCACTGACAAGTAAATTTAATGTTTTAAGTTCATCTTTGTTCAATTTTGTATAGCGATAATAACCATCGCCAATTTTGTGCATTAATTTGCCTTCTTTAGTCATTCCTAAAACAGTAGTCATGATGTTCCCTTCTTTCGAAAGTTGTTTGATTAATGTTTACATAATCATCGTATAACGTTAGTGGAAATTTGTCTGTGGATAATTTGTGAAAAGTTTAACAAATCTACTTGTAAGAAATTGGAAGAATAAACAGAATTTCGTATGCCATACTATTTTTGTGTCTAAAAAATGGAGGTATTGGTATGTCATTTCAAAATCGCGGTATCGGACATCCAGAACATCAAGATGATCCAAATAAATTACACATTGTCGCAGTGAGAAAAAATGGCGATGGTGATATTACAGATGTGAAATTTCAAAATGGTGAAATCGTTGGTATTGAGCAAGCCATTGCAATGGCAGAACTTGAACAAATTGAAGATGTAAACACAGGATTAACTCGTGGAGAAAATCCACATAAAACACTTCGTTCGTATCCTGACGGAGATCCTACGAATAACTTGAGTAATTTACCTACGTTTTAACAGTAAAGATGTATGGGTTTTCCCGTACATCTTTTTTGTGGAAATGAAAACCCTAGGCTAGGTCTAGAGTTCCAAAAAACTTACAGCGTGGTATTAAAAAAATTCCCCCGAGGTGCTAAACTATTTTTGGTTCGCCAACCAAAATAGCAGCATACGGAGGAATTTTTATGTCAAAAGACAGAATAATTTAGCACATACAACATGGAATTGTAAGTATCACATTGTATTCGCCGGAGAAGGATGTTTCATGATTTTCAGTTGATGGACAAAGCTTCAATTATAAGTAAGCAGGCAAACGCTAAAATTGCACAATTTATAAAACAACAATTAATAGATATCTGAATTAGAAAAACAGTTCAGACTATAAAGTAAAAAGTAAGGCCGATTATTGTGCCTTACTTTTTTATGAGGGAATTGAACTAATAAAATTTGAAATTTGATTTATATCTCTGTCCGTTAGTACTGGATCAATGGTAATTACAGGGTGGATGATTTCCTCTTCAAGCTGGAAATCAGAAATAATAAAATCTATTTTTAGTTCATTAATGCTTTCTGATTCAAGTTCAATTTGATAAGGATGAATAAAATCAACTTTATGACCAAGAGCTTCTTTTAATTTAGTTTCTACATATCGTTGAACGGCTGGTCCATTACTCGTTAGTAACAATACTTTTTTCTTTGAAAATGAGTAGTTAATTTTAGAAGATTGGACATTTAATGTAAGTTTCGCGATCCTATCTTTCGTCATAACTGGATATGAATATTTTTTGGCCCAAATTTGTAAAGCATTTTTTACTTTATTAAATAACTCAGGATAATGCTCTATTACGTACCGATCTAAAGAATATGATGGTTCCTTTTTATCGATTGAATTGATTAAAGAATATCTTTTATATTGATCTTGAAGGGTATAAAGAAATTCCTCGTCTTCATTTAATGGAAGGCCAGTCTTTTCCTCTAGTATCTCAACTAAGTGATAGAGTTTCTTGTAATTTGATGTGGTAGGATTTCGATATAATGAAGAAAATTCATTTTTGTCCATTTCGTCAAAAGCATAATAAGGAAGAGTTGAAATTAATAAGGTAAATGCAACTCGTTCATTTACATAGATATGTTGTTGATATAGTTCCTCTAATTTTTCACAAATTTCGTTAGCGATACTATAAAAATCGGAATGTAATATTTTCGTTATACTTTGTTCATTTAAGTCTAATTGAATCTTTTTATTGATTCGGTACAACATTGTTCCGAGCAAATACACGTAATTTTTAGTAGTTGAAGGATATAGGAATAATTTATATTTCTTTGTAGTTGAAACAACAATGTTTTTTATGTCCGTAAATGAAAATTCACTAATTGGCCAGTCTTCATTTGAATGGGAGTATAAAGCATCTAGAATATCGCTACATAATAATCGAATTTCAAATTCTCTTCCTACGATTTCAAGCGGACCTCGTTTTAATGTTAAATGATAAGAATTTAATAAATCTTCAACCCGATCAAGAATTGTATAAACAGCAGGTTGTTGTGTATAAAGAGCTTTTGCAAGCTCTGCTATGCTTTTAATTTGTTTGAATTGTATGAGCATAATAGCCTGAAATCTCAATGAATTTTTCACAAATATAGAGCGAATTTCATTAATTGATGAAGAAATTGGTTTATTTATATAGATTCCTTTACCCTTTATTGTTTCAATTTGCCAACCTTCAGGTAAGTTTGAATTAATTGTTTGTAAATCATTTCGAATTGTTTTTTCCGTACACAATAACTCGCTTGCTAATTCTTCAGTTTTAAACCACTTATCTTGTTTACTTAAAATATCAATTATTTGAAGTTTCCTCTTAGTTGATTTATCCATCGAAATCCCCACAAACTTTTTTCTTATTATTGCTTTTAAGTATAGTTCTTAATGCAGAAATAAATCTATCCGAGAAACATCTTATTTATATTTTGGCCAAATGTGAATTTTTTTTGAAACAAAGATATTTTTTTTACCTAAATCAAAGGTAAAAAACATCATGGGCAATCACTTTACTTCAACGATATAATGACAACGTTGAAACAAAAAAATAATTTTTTTAGGAGTAAAGTGAAATGAAATTTACTAAAATCGCACTTGTTAGTGTAATTGGAATGACATCATTAGTAGGTGCTACACACTCAACGTTTGCGGAGGTATCAACTGTCGGAAATTCGAAAGCAGCAATAACATTTCTAGCTGGATCAGGTCCAGTTACACCTGTCGATCCTACAAATCCAACCAAACCACTAGTTCCCTCAGGACCTACTGATCCAACAGATCCCCCTACAGGAAATGCTGGTTCATTAACACTAGATTATGTTTCATCAGTAGAGTTTGGGGCAAATGAGATTTCAAATAAAACAGAAGTTTATTCAGCTAAATCCAAAAAGCCATTTATCCAAGTTACAGATCGCCGAGGTACTGGGGAAGGTTGGTCTATAGTTGCTAAATCAAGTAAATTTACAAATGGAACAGTGGACACTTTACCAGGTGCAATCATTTCTTTTAAAAATGGTACGACTGTATCTTTGAGCACAGGGGGGTCACCAGTAATCAATAAAACAATCTCATTAAATACAGATGGAAGCATAGCATCAACAGTAGTAGCTGCATCAGCTGGTACCGGTTTTGGTACATGGGTAACTAGATGGCTTGGTCCAACTCCAGAAGAAAACGATGGAGCACTTAATGATAATGTCACTTTGACAATCCCAGCAGGTTCAGCAACGGTCGGTAATCATGAAGCAACAATTACATGGACATTAACGGATGCTCCTGGTTTATAGAACATAATCCATAATAAAGAACAGTGTATAAATAGAGACTTTATATTATTTGGGACTGCTTAGTACAGTGAAATTGATATAAAGTCTCTAAATTTAAAGGGGGAAATAGTAATGGCTATCAAATTTCAAAAAGTATTATTATTTTTTTCGGCAATATTGTTAACATTATCGTTCATCCCTTTTTCAGTAAAGGCTGAGAATACTATCGATTTTTCAGTAAGAGCAATCATTCCAACTAATCAAATCGATCATTTGAAATCTTACTTTGATTTAAAAATGAACCCTAGTCAAAAACAAGACCTTAAAATCGAAGTGTTTAACAATAGTAAAAAAGAAGAAACAATTGAAGCGAATATCACATTTGCTACAACAAACGACAATGGACTGATTGATTACTCAAAAACGAATAGTAAAGAAGCAGACAATAGCTTAAAGTATCCATTAACGGAACTTATTCATGAGCCTCGAAAAGAGGTTGTTATTCCTGCTGGTAAATCAAAGGTAGTTTCATTTTCAATAACAATGCCTAAAAGTGAATATGATGGTGTCATTTTAGGGGCTGTACACGTTAAGAAAAAGATGGATGGGTCTGAAAAAGATTCAACAAGCAAGAGTATTCAAATAAAGAATGAATACGCATACGTTGTTGGGATCAAATTGACTGAAAATATGAAGGTAGTCAATCCAGATTTACACTTGAACGCTATTAAACCAAAATTAGTAAATTATCATACTGCAATTGCGGCTACTATTCAAAATAGTGAATCCTCCATTGTGAAAGATATGAGTATAGATGCCCAAATCTTTAAAAAAGGATCAAATGACATCCTATATAGTTCAAAAAAATCTGATATGAGCATGGCACCTAACTCAAATTTTGATTATGCAATTGATTTAAATAATAATCCAATCGAGCCTGGAACATATCGATTAAAGATGAAAGCGATCATAGGAGCTCAAGTTTGGGAATGGGACGAATTATTTACAATTGGAAAAGAAGCAAAAGAATTGAATAATAAAGCAGTTGAATTAAAACAAAATTATAATTGGATGTATTTAGTGAGTGGTTTATTGCTTTTGATTGGATTTATAAGTTTTATTTTTTTCAAAAAAAGAAAGAAAAGTACAATTGATAAATAATAAAAGTTTGAAAGGGTGAAAAGTAATGGTCCGTTGCCTAAAGAAACTAATCTTAGTCATTTCTATAACAGTTATATTATCTAATCAATTTAGCCTAATTACGCTTGCTGAAGACAACGGAAATGACACGCCTGTCATTACTTCAAATGAGTTAACAATAAATGATGCTCAAACTCCTACTGATGAATCTTCTGATCAAAGCACTTCAAGTCAATCAGAAACACGGGCTTTTGCGGTAGATGTTTCTAGTTTTGCTCAATTTAGAGATGCAATTCGGAACGTAAATATTTCAGAAATAAATATTGTGAAGGATATTACAGATGCTCCTGAAGGCCATGAAATTCTAGTACCAGGACATGATATTAAAATTTACGGAAATAATTATAAAATTGATTTAAATAAAAGTTGGATTCGCCTTCAAAATATTACGAATGCAACTCAATATAAATTTTCTGTAGAAGATGCTACCTTAATTAATAAAACAGCATTTGCTTTTGTTCAAACACATTTCAACGATTATAGGAGTGAATATTGGTCACTCTCTTTTAAAAACATTACGACGAATCCTGAAATGGTCCGATTAGCTGCTGCTTCAAGAAGTAATTTTACATTCGATGGAACGAATAAAATTTATACGAGAGCAGAAAATGTTTACACTGGTGGTATGACATTTTTACCAAACTCCACTTACGAGGGCTTTATTAGTTATTTCGATTATTCGATCATTTGGTTTCAAGATCGAGTGAGTTCAACTGGAATAACTAGTCATCAATTTAATGTAAAAGAAAATGCTAGAGTTATATTAAGAGGTACAACAAATGGTGCCACTTACCCTGGGATCTTTCAATATTATGATTCGATTAATATTGCACCTGGTGGAGTGTTAGATGTCGAAAAACAAGGCGTATCAGTTGCATTTCATCAAGATAATTCTTCTTTAAACATTGAAAAAGGAGCGACATTTAAAGCTTCAACTTTAAGTACTGGAACAAATGTCATCGGAATCGATGCAAGACGTGTAGCTAAAGATATATTAATCAATGTGAAGGAAGGATCGAACTTTTTTGTAGTAGGTAATAGCACCTCTCCGATTGTAAATTTAGCAACTACTGGATCAAAATTATTATTATCGAAACCAGCTAATTACGATATTCGAAATAACAATAATTTATCTAGTAATAACGGCTACGCAGTACAACTCGGAACAGGAGCAACTTTTGAAATAGTCAATTCAAAAGTAAATACTTGGACAAAAGGAATGGATTTGGATGGTACATCTGCATATAGCTGGGACAATGCAAGCTTAATTACTAATTCAAGTGGTATACCAATATATGCTAGTAATGCTACAATTCAATCAAACTACAATGGGAAAACTTTTTCTAGAATTTCAGGAACAAATATGAATCCGATGATCATGTTAAATGAACTGACAAATGCAGATATGAAGATATCGGGTAAAATAACTGTGGATGGTATTACAGCATGGGATAAACAAGCTGTCTTGAAAATCTCGAATAATGAAGATGATCAAACATGGAATGCTACAACGAATCAAAATGGTGAATTTGGTATTAACTTAGAAAAATTCTATAAAGAGAATACTGTATTTACAGCTGTATTACTTAAGGATGATGCTCCAATTGAAGGTACTCAAACTTTAGTCACAGTCAAAGACGTTACTCCACCTACTCCTGTAACAATAAATGAACCAGTTACCGTTAATAGTCAAAAAATAACAGGGTTAAGTGATGAACCGGGTTCAAAAGTAACTGCTACACTGAATGGTCTGGTGTTAGTATTATTTGAAGAAATAAACGTAGATCAAGAAGGAAAGTGGGAAATTCCTTTAAATAGTTCACTTGAAGAAGGGGATATTATACAAGTCTTCTTAACAGATAATAATCATAATAAGAATCCAGAATCCGATACTGTTTATCATGATGCTACATTTAAAGAGGCAACAAAAACTAAAATTGTAAAGCAAGAAAGCCCGATTTTAAAATTTGATAAAATCCCAAAATCGATTAATTTTAAAACGACTTCAATTTCTAGTTCGGAAACTTATGTATTAAGAAATGATACTAGTTTAGGATTGTCGGTATTTGATTCAAGAGGAACTGGAAGTGAATGGACTATTAGAGCATCGATTGACGAACCGCTAACATCTACAACAAATCCCGATCATAAAATGATAGATGCTTTAGTTTTTGTAGATCGTTTAGGCAATTCAACACCTTTAAATAATAATGAGCTTTTAATTTTTCAACAGACGACTCAGAATGATCCAATTACTCATGTAAATTGGGCTGATGATAGAGGAATATTAGTAAAAACAGACTTTGGTGATGTATATTCAGAGAGCTACTCAACGACAATAAACTGGACACTTTCAGATGCTCCATAAAACTCTATATTTTATATCAACCACTCTTAAAAAGTGGTTTTTTATTTTGTGATTCAGGAAATTACTATATGAAACTAAAACAATTAGTATATAAGAAAAATAAAAAAGGCTTATTTCTTCACTTGAAATTTGCCTTTTCTTATTAAAATGATGTTATTTGAAATCTTAAAAAATTGATAAATTGTTTTTCAATCTTTGATAAAATCTTCTTTTTTGAAGTGATCACGCCAAGAGTTGAGTTTACTGGTTCGTAATTTACGATATCGACTTCAACGAGTTCACCGTTTATTAGATATGGATGATTTTTTAAAGAAAAATTTGGTCCCAAAGTGATTGCACTACCATTTAATATAGCTCGTAATAATTCCTCTGTATGATTGGAGGAAAATAAAATAGTTAATTCTCCAATGTTACGTTGGAAGTTACTTGTAAACCATCGTATATAATCTCCGTTATACAGTACAAATTTTTGCTGAAGTAATTCTTCAGGCGTTATTTTTTTCGAAATAGCAAAAGGCGAGTCTTTTTTTACATAGACTTTCATCTTACCGTCTTCTAATACTTCACAATTAAAATCGTCTAACTCTTTTGATATCCCTTCGTAAAAACAGATAATCCCAATATCTGCTTGATTTTTTTTTACAATTTCAATTGTACGCTCAGTAGTGCTTTCTAAAATGTCAATATGCAAATTTGAGTGTTGGTCCTTAAATTCTACTAATGGTGTTAATAGGTAATTAACAAATGCAGGCACCATTGAAACTCTAAGTTCACTAATTTGAGTATCTAAACTTTTCTGGGCTATTTCTTTTATCTCTGTGTATTTTAGGAGGATTTCTTGTGATTTTTCCACAATTTTCGCCCCATCTACTGTTAAACTAGCGCCTAATCTAGAGCGGTTGAAGATTTTGATTCCAAGTTCTTCCTCTATTTTAGTGATTGCTTGACTTATACCGGACTGACTTACATGCAGATTTTCTGCAGTGATTGAAATCGACCCTGTTTTCGCCACTTCTACTAAAATCTCTAGTTTTTCTATATGCATTAACTTGACCACCTTTATCCTTTCATACACGAATAGAACTTTTCTAATATAGAAATTTTGTTTCTTATTTATACTTCACAAATCGTGAAGTTATATTTAAAAAATGTAAATTTACTTAATCATTTTACAATTATAGAATTGGTTTTAATAAATAGTATTCTTCTAAATTTTCAATTGAGTACATGTGATTTGCAAAATTAATATGTACTAATGTTGAATCAATTCATTCGATTTATCAAGCGCTTTCTTACAATTTAGAAAAATTTCTCACTAAACAATATTTTATTGTTCAATTTAAACGTTGTCTTAACTAAGGAGGCAAAACATGTTAGTAGGGGAAATCATCAAATATTATCGAGAGAAAAAAGGGATCAGTCAATCTAAATTGGGTGAAGGTATTTGTGGTAAAGCGTATATTAGTAGGTTTGAAAGTGGAAAAGTTACATTATCACCTGAAATTATATACAAATTAGCCAATAAATTAGAAATTGATATAAATAAAGAAATAGAATCTTTATATCTTATTGAAAAGCACTTATATGATTGGAATCAGGCAATCGTTATGCAAAGAACAGTGCAGATTGAAGGAATAAAATTGGAATTAGATCAAAATCCGTTTATTATGGCCTCTAAACATGCGGCAAACTATATGCTGTTAACTGGGAGATATTATCTTCACAAAAATATGTTTAAAGAAGCCAAAAATATCATCGAATACGTAGAAAAAGAGTTTCAAGCATTATCTAGTTATGAAAAAAATCTTCTTCTCCACATTAAAGGAATGTATTGTATTAGTACGTTTAGAACGATAGAGAGTGAAGAATGTCAAACGGCTGTGAGCCTTTTAAAACAAATTAACATAGCTGATTATAACAACGAAGAGTACTACTATCACTTAGCTATAGCATATCACCATGCAAGGGCAAAGGTATCCGCATTTACATATGCCAAGAAGGCACTTCAATTCTTTAATAGATCCTATAATCATGTGAGTGCTATGAATGCTCAAATCTTAATGCTAATGCAATTCGATAGTGAAAGAGATATTGAATTTTTAGAGTTAGTCGAAAACTATAAGAATTTAATTCATAATTGTACGATTTTAGGTGCTCAAGAAAGTAAAATAAATATTTTATATAATCTTGGAAAAGAGTTCTATAAAAGAGGTAAATATGATCAAGCTGTTAAATATTTTGAAGAAGCATTTTTACTAACTGATAAATCGTCAATAAAGTATTTAAGACGATTGTTCCATTTTACAGAGGCATGTTTAGATGGAAAGTTATTAAAAAAAGAACATATTCTAGAAAAAATAGAAACTGGTACGAAATTAGCTAAAAAGGCATGCCCACTCTATTTTAATCTTTATAAACTCTTAGCATTGAAATGTAAAAAAGATCAAGGTCAGTATTATCAATTTTTAGCTGATATAGTGATCCCGCAGCTTATTGCAACAAATAATACTTCATTTTTCGAGCAATATGGAAGAATCTTATATAATTACTATATCGAGCAAAAAAAATATGAAAAGGCTATTGAAGTAGATCAAAACTTCAAATTGATGCATAAAGCTTTAATTTAAAAGTCTATAGATAACGAGTACTCGTTATTTATAGACTTTTTTATTTGAAGAGAATGATATTTCTTTTAAAATATCAAAATTTAGAACAAATGTTTATAAACTTTAGTCGAGAAATTTGTCGAACTTTGCTCTGGTTATTCTATAATCCCTTTGATATAGGTTCTCTATAACCCGATTGATTAAAGATTGAAAATTCTCAATAATAGGGTTGAATAAACAGACAAATTGTTTGTGTATTTTTTGGGAAATAATCCATATTTTTGTCAAAGTAAGAATATTTTTGTACTTCAATGTAGAAATCTACCTTGTCGTAAATTGTCTGGAGGAAGAGAAATGGGGAAAAAGGCAGAGAAAAAGTTTTTAAAAAGCTTTACCGTTTTAGCTTTAACGTCGAGTTTTATTTTGGGCTCACTTGGACAAGTAACCAATAATACTAAAGCAGCAAGTCCAAGGAATGTGGAAGATATTCTAGCGAATTTATCTTCAGAGCAAAGAGCAGCACTTGAACAACTTTCGACTAATGAAGAATCAGGTCTTAAAATTTCTTCAGATATTAATTTAAACTCTACTGACCAAACTAGTGTCATTGTAGAGTTTGCAAATAAACCTGCAAAAGTTGCTCAAATTGAAGCGAGTGTTGAGGGGAAATCATTAACTGCATCAGAGGCAGCAAACTTAGTCGATCAAGATCATGAGACATTTGCTAAAGATATTGGTCAAGTATTAGAAAGTGGAAAAACGAAAAAAGTAGATTATACGATTAATCGTTCATATAAAAATGCCTTTAATGGTGTTTCAATGAGACTACCAGCAAACCAAATTAAAAACCTATTAAAATCAAAAGCTGTAAAAACAGTTTGGAGTAACGAATCATTTTCAATTGATCCTCCTAAGGAAAACGATCAATTAAAAGCAGACGAAGTAAATGTTGGAAACTATACACCTTATGACGCTTTAGATCGATTACATGCAGAAGGCTTGACCGGTAAAGGAATTAAAATAGGGATCTTAGATACAGGGATTGACTATAACCACCCAGATTTGAAAGATGCATATAAAGGTGGATATGATTTTGTAAACAATGATAATGATCCAATGGAGACAACGTATGCAGATTGGAAAAAATCTGGCCAAGCAGAAATTGTGAGTGGCAGTGCGTACTATACTGAGCATGGAACACATGTAGCGGGAATCATTGGCGGTCGTGGGAAAGCGAATAGTGAATATAAAACTGTTGGTGCGGCACCAGAGTCAGATATTTATTCTTACAAAGTACTTGGTCCATATGGTGGTGGAACAACTGATGCAATTCTTGCCGGGATTGACAGAGCTGTAAAAGACGGTATGAATGTTATTAATATGTCATTAGGTGCAACGTTAAATGATCCATTATATGCGACTTCAATTGCGGTAAACAATGCAGTATTAAGTGGAGTAACGACAGTTATTGCAGCGGGTAATAGCGGGGATAAAATGTACACGGTTGGTTCACCTGGTACAGCAGCATTAGCTTTAACAGTTGGTGCATCATCTATTGCACTTGATATCTATCAATACGCAGGTGTACAAGAAGGTAAAAATTATTCATTAAGACAATTAGCAAGAAATTATAAAGATGACTTAACAACATTAAAAGGACAAACATATCAACTTGTTGATGTAGGCCTAGCTAATCCAGCAGATTTTAATGGAAAGGATTTAAACGGTAAGATTGCGTTCATTAAACGTGGTTCAATTGCATTCATTGACAAAATCAAAAATGCAAAAGCAAAAGGCGCAGCTGGCGTGTTAATGTATAACGATGAAGCGAATAAAGCAGAAGGTGCAATTCAATCATTCCTTGGTGAATCAGTCGATGCGATTCCTGCATTCTCTGTTTCAAATGATGAAGGTAATACAATCTTAGCAGCAATTAAAGCTGGTAAAACTGACTTCACATTCGGTGATTTCACAAAACTAAAAACTGCTTCTGATGAATTAGCGTCATTCAGTTCTAGAGGGCCATCTCGAGTGAATTACGATATTAAACCTGAAGTAACAGCACCTGGCGTCTCAATTCTTTCAACAGTACCATTTTATGTAAACGATAAAACCGTTGATGGATCAAAACCAGAAGACTATAAATATGCATATGAAAGATTATCTGGAACTTCAATGGCAACACCTTATGTAGCTGGTGTATCTGCTTTATTACTTCAATCAAATAAAGATTTAAAACCAGAAGATATCAAATCAATCCTAATGAACACAGCAGACCCACTTTCAAAAGCATATAGTGTATTTGAAGCAGGAAGTGGCCGAGTAGATGCTTATGAAGCAATTCACTCAAATGTAGAATTAGAGGTAGTAGACAAGACACCTACGATTATTAATGGACAGCAAAAATCAATTCAAGAATTAACTGGTGGAATGAGCTTTGGTTCATTTGGATTTGATGATCAAGATATCGCTGATTCACGTACTGTTACATTAAAGAACCGTAGTGAGAAAGCAAAAACATTTAGTGTAGATGTGAAATTCCAAACTGGATTAAGAGGATCTTTAGATGCAGCTAAAAACAATGTAACGCTAACAGGCCCTACATCTGTAAAATTAAATGGAATTGGTCAAAAATCAATCAAATTTAACTTAAACATTCCAAAAACAGCAGATAAAGGAACATATGAAGGATTTATCACTTTTACGAATACTAAAGATTCAACTGAAACCTATCAAATTCCATTTGGTGGACGTGTAATAAATGAAGGCATTGATTCAGTTGACGCCTTACCGATGTTTTCAATGGATACAGCATGGCCGGAAAATGCATGGCCTTTCGAATCATTTACATTCTCATTAAAATCACATATGAAAACATTGGATGTTATTTTACAAGATGCGATTACAGGTGAAGACCTAGGATTATTAGGATCATTAAGTCCAATATTATTGAATGAAAACCAAACTTACTATGTTACAAAAGGATTTACAGGAACCTATTATCCATTTACTGGTGACACAAAGAATCCGGTTAGCTATCAACCAGAATTTGCACAACCAGGACGATATAAAATAAAGATGGTTGGAACAAATGAACAAGGTAAAACATTTACAAAATCTTCTGAGTTCATTTATGATCAAGGTGCACCAACTATGACTTCTAGCTTTGATTCATTAGATCAAAAAGTAATTGAAACGAATGATAGTCAATTTGATTCAAATGGACAATTCTTATATGATTTTAACATTAACTTAAATGATCCTGAAACAGAGGAAGCAAATAAACTAGGCTTCCCAGTTAATCAATCAAACAATTCAGTAGTTACATTTTTTAATAGTCCATGGCCAAAAGCACCAATTTATACAGATAAAAATGGAAATTACACTGATAAACTTGTCGTTAGAAAACAAGCTGCACCTTTACAAGTACAGTTTTATGGAATGGATTATGCAAGAAACACTATAGGAAATGCTTTTAATATGTTAAGAGTTGTTTTTGTGGATCACAATTTACCTTACTACTATTTAAAGGCAAATAAACAAATCGTATCAAATGGAGACACAGTAAATTATAGTGTTCGTTCAAATAATGTTATAAACTTAAAAACATCTAAAATTACAATACCAGTTGATTCTAACATTGCTTCAATTGAGAATGTAGTAGTAAGTGATGCAGTTAAGCAGTATGGTGATGCGCAAGTTTCTGTAGCTGATGTTCAAACAAGTCCGTCTAATACGAACTATACATTTACATTTACTTATTTAGGGGATAAAGCATTACCAGAAGACTTACAATTATTTAATTTCGACCTTAAAACGGCTAAAAAGTTTACGGATGGACTTTATGGAGGATCTGCTTTTGGATGGAATTTAATTACAGCATCTTCGACCGACCAATCAAATGTAGTAACTAATAATGTCTACTCATACATGGAAAGTATCAAATATAAACTAACGTATTCAAGATTAGATGGGACAGTACAAGTTGAAGGGGCAAAAGATTCCTCAGGTCAACCTATTTACGCAATGGATCTAAGTAAAGTTGGAGCAAATGTAACGGTTACCTCTTATGACGGCAAAACAACTGCTACTCCGTCAAGTTTAAACAAGAGTGGTCAATATATCATTGAAGGCCTAAAAGCTGACGTAACTCCTTATACGCTAAAAGTGGATGTGCCAGGTCATTTCACTATGAACAAACAAGTTGTACTATCCAATAATGTACGTGGTGAAATAGTTGGAAAAAGATTGGCGTTTAATTTACCAACTGCAGCAGCAGGAGATGTAAACAAAGATAATGTCATCGATATTCTAGATGCATTAGCAGTACAAACATATTGGGGTACAAATAAAGCAACTGCCGATTTTAATTTTGATAAAGTAGTAGATAAAAAGGATATGGATTATATTGTTGAAAACTTTGGATTGAAAAACCCAACTGTATCCAATACACCAAAAGCGAAAACTGCTTATAAAGGCGTTACGTTAGGTGATGTATTAAGTCAGTTAGGATTACAATAATCATAGAAAAAGAGAAGTCGTTTATCGACTTCTCTTTTTCTATGTGTCCCAAGCATAAACACAATCTATAAGGTGCAAGTCCTGAACTAAGAAAGATAATAGAAAGGGTTAGGTTAAGATAAGGGTGTCTGTGGTGATGCAGAAACTGAAGGAAGTCGGCGGCAAATTTCCAACATTGCCGAAAAGATGAGAGCAATGATAATGGATATAATGGTCGAATTAAATTTTAGGTCAAAAACTGTTGAAGATTATTAAGTATTTTATGAAAAGATATTCAAAAGTATATAAGAAATTCCATGGGATTTTTATAATATAAGAATTTCTTATTTAGTTATCAATATTTCGAATTTCATTAGAATATTCTGATTATGTATACTGTATATAACAAATGGGGAAGGAGTTCGAATAGGGTCGAAATTTGATAAATTATCCGTATCTAGAGCACATCTTGTAATAGGACCTGATCGAATTCTATCAAAATATTATATTTTGTTTTCGGGATAACTGGATAAATGGGGAAGAAGTATTTAAAGAAAAAAATAGTGAAAAATGCGGTAAGGTTGACCTAATTCAAAGAAGGGGCAATATTTTAAGTAAACCTTACAGTGTGTTTGAAGTCGGTGCGGGAGTAGCTGATCTATACAATGCGCCCAACAATTGTTTAACAAAAAAAAATTAGTGAAAGAAAATACTGAACTAATCAGCTTTGGAAATAAAGCTTTTGATTGAAAATTGTAGGTTGATTAAAACACACAGCAACAGAGGCTTAGAGTAGTAAAAACAAACAATACAAAACAACAATGGATGAGGAGAACTAGAGAATGAAGAAAAAGCAAACAAGCAAACTGCTAGTAGGCGCACTAACTGCTAGTTTCGTATTTTCACAAACTCAAATGCTTAATGTATTTGCACAAGGCCCAACTAAATTAGATCGTGCTGTAGAAAACCTTAAATCTAATGTAGAAAGCAAATTGAATCTAACTGCAGAACAACGTCAAGCTCTTAAGAACATTGACAAGTTCAATGCACGAGGACTCCATTTAACGGACGACGTGGACTTAGATAGTTCAAAAACTGTATCAGTTATCGTTGAGTTCAACAACAAACCAAAGAAAGTCGCTATGATTGAAGCGGCTGTAAATGGACAAGCCTTATCTTCTTCAAAAGCACAAAGCGATGTAGACAACGACCATGCAACATTTAAAACTGATTTAGAAAATGCATTTACATCAAAATCTGACGGAACATACAAAGTGAAACGTGAATTCAAAACTGCATTCAACGGGGTATCATTACAAGTTCCTGCAAACAAACTACAAGCGTTAGTTCAATCAGGAGCTGTTAAAGCAATCTATAGTAACCAAACTGTACAGTTAGACGAGCCTAAGTCTCCTAAGTCAGAATCACTTAATACTGAAGGAAGCACACATGGAATGGCAGCTGAGCGTTCTTACCTTAAAATAGACCAACTTCACAAAGAAGGTTTTACTGGTAAAGGCGTTAAAGTCGGTGTCCTTGATACAGGAATTGATTACAATCATCCAGACTTAAAAGACGCATACAAAGGTGGTTATGACTTTGTTGATAATGACAACGATCCAATGGAAACAACATACGCTGATTGGGTAAAAGCTGGTAAACCACTTATTAATGGTGGCGCAACACCTTACTACACTGAACATGGAACTCACGTAGCTGGTACAATTGCAGGTCGTGCAAAAGCTGACAATAACCTTTCTACTCTAGGGGTTGCTCCTGACGCAGATATCTATGCTTATCGTGTACTTGGCCCAGGCGGTGGCGGTACGTTTGAAGGGATTATCGCTGGTATTGATCGAGCTGTATCAGATGGCATGGATGTTATCAACCTATCTTTAGGTGCAGTTTACAATGATCCATTAACACCTCAAAGTATGGCACTTAACTATGCTGTATTAAGTGGTGTAACATCTATCGTTGCTGCAGGTAACTCTGGCGATGCAATGTACACTGTAGGAAATCCTGGTAATGCAGCTTTAGCACTAACAGTAGGTGCAAGTGATGTCCCAACAGCGATTCCAACAATGAAAGGTCATGATGATACTGTAAATTTCGATATGCAATTATTAGCAAGAGGATTCGATGACAATATCGCATCATTAGCAAATAAGACATATCAAATTGTACGTATTCCTGGATTTGGTGCATCTTACAACTATACTAACTTAGATGTTACTGGCAAAGTAGTACTAGTTGCTCGTGGTTCAACTACAATCAACGATAAAATCTTACAAGCTAAATTAAAAGGTGCAGCGGCAATCCTGATCTACAATAATGACACAAATGGTTTAATGCCATTCTATTTTGCAGAAGGTGCAGACTTTATCCCTTCATTTAACTTAACAAATGCTGATGGTCTTGCATTACAATCTAAAATCTTAAGCGGCAAAACAGAATTTACTTTTAGCGACTTAGCTCAAATCACAACAAAAGGCGATGAGTTAGCATCTTTCAGTTCACGTGGACCATCTCGAGTAACTTATGATATCAAACCAGAAGTTACAGCTCCAGGTGTAAGCGTACTATCAACTGTTCCTGGATTTATTCATAGCCCAGATAATCCAACTGACTATAAATACGCATATGATCATATGTCAGGAACATCAATGGCAACTCCGTTTGTAGCAGGTGTTGCAGCATTATTAAAAGAAGCTAATCCTAACTTACAACCAGAAGATATCAAAGCGCTATTAATGAATACAGCTGATCCATTAAGCAAGACTTACTCTGTATATGAAGTTGGTGCAGGACGAGTTGATCCTTTCCAAGCATTACATTCTTCAATTGAGATTAAGGTGAAAGACACAACACCAGTTGTTGTTAATGGAGAAACAACTGATATCAAAGAAATTACAAGTGCACTAAGTTTTGGTAACGTAGCTTTCACTGGTAAGGATTTAAGTGAATCTCGTTCTATAAAATTTGAGAACAACGGTACTAAATCTAAAACGTTTGATGTAAAAGTTTCTTATCAAACAAACGCAAGAGGCTCAAAGGATGCAGAAAAGAATGGAGTAACAGTAACGACAGACAAAACTGTTAAGGTTCCTGTAAATAGTAATGTAACAAGAAAAGTAGACCTTTCAATTCCAACGACAGCTGAAAAAGGTATTTACGAAGGATATGTAACTTACACCAACCAAGATGATCCAACTGAAACATATCGTGTTCCGTTCGGAGTCCATTATGTTGAAGAAGGAATTACAGACTTTACTCTTTCTCGTAACTCAATCACGAATGACCGTACTGCATTAACAAGTCCGATCATGGATCCAAATTTACTTGCAACATTCACATTAAATTCTCATATGAGGTATGTTTACTCAATTCTTTCTGATGCAAAAACTGGTGAAGATTTAGGTATGGCGAATTCGTTTGATGGAATGAGTTTCGAAGAAGGTAAACAAAATTTATTCCAACCATTCAGCGGATATATCTATCCATTCACAGATAGTACACACCAATCTATTAAGAAAGTAGCAACTTTACCTAGAGAAGGTCATTACAAACTAAAACTTGTCGGCGTGAATGATGCTGGTAAAGAATTTGTTAATACACAAGACTTATTTATCGACAATACTTCTCCTAATAAGTTCGATGTGAAAGTACAAGGGGAAAGAGAAGGAAGTCCTTTCGTTGAATTCAAGAAAGGCGAAACTTCAATTCCTGTAACTGCTTCAATCCACGACCAAACGGTTGAACAAATGAAAGCAGCTGGTATCAACATTAATCAAGGTACAAACGGAATTCCTTATTCTTGGAACAGCAATAAAATCACTGGAAAGCTTAAAGCAGATGAAAACGGAAACGCTTCAGACAGAGTTGCAGTATCTGGACCAATAACACAAGTGTTCTTCGTTGGTGGTGACCAAGCAACTAATGCAAATGCTCAAAAGACGTACTACCTTGTTCAAGATGATTACTCATATGTATATGGCGAACCACAAGGTCCGACTCGTTACAATCAAATGGTATCACATATTGGAGACACAAAAACAAACACATTAACTGCTAATAATGTAAAGAATGTAAAATCAGCTCTTTTCAAGTTCTCAGCTAATTCACTTGATACAAGCATTGAAAGTGTTAAGTTAAACCCTGCAGCTGCGGCTTTAGGTGGAACATTATCTACAACAACAACTACAACACAAACATCAAATGGTCCTGTCGTTACAGTACAAGCAACAGTTACATTTGATGGTTCTCAAGATGTATCAGGTGACATTCAAATGGTTGATGTAACAGTTAAGATTCCGGATATGAAAAAACCTGTATCAGGATCTTCTTTAAATCTTGCATCTACTAAGATTACAAATGTTAACGGAACAGTAACAAGTCCTTGGGGAACTTTCTCGGGAATCGTTATTTTACCGAAGTTCGCTGCTTTAGGTGGATATGTTTATGCTCAAGGCTTATTAACAGCTAATGGAAACTTCAATGACAGTCCTACTAGAGATTACACAACAATGGGAATTAAGGCTTACGTTCAAGATAAAGATGGCAAAACATACGATGGAACAATGGCTAAGAACGGTCAATATTATGTAACTGGATTACCTGTTACTCATGATGATATGTCAATTGTGTTTGATGTTCCTGGACATTTTAATACGTACACTAATTTCCATGGTGCATACGGAAATCTAGATGGTGAAGATTATGGAAAGTATTTTTACATTGGCGCTGATGTTTCAACAGCAGTTGGTGGCGACGTAAACAAAGACAACGTAATCGATATCATGGATGCAATTGAAATGCAAAAATATTGGGGAACAAACAACCGTAGTACAGACATCAACTTTGACGGCACAACAGATGTAAATGACTTGGCATATGTTTACTACAACTTTGGAATGGGTAACCCAACAAATCCAAATGCAAATCCAAAAGCTAAGAAAACTTATAAAGGTCAAACGTTAGACAGCATCATCGCAGAATTAGGTTTAAATTAATTTAACTGGTAACCTAAACAGCTTCAGAGTTGTTTAGGTTACTCATTTTTTTAACGAATGGAGCTAAGAACTAAAAAGTATCGGTGAAATTATATCAGCACAATCTAGAGAATAGTAAACCCTGAAAAAATATATTTTTAGAACTTTGTCTTCAATATGTTAGCCTGTTCTCAATACGCGAGAACAGGCTTTTTAAATTTATACCAAACATTTTGTAAAGTGTTAAAGTACCTAATATAGAAAAATATAGTTTGTAGTATACTAATAACGTTGATAGAAGGAGAAGAAGATGAATATCGAAAAATTAGTATATCTTATCGAAGTGGCCAAAACAGGTTCCTTTTCGATTGCTTCACAAAATCTTTTTGTGAGTCAGTCTGCCATTAGTCAATCGATTATTAGTATCGAAAAGAAATTTGGTATAAAATTATTCGAGCGTAAAAGAGGTAATCGTGCTGTTCTAACGAGCGATGGAGAAGAAATTATTACGAATGTGAAAGAGATTTTTATAAAATATCAAGAACTTATGGAAAAAGTACAAATTATTAATAATAATGTGAATGGTAAGTTAAAAATATCTACCACACCAGGTTTTTTTGCAGTCCTTTTAAGCCCAATTTCAGCGATTAGAGATGACTATCCTAAAATCAATATCGAGATTTTTCAAAAGCCTGGACAGGATATTATTGAAGATATTTTGGAAGAACGAAGTGATATAGGTGTGTTACCATTAATAAAACATTTACTTGAAAATGATGATCGCCTAGTCTATCATAATTTATTTGAAGCAAAAATGAAATTAATGGTAAATAAAAACTCTCCATTAGCAGAAAAAACATTTGTTACACCGCAACAAATCGTCAATGAAACACTGATTACCTATGATGGGGAATTCATTCATTCGTTTAAAAAACTGTTCTATACGGAGTTTGGCATAATGAATGAGTTATTTACCACTACAAATACGGATACATTAAAAAAAGCGGTCGAAGAGAACTTAGGTGTGTCATTTGTACCTGCCTTCAACGGAGTTAATTACAATTTGAGTGATGCTGTTATATTACTAGATATTGTTGATTACGATGCTGTCAATCTTCAATATGTATGGATCATGTCTAGTAAAAAGCATTGTTCAAGTATGATAACTGATTATATATTGAAATTAAAGGAAGAATTAAATTCTTAATTTAAAAAAGGGGCTGTCCCATAAGTTAGAGTAACTAGCTTATGGGTGGCTCTTTTTAATTTTAAACTGTTTTATTTAGATTGTTTGAAGTTCGAACGCTTCGTGAATGTGCACACTGTTTCTTAAAATATATTCAAAATGACATAGTAGTATTTAATATAGTTCGGCAGCATTCGATGGATCGCTGTATTGGTTGGGGGTGTTTTTGTATTAGCACTAGGATTACAATAAACTAAGAAGGAAGAGAAGCTGAATTTCGGCTTCTCTTTTTCTATAAATCTATAAGGTAAAGGAAATATTGAGACCTTAATGAGTAAGTAGTAACAAATAGTTTTTTATGTTTTTGAGTGATTTAATTTAATAAATATAAGAAAAACTTATAAAGTTATTAGAAGTTTATAAACTTTACACTCGAATATTGTCGAAATAGATCAATTTAGTGAGTGAACATTGGATTAATCCACTATATATAACCCGATTGAGTATTTTTAGAATATTTTCAATAATTAGATTAAGGGAGTGGCAATGAAGAGCGATGAATGAACGAATTTAAAGACTCATAGTATTTTAGATTCAAAATTCCTCTACTATTCAAACATCATTTTCTGTGTATCTTACTACAATGGGGGAAGAGTATGTTAAAGAGAACGAGTAAAAGTAAAATTGCAAAAGGTCTTACAGTAGCTGCTTTATCAACTAGTTTTATCTTAAGTTCTTTAAGTCATGTTTCAAATGTAACAAAGGCTGAGAATGCTTCAACTGCAGAAGCAATTTTAGCAAAACTAACTCAACAGCAAAGAGAGGCGTTACAAAAGCTTTCAACAACTGATCAATCAGGGCTTTTTCTTGATTCAAAAGTGAATATAAACAGTGCAGAAACTGTTTCAGTAATCGTTTCTTTCAAACAGAAGCCTAAGAAGATTGCTGTATTAGAAGCGGCATTAAAAGGACAAGCTTTATCGGGTGAAAAAGCAGCAAGCAATGCAAATGCAGATCATGTAAAGTTTAAATCAGATTTAGGTTCATTATTTAAATCAAAATCTAATGGTGTTTATAAAATCAAACGCGAATATAAACATGCATTTAACGGGGTAGCGATAGAAGTCCCCGCAAATAAATTACAAGAACTGATGAGATCAACAGCTGTACAAGCGATCTATAGCGATGTAACTGTTAAATCTGAGCTTCCTGTAGAGGGGAAGGAAACATCTACAGCTTCAGCGGGTAAAGGAATGGCAGATGAGCGTTCATACCTACAAATTGATAAATTACACCAAGAAGGTTATACAGGTAAAGGTGTAAAGGTTGCGGTACTAGATACAGGTGTTGATTACAATCATCCAGATATTAAAGGTGCATTTAAAGGCGGATACGATTTTGTAAATAATGACAACGATCCGATGGAAACAACTTATGCTGATTGGGTAAAAGCTGGTAAACCAGGTGGAACATCAGGAGCTGGAAACTATGTTACAGAGCATGGAACTCACGTATCAGGGACAATAGTAGGACAAGGAAAAAATGAAAGTGAAGACGCAACAACTGGTATTGCACCAGATGCGGACCTTTACGTATACCGTGTATTAGGACCAGGTGGAAGTGGAAGGACTGACAATATCATCGCCGGTATTGATCAAGCAGTTGCAGACGGTGTGGATGTTATGAACCTTTCATTAGGTGCTAATTATAATGACCCGCTAATTCCTGAAAGTATCGCAATTAATAATGCGGTTTTAAATGGTGTAACAGCAGTAGTTGCTGCTGGAAACGCAGGAAATAAGATGTACACACTAGGATCACCAGGAACGGCAGCTTTAGCATTAACAGTAGGCGCTAGCAGTGTTCCAATTACGACACTTGGAGGAAAAGGATCAATCGACAATGT
The DNA here is from genome assembly GCF_002577195.1 of Bacillus sp. AFS041924. Lineage (GTDB taxonomy): Bacteria > Bacillota > Bacilli > Bacillales > Bacillaceae_G > Gottfriedia. The sequence continues at coordinate 25,874 of NZ_NULG01000098.1, forward strand.
AACGGCATCTTTACTTTTGATGGCAAAGAGCGCAGGGGATGATGTTTCTAGATTAAAAGGTGTAACGAATTCGGTTGTAGATGTAAATCTAGGAGAGGCATATTCTGGTAAAGATGTAAAAGGTAAAATTGTTCTAATGAGTCGTGGAACATATACATTAGATTCTAAAATAGCGGTTGCTAAATCACAAGGCGCTGCAGCAGTTCTTATGTATAATGACAATCCAACTGAAGGACAAATCCCAACCTTTTTAGGGGATGGTGTAAATTTCATCCCAACGTTTTCGTTATCTAACGCAGATGGACTTGTTTTGAAGCAAAAGCTACAATCAGGATCTGTTAACTTTACATTTACTGACATAGGTGAAGCGAAAACACAGGGCGATACATTAGCTGACTTCAGTTCAAGAGGACCTGCTAGATTAACATATGATATTAAACCAGAAATTACAGCTCCAGGTGTAAGTGTATTATCAACGGTACCAGGTTTTATTAACAACCCAGATAATCCAACTGATTATAAAAATGCATATCAGCGTATGTCAGGTACATCAATGGCTACTCCATTTACAACAGGTGTTGCAGCATTATTAAAACAAGCTAATCATAATTTACAACCGGAAGATATCAAAGCGATTTTAATGAATACTGCAGATTCTTTAAGTAAGTCATACAGTGTATTTGAACAAGGTGCAGGTCGTATTGATCCATATAGTGCTATCCATTCAACGATTGAAATTAAAGTGCAAGAAAAAACACCAATGATTGTTAATGGAAGAGAAAAACAAATTAATGAAGAAACAGGGGCACTAAGCTTTGGTAACGTATCATTTAATGGAAATGACTATTCAGATAACCGCACAATCACTTTAATGAACAGAGGAGAAAAGTCAAAAACATTTAATGTAAAAGTTAATTTCCAATCAAACTTACGTGGTTCAAAAGATGCTCAAGCAAATGGGGTAACTGTTCAAACTCCATCATCCGTTACATTAAAAGGAATTAGCCAAAAGAAAACAACTATTACATTAAACATTCCAAAAACAGCCGAAAAAGGAATTTACGAAGGGTATGTTGTTTATACAAACAAAGATAATCCTTCTGAAACATATCGAGTACCATTTGGTGTACATTTTGTAGAAAAAGGATTCCAAAGTATGAATCTTGTTCGTCAGTCATTTTCAACTGACCGAAATAACTTAAATAGCGGATTATTTTATCCATACTTGCTAGCTAATTTCTCACTAAAATCACATATGAAATCAATCGATGTCGTATTGACTGATGCGGTGACAGGTCAAGATTTGGGCGTAATGAATTCATTCGATGGTGTCGCTTATGATGAAGGCACAGAGTACCAAATCGCAGCTACTGTAGGAGCGTATTATCCTTTTACAAATGACCCAACAAACCCGGTGAGCAAAAAGCCTCTATTACCAAAAGAAGGTTTATACAAAGTTAAATTAATTGGATATGATGATCAAGGTAAATCATATTCAATCTCTCAAGATATGTTAGTAGATAATACAATGCCAAATAAATTTGACGTTCAAGTTGAAGGTGAAAAAGAAGGAAATCCGTTTATAGAGTATAAGGCAGACCAACAGACAGTTCCGTTTACTGCTTCGATCAATGATAAGTCAGTTGAGCTTATGAAAGCAGCAGGTATGAAAGCAGATCAGTCTCAAAACATATTGGCATATTACTATAATAGCCCATGGTTATCAGGAACAATTAAATTAGATGAAAACGGGTTTGTTAAAGATGAAATTGAAATGAGTCCAACTACACAATTCCTATCATTTAGATTCCTAGGAGGAGACCAAGCAACAAATGCATTTGGTGATAAGCAATATATTTTCACAAAAGAAGGAACTCCATATGTATACGGTCAACCACAAGCAAAAACAAGAAATAATCGACTTATTACACATCCAGGTGATACAAATACAATTACATTAACTGCTAATAACGTTGCTAAACTGAAACAAGCAGGATACAGTTTTACAACGAACACAGCTGATACGAATATCGTGAATATTGCATTAAATCCAGCGGCCGTAAAACTAGGTGGACAATTAAACGTAACAACAACAAATCCAACGAGTACAACTGTTAAATCAGACGTGAATGTAACATTTGATGGATCTACAGAGGTATCTGGTGATATCCCAATGGTAGATGTAACATTTAAAATTCCACAATTAAATGATATTGTAAACTCAAGCTTTTACAATGTAACGACTACTCTTACAAGTGTAGATAATTCAGTAACAAAACCATTGACTTATATCGTACCAATTGCGATTCTACCGGATATTTCAGCGGTGGCTAGTTACATTCATCCAGAAAGTTTCCAAAATGCAGATGGCACTTTGAAATCGATTGATTTTACAAAACTTGGAGCAAATGTAACGATTGTAGACAGCAAAGGAAAATCATACACAGGAACAATGAATACAAAAGGACAATTCCGTATTACTGGATTACCGGTTACTAAGGATGAATTTACTGTGATTACAGATATTCCAGGTCACTTTACAACATCAGGTAAGTTCGACAATGTATTTAATACAATTGATGGTTTCATGAGTGGTATTAATAAAACAATCGGTACAGAAGCTGTTGATGTTGCAACTGCGGGAGATATTAATAAAGATAATGTAATTGATCTAAATGATGCATTAGCAGTTGAGACATACTGGGGAACAAACAAACGTTCAGCTGATATCAACTTTGATGGCACAGTTGATGCAAAAGATTTTGCATATGTAGAGAAGAACTTCTTAATGCAAAATCCAGCTGTAGACAACGCTCCAAAACCAGTGAAGAAATCACAGGGTAAGACACTTGCTGATATTAAGAGTGATTTAGGTATCCAATAATCGAGCAAGTTATGAGTAGAGTAAGAAATTTATAGAATAATTGATAAAGGTTGTCTCATTAGTCATAGTACTTTTGAGGCGGCCTTTTTTATTTAATATGAAAGCCTAAGAGGCGAACACTGAGTGAACTTTANNTAAAGTTCACTCAGTGTTCGTTATTTTCCCAACCAATAGCTTTCTTGGAGCGTCCAGTTTGCCCAAAAGGAAAAATAAAGGGATGTCCACAAGTTAGAAACATAACTTATGGGACATCCCTTTTATTTGTTAATTAATAATTAAAAGGCGAAGGAAAAAACAAATACTGTAGTTAATCAATCGTTGTCCAATCTTGAGACCATTTCATTAATTCTTTAATAACTGGTTCTAAAGCCATCCCTTTTTCTGTCAATGAGTATTCGATTCGAACCGGAGTTTCAGGATATACATCTCGTTTAACAATACCTGCTTGTTCTAAATCCTTTAATCTTTCTGAAAGGACACGGCCACTGATTGGTAAAGTTGATTCGATTGTACAAAATCGTTGTGATCCAGAAAGAAGTTGAAAAATAATTAGAATTGCCCAGCGTTTACTAATTATTTCTACGCTTTTTTCAAACCGAGGGCATAATAAAGAAAAATTCATATAAAACCACCTCACCTATAACCATATTATAACGAAATTAATATGAATAACAAGATTACCATACATAATTTTATTACTTGACGTAAATAGTTTACTAAATTAAACTTACTTACATAAAGTAACTGAATAATTTTTTACTAAAACAATATTAGGTGAAAAAACATGATAATGAATACAGAAGTATGTATTGTAGGTGCTGGACCTGGGGGTGCACTATTAGCATATTTACTTGCAAAAAATAATATTTCCACAGTTCTAGTAGAACGCCATAGTGGAATCGATAAGGAATTTAGAGGTGAACATCTAAATTCTGAAGGTGAACAACTATTAAAAAAGCACAACCTTTATGAAAAGGTAAAAGAATACGGTCTACTGCTTATGGAGCGCGTTGAATATTGGAGTGGAAACAAGATAATTAAAAGTATTTTACCACAACCAGATTCTGAGCATGTTGGTATTCACGTTCCACAAAATCATTTATTAAATGTAATTTTAAAAGAAGCAAATAAATATGATAACTTTAAACTTTTAATGGGGACACGTGTTTCCAATTTAATTGAAGATCAAAAAGGTCGCTATGTAGGTGTTAAGGCAATACAGGATCGTACTGAAATCACAATTCATAGCTCGATTATCATAGGTGCAGATGGTCGATTTTCAACGATTCGCAAATTAGCAAATATACCGACGGATATAATCAAACACGGCTATGATTTACTTTGGGCTAAAGTACCGAAACCAATTAGTTGGGATCCTACAGTTAGGCTAACATTAATAAATAAACAACAGCTAGCTTTATTTACTCAAGCTGGTGGATTTATTCAAATTGGCTGGAACATTGAAGAAGGTTCATTTTCAAAATTAAGAAGTAAATCTTTTAAACCATTTGTAAACCAGTTAATTGGAGCATTTCCAGAACTGACTGAGACTGTACAGCAAAATATAAAATCTTGGAGTGATTTTGTATTATTAAATGTCCAAAGTAGCCGTAGCAAAACATGGGTTAAGGATGGCTTAATTATTATGGGAGACGCAGCCCATACGATGAGTCCAACAGCTGCACTCGGTGTAAACATTGCAATGAAAGATGCTGATGTGTTAGCAGAAGTCATACAAGAAGCTATTTATAATCGTGATTCTAGTATAGTAATGTTAAAGAAATTTGAAAATGCTAGGCGTGAAGAAGTTGAGAACTTACAAGAGCACCAGCTAATTCAGGAAACCTCTTTTAAACATCATTTCGATGTGACTTTATAAAGTAATATGTGAGTAAATAGAAAATTGGACAAGCAAGAATCAGTAAATGTATTATCAAATAAGATGAAGCGTAAGAATTCAGGAGGACCTTTGCATGATCAACGAAAAAGTAGTTTCTTTATTAAAAGAGAAAATTAATGTCATAAAAAATAACGATAAATCAATTTATTTAGTTGGACCAATTAAACTGCCAGTAAACTTAGATGGAGAAACAGTCATTTTTCAATGGTATTGTTGGCTTCGCTGCGAGGATATTGAAGGAGATTTTTGTAGCGATGGTTCATACAACACAGAGAAAATTATTAGTAAATTAGCTTCTTCAAATTTAGCAGAAATGCAACAATCAAGTGTATTAGTTTACGGTGATTTTGAGAATTCTGAGGATGCGCTAATTCGAATGCATAGCATATGTCATACAGGTGATATTTTTGGAAGTAAACGTTGTGATTGTGGATTCCAATTAAAAGAAGCGATGAAAATGATTTCTTCAAATGAATCCGGTGCATTATTTTATTTAGCAAATCATGAAGGAAGAGGAATCGGTTTATTTAGTAAAGCAATGGCATATGTTCTTCAAGAGCAAGGATTTGACACTGTTGAAGCAAATGAAGAACTTGGGTTTGTAGATGATGCGCGAAACTACGAGGATGCTATTCGAGTGCTAAAAACACTTCGTTCAAAACCAGTTACATTAATTACTAACAACCCAAGAAAATTGGATGCACTTCAAACCTCTGGAGCTAATGTGTCTGGAAGAATTCAATTATGGGGAGACAAATCAAAGTATAACGAAAAATACTTAGAAACTAAAATTGTTCGTTCGGGTCATTTTAAGGGAGGTCGTTCACATGAGTAATCATGAATTTTATATGAATCTAGCTATTCAAAATGCATTGGCGACGAAAGGTCAGACTGATCCGAACCCATTAGTTGGTTCTGTTATTGTAAACGATAATCGAATAGTTGGAATTGGAACTCACTTAAAAGCTGGTGAACCACATGCTGAAATTCATGCACTTAGAATGGCAGGAGATAAAGCTGAAGGTGGAACAATTTATGTAACACTTGAGCCTTGCTCTCATCATGGACGAACGGGTCCTTGTGCCGAAGCAATTGTAAAAGCTGGTTTAAAAAAAGTTGTTGTCGCAACACTTGACCCGAATCCACTAGTAGCGGGAAGAGGAATAAAAATCCTTCAAGATGCTGGAATCGAAGTAATCGTCGGAGTTTGCCAAGAGCAATCGATAAAAATGAATGAAGTATTTAATAAATATATATCTGAAAATATTCCTTTTGTTGTAATGAAATCTGCTTCTACATTAGATGGGAAAATTGCTACACATTCATCTGATAGTAAATGGATTACTTCCCCAGAAGCTCGAAATGATGTACATCAATTAAGAAATGAAATTGGCGCGATATTAGTCGGTGTTAACACAGTATTAAAAGATAATCCTGAATTAACAACTAGAATTCCAAACGGACGTAATCCAGTTCGAGTGATACTAGATTCAACTTTAAAAATTCCTTTAGATTCAAAAGTTGTTATCGATCAACAAGCTGAAACATGGATCTTTACAAGTCAAAAGCATTCTGAACAGAAAAAAATAGAATTAGAACACTTAGGTGTAAAAGTATTTGTTACGAATGATTTAAGTCGAGTTGATTTACACGAAATGCTTAAAATTCTAGGCGAACTTTCAATATCTTCACTATTAGTAGAAGGTGGCGGAGAAGTGAATGCTTCCTTTATAAATCAAAAATTAGTTGATAAAGTGATCGTCTACTTAGCTCCTAAATTAATAGGTGGAAAAAATGCACCTACTTTTTTAGAAGGTACTGGGATCGATAAAATGGGACAAGCAATTGAACTTGAAAATATTGAATTAACGAAAATTGGTCCTGATTATAAATTTATCGGCTATCCAAAATTTGTAACAACATGAGGAAGGACTTTTAGAATGAGATTTGGATTTGATATTGACGATACTTTAATTGACTTAAGGCAACATGCTTTTCATATTTACAATAAAAAACTAAATAAAAATGTTCCGATAGTAGTTTACAATGAATTAAAGACAGTTGAAATTCATGAAGCTTTTGGCTTAACGGCAGAAGAAGGAAGCCATATGTGGAATAGTAACCTAGAAGAAACATACTTTACTACTTGTCCTCCATTTCCTTATGCAGTCGAAACGCTACAAGAATTAGAAAAGCAAGGACACGAAATCTATTACGTGACAGCTAGAAATAAAGAATATGGTGAACGAACAAAAGAATGGTTAATAAAAAATGGATTTCCAGTTCATCAAGATCGCTTTTACTGTGGAATGAAAGATTCTGAAAAAATTCACATTATAAAAGAATTAGATTTAGATTACTATTTTGATGATAAACCAGCAATTTTGAATACACTTTCCGAACTCACTTTGAAAGTATATTTAAAAGATACATCTTATAATCGAGGATTGGACATTCCTCGTATTACTTGCTGGTCTGAGTTAAAAGATATTGTTGAAAATGATTAATGGAAGAGGGGTTCCTATTTTTTGGGCCTCTTTTTTTATGCGTAAATAAAGTCAGAAGAGTTGTAATTAAAAGAAGAGTAGTATCAGTCCAGAGTTGGACATAAAATCGGAGCACCTCAAATAGGGGCTGTATTAGTGCAAATAAAAGTGTAGAAGTAGCAAATAAACAGTGCGGTTTGCAAATAAAATCGGAGAGCACCGCAAATAAGGAGTGTATTTGTGCAAAGAAAGGTGCAGAAGCAGCAAATAAACAGTGGATTGCAAATAAAATTCCAGAATCGCAAATAAAATTGCAAAATAGCAATTAAAATTAGAGAATCGCAAATAAAATTAGCAAAATAGCAATTAAAACTGCATGAATCGCAAATAAGATAATATAATACCCATACCTGTTTGGGTATTGAAGCCTTAAATTGTACAATAATAGTTAGATTTAAAAGGAAAACTAATTGGTTTGCTCAGATACATACTGAATCGAATAAAAAAATGATTTAAATCTGCTAATTGTCTAATAAAATCATATTTGATAACCACAAATGAAATACTCCGTTTAGAAACCCAACGATATACATTATTAGATGAAAAATAATAGATTGATATATACTCTTTACTATAAGAAAATTGTTATTAAGAACACTAATATAATAAATGATAGAGTTTACGTATTCTTTCATACAACTCTTACATTGGAGGTGCTAACCAAATTGACACATTTTGAATTTGAGATTCAAAATCCACACATTTCAAAGCATACTGATTACAAAGGTTATAAAATTAGATTTTCGATCAATCAGCAGAACTATGTACTTTTAGTTGGTAAAACAAATAGTTTATTTCCTTTGAATTTAATTCACGTCTTTAATGAAAGAGGAACATGTGAGCTTTGTGGTAAATTAGTTTTTCCATCAAATATTAGTCAACAAGTTTGTCCAACACTATTTAATAGAAGGAAAGAATTATTAGCTTACTTCCAAGAAAAGTATTCTGAACAATTTTAAAGTTGTATTTGACAATCATCGACTAAGTGAAAATAATAAATTTTATAAGGAAATCGTAATAAAAAACTACTTTTTAGGTAGTTTTTATTTTTTTATGAAAATATTTAAGGATAATTAGACATAAAAATAGCATTTCATCATATATTTTGTTGAAAACGGAGGTGCTATTTTACATGAAAATTCAAGATTTAGATGTTCAAAACGTGGAAATTAGTAGGCTTGGAGGGTACGATGGTTTTAAAGTATGCTTCTCCATTAATCAACAAGGCTATATTTTATTAGCGGGTAAACAAGAAACTGTATTCCCTTTGTCTATTAAACATGCATTTATTGAAAAGGAAAAATGTCAGTTTTGCAATAAACTTGTATTTAAATCTGCTATTAGCCAACAAATTTGTTTAAATCTACTTCTTAAAAAGAGCGATTTTTTAGCTTATTTTCAGCAAAAGTATCCAGAACGGTTTGAGTAAATATTTATATATTATTTAAGGAAACTGTATAGGGAAATCCACTCAGAAGTGGTTTTTTGTTTGAAAAAATGTATACATAAAATAGGTAAACCCTCGATTATTGTAATAGTTAATGTCTTTTATGAATTATTAATGGAACTACGTTTATAATTGTTGTACTATTCTTATAATTCGATTTTTATTGGGGGATTTATCCATGACAAATTCTTTATTGCTAACTAATACAGTTTCTTTGGAATTTTATGATTCCAGATATGATGATCAATTAAAAAACTATTATCTTGCAGATGAGCACTTAAAATTTACTGGATTGCCTATAGAAAATATAGAACTATGTAAGTTAGAGGAAAATCGAAATGCAATTTTGATCTTAAGTAACAATGAAGTTGCTGGTTTTTTTGTATTACATGGATGGGAAGGCGTTCAGCAATATAGCGATAATGTAGATGCGATTCTATTAAGAGCCTATTCGATTGATTCAAAATTTCAAGGAAAAGGGATCGCTAAACAATCCTTAAAATTATTGCCTCCTTTTGTAAAAACACATTTCCCAAAGCGAAATGAAATTATACTTGGTGTGAATCATAAAAATATAGCTGCACAGCATGTTTATTTAAAAAGTGGATTTGTTGATAAAGGTCATAGAGTAATGGGGAGAAAAGGTGAACTTTTTATTATGCATATGGACCTAATAGAAGTTTAGAAAGAGGAAGAATTCTATGTACGGAGTTGTAGCATTATTTGATGAAAGAACTGAACAGATTATTAAAAACATTTGGACAGAACTAAGAGAAAAATCGATTTCTTTCTATGCTGATGAAGTAGTGGATCGTAAACCGCATCTTACTTTAGCTAGTTATCATAAATTAGATAAAGTAAGATTTACCGATCAATTAAATGAATTTTATGAGAATAAACCGGAAATAGATATTATGTTTAATTCAATTGGATCGTTCTTTAATACCGGGATATTGTTTTTTACACCAAATGTTACAAAAGAATTGATTGAGTTTCATGAGAATTTTCATCGTCACTTTAAACAATTTAATGATAATCCAAAATCTATGTATTTGCCTGGTAAGTGGGTACCACATTGTACTCTAGCAAATCGCTTGTCACCTGATAAGTTAGTGGAAGCATATAAACACTGTTTATATCGATATGATACGATTGTTGGGAAAATAAAGGAGATTGGTGTAATTGAAATAGTTAGTAAAAATAATGCACCTATGATCTATTCGAAGTCTTTAAAACCGAACCAATAAATAGAAAAAACGACAAAATGAATCGCATATGACTACTAATCAGTTTAAAAAAGTTCAAGTATTTAAGCCCTTGAACTTTTTAGTGTCTATTCCGATCTCGTTTAATTAACTGAATCAATTGCCTTTAATTCATAACCTAGATATGTAGTTTTATTTTTCCATTCGAGTTTCTGAATGATGGCAACGCCAAAAGGTTTTTCATCATTTTTTCTAGAGACATTGATTGGTGTGTCAATAGGATATAAGTGGTATCCGTTAAGTTCTAAAGAGAATAGATTGTTTTCTTGTCTGACTGCTTTTTCGTTCGTTACAATTAACCAATTAAATTCAAATGGCATACTCATATTTTGGAAACTCCTTAAGTTGAATTTAGTTTATATTAAAAGCACTTATAAATATCTTAATATATTTTTGTTGTGAACACAAAATAGAGCTAGGGAGGAACGTAAAATTTCCTGGTGAATGGAATAATACAATTTTATGGATCTGCTATTTTCATCCTTTCGTTTCTTTCCTTACTCTTGAACCCTCTATGGGTTAAAAACCTTCTTGATTTTGTTGTTATCTTAACTCATGGCCCCCTTATGAGTTAAAAAACTTCATAATTTTGCGTTTTCCATACTCATGAACCATTCTTTAGCGAGTAATGATTGATCTCATTCAATATTAACTATGTAATATAGTAACTTTTACATATACACATAAACGTATGGTCATTGATTCAGGAATTCGACTATATAATAAAATAAACGGTATTTTTTGTAGTTGTTTTTTCTGAAAGGGGCTGATGTTTATGCGAAGAAATAAAAATGCGGCTCTTATTGTAATATTATGGTTATTCATGGTGATTTTTATAGTTGTAAATGCAATTCGTCATATTCGAGTATATATGGTTTACAGTTCAGGGTTAATGCCTTTTATTGTTTGTGGAATGATTATTTTTGCGATTATTATTCTTTATGTAAGTGGTTCGAAACAGCGGAGATAATAGGATAAAAGCCTAAGATGAATTTATTGAAACATAACCTTTTGGGTTATGTTTTTTTCATTTTTTGCTAGTTACGTTTAAGTGTTGAACTGGGTGAGGCCGTTTAAGAATGAAAATCGAAACCACTACCTTATGAACAAAGTACATATTTTGTTCGCATTTTCTTCAGAGCTAAATACTCTAAAAGGGGCTAATCCACAAGGCGTTAAACAAATTTAAAGTAGCGTAAAGCAAATTAATTAAAAATATAATTGACACTGATAATCATTATCATATAAAATTACAATTGAAAATGATTATCAGTATCAAATTTCTAATTGATTCTCTTAATTAAAATAAAAGCTCGAGAAGGTAAAAAAGAGCCATTAAGGAGGCCATTGATGGATAAACATTTTATTATTTTAGAGCCATTTCATCAGCAAGTAACATGTTGTTGTCCAGGTCAAAAACATCAACACATGATTGAATTTAGTGAAGGTGATTTATGGACAATGACGAGTGAAAGAAAATATGTTGATTGCTTAGGGTGGCATTATTTAATTGATAATAACAGTGATTTTGAGTTTTATTTACATGTTGAAGACATAGAAAGTTTATACGAAAGTGGCGTACTTTGTTCTATATGGGATATTGATCTTAAAATAAATCACTTGAATTTTAAAATAAATGAAGCACTTGATGTGAATGATCGAGAGTCATTTCTTTCAATTGCTAATGATTTACGTAGTTTAAAAGAAATAAAGAATAAGTACTTTACGAACGAAAACGTTTTTTAATCTAAATAATTGCATAATTGAGGAGAGAAATAAATGTCTAAAATTTTAATCGCTTTTGCAAGTATGTCAGGTAACACAGAGGAAATAGCAGAGTTAATTAAATCTAGTATAGATACAATGGGCCATGATATTGAGATGAAAGAGATCGAAAATATTAATACTCAGAAATTATTAGAATTTGATGGAATCATATTAGGTGCCTATACGTGGGGGGACGGTGAGCTTCCATACGAAGTAGAAGATTTCTACGATGACATTGAAAACTTAAATTTAACAGGTAAAAAAGCTGCTGTCTTTGGATCAGGTGATCATGCTTATCCTAAGTTTTGCGCTGCAGTAGATATATTAGAAGAGAGATTAAAAGAATGTGGAGCTGACATAATCGAGGAAGGATTAAAGGTAGAATTAGCACCGGAAACGGAAGAAGACATTGAGCGTTGCGTTACGTTTGCAATTAGCTTTATTAGTCAATTCGAAGACCAATTAGAGGGAAGTGTATGAATACCATGTTCAGTTCTACAGCTGTAACAAGAACTGAAAATGGTAGTACGATTATCGCTACTGTCAATAATGGAATCATCATTGACAATGATGGAAACAGGACATTTAGTTTTCCGATAATAAAAAATCAAATCCGTGATTTAAAATGTGTAGGCAGAATCGTATATGGCGTTGGTGATAATGGACTGTTTATAAAGAGTTTAAATGAAGGGAAAGACTGGATTATAAAACAGTTTCCTACAAAAGCGAGCGTATGGAGTGTATGCTGTAATTCGAACGGTCTTGTCGTTGCACACGGAGATAAAGTAATTTACATATCAACAAACTATGGTGAAACTTGGAAGATTATTTCTCCTTTTAAAGTTAGTAAACCTCCTTCCATTCGCTCTTTATGCTTACATGACAATATGTTATTTATTGGTGCAAAAATACATCCGATTAATGGTGGCATTTGGATGCTAGACTTACAAACATATAAATTTACTAGAGTGAAAGCGGAGTCTGATAAAATGATTTCTTCAATGCTAGTAAATAATGGGCTATTAGTTGCGGTCAGTGGCTCTTGTAGAGGAAGAGACGGAGCGGTAGCATATTTACCAATCAAAAGTCTTTTTCTAGAGAATAGTCGTTGGAATCAATGCACCAGTACAATAAGTAACGGTAGCTATCTAGATATTAGTGCTCATAATGGAATCGTGTATACAACCTCTAGTCAAAATGATTCAGGTTATAGCACTGTTTCAAGAGTATATTTAGAAAATCAATTAGTTGTTCCGTGCGATTACGTAAAAGGCCATGGGTGGAGAATCTGCAACGAAAATGAAAATTACATCGTAGCAGGGCAATATGAAACTAGATTTTTTGAGAAAGACTCGAAAAGGGTTTGTTGAAAAGAACAAAATAGGTATAACATAAAAACAGGGGCTGTCTCATAGGTCAAACATACTGACATATGGGGGGCCCTTTTATAATTTGGAAAGACAAAATCGTTTAATTCAATGAAATTATTAAAAATAGGACGTTGAAGGGGGGATGTAAACAGGAGTTTCTTTTTTAGTAGTTGCAATCAGTCTATTTAATAAGATAAATAGTAGAAATGTATCCATTTTTTATTCGAATAAGAGTAATAGAGCGCTAGTTTCAACTACGAAATGAACAGACCCTCACTAAGAAAAAAAAGGGAAGCACAAAAGTCAGTGCTAGCTGACTTTTGAACATCCCCTAAGTCATCTAATTATTTCTCTAATCCGCCTCTTAACTTAGTTACACCAAATTCTAAATAACATTTTAAACAGCTAAGCATAAATACCCAGCCTTCTTTATTATCAATTAAATGATGAACATATTCTGCATTGCTTTCATTAAAGCCTTCTTCTACTACTTCAATGACCGTGTTATTTTGTTCTTGTTCATTTAATGTAATCGTTACAATATTTCCTTCTTCTGTAGGTCCCCAAGCAAATACAATCTTCTTATTGGCCTCAACCTCAATGATCTTTATTTTACCTTCTGCGTTGTAGAGATCGTATTTTAAAGTAATGACTTTACCTTTTTCCCATCTCTCAGAGCTTGAAGAAAACCAAAAATTACCGATTTTAGCAGGATCAACAAATGCTTCAAATATTTCATTAGCTGGTGTGTAAATTCTAAACTTTGTAACATTATTCATTTTAAGATCAACTCACTTTCAAATTAGATAATATGTATCATCTTTGTCCTTACAAACTTATTTTAAACTTTAATTAAATAATTGTGAATGTTAAGTCGTAATATTCAGTCAATTATTTACGATGTTTAACGCTCCTTACTGATTTTGATATCAACAAAAATTTGTAATATATCAATAAAAAACAGCATGATAAATAATTAGCACTCTACCAACAAAGTTCACAGCTTTATAATAAAATACATAATTTGTTCGTATTTCTTAATAATCACCTATCAAAACGATAAAAAGAGATAGGCATTCGCCTATCCCTATTTAAAACTCTGACTTTAATATCGATCCGATTCATGACCCATATTTTTAGCTTTATCAGAAGCCTCATCAGCTGCTTCAGTACTAGTGTGTTCAGTTCGATTACTGTTCGCTTTTTCTAAACCTTCACGCACGCGGCGTCCGTACTCTTCATCAGCTTTTGTAAAGTAACCAATCATTGTTTCTTGAATATGTGGTTTACATATTTTTAATGCATCTACTAAATTTGAAACTAATTCATTTTTCTCGGTTTCATCAAAAGCACGATATGTGTTACCAGCTTGGATAAAGTCATTTGGTCGATCAATTTTTTGACGTACAAGTTTATTATTGTAGGAAGGCTCATGATCCTTTCCAGTTTTCGGCGCTTCTTTTAATCCACCTAATGATGAAGGCTCATAGTTCACATGCGGATTCTGTCCTGGAGCCATGTCAACTTTATACTCCATTTGACCATCTCGTTGATTTGTTGCTACATGAGTTTTAGGTGAATTAACTGGTAGTTGTAAGTAATTTGTTCCAACACGATGACGTTGTGTATCTGAGTATGAAAATGTACGACCTTGAAGTAATTTATCATCTGAAAAATCAAGTCCGTCAACTAGTACACCTGTCCCAAATGCAACTTGTTCAACTTCGGCAAAATAGTTTTCTGGATTTTTGTTTAGTACCATTTTTCCAACAGGTAAAAAAGGGAACTTCTCTGGACACCAAAGCTTTGTAGGGTCAAGTGGATCGTAATCAAGCTCCGGATGTTCATCATCACTCATGATTTGAACACATAATTCCCATTCAGGATAATCGCCTTTCTCAATTGCCTCATAAAGGTCTTGCGTTGCGTGATTATAATTTGTCGATTGGATTTCATTTGCTTCTTGTTGTGTTAGATTTTTTATCCCTTGTTTTAGCGGTTCCCAGTGGTACTTTATTAGAACTGCCTCACCATCTTGGTTCACCCACTTATATGTATTAACCCCGGATCCTTGCATTTGTCGATAATTTGCTGGAATTCCCCAAGGTGAAAAAATAAATGTAACCATATGAAGAGACTCTGGTGTGAGATGAAGAAAGTCAAACATTCTTTCAGGGTCAGGGAGATTTGTTACTGGGTCCACTTTGAAGGAGTGAACCATATCCGGAAATTTCAATGGATCACGAATAAAAAAGATTTTTAAATTATTCCCGACTAAATCCCAGTTTCCATCTTCAGTATAAAACTTTGTAGCGAAACCCCGCGGATCACGTAAAGTTTCAGGGGAATGTCCACCACCCACAACAGTAGAAAACCGAACAAATACAGGCGTCTTTTTACCCTTTTCTTGAAATAATTTTGCTCTAGTGTATTTAGAAATTGCATGATTCCCTACTTTTCCATAGGCTTCAAAATACCCATGAGCACCAGCTCCACGAGCATGCACAACTCGTTCTGGAATTCGTTCACGGTCAAAATGAGAGATTTTTTCAAGAAAGTCATAGTTTTCTAAAGTTGTTGGTCCTCGATTCCCAACGGTTCTTACATTTTGATTATCAGTAACCGGATGGCCTTGTCGATTCGTCAATATTTCTTCATTGTTTGGTTGATTATCCATAATTTGCCCCCATTCATACAAATTCAAAATTTAGATTGTCCTTAAATTTGGAAAGATATGCAAATTTTTCCTGCAAATTGAATTTTTGATTCATCAAAAAAGCACACGCGAAAAGTTTTCAATTTTGATACATCTCATGACTAAGTTTGAAACATTGATTCAATATTATTGAGATGTAACATAAGAGGAGGGATTTAAAATGAAGAAAAAAATAGTAAAAGCATTTGTATCAACTATTGTCTTATCTGGGGCATTATTATTTTCGAATGGAATAGTAGCCCAACCAACACATGCTAGTGCAGCGGTTTTAAATGCTCCGATTAGTGTATATGAGGTAACTGCAAGTGTGTTAAACGTACGCAGTGCACCAAACACAAGCTCAAAAGTTGTAGATACATTAAGAAAGAAAGATCAAATTGAGATTGTAAAATTCTATAATGCAAGCTGGGCTCAAATTAAAACAACAACTACTAAAAATGGTATAGCATATGTAAGCACTAAGTACTTACAAAAGGTACCTTCAACTGTTACAACGAAAGCTAATTTAAATTTACGTAGCGGTCCGAGTACAAAATATAAAATTCTTACAGTCATTCCTAAAGGAGCAAAAGTTAGCTTCCTAGGCTATCAAACTGAAGGAAAAACCCAAATCGATTATAAATGGGCAATTGTTTCTTATAATGGGAAAAAAGGGTTTGCAAGTACTAGTTATTTAAATATGAAGTAAGTTAGTTAGGCAGATAATCGTACTGCTGAGGTTGATGAAGTGCAAATAAAAAAGCTGAAGCTGCCATTAAAATTGGTTGAAGTGCAATTAAACAAATTCAAATCTGCAAATAAAATCAGAGAAACTACAAATAATGGATTCCAATCAATAAAATTAGTAGTGGAACACCACAAAAAGTAAAAATTATCGGATTCATACCAAAATCCTATGTAATATCGTAAAAAAGAGAAGGAAAAATAATACCTTCACTCTGTGTTTTCTCATGATACTATTCCCCAAAAAACTGGAAGTGAGCTTAAAGCTCACTTTCTTTTTTTGACCTAATAAGGAAGAACTTCATAGGCTAACTTATTAATAATTTCTTTATGCTCAGGGTACTTTTTATGTAATTGGTCTTGTGTAAATAACTCAAAGTCTTTAAAATCAAAGCCAGGTGAAACCATACAGCCAACCAAAGAAAAAGTATTTTCATCCATAACCGATGAACCAAAGATTGAATTTTTCGGTACTAAATATTGAGGAACTTCTCCGTTGTCTAAATTTAGTCCTAGTTTTATTTCTTTGTATTGACCATCCTCATATATAACATGAATTGTTAATGAACTGCCTGCATGAAAATACCATAATTCATCGGACTTTAATCTGTGAAAATGTGAAATATCATGTGATTGTAGTAAAAAATAAATACTAGTGTAAAGTATTCTATGATCATCAAAATTTACGGATATTTCTCGATCAGATATTTGCTCCTTTGATTGATAGGTAGATTTGTAATATCCCCCTTCAGGATGTGCTTCTAGTTCAAGTTTAGAAATCCAATATTCAGGATTATTATTAAACATTTCATCAATCCTTTCAAAATAACTACTCTCATCATATTATCTTAGGGTGTTAATTTCTATGAAAAATATGATTCGTTATTTATTGTTAGAATTAAATGAATATTTAGAGATGAATAGAGAAATATATGAAAAAGTACAGAATTTTCCCAATATACAATTTAAGATAAATGGATTACATTAAACATATTAAATGAAAAAATATGGGGCGGAAGTTCGATGTTTAAAAAAGGAATATTATGCTTAGTGGCAATTTTTACGTTTTCGATCATTATTAATCAAACTATTTTATCTAAAGATGAAAAACCGCATGTTGAATTTGAGCTAGCAGATAAAACAATTCCATATAAAATAGCAAATTATTCTTGGGGAAAGATCTTACATAAAGATAAATCAACAAATTGTACATATAAAAATATAAATGATGAAGTAGCTATTCCGGTTTTGGAAGGGGAGCTTTTAAAAATACATTTCTCTGAACAACCTGAAAATGTAGAAATATTAGAACATATGGGGACTAAAAAGTCATATATTTATGACCAAAATCTTGATCATTATGGAAGTTATTCTTTCGAACTTGGTTCAAAAAAAGGTGAAAGAATATATGAAGTTAAAGGAATTTGGAAGGGAAATAATTATTTTACTTATTTAATTAAGGTGAAAGTTATATAATTTTAAAACATTACTTCAGAGGTAATGTTTTTTATATCCATTTAGTAACGATTAATTTCGAAAAAAAGTGGAAATGAGGTATAATATTAAATGATGAGTGTTTGGCTATCCTTTTAAAGATGAAGTCAAATACATAGAAAATTAAACTAGATTCAAAGTTGAAAGAGAGTGGAACAAGATGGGTCGCAAATGGAATAATATTAAAGAGAAGAAAGCTTCAAAAGATGCAAATACAAGTCGTATTTATGCAAAGTTTGGACGCGAAATATATGTGGCAGCGAAGCAAGGTGAACCGGATCCAGAATCAAACCAAGCTTTAAAAGTTGTACTTGAGCGTGCAAAAACTTATAGTGTGCCAAAACATATTGTTGACCGTGCGATCGAAAAAGCAAAAGGCGGTTCTGAAGAAAGCTTTGATGAACTTCGTTATGAAGGATTTGGCCCTAATGGATCAATGGTAATTGTTGACGCACTTACTAATAACGTAAACCGTACAGCTGCAGAAGTTCGTGCTGCATTTAGCAAAAACGGTGGAAATCTTGGGGTAACAGGGTCAGTATCATATATGTTTGATGCAACTGCTGTTATTGGACTTGAAGGTAAAACTTCTGATGAAGTACTTGAAATACTAATGGAAGCAGATGTTGATGTTCGTGATATTTTAGAAGAAGATGAGGCTGTTATTGTTTACGCTGAACAAGATCAATTCTATGCAATACAAGAAGCATTTAAAAACGTTGGTATTACAGAATTCACAGTAGCTGAATTAACAATGCTAGCTCAAAATGATGTAACATTACCAGAAGATGGACTAGCTAAGTTCGAAAAAATGTTAGATGTTCTTGAAGATATTGAAGATGTTCAACGAGTTTACCACAATGTGGACTTAGGTGAATAAGCTTTAAAAATGCTGATATAACAACATTTATAAGGGTTTACTAATCTAAAAGTTGAACTAAAATAGCTTTTATTAAGATGTTTTTGACAACATTAATCATAATCTCTTAAGATAAACGTCTTTTCATGAGTGAATTAAATTTAACTCATGAAAAGACGTTTTTTTGCTGTTAACTGACTTGTTAAAAGAATATTTTTTTCATGTTCAAATCAAAGGACACACCCAAAGAACTTTGAAAACAAGAACTTGGTTAATGCTTTCAAAATGACCACTTATACTGATGCACGAAACAAGTTCATTATTATGTTGTTAGTGGATTGTGGCATTAGAATTGAATGGCATTTGGGCTGTAAATGCTCCTTCAGATATTACAGCTGTATTAAATGTTAGTGGAAATCAAGGGTTTAAAGCTGAAGTTGGAGCAGATGGTCGTATCGGAACAGCTTTTGGATTACCTGTTAACGTGCAAGACATGGCAACAAAAGGAAACGTTGTATTAATGGACAGCAAAGCTTATGCAGTTTCAATTAGTGGAAACTAACGTTATTGATGGAAATACAGACACAGCTTTTGGTGGTTACACTTTAGTAAATGCTGAAATGTGGGATTGTGGTCGTGTTGTAAATCCAGCAGGTATTTTCATTATAGCGTATTTTAAGGAGTTCACTTCGGTGAGCTCCAATTTTTTTGTTTATATAAATATATTTTTGAGCTCTCCTGACAGGAAATTTGCTTCCATTAAAATAATATTAATAATAATAATAATTTTAAAGGAGCAAATTGAAGTGAATAAATATTTGAAAATTGGCTTGTTAATTGCAGGTTTGATTGCTGTTTCATTTTTATCTTGGAAAATAGTTGAAATTATTGTTTTTAAAAATGAATACCATGTTACTAATATAAAATATGATAGAGAAAAAATTCCTCCAGCTTCAAAAGAAGGAAAAGACATTGCAGCTACACACGATATTTTAAATAATTTAACTGGCTGGTTAAATTATCAACAATTCAAAAATCCAAATTCTTCAGCTTGGGAAGATGAAAAAGATGAATTAACAGCTGTATCTACATATTTTGAAAAATTGTTTAGCAAAGTAGATAAAAATGGCGATTTATACGATGACTTAGATTTAGCAAACAAGCTAATGAATTTAGCTATTGATAAAAAAGATGTGAAAGCTTTATTGTACACTCATCGAATAATGCACGATTTAGATAATAAGCTTAATTACTCTCAAGGGAAAATCGTTGTGTTTAATAGCGCAAAAGCTGGTAATGGCAACGCAGAAAGAATTGATAATTATATTGAATATTTGAGAAAACACCAATGAAGGTAGCTTAATACTATCTTTTTTTTAGTGTAAAACAGCTATTTTACCAAGAGCTTTTATCTTATTGCTATTGAGCAACGTAAATTCATCTATGTTTCAAATTTCAAAATTTATTTAGAAGGAAGTTTATCCAAAATCGAAGAATATTTAATAAAGAACGATGAAGAAAGTAGATGGTAGTAGAACAGTATCTACTAGTCTATTTGCTTACGCTTGTTATACCATTAACCTTCGTATATAGGTTTTTGAGTATTAATATTCTATAATGACCTGTCGTTCTCATACTTAAAGCAAAGGGAGTTATGGTTATTTAAGAAGAAACTAGTAAATAAAATTATCAAAAACAGGAAATTTCAAGGATTTGCGATGTTTTGTGGCGTGATGGGGTTATTTTTAGCAATTCCAATTGGTAGTGTAGCGGTAGCTAAAACACAAAATCACCAATGGAAAGAAATAACGTTAGAAATTGCTGGACTTAGCCTCGTTTTAACAAGATGACGAACTATTGGACTTAGGTGAATAATAAAGCAAATAGTTAAGAGAAACGCTTTCGAAACGGTGAATTATTTTCATCTGTATGGAGAGGCGTTTTTTGTTTTTTGTATGAGGATTAGATTGTCATTACTCTTGATTTTCTATGATCTATAGGGGGTAGACAGGAAAATATGAATAGAACAGAGAATAGTATTGTTAGCCAAGATTGCCAAGAAATTATCATTATATTCAATTTGAGGAGAGCTATACATATGAAAAAATTACTAAAAATCGTGTACAAAACATTTAAGTACGCGGCTCTAAGAATTAGTGTATTTTTGTTAGTTTTAGCAACTCCAGTAGGTATTTTAATGAGTTTTAATGCTAACGCTGATGATCGACAAGAACAGCAAATAAACTATTATGAACAATTCATTGGCGAAAAAGGATTGAAATTAGACGAGCAACGTCGTAATGCAGTATTACAATTTGAAAAGGTTTCATTTGAATCTGAAAACGTGGCTAACTGTGATGCTGAGTCAGACACGGCATGTGAATAAAATTTTGTTGCATTTTTAGAAATTAAGAAAAGTACATCTTATGATCTTTATGATGGAGGTAAAATAATGGAAGAGACTGTTGAAAAAAATAGCTTTACTCATAAAGAGCTTGCTGCTACATGTTTTAATAAAGTGTGGGATTTACTTGAATTAGAAAACAGATCGCCAAGTCAGTCCGAAGAGATGGTTCATTTATGCCATAGCTCTTTTTGGCATTGGACAAAGGTAGAGAACCATACACCAAGAAACCTATCAATAGGGTATTGGCAATTATCAAGAGTATACGCTGTTATAGGGCAAGGAGCAACAGCCCTAGACTACGCTGGAAAATGTATCCAGATTAGCTTGAAAGCTGAGTTAGAACCATTCTACATAGCATATGCATACGAGGCTTCATCAAGAGCATATGCAAAGTTAAATCAACCTACGGAAAGCTTAGCAGCTAAAACGAAAGCAATCGAATATACAAACCTTGTTAAGGTTGAAGAAAGTAAAGGTTGGTTGCTGAAGGATTTGGAAACAATTTAATCAGTATTTGTAGTTGACTTATTTGTTTGGGAAAACTTAAAAAGGAGGTCTCAAAGTCAGAGTACTTTCGAGATCCCTTTTTTGTTTTATTTAAATTGATTTCGGAAATGCGAACATAATATGGACATTATGCATAAAGTTGTGAACTTCGTTGATAAAATATTGCTTCTCGTTGATATATTGATAAGTCTCGTTGATATAACAGTAAAATCCGTTGATAAAATACCAAATCTAATATGGATTAGAGTCCAGACGATGTACATAGCAAAAGAAGATAACAACATAAGGCAAAAACATAAAAAAACCACAAGGAAAATTAATTACCGAGTGGAAATTCTTCATTTTATGGAGGCCATTATTAAGAACGTTGTATTGTTACGAAACTATTTCAAATAATTTTTAAATCATAAATACTTGAAATGACCCATTTATTTTTTAATTTAACTAGATCCAGCGTTACATTACATACATTTCTGCCGTTTTTATAATTTCCTTCAGGTTTTATTCCGTCTTTAAAGGTTATTTCATATTTTATATGTATTGTAGCTTTATGATCTTGCTTTTTTAAATGAATAACGGACAAATTATCACCCATGAATCTCGCGTCAATTACATTGGACATTATTTTAGTAAAATAGTAAGAACGGTTGGATATTTTTAATGAATCTACGACGACGGAGTTATAGAACTCAACATCTTTCCACTTTAAAGCTGTAATGTAGTTTCTTACAGAATTTTGAACGTTTTGTTCAATCAATAACTCTATAGAAGCTTCATCGTCTAATCTCTTCTGTTTTTCTTTTTCAATAGATAGTTTTAATGTTAATATAATAATGAAGGTTATTCCAAAAATTACCAAATACGAAATGAATGATTTTTTAGCCATATTAGACACCTACAAAGTATAAATTAAATTGGAAGATTACTAGTTTGATTTTTTTAACTACTAGAAAGTATAAAATTATATTTAAATTATTTATCGAAATAAAATGGCTATAATCAAAAAAATCGCAAGATGTAATGATTACATCTTGCTTTAAACTGGTTATTAAATGGGGGTGCATTTAAATAATACTAATGAAGTTGGTCGTTAGTATCGTTTAATTGCTTGTATAAAAATCATACCACTCTATTAGACTTTTTTGTATTGGGAAAATTTTTTGAATATAATTTGTCTGAAAAAAATTGAAAAAGTATATGAATGTGTCGGGAAATCTAATAAAATTTAATTATTAATAGAAAATTAAAAATATTAGTATAAGAAATTATTAGGTATTTGTCATATAAATATATTTATTTTAAATATAGTTGAACAGGAGATTTTATTATGGATTATGGCATGCTGATCTTTCATCATCGAAAGAAATTAGGATGGACCCAAGAGAAATTATGTGAAGGAATATGCTCTGTTTCGCACTTAAGTAAAATTGAAAATGGTACAAAAGAGGCTGGTATAGAAACGATTGAATTGCTTTTAAGCAAAATGCAAGTTGAAATAGATGGAAATGATAATTTAGATGAAGTAACTGGTAAACTTAAACGATTATGGAATTTAATTGAACGCGCTGACTATGATTCTAGTAAAATATTGTTTGGAGAATTGATTAGTAAAGAGGAAAGTATAAATTATACTAAGATATCAAATGACTTTTGTATTACAATTTGGAGATATTATATTTTTATTGAAGATCTTAAAATGGCAAAGAAAAAATGGAAACAACTTGAGGCAAAAAAGAAGAAATTTTCCCAATATGAAACGATAAAATATTTGTTTACACTATCAATATATTACATAAAAGAAAAAAGATATAATGACTCATTGCAAGTAATGGATGAAGTGCAAGAGATTACCCCAAATCTAGAAATAGATTTTCAGGAATATTGTTTTTATAGGGCATTAGTATACAGTTTTATAAACCAGACTTCGTTATCAATGTATTTTTGTAATAAGGCAATCCCTATTTTTCTACAAAACAATAATATTAAACGAATTTTAGATGCAAAAATGCTACTCTCACTACAATTAATAAGAAGTAAACTTTTAGATCGGGCGGAGCAGTTTCTAATCGAAATTCTAGATGCTTCTGTCATATTAAGTGATAAAACGATTCAAATGAGTGCATTACATAATTTAGGTTATTTATACTATCATTCTAATCAACATAAGAAAGCAATTAAATATTATGAAGAATACTTATCTAACGTACAGGAGGGAACAGAAGAGTATTTTTTAGTCATCTCAAATATAGCGAACAATATGATGATCATAAATGAATATGAGACTGCTATTAAGTTGTTATGTAGGAATCTATCAAAAATAAAGGATAAAAATAGTGCATCATATATTAGAATGAAAGTTTTATTGCTTGAAGCAAAAAAAGACGAAGCCAATTTAGTGACGTATGTACGTGAAGCTGGATTACCGTTATGGATTCAAAATAATGATCATGAAAAAATAATTAAATACTATGGCGTTATCACAGATTACTATGAAAAACACGAATCATTAGAAGATCAAAACATGTTATATAAAGAATACAATAGCGCTCTATTAAAAATTATCGAAAGCAGGAAATAACATGATGAGAAGATTATCCAACATAATAACATTATTGTTACTGTTGACTGTATTATCTATTAATAATGGCCCGAATTTAGTTTCAGATAGTTCAGAGACTACACTTGTTTCAGATGATTGGGGTACCCCACTTGTTTCAGATGAGGCTGATCAAAGTGGATCTACAGATGAAGAGTTTCAGCCATATGATCGATCAAATCGTTCTTGTGCAGATGAGCCGATACACCCTAAAGTAGAAAAGTTATTATTAGTAAAAATCAAATAAAGCGATTTATAAGTATCATGCATTTTGTATGGTGCTTTTTTAATTAGGAGGGGGATAGCTTATGAGTTTTGAACAGTGTTTTAAAATTAGAGAAGTAATGAAAGATTTTAGTAAAGGATGGTATATAGCTGGTGGATGGGCTATTGACCTTTACTTAGAAAAGGAAAAGAGGAATCATCATGATATCGAGATTGCTATTGCAAGGAAGGATCAACTTAGTCTTAAAAAGTATTTAAATGAATGGACGTTTAATAAAGTCATTGAAGGGGAATTATCAATTTGGGAGAATGAATATTTAGAATTACCAATTCATGAATTGCATGGTAGGAATAATACCAGTAGTGAGTTAGAAGTCTTACTAAATGAAATTGAATTAAATGAGTGGAAATTTAGAAGAGATGAATCGATTACTTGTAAACTTGACTCATTTTATAGTGTTTCAAAGGAAGGCATTCCATTCTTAAATCCAGAAATAGTGCTATTATATAAAGTTAGAAATACTAGAGAAAAGGATCATCAGGATTTTAAAAATGTGATAAATTACTTGAATCATTCAAAGAAGGCTTGGTTACGTGAAGCAATCTTGTTACATCAGCCAAACCATGAATGGCTTGAAGAGTTAATATAAACTATTTGTAGGAGTGATCGTAGATGGAAGTATTAATAAGACCAGTAGAAGTAAATGATGCGAAAGCACTTCATCGGATATGCACTCAAGAAAATGTTTTTCCTTATATGATTTTTTTACCTAGTATGAGGGTAGACATGATGGAAAATAGAATTAGAAACTTACAAGCAAACGAATTTGAATTTGTCGCGGAGTGCAATGGAGACGTAGTCGGGTTAGTCGGTTTAGTGCAAAGAACTGGTCGGAGGTCTCATGTAGGAGATTTGTTTATTGCGACTGATGGAAATCATCACAATAAAGGAATCGGAAAGGCTTTGCTTACGAAAGTTTTAGATTTAGCTGATCATTGGCTAATGCTAGAAAGAGTGGAACTAGGAGTGTTAGAAACAAATCCTAAGGCACAAGCGTTATATGAAAAGTTTGGATTTAGGGTCGAGGGAGTAAAGAAGGGGAATATTAAAGCAAATGGCCGGTTTGTTGATGAAATTATGATGGGACGATTTAGACCAGATGGTGCGATTCAATCATAAAGTATTGGAGAAGAGTTGCTAAATCAACTCGTTTTTGTAAATTAGTTTTTCTTATTTCTAAAATAGAATTCTATAAAAAAACATATAGGATGGGAATTTCCCATCCAATTAACTGTTGATCCACACCATAAACTAATGGTTTAAACTGGCGAGTCATTAACCTCACTAGCAGCCCTTACCCCAGATTCAATAGCCCCTTGTATCCAAGCGTGAGAACGAGAAGTATGCTCACCTGCAAAGTGTAGCCTGCCTTCAGGAGAGGCTATATAAGAATTAAGTTCTTCTTCTTGCCCAGGCTCGAAAAATGTAAAAGCACCAACAGAAAATGAATTTTGACTCCAGTTAAAGGATGTTCCTGTTATAAATTCAGAATAAACTTGGTTCCCCCATATTTTAGACATATCCTTTAAAGTATATTGAATACGCTCTTCTTCTGTTAAACTACTCAATGTTAGAGCCTCATCTGCCCATGTATAACTTGCATTTACTACAGCTCGACCTGTTGTACCAATTCCGATACTTGGATAGAGTGTAAGTCTACTAGGAAAATCGGTTGTAGATTTCCCACCGAATTGACCGTATCTCTCCCAAAATCTACTTTTAAACTCAATTCCAATTTTTGTTGCAGACATGTAGTTAATTTCTCGAATTGCTTTACGTTTGTTGTATGAAATCGAGTGGAAGGGTTCGATATCTACAAATCTTAAGAGAGAAAATGGAATAGCTATAATGGCAAGATCAGCGCTGCGTGTGAATTGGTTTGAGGTTTTTTTGTCAGTCGATTGGATTGTTACAAATTTACCGTTTTGAATAATTTTCGTCAGCTTTTGGTTGAGTAAAATATGATCTTTTAAATGAGGAAGAAACGATTTTGGCAATAGATCCATGCCACCTGTTATTTCATAAAATTTAGTTGCAGATTTAAAAGCGACCTGTTCTCTTAGTACTTCTAAAAATGACATCCCCATAAATGCTTCAAAATCAAGGAGCACTCCAATCATATCAACTGCTCCGGTTGAAAAATACGAATTTAAAAAAGTGCCAAAAGAAATATGGCCGTATCTTTTTTCGACTATTTCCCAATTCGTTAATGGATTTTGATTAATAAAATCAATAAATGGCTGCAATGCTTGATCTAATAACTCATCTGATGTTTTTCCCTTTTCATTAAGTGTAACTGGATAATTCAGTATGTCGGGATTATTTTTATAGATTGATTGTTTAGTTATTATTCCATTTGCATAAATAATATCGTTTGGCGTTTCATTAATAAACTCATTTACTGGCAAATTAAACTTTCGAATATATGCTAAAGTCAAATGATGTATATTGGGGATTCGTAAAGGTCCTGCGTTTAGATATAGACCATCACTAAACGGTGAACGCAAAGTATAAGCACGACCTCCAATTCGATCATTAGCTTCAATAATTGTGACATGATGTCCAGCATCCTTTAGTAAAGAAACGGCAGTCAGACCTGCCATACCCGCTCCTACAATCACTACTTTTTTGGAGAATTGTGTTTTTCTAAGGCCATTTCGAATAATAGAAACCATTTGATCAGATGTTAGTGGGAAATTTGTCAAAGATTCTCCTCCTTTACAATTCATTCATTACATTTTATTCGCATAAAGGAATACGTATGAAATGTAAAAAGAGATTGTTGAAATATAAAACGGTAAGTAATGGATCGTAAATTAGGTTTTTAAAGTAGACTTTTTTTAATTGAATAAATTGATTGGAACGAAAGGGGTGACTCATATGGGAAATGAGGGAAGCCCTGAGACCCCGTAGGACGCTCAGAGGCTTAGGTCTCGCCACCTCGGAAAGCGAGAATCCTGTAGTGGAAATCAATATCACAGAACTTCCTTTTCAAAAAATTTGGTTTTTACATCAGTGTGAAAAGATTAATAATAATCTTTTTTCTAACAATTAAAGGAGAACGCTATCAAAAAATATAATAATTATAGTTAACCTGTTAATTATACTTTCAGACTTAAGTCGTAGTCGGATTGATACTGCAGGATGTTATCTAGATTTTTTAATTTCCATAAAATGAGAGTATTAGAAGTTTTTAATTGGAGGTTAAAAAAGTGAAAAAATTATTTATTTCTGCATTATTAATTATTACTTCGGTCTTTATTGTTTCCGGTTGTTCAATCTTTAACAATGGTGAGGTAAAGGAAGAGGCAATTTCAATCCATAAAGATAAAGCTAAAAAATTAGATGTTAACTTAGATTTAGGTGCCGGATCAATGAATGTTTCAAAGGGTACAAAACTGTGGGTAGATGGAATGATCGAATATAATAATAAATATTTTGATCCAAATGTATCCTATAAGCTTAATAAATCCACTGGAGAGGTACGAATTGATCAGTCCAAAAAACACTTGCCAAAAGTAAAGATAGGAAAATTAAAGAACGAATGGAATTTGAAGCTTTCGAATAAAGTACCGATTGAATTAGATGTGAATACAGGAGCCTCAAAAACAAATCTTGATTTACGTGGATTGAACCTAAAAGAATTGGATATCGAGGCAGGAGTCGGAGAGCTTAATGTCAATTTAGGAGGAAGCTGGAGCAAAAGCTTTGATGCGAATATAGAAACAGGGGTTGGTAAAACGACTGTTATATTACCTTCAGATGTAGGTGTAAAAGTAAACTTGAGTAAAGGGATTGGCAAGGCAAATGTAATTGATTTAATTTCGAAGGGGAATGGTGTTTATGTTAATGAAGCATATGAAAACGCCGATGTTAAAATAACAGTAAATATGGATATAGGTGTAGGAGAAGTAAATTTTAAATTAGATTAATCATAATAGAAATATAGTTTCAAAAAAATTTAAATCATAAGGAGGGGTTCAATGCTAAAAAGTGCAGTTGAATCAGTTATTGATTGTATGGCATCAAGTAAGGGGATGTCTGAAATACAAAAAATTCAAACCGAACATCGATTTAAATTAGCTGAGTTATGGAATATAAAAGAAGGTAGTAAAGTACTAGAAATAGGTTGTGGACAAGGAGATACGACTGCCGTTTTAGCTTATATTGTTGGTGAAAATGGATTCGTTCATGGAATCGATATTGGTTCACCTACTTATGGTAGTCCAATTTCACTAGGTGATTCAGCAGACTTTTTATTGCAATCAAATTTAGGCAATCAATTAAAGATGGAGTTTGAAATTGACATTTTATCGCCATTTATTGATTTTCCTGAAAATGAGTTCGATTGTATTGTAATGTCACATTGCTCCTGGTATTTAAAATCACATGAAGAGTTTTTATCAGTTTTAAAAAAGATTAGAAAATGGGGAAGAAAATTATGCTTTGCGGAGTGGGACACAAGAATTAGTTCTGTTGAGCAGTACCCACATCTGTTATCTATTTTAATCCAGGCTCAGTACGAGTCATTTAAACAAAATAGTGAATCAAACATTCGCACTCTTTTTACTCCAAATGATATAAAAAATATTTGTGAGAGTTCAGGATGGAAAGTAATTAATGAAACATCAATCCTGTCCCCACAACTACAAGATGGCCGGTGGGAAGTAAATAAAACATTAGCGGATCTCGATATTGAACTCAAAAATATTGAGAATATGCCAAGTAAATTAACTGGATTGATACGCTCCGAAGTAAAAATGCTTGAGGATTTTATTAAAATAAATGAAATTAAACCACTATCGGTATTTGTATTTGTAGCGAAATAAAATTTTCAAAAATCAAATTATATAAAAAAAGCATCTATTTTACTAGATGCTTTTAACTATTGAGGATGATAATTTCTATGATAAATATATGGATAGCTAGGGTAATAATATGGGGACAAATATACTGCTACAACTGAAGCAAGTGGTAAAGTAATCTTCTTATATTTTCTGTATCTAGGACGAAAAGTTTCTCCTCCGTTTTGTCTTACTTCAAAATAACGTGATTCTGGTGCAGCGAGGTCTTCTGGTACAAGTAAATTCGCACTATTTGAGTCATTATCTAATAAAACCCCTTCTAATAAAGCTCTTTCAGAAGTTTGAAATACGACATAACATAACTTATATTTTTTACATGTATCTTGTATATTTCGAATATGATGCTGGTCCATGGAATCCCTCCCATTTGTACTCATTATTTAATGTATGATTTCAGATAAACTACTAGAATATTGTCCAAACTAATTAAATGACAAGTACTAAAGATTAAAATAAGAACGAGATGTTTCGAAGTTGTAAATTTTTTGTATTTACATAAAAAACGTTTAGTAATTCAGTTATGAGCCATCTATAATTTTTCCTAAGGAAAGAATTATAAAGTTTAGGAAAAAGCGGTAAAAAACATAAATGATGAATTTAGGTGAGGTAATTGCAAGGAAAAGTTTTAATTGTAGATGATGAAAAAAGCATTGTAGATCCTTTAACATACGCATTTCGTAGAGAAGGGTTTATCGTAGAATACGCATTTAATGGAAAAGAAGCATTAGATAAAATTCCGGATTTTAATCCAGATATATTAATATCAGATATAATGATGCCAGTAATGAACGGTTTAGACCTTTGTAAAGAAATTGGAAATAAAGATGGACTTGGCATTATTTTACTTACAGCAAAGGATGATATTATCGATCGAGTTTTAGGATTAGAGTTTGGAGCCGATGACTATATAACAAAGCCGTTTGATATTCGAGAATTACTTGCTAGAACTAGATCTTTACTTCGAAGAATAAAAAAGCAAACATCACCTGATGGGAAAAAGAGTATTTCAATTAATAATCTAGAGGTAATTCCTTCTCATAGAAAAGTAACGATTGATGGAACAAATATTGAGTTAACTCCGAAAGAATTTGACTTATTAGTCTTATTAATTTCTAATATTGATCGAATTTTTAGCCGGGACGAATTGTTAGATTTAGTGTGGGGAATAGAATACATCGGTGGTACAAGGACAGTTGACATTCACATACAACGATTACGAAAAAAGTTAGGTCAATCATATCAACATGTCATTCAAACTGTCTTTGGAGTCGGATATAAAATATCGAGTGAAAATAAATGAAATTGAGTATAAAGCTTAAGTCTAGCTTATTTTTAGCCGTGCTATTAGTAGGAACTGTCATTGTATTAAGTATTTTAGTCCTTCAAGGAATCAAACAAAATCAGCAAAACCAAACGGAAGAAACACTTGCTAGGCAAAGTAAACTAGCAAACGTATATGTAAAGCAAGTTTATTTAAGTCAAACATTAGATAACCCTCAAGAATTTTTTAAACGATATGGTCGGGAAATCGCTAGACAGATTGGAATCATTAGTAGTCTTCATGTCACGATTTTTAATATGTCAGGTAAAGTTGTAGGAGATTCTCTTCCATTAGAATCTACAGATATTGGAGATACCTTGAGCTATGCGTTAAAAGGGAAAATTGCCTATCAGGAAAAAGGTGATACATTATCATATTTTGCGCCAATTTATAATGCAAATAAACAAATTGGCGTTGTACAATTCGATTATTCATTAATAAACAATCAGAAGTTTTATGATAATACAACTAACCTTTTTATAAAAATTGGTTTAGTTACTACAATTCTTAGTTTTATTATTGGATATTTCTTTTTTAATTCTCTCGTAATGAGTATTTTAAAGCTTAGAAAAGTAACGGAGGAAATTAAATTAGGAAACTATCCAGAACGGTCAATTTTAAGTCGAAAAGATGAATTAGGTTATTTAAGCCAAGCAATTTTCTACATGAGTAATGAAATCCAACATAATATAAAAGGCATTCAACAAGAAAAAGAAAATCTTCAACTAGCCGTTGAAAAGCTTAAAATATTAGAAAAACAACAAAAGCAATTTATAGGATCGATTACCCATGAATTTAAAACTCCATTGACTGTCATTAGAGCTTATATTGATTTATTAGACATGTATTCTGATGATCCAAAATTATTAGAAGAGGCGATTAGTAATATAGGGAAAGAATCACATCGTCTTTATGAAATGGTAGAAAAAATATTAAAACTAGCAGAACTGGAAAAATATGATTTCGAAATTGTAAAGGAACACGTCGATGTATATTCGCTTTTAGAAGATATCTGTTTAAGAATGAAGGGGAAAATGACAAAGTTTGGTTTAGAAATTCAAACTAATTTTCAACATGCAACTATTTTTATAGATAAGGAAAGTTTTACATTAATCATTATGAATTTACTAGATAATGCAATTAAATATAATAAGCCAAATGGAGAGATAAGCGTATCAAACAAGATTGAAAGTAATAACTTAGTAATCAATATATCAGATACGGGAATTGGTATTTCCTCGGAATTAGTCGATAAGATATTTGAACCATTTTTTACAGTAAATAAGGATCGTTCTCGTCAATATGGTGGATCTGGTTTGGGACTCGCATTAACAAAAGATTTAATTGAAAAGCAAAATGGTACGATTCGAGTGGAATCAATCGAAGGTAGCGGATCAAATTTTATCATTATATTTCCGATCGCAACATAAAAGTTTACAAAATTGAAACATGTTTTGTTAAAAATTGAAACATCCTAAACTTATGATACAAAGTGTGAGGTTAGTAGGGGAGTGATGTGGTGTTCAATAAAGTGATGTTGAAGATTTTTTTAGTAGGTATGATACTTTTCATATCAGGATGTCAAAATCAAAATGAAAATATAGTAATTGAAAAGAAACATAAAAAAATTACCGTTCTTACTGGAAATGAAGAAGTCGTAACAAATGAATTAGCCCTTGAGAAAATAGATCGATATGAAGGAATTCGAGGTACGGATTGGTTAGATGAAAATACAATTTTAACCGAACAAAAAAATAAGAATTTACCAAAATCCGTTTTGACAGATAATGGTGATTATACTTATCCTATTAATTTATATATATTTAATCTAAATTCGAATAAGTCCAATGTATTAGTAAGTGAGGAACATGATCAAGTTGGTGCAGTTATTTCACCAGATAAAAAGCATATTTTCTATAAGCAAACAGAGGATGGAAATACTGGAACGGGTTATATTATAAATTCTGAGGGAAAAGGTAAGGTTAAAGTTTCAGAAGCAGATGCCATTTTTGCATTCCCGACAGAAGGACGGTGGATTGACAATAATTCAGTCATTTATACTACATTATTTCACCAAATGTATTTAGCAGATATAAACGGACAAGTAAAACAGATTGATTCAAAATCAGACAAGGTTAACTTAATAAGAGAAAAATACAGTGAGCAAAGAGTTGAATGGATTATACCTTCACCAGATAACAATCAATTCGCTATTGTTAGAAAAATTACACCAACAAAAAGAGAGTTGTTTATTACTGATGAAAATGGAAGAAAAACTGTATCCTTAGCTAAAGGGACACAAATTTTTGGTTCTGGTTGGTCGCCAAATTCCAAGACATTAGCTTTTTCCGTAATTTCGGAAGATAAAGGAGAAAGAGGATTATTTGTGATCGATGTCAAATCTAGAAAGATAACACAATTATCGACTGATTTAACAGAAATTGCAGGTCCAATTACTTGGAGTCCATCTGGCAAAAAATTATTAGTATCTAAAGTGATGATCAAAGAAAATGAAAATGTGTTTATTGCATATGTATTAACTTTGAAAAACAAAGATACAAAATAGTTACTTGCATTGGAAGTGAGAGATTTACTCACTTTCTCTTTTTTTCACATTTTAAGCTGATTTCTTAAAAATCTTTGACTAAATATAGTAATGGGGGCTCGTACTATTTAAAGGGAATATTTAGCGAAAAATTGAAAATATAATTCTAGCAAAGATATAAAAAGGAGAAATAAAATCATATGAGGAGTAGGAAGGTTAAGAATACTGAACAAAGAAATGGTAAAAGAGTATTTATTTGGATTATGATTTTAGTTCTATTTGGCTGCATATCAGGATTTAGTTACTATGTTTATAAGAAACTTTACGTAGAAAATAGGCTGGTAAAAATTGAGACTAAAAATAAACTAGTAGAAGAAACTCCAAAACCGACTAAAAAGCCTGCTGAAAAGCCACCTGTTAAAAAGCCAGAAAATAACAATACAGCAAAACCAGAAAATGTAGCAACGACTATTAAAATTAGTGCGGCTGGGGATTTTACGATTGGATCAGATGAGAATTTTCACTATGTAAATTCCTTTACAGCTGAAGCAAATAAACATGGATTAGCGTATTTTACAAAAGGGCTAAACAATATATTTAAACAAGATGATTTATCTACTGTAAACTTAGAAACGACATTAACGAAGGCAACAAAAAAAGCATCAAAAACATTCCGCTTTAAAGGTGATCCTTCTTATGCAAAAATTTTAACATTAAGTGGTATAGAAGCGGTCAACTTAGCAAACAACCATAGTCATGATTATTTGCAAAAGGGCTTTGAAGATACAATAGATAACTTAAAAAAAGAAAAAATAGGTCATTTTGGCTATAACGATCAATATATAACGACTATTAAAGGTATTAAAGTTGCAGCACTAGGCTATGAAGGCTGGAATGATTCACCTGATTTAAGAATCAAAATCAACAATGATATACAAAATTTAAGAAAAAATGGTGTGAAAATTATCGTTATCCATTTCCATTGGGGCATTGAACGAGATTATATTCCTAATAGTACTCAAAAGAATTTAGCTCATTATGCAATTGACCACGGGGCGGATTTAATTGTTGGACATCATCCTCATGTTGTACAAGGAATTGAAGAATACAAAGGAAAATTTATAGCATATAGCTTAGGGAACTTTATGTTTGGTGGAAATAAAAATCCAAAAGATAAAGATACATTTGTCTTCCAACAAACTTTCCATCTAAACAATGGAACACTCACAAATCAAAAAGAAATCAGAGTAGTCCCATTTTCAGTTTCTTCACTAACTTACCGAAATAACTATCAACCATTATTCCTAAAAGGATCTGAAGCACAAAGAGTTAAAAAGAAAATAATCTATTATTCAAATCGGATTAAAGTATCAAGCTGGACTCAATATGAGAAATAAAAAGTAAGCAATCCGTAAATGGATTGCTTTTTTTAGATTATTGAATAAATACGCTAATTTTTAGAATAACAAGTTGTTCAAGCAACCAATAAAGGGTTAATTTTAGACCAATAGTTATGGGTACAAGTCCTTATTTAAAGTAACAATGCTATATTTTGGAAGGAATTTCTTCTTTTATATCGAATCAAAAGAATAACCTAATAGTAAGTAGATTACCAAATAAAATTTAGGAGGAATAAGAATGGATCTAAAGATTATTGCATTCCTTAGTATTTTCGTTTCCTTGATTTTATCAGTGTGGTTTGAGGTTAAAATGCAAAGAAAAACAAACAATGTTTTAGCTACGATGTCGATTGCATTTAATATTAACCTATTCATCTTAGGAATTGCGAGTATTTGGTGGTTACTTAATGCTAGTGATAGTGCGAGCATCATTTCTGGTGTTCAGTTATTATTAGCAGCATTTTTAGGAAATCTTTTAATTAATATCGGTGTATTATTTTTTGTTAGAAGTAAGAAAGTTTCGGAAATTTAATATGCCCGATTAGTACTTTAACTAATTTAGAACGACCTTAATTTAAACCTAGCATTGCTCCAATTTAATTAGGGGTAATGCTTTTTATTTTTTAAAGTAGCTCTAATCTATATTAATGGAAAAATGAGGAGAAATAATGGAATTATACATAAAAAAAATGACAGAAACTTATGCTACTGAAATTCTTAATTGGAACTATCCCGCGCCTTACGATTTTTATAATAATAAATTGAGCAAAGAAGCACTTGAAGAATTATTAGGGAACACATATTTTGCAGTAACCGACCAAAATGAGCTCTTAATTGGCTTTTATTGTATCGGTGAGACAGCCCAAGTACCAAAAGGAAATGAGTTTGGAGTATATGAAAACGAGTGCGTTGATTTGGGATTAGGAGTTAGACCAAATTTAACTGGGAAAGGGTTTGGAAGTGAATTTTTCAAGTTTATTCTTGAAAGGATACTAGAGTCAATAAATTTTTCAACATTAAGATTAACCGTTGCTAAGTTCAATAAAAGGGCGATTCGGCTTTATAAAAATTTTGGGTTTAAAGTAGAAAATGAGTTTTATACTGAGCGTGCTGAATTTATAACAATGGTTAGAGGAAAAAATTTAACCCCAGGCATTATTTAGTTGCCT
Organism: Bacillus sp. AFS041924; assembly: GCF_002577195.1. Lineage (GTDB taxonomy): Bacteria > Bacillota > Bacilli > Bacillales > Bacillaceae_G > Gottfriedia. The sequence continues at coordinate 61,941 of NZ_NULG01000098.1, forward strand.
GGGGATTAAATTTTAGCTCATGAACTCACTTACAATTAAATCATAACGGTATGGTGTAACTTCTTCATCGAATGAAAACACCGTATCTGCTTCGTCTTTATTTGTTACAAGCTCACCTCGAGCAAGAGCATGTATTTCTAAAAGTTCATAAAGTGAGATACTGCTTTTTTCAGTCATTGCTTCCGTTAGTATGGCTAAACTATTCGAATTACTTTTTGCGTTATTATAATATTCCATATTATCTTGTAAACCTAAGTCACACCAAATAACTTTTTGTTCGAATGTGTCAAATATAAGTGGAATACTTATTTTTTGATCGTTTGCTAAATCGAAACGATCAATTACGGTACTAGGCTCAAAGACTTTTCCAGATTTAAAATCATCTCGTAGCATCCATCCAGCAAAACAAACGGGTAAATTACAAAATGAATGATCTGAAAAGCTATTTACACTTAAAACTACATAGCGAATTCCGTTATTCTTAAGAGAAGGAATATGGCAGTCTACAAACTCACTAGCCCCTTTAGGAGCACTTGTGAAATCACCGCTGTGATAACATTTAAGCTGTTTATTTTTAAGCTCATAGTATGATATATCACTTATATAATTAAAGTTTTCATCATAAAATACTGCACTTAAATCAATATCAACATTTCCGGTATGTACTCCGTTTACATCTCCTTCTTTCCAATAAAGAAAGAATCTAACAATCTCTCCATCACCAATGGTAATATGGGATCCTCTCGGTATTGTTCTCAATGATTTACTTGCCGAGCGCAATCCCTTAGGTAAAGTAAAGCTACGATAAGATTCGTCAATCCATACTTTTCCAAGAGGTTCTTTAAATGAAAATCGTACAAATAAAGTATGTTTAACTACATTTAAAACCTCATCAATTAAAATATCATTTAGAGGTGTTAATCTATTTTCAAGCGCATAAAGCTTAGCAATATTTCCTTTTGGGAAAAATGTACGTATTCTTCTTTCATCATTACGCTTGCTAAAATGATTCCATAAACTCAATAGAACCGTAGTGGATATTTCCTTACTAACGCTTGAAAACTGTGAAATAATAAAGTGCTGATCATTTATATCAGTAAATGAGCGTAAAACAAAATCAAGTTTTCTAGCAAATTCACCAGGACGTTTTATTAGTTCACTAGTCAGTTTAGTAAGATTTTTCTCACTTAAATATTGAGTAATTTTACCTTGAAATGTAGTCACATTTTTTTCGTTCCTAACGATAGTAAATAATTTTGCAGTATGAGGATATCGTTTTGCATATTCTCCAGGATGTAATCTTTCTCCGACTCGTATCCATGCGTTTCGTCTTTTAACCATTTCTTCAATTGCATGAGGTATTTCATTTAATAATGAAATTACCATTTTACGTTCTTTTCTACTAAATGATTTAAATCTAGAACTAATGCTTAGAGAAGGATCACCATCACTCAATGCAGCACAAAAGCGCAAAATATCTGTTGCTGTTTTTAAGTAATTTGCGATTTCATTTTCGCTTAATTTTTTCGATTGATACAATAGCTTCAGTACTATTACCATTTTCTCTTTTGATAAGAATGCTTCTGGCAATAAGGTTAACGGTTCTTTATGAGTTGAAAGCACAGATTCAACATCTTCTATATCTTGTAAATTAAATGAACCACTACTATCTATTAATCTTTTAATCATATTAATTAAATCATCATGCATTGCAAGATTAATTATATTTAAGTTTTTATTAATTTTAACTGGCGGACGATTTTGAATAACGGCAAGAGGTTGAACATTAAATATGTAGTACAATAAGCTATTCATATATAGGTCAGCTTCATCAATATTCATTACATCATTTGGGAAGTTTTTATAAAAAGGAATATGGTCAACATCATAGCCTAGCTCGTGAGTAATCGTTTCCTTGAGTTCTCTAAACCAAGCAATAAACTCTTGATCATTCCATGTTTGCAAGATTTCAATTAACTCAAGTGAAAAAGTATATCCATAAGCTTCGAGTTGCTTTAAGGCCGTTGCCAATATTGGTTTTGGAAGAGTGTTGTTATGTTTTTCGATATAAAGGGAGCTCTTTCTTCGGAAAAGAATGTTTGTATGATTCATGTATGACCTCCAAATTTAATAATAAAAAAAACGAGGAAATCATTGAATCTAGAAAAAGTACTTAGAGTACAAACAAAAGTAGAAGGAAGATTCAATATAGCCTCGTAACCTTATCAATTCTGATAAGGAACACAGGAAAGAGACTCGCTAGATGAATCCTATCAGAGAGTATAGAAGGAAGCAGAGTCATAGCCTGTTATATTAGTTTAGTATTTATGTAAGCGTATTGCAACAGAAAACATAATAATGTTGCTTAATGTAGAGATCATTCAAAAATGTGGCCAAATAATTAGATGTGTCCCATGAAAAAGTGGTTTCAACTTTATTATCATAATTAAATAACTTAAGGTAAAAATAAGTACGCAAAATAAGATTGACATAAAACCAAATGGTTGTATATAATTCGAAGTATAACCAAAAGGTTTTATATCGAAATTTGAAAGAAGGATTGAAATGGGCGTACAAAACCAAGTTGAAGATATTAAACAAACCCTTATATATAATGCACCTATTCAAAGAGTCTGGGAAGTCGTGTCGACATCGGAAGGTATTTCTGCATGGTTCATGCCAAATGACTTTGAACCAGTCGTTGGTCACGAGTTTCATTTACAAGGTCCATTTGGTCCGTCACCATGTAAAGTTTTAGAAATTGATGAACCAAATCGAGTATCCTTTTCTTGGGACGTCGATGGATGGGTTGTTTCATTTATATTAAAGGATTTAGGTGAACAAACTGAATTTACTTTAATTCATAGTGGTTGGAAAACAGCAGACGAAATACTTCCAAAACCAAAACAAAAAAGTACTATTGTTCGTGACAATATGAATGGTGGTTGGACTGGTATACTTCAAAAACTTAAAAAGGTTGTTGAAAACTAGTGTCCAGTTCTGCACAAAAATATGACGTTTTCCAGGCGATAGCGGATCCTACTAGAAGAGAAGTACTTAAATTATTAGCAAATAATGAATTGCCTATTTCTGAGATATCCAGTAATTTTCCAATGAGTCGCACAGCAATTGCAAAACATCTCCATATACTTTCAGAAGCTGAATTAATTAGTGGAAGAAAGGTTGGCCGAGAAAGAAGATACAGACTTCAACCAGAAGCATTTTTAGAAATCAAACAATGGCTATCCTATTACGAACAATTTTGGGCAAATAAATTATCTATTTTACAACACCTTGTTGAAAATAATGAAGACAATGGCATTAAAGTAGCTAAAACGAAAAATGACAATACGGAAGATTAAATCAAGAGGGTGTCCCAAAATGTTTTGAGGACCCTCTTTTTACGGAAACTTGAATATTAATTGTGAGTTAAATTTTTAACAACTTTGAAACGAACCTTAATCAGATTCGTTTTTTACATAGACATTTTTCATTATACCTATATAATAAACTAATGTGACAAAAAATTATGGTTAAAGAATTATCAAACTTGAGGAGTTAAACAATGCATAAAGGAATATATATTTTAGCTATTGCAACATTTGTTGCCGGAACCGTTGAGTTTATTATTACCGGTTTACTGTCAATGATAGCAGGGGATTTACATGTTTCAGTTGGCGCGGTTGGTCAATTAGTTTCAATTTTTTCAGTAGTATTTGCATTTGGTGCTCCTGTTTTTATAGCGATCACTTCAAAAATGGAGCGAAAAAAATTATTATTAATCGCGTTAACAGTATTTTTCTTTGGAAATATTCTTTCAATAATTAGTCCGAATTTTGTTGTTTTGTTAATTGCGCGTATTATACTTGCAGCAAGTTGCTCAATTGTCATTGTCGTTTCAATAACGACTGCAGCAAACATCGTTTCCTCTGAAATTAGAGGTAGAGCAATTGGGGTTATATTTATGGGAATTAGTTCTTCTTTAGTTTTTGGTGTCCCATTAGGTACAGTTATTGGAGAGAATTTTGGTTGGAGAATGACATTTGTTTTAGTAGGTTTATTAAGTTTACTGTCTATGTTTGGGATATATAAATTTTTACCAAAAGTTGAAGGACAGCCTACGATCCCATTGATAAAGCAAGTAGCAACACTTAAAAATAAGAGTATTTTATCAATCCAACTTATATCATTTTTACAATTAACAGGACATTTTACAATTTATACTTATTTTACACCATACTTAATTAAAACAATGGGGCTATCAACAAACATGATCAGTATTGTTTTACTAGTATTTGGTATGGCGGGTATTTTAGGTGGCTGGTTAGGTGGTTGGTCGACAGATAAATTTGGCGGAAGTAAAACAATCGTATTTAATTTAGGTTTATTGGCTATTTCAATTTTAACTCTTACATTCGCACCAAGTTCAATCATTAGTTTATTTATTATCGTAATTCTTTGGGGAACAGTATCTTGGTCAATTAGCCCAGCAGTTCAAGATAGTCTTGCGAAAGTAGCAAAAGAGTCAGCAGATATACAAGTTGGATTAAATAACTCGTTTTCTCATACAGGAATTGCTTTAGGTTCAAGTTTAGGTGGTATACTAATTACTCAGTATCATGTAACAATGAATGCATTAGTCGGTGGTATTATCGTTATTTTTGCTCTATTTTCTGCGATTTACTCATTTGTTCAAACAAATAAAGTTAAAGCAAGTACAAATTAAAATGTAAATGGAAACGATGCGATTTTTATTGCATCGTTTTTTATTATTTATTTTTTTAGAATTGGACATTCTAATAATGAAGTTTTGCGACATAAAACTAATAGAATTAGAAGGTGAATGTTATGGAAAATAAACCAACACATTATGATGGTAGCGGAATGAATGAAGAAATTTTTGATCAAAATTTCGAACAAGAAGATTTTCAGGTTACAGAGGAAATGAGAAAAAGTATAAGTGGCAATCCTTATTATTTTGGGTAAGGCTTTAAAGTGAAGCGATACATCGAGTATCGCTTTTTTTATTATCTTTGATGAAAAAGTTATGTTATTTAGCTCTTTCATCAAATATGATTAATAGAAAAAGGAGGGTTACAATGAGCTCATTTGCAAAAACGCCTGAACCTCCATATTATGCAGTTATCTTTTGTTCCAAAAGAACAGATGGAGATAATGGATATGGTAAAATGTCTGACAAAATGGTTGAATTAGCTTCAAATCAAGAAGGTTTTTTAGGAGTAGAAAGTGCACGGGATCATGAAATGGGTATAACAGTTTCTTATTGGAAGTCACTAGATGCCATTAAATCCTGGAAAGAGCATGCAGCTCATAAAATAGCTCAAGACCGTGGCAAAAAAGACTGGTATGAATCATTCGCATTAAGAGTGTGTAAAGTTGAAAGAGATAATGTTTTTGAAATGTAATGAAAAGGAAATAAGATGAAGGTGAAGGAGAGTATGAAAGGAATAACTTCTAGAATGTTAGTAAATTCATTTAATTTGTAGGCTTAGTTGTAAAAAATATAAAATAATTGGAATAAATTTGAATGAAAATGATAGTTATTATCAATACTATAAATAAGAAAGGGCAACCATCTAGTGGTTACCCTCACATTTTTAGAGTCCTGGATCAAATGTTTTACAATCTGTTTCAGCAGTATTAGCAGCTTGTTTCCCTTTATGGCTCACAACATAAATGGAATCTGCACTACATTTGTTTCCAGAAGCCCAATATTTACAGTTATCAACTTCGCAAAGTACATCTTTTGCCATGGTAAGACACCTCCCTTAATTTTATCATTAACATTAATCACAGGATTGATACATACTTTTTGTTGTAAATTAATACCGGTGTAAGACTTTAAAAGGGAAGTAAAAAACCTTATCGATTAATCTAGTCTGAACCCCATTTTT
>NZ_NULG01000008.1 GCF_002577195.1 Bacillus sp. AFS041924
TGTTTAGTTTTCAAAGTTCAATATTATAATGGAGCGGGTGATGGGAATCGAACCCACGACCGAAGCTTGGAAGGCTTCTATTTTACCATTAAACTACACCCGCGAAATGGTCGGGAAGACAGGATTTGAACCTGCGACCCCCTGGTCCCAAACCAGGTGCTCTACCAAGCTGAGCCACTTCCCGTAATATGGCGCGCCCGAAAGGACTCGAACCCATAACCTTTTGATCCGTAGTCAAACGCTCTATCCAATTGAGCTACGGGCGCATATTATAAAGTGTGTCGTCTCTGTTAGCGACTTTTACAGTTTATAACATCTAACTGCTGATGTCAACACTTTTTTAAAAAAGTTTTTTTAACTTTAAATGCTTACTACGATAAGCTCTTGTTGACTTCGTTAACTTCTGACGTGACTTTAACTATATTAAAGTATAGGATACTTAATGTCAACACTATTTAAGAAAAAAACTTCGATTAATTTATTTTTCAATTACACATTAGCTTTAATCACGCTACATCAATACTTACCTGGCTTAATTTACTTCGTGAACAGCAGCTTTCATCAGTATAGTTTTCTCATTATAGACATAAAACGAATTAGCATTATGGAATTATTATAGTAATATTTAAAGATAAACACTGTTAGACAATAGTCTGATTTTCAAAAGTCCCCATATCCTCTGACATGTTATCAATAATTCGCCGTTTTTTTTGATGTCGCTATCGTGAAAAGTTCCAGAGCAAATAAGAAAATACTTTTATTTTTGCGTAAGTATGCTGACTGTTCGTATAGTTTAATCTATTATATAAAAGATATTATTAATAAAATAAAAGGTAATCTAATTACATAGGAAGTGTGAAAAATGGATATTAATTTTCTTACAATCCTCCTTATCGTTAATATACTTCTAGCTGGAGTATTAATCTTTATTGAAAAAAGAGACGTTGCCGCAACATGGGCATGGCTAATGATTTTACTCTTTATACCCATACTGGGGTTTCTTCTCTATTTATTTTTAGGTAGGCAACTAAAACAAAAAAACTTCTATCATCTTTCCAATAAAGAAAGAAGTTATCTCCAATTGGCAGTTACCGACCAAGCTAATAAAATTAGTAATGATCAAAGTTTTTGTCGCCAAGATAAATTACTATCGAAACATTCACATTTAATTATGATGAATTTAAAATCTGCTAACGCCTTATTAACGACGGAAAATGAAATACAAACATTTAGTGACGGTCACCAAAAATTTAATTCTTTATTCCGGGACATACAGCTTGCCAAAAAAGAGATTAACATTCAGTACTATATCATCCAACGTGATTCTTTAGGAAAAAGACTGCGAGATGAACTAACCAAAAAAGCAGAAGAAGGCGTAAAGGTAAGAGTACTGTATGATGACATTGGTTCCAAAAGAATAACCCCCTCTTTTTTCAAAGAGCTTGTTAAACATGGTGGTGAGGTAAAAGCCTTCTTCCCTTCATTCCTAAGACTCATCAATTTTCGATTAAATAATAGAAATCATAGAAAGCTTTGTATTATTGATGGAAGAATTGCATATATAGGTGGTTTTAATGTAGGAGAAGAGTATCTAGGGATTGACCGGAAATTTGGATATTGGAGAGACACTCATTTTCGAATAAAGGGTGAATCAGTAAATCAAATTCAAGGACGGTTTATATTAGACTGGCAACAAGCAACTAAACAGAATCTACATATTATAGAAGAATTTGCATTTAATAATGATGAAAATATCGGAAGTACTCCCATACAAATAGTTGCCAGTGGACCAAATTCGGAAACAGAGCACTTAAAAAACATGTACGTTAAACTAATTATGTCAGCTAAAAAAAGTATCTATATCCAAACCCCTTACTTCATTCCTGACGCTAGTATTATGGATGCCTGTAAAATTGCTATATTATCTGGTATCGATGTAAGATTAATGATTCCGAGTAAGCCTGATCACCCTTTCGTTTATTGGGCAACTTTATCGTACGCTGGGGAACTCTTATCCTATGGTGCTAAAATATTACTATACGAAAACGGTTTTTTACATGCTAAAACAATCGTTGTTGATCAAGAAGTAGCTTCAGTAGGAACTACTAACATTGATACACGTAGTTTTAAGTTGAATTTTGAAATAAACGCTATCGTCTATTCAGAAAAAGAAGCCTCTGAACTACAAAACTTTTTTTTATTTGATAGTAAACATTCTAGGGAGCTCACACTTGAAACATATCAAGAGAGAGCAATCTTTATAAGAATAAAGGAAGCCATTTCTCGCCTTTTATCGCCAATATTATAAATTTCAAAAAAACATTACTGAATAGTAATGTTTTTTTAATGTTATCCGATAAGTTTTAAGTTGAAAGTCCGTGTATTCTATTGAATAATTAAAATAGTTAACAGATTATTAAATAAATTAAACAGAAGGTGAACTATGAGAAGAATCAAGAAGATAATTGTAAGTATTTTAACTTTTTCATTTTTATGGGTAAGTTTTTTTTCAATCCCAACCTCTACATATGCAGCAAGTAAAGTTTATACCGTAACTGCGAGTAAACTAAATGTCCGCAGCGGCCCGAGTACGAAATATAAGTTGATTGGCACTGTGGTTAAAGGTCAATTTTTAACGGTTATTAATAGGCAATCCAATGGATGGTATAAAATTAAATTTAAAAATAAAACAGGATTTATAAGCGGAAAATATGTAATCGCAGAATTCACTAATATTAAATCTTTAGATAAAAGTATTATTGTTGATTTGAGATATAATACAACCAACAACTTTACAGGCAAACGTATATACAATTTTAGCCAAGCCATTCTTAGAACGAGCACAGCTAAAAAATTAGCTAAAGCAAACTCTATTCTTAAAAAACAAGGTTATACGATTAAAGTTTGGGATGCTTACCGTCCTTTATCAGCACAGCAAACACTTTGGAACGCATATCCAAATTCGGATTATGTAGCTAAACCAGATCCTAAAAATATCCGAGGACATCAACTAGGTGCAACATTAGATATCACACTGTGTACTTTAGATGGAAAAGAAGTACAAATGCAATCTAAATTTGATGATTTTTCTTCACGCGCATCTCGAAGCTATAAACGAAGCAGTGTACAAGAAAAGAATTATCAAATAATGGATAAAGCAATGCAACAAGCCGGTTTTGTTGGTTATTCAAAAGAATGGTGGCATTACTCTGATACCAATCAAAAATTTAAACCAGTTCAAGTAAATCCCGCTAATTATTAATATTACGACTCACTTTTGGAATGTACCAAAAGTGAGTTTTTTAATTACTAATATAGAAGATCTTTACAGATACGTAGAGCTATAAAGAATTCTTTATTTTTGATTTAAACACGATTATTAATCAATCTACGTATTTCTTTTTAAAATAATCTGAACCGATACCACCTATGACCATCAATATCATCGGTAAAAAATTAATAATAACAGGATTATCTTTTAAAATTGTAATATCTGCACCCGTAAATTTATTCAAAAGAAATATCACCAATTTAGAAAGTAATAAAATAAATCCGACTATAAAAATACTTTCAAAAGTTATTTTCCATTTCGGATGTAATAACTGTTTACTATCTTGAATTATTTTTTCTTTTAATTCCTCATCACTTCTAAGTAACTCATCGATTGTAATATCGAATAGATCACTTAATTTAATTAGAATCTCAATACTTGGATAATTCTTCTCCGTTTCCCATTTCGAAACAGTTTGTCGACTTACATGAATCTTCTCCGCAAGATCATTTTGTGACCATCCTCTTTTTTCACGCTCATCTTTCAATCGTTTACTAAAAATCATAATAAATCACAACCTTTCAGTAACTCAATTATGAAAAATAAGCTATGTAAAGTAAAGATAGCAATACGTGCATTTGGGTGCAACCTGTGGTTGACATGAATATTCCTTTTATCATTAGGCTTTTTTACTACCTAACAAAAAAGCGATTTCTTAATCTGCAAAAAAAAATTAAGCCTATTGATTCATTACTATAGATGTCTAACAACACAAAAAAGACACCCTACAATTGTAAGATGCCTTGATAAGTCATATTAAGATGCGGCCGAGAGGACTTGAACCTCCACGGAGAAACCTCCACTAGGCCCTCAACCTAGCGCGTCTGCCATTCCGCCACGACCGCGAATAAACAAAAAGTGAGCCATGAAGGATTCGAACCTTCGACCCTCTGATTAAAAGTCAGATGCTCTACCGACTGAGCTAATGGCTCATATTAATAAGGTATAAAAATATTGTACGTTTCTATTGACGTCCTTGTCTCAGGTAGCTATTCAAGTAGTGGCTCGACAAGTACGCTGATGTTGTCGCTTCGTAGCTTATTCATTCGTGCTCTACCTACTGAGCTAATGGCTCATAATAATAAGTTTTATAAATACATGATATTACAAGTACAATGAAAAACCAACTAATTTTAAACTTACTTGCTGTATACACGATCGCATTTAAGATAAAAGCAAATCCCTCTACCTTAAACATTACGATTAAAAACAAAAATGGCTGGGCTACCTGGATTCGAACCAGGGCATGACGGAATCAAAATCCGTTGCCTTACCGCTTGGCTATAGCCCAATGATTAACCTTCATGAATCTACTTCTTCGAATAATCTTCATGAAATTGCACCGCAGGATTTTTTTTATGTTGTAATGTTCTACCTCTAGAATCTACTCCTCAAGATAAAAACAATCCGACATATCAATATACTATACTTCTTTACCTAATGTACGAGCACTCTTCATAAACCCGCCCCACAGGATTTTTTATACTGTAATAATCTATCTCTCAAACTAAACTCTCAAGATAAAAAAATCCAACCATCTCACTACTATTTTTCTCCAAATAAAGAAAAAAATACTACAAACTGTAGTAATTAATGGCGGTCCCGACCGGGATCGAACCGGCGATCTCCTGCGTGACAGGCAGGCATGTTAACCGCTACACCACGGGACCGTATGAAATTAATGGTGGAGGATGACGGGCTCGAACCGCCGACCCCCTGCTTGTAAGGCAGGTGCTCTCCCAGCTGAGCTAATCCTCCATGATAAAATGGTGACCCGTACGGGACTCGAACCCGTGTTACCGCCGTGAAAGGGCGGTGTCTTAACCGCTTGACCAACGGGCCGTATGTATGGCAGAGAAGAAGGGATTCGAACCCTCGCACCGCGTTAACGATCTACACCCTTAGCAGGGGCGCCCCTTGAGCCACTTGGGTACTTCTCTAAAATAATGGCTCCGCAGGTAGGGTTCGAACCTACGACCACTCGGTTAACAGCCGAGTGCTCTACCACTGAGCTACTGCGGAAAAATTCTAACTCTTCCATCTTGTCTTGTGACGTGATGACAAGTATTAATATAAACTATACATATACTACATGTCAACACTATTTATAATTGTTTTAACGGACTTTTGCAGATACCACACACAAAACGATTTATGTCTACTTTTCTTTTTCTTAAAAAGGCTTGCCCACATCCTGAACATCTATATTTGTACTTAATTGAGTGTGTTCTTTTTTTGATTGTTTTTAACGGTTTACAATACCTAGGAGCACCTACTTTTTTTAGTAAATCTTTAAAGTCTTGATCTTCGTGTTTATATCCTTTTTTCATAATATGAAGATGATAGTGACATAGCTCGTGTAAAATAATCCCCTTCAGCTCTTCAATTCCGTATTCTTCATAGTACAGCTTATTTAATTCGATATTGCTTGTTTTTAATAAATACCTTCCACCAGTTGTCCTCAATCGAGTATTGAAAGAGGCTTGGTGAAGAAATGGTCGCTCGAAATATGTCATCGATAAATCTTCAACCAATTTTTGAATCTTCTCATTATCCATTTGTAAATCGCCATCCTCTTTTTCTTCTTAATTATAGCTGAACAACTCACAATTTCTTGGGTATGTGCATACATTAAACATACAAATGAGAATTTCAAAAGATCTTATTAGTACGATTTATGCTAAATGGGCTGCTCTTAGTAAATCTCTCTACAACGGCGTAATTTTTACTATTCAAAATGAACAATACAGTTATCCTTTTTATACAATGTATCGGAAGGTTACCCCTCACTCATTTATTTCATCGCCCATCCCAAATTAAGATGGGCGAAGATTTTTAAGTTGGAGGTTTTCATCATGGTAATGCCTAGTTGGCTAAAATCTCAAATTCAAAAAGCATTTTATGAAAAAAACCGTTACCAAATAAAATTATTAAATCAATGTTGGTTTTATTATCAAAAAATTAAGCTTTGACGATTTCTTTTGATTCAATTGGTAGCATAGATAAGCCTACTCTTTGTTTCTTTTGGTCAACTTCAGCGATCCAAACCTTTACGACTTGACCAACTGATACAACGTCTAGAGGATGCTTAATAAATTTACTACTCATTCTAGAAATATGAACGAGGCCATCATTTTTTAATCCAATATCAACAAATGCGCCAAAATCGACTACATTTCTTACTGTTCCTTCAAGCTCCATACCTATTTTTAAATCTTCAATTTGAAGAACATCTTGGCGTAGGATTGGTGCTGCTAATTCATCACGTAAATCTCTTTCTGGTTGCATCAGTGATGCTAAAATATCATTTAGCGTAATTTCACCAATATCCAATTGCGCTGAAACATCTTTTAAATCGATTGACCTTAACTTTTCTTTCAATTCATTTGATCCAATTTGACTCGTCGAGAAATTTAATTGCTTTAATAGTTTTTTTACTTGTACGTAGCTCTCTGGATGAATACTTGTGCGATCCAAATGCTCATCCCCTTCAAGAACACGTAAAAATCCGATACATTGTTCGTATGTTTTAGAACCTAATCTCGGTATTGTTTTAAGCTCTTTACGATTTGTAATTTTCCCTTTTTCATCACGGTAATTAACGATATTTTTTGCTACTGTTTTAGACAAGCCTGATACGTATTGTAGAAGTGAAACTGACGCTGTATTTACATTTACACCAACTTGGTTAACCGAAGTTTCAACGACGAATGTTAATGATTCATTCAAACTTTTTTGAGATACATCATGTTGATATAATCCTACCCCAACAGATTTAGGATCAATTTTAACTAGTTCTGCTAACGGGTCTTGTAGACGTCTTGCAATTGATACCGCGCTTCGTTCCTCAACTTGTAAATCTGGAAACTCTTCTCTTGCTAGCTCGGATGCTGAATAAACACTTGCTCCAGCTTCATTTACGATTACATAGTAAATATTATTTTTCATTTCTTTTAGAATTTCAGAGATAAATAGCTCAGTTTCTCTCGATGCAGTACCGTTTCCAATTGCAATCATTTCGATTTGATATTTAACAAGGATCTCTTTAATTTTTGCAATTGCTTGTTCTCGTTTATTTCTTTGAACTTCTTCTCTTTCCCCCCTGAATGGATGAGGATAAATAACATCTATTTTAAGAACTTTTCCAGTCTCATCTACTACCGCTAATTTACAACCTGTTCGGAATGCTGGGTCGACTCCTAGCACAATTTTCCCTTTTAATGGTGGCTGCAGTAATAATGAACGCAAGTTTTCTGAGAAAATATTAATCGCATGCGAATCAGCTTTTTCAGATAGTTCCTTACGAATCTCTCTTTCGATTGAAGGCTGAATTAATCTTTTATAAGCATCTTCAACAACCTCTACTAGTATAGGTCTTACAATAGAGTCCTTTGTAATGACCTTTCTTTCTAAGAATGAAATAATTTCATCAAAAGGAGATTGAATTGCAACCTTTAAAATATCTTCTTTCTCAGCACGATTCATTGCTAGAACTCTATGTGGAACAATTCTTGAAATTGGTTCTGAGTATTCATAGTACATTTCATATACTTTTTTCTCGTCTTTTTCGGAATCTTTGACAGTACTGTCAATCGTTCCTTTTTTAAAGGTAGTTTCACGGATCCATTTACGATACGTCGCATTGTCTGCAATCCATTCTGCAATAATATCTTTTCCACCTTGAATAACTTCATCAACTGTACTTACTTCTAGTTCAACATTTATGTATTTTAATGCTTCATCTGCAAGGGAACCTTCATTCGGCATTGAAAATAACCATTCTGCAAAAGGCTCTAAGCCTTTATCTTTTGCAACTGTAGCTCGAGTTCTTCTTTTTTCTTTAAATGGTCGGTATAAATCCTCTACTTCTTGAAGCTTCGTCGCTAATGTGATACTTTTACGCAATTCATCAGTCAGTTTACCTTTTTCCGCAATTAAACGAATCACTTCATCTTTTCGTGTTTGAAGATTTACGGCATACTCATATTTTTCTAAAATGGAATGAATTTGTACTTCATCAAGTGAACCCGTTTTTTCTTTTCGGTATCGGGCAATAAAGGGGATTGTATTTCCTTCTTCTTTTAATTCAATGACAGTAGCTACTTGTTTCGAAGTAATCGATAAATCAGATGCTATTTTTTTAATCAATTGATGTGACATAAATTAACGCCTCCAATTTTTGGGAATTTAATAAGACCTAAAATAACCCTTTCAAGACGAAAGGGTTACAAAACATTTATTATAATCTATGTAGGTAAAGCTGCTGAAAAAAGCAACTTTAAAAGTCAACAAGTCCTAAACTGATTTGCAACGCTTCATCAACCTGATCCATCATCTCATCATCAAGATGTGTTATCTTATCGGTTAATCGCTGTTTGTCAATCGTTCGAATTTGTTCTAGTAGTATAACCGAATCACGTTCAAATCCATATTTTTTAGCATCGATTTCAACATGTGTTGGAAGCTTTGCTTTTTGGATTTGTGCTGTAATCGCAGCGACTATAACGGTAGGACTAAAACGATTACCGATATCATTTTGTATTATGAGAACCGGACGAACTCCACCTTGTTCCGAGCCAACTACAGGGGAAAGGTCTGCAAAATATACGTCGCCACGTTTTACTATCAAGTGATTACCCCCCGCTAACTAAGCGCTCCACTTTAGAATCCGCTTCAGACTCAGCATAGAATGACTCAGAAGATATTAATAAGTTGATTTTAGCCATTTCCATGTATCCACGTCGCATTTGTTCACGACTTTGGCGTCTTTTACGATCCTTTAAAAACATCTTAGTCGCTTGATAAATATACTCATTTCGATTACCGTTTTCTTGCTTGACTAATCCATCTAGTTCGCTTACTACGTGTTTTGGTAAACGTACTGTTATTTCAGTTGTCGCATTTAGTTCGGACAAGTTTCAGCACCTCCAGAATCAACTATTACCCATATATCTCCCTATACTACATCATACCATTATTTTCAGTGATTGGAAAGACACATATCTTCGTTTATCTTAACCAAATAACAGTGTTTCATACTTTAATACATCAAATTACAATGAATCTGATACTAGATAATTACTTATGGACTTAATATTTCCATTCTTTTTATATACTCTTGGTACTCTATGATTGATAAGGCATGTTACTTCATAATTGATTGTATTCATGTGAGTAGCGACTTCCTCAGCCGTTACCACTCCATCCTTACTTTCTCCTATTAAAGTCACTTTTGTACCAACAGGATAATGTTTAGAAAGCTTGATCATACACTGATCCATACAAACTCTACCAACGATTTCTGCCTTTTCACCTTCAACTAATACAGAAAATCCTTGCATATCTCTTAGCCAACCATCAGCATATCCCACCGGTAATGTAGCTATCCATTCTGAATCAGAAGTAAAATATGTTGCTCCATAACTTACACCACTATTAGCTGGCAATTGCTTAATATGTGAGATTTTCGTATAAAACGATAGTGCAGGCTTTAATGTAAACGGCAGCAATGGTTTTATTTCTAAAGATGGAGTTAAACCATACATGATAATACCTACACGTACAGTATTAAATAAATTAGTTTCTAATGCAGCCGCTGCACTATTCGCACAATGAATGACCTCAGGAGAGAATCCAGTGCTCTTAACCCATTCTATACATTCATAAAATTTGTCTACTTGCTCTTTAAAGTAGGATCTATTTAGCTCATCGGCAGTAGCAAAATGCGTAAACAAACCTTCTAGTTTAATTGATGGATTTTTTTGTAAGATCGATGCAGCCTGCTCCCATTCAGATTTTGTCTTTAGGCCTAATCTACCCATCCCAGTATCAAATTTAATATGAATCATTGTACCATCTGTATTTTTCAGATTCTGAGAAATAGCTTCTAACCAATCAACATTATATGCCGTTAAAGTTAATTTATGCTTGATAGCAACCTTAATATCCTCTGGTCTAGTTGCTCCTAATACTAAAATCGGTGCATCTATTCCCGCGTTACGTAGAAAAATCCCTTCATCAATGAATGCAACCAACAATCTCGTTGCGCCAGACTTTAATGCTTGTTTAGCCACTTCAACATAACCATGTCCATAGGCATTCGCTTTTAAAGCTACATAAATTTCTTGATGATTAGGGTAAAGCGATACAATATTTTTGATGTTTTCTTCAATTGCATCTAAATCTACTTCTACCCATGTGTCGCGATAAAATGGTGTTTCTGTCATGATTTACACTTCCTTATCGATTTACCCATTACTCTTTTTCATATGTGTAAAATTATTTGCTTATTTTACTATAATTGTCAACCAATAACCTTCTCACTCATAGTTTATTTGAAATTTAAAAAGGCGTGATAAAGCATCATCACGCCTTTTTAAGTTTGAAAAAAAATATTATTTTGTGCCTGTATCTCCGACGGATTGAGCAACTTGAATTAACTCACTTTGAGTTAAGTTTTTAGAAACAATTGTAAAGTCTGTTCCTCCGTATGACCATGAGATCATCTTATCAGATAAAGCTCCTACAGTTTTTCCTAAATCTACTGGTTCACCCGTAATTTCCATCGTTGTTCCTGACTCTGAAATCCTTGCTTTTTCTTCAATTAAGGTAAATGATTTTTTATCACCTTTATATGAAAGAATGACTTGAACACCATTTTCTGTTTTTACTTCTTGTTGATCTTCTAATACGACACCCTTCATTAAATAATTAGGGTAAAGTGTTACTAATAAATTAGGGTCATTTTCTGGATTTGTAGATGTAGGCACACTTAAACGAGCGCTTGTCATATTTTTCTTAACATCGAATGCATCACTATCAAATTTAGCATTGTATTGTACTTTATCAAATCTAACATCCAACACAACATTCTTATCTGTATCCAATAATTTTACTGATTCAGGTATTAGACCTTTCTTCTTAAACGTAATTTCTTGTGTTGGGAGCAATTGTCTATTCGTATAATTTGTTTTCGTTTCAAAAACATAACCTTTTTTAGTTGTTTTAAATGTTGCACTTTTATCTTGTACTAGGTCATTAACCAATGATTCCGGTAAGTATGGTTGACTGCTATTTGATGGCCAGTCACTTTGGAAACGATAACTTTTATTTAATGCTGGTGTTAAAACAAACACACCTTCTTTGTTTCTTAAAATGATTTGATTTTGATCACTCTTAGCATTTTTTAATTGTACACGGTAGTAAGAAGGTTTTTTATGCCAAATGACTACTTCATACTTTTGCGGATCATTTCCATTATTAATCGTTAATGTTGCATCCGCCTTATAACCATCCATTTTTTCCATCTGATTGCTAAGAGAACCTACAACATCATCCTTCGTTTTCTTGCCACATGCAGCCAATGATAGTACCAACATGATAGTCAAAAGCATCGCTACAAGCTTTTTCTTCATCTCCCCAGCTCCTTTGTTCCTCTTATAGTGTAAAAAAGAGAATCTTATGCAAAGGCATATGAATAAATGTGCGCGAGTAGCTTAGAAGTAAAATCTAGATTTATTCATGCACGTTGCAACCTTGCTTCTCATATCCTCATAGAACTATATGAGGTCAAGCTCTAAAATATGCAGACTAGCATGACGAGCTAAATTAAAAAATTTAAAAGGAAACTTAACGAGTGAAGATCATTTAGGCAAAGGCAGAAGTGTAGTTGAGCTTATACTGAATACGTATCTACGTCGATTTTTCTATTTATACGTTCTTAATTTATAGGCTCTGTTAAAAAAGAATGTTGATTTTCCATTCCAGGTACTTCGCTTTCCATNNACTAAAATCAACAATTAATAGTAACAGAGCCAATTTATAAAAAAAAAGCAGCCACTCTCTTAAAATGAGTGACTGCTATTATAATTATATTTGCTGTAATACCACTTGAGCCGCTGCATAATGTTCAGTATGCGTAATTGATAAAAACGGTATAAACGGCAAATCAACCGTTAATACCGGCTTACCTTTTTCATCATTTAATATTTCGATATCTTGGAATCCTAATTCCTTCCCTATACCGGTTCCAAAGGCTTTTGAACAAGCTTCTTTAGCCGCAAATCGTCCAGATAAAAATTCAAGTTTTCTTCGTTCTGATAAATTTTCGTAGATCTCATATTCTGCTTCAGTTAGAATCCTTTTCGCGAAACGAGGCTGCGAACTAATAATTTCCTTCATTCGTTCAATCTCTACTAAGTCTAATCCAATTCCCACAATCATATTCCCTCACCCTTACCTTTTTGCACTATGGTTTAAAATAAAAGCTTGAACCATTAATTACTTCAATGGACGAATGTTTTTTTAGATCATCCATCAATTGAAATAACGCATTATCTTTTTGTTTCGCTTCAATCATACAATCAATTTGACTAACTGAGCCATAAATTTCATTTAAAAATGTCATAAACAGATTTGAATCCACATAATCAGCATGTGCACGTACATCTTTCTCATCTCTAGGACTTGATATATGCATTTTCATTGGCAAACTCGAAGCTTTCCATGTATCAACTGTATACCCCCAATTTTTTACCCAATCTTCATTTATGTGGTTAACTAAATGGTGATGATAGTCAAATACAAGTGGTACACCTAATTTTTCACAAGCAAATAACGTTTCATCAAACGTAAATGTTGTATCATCATTTTCAAACATTAGCATTTTTTGAATTTGTCCGGGTACAAGGCTAAAATTCTCAATTAATTGTTCAAGTGATTTTTCCTTATCATCATACCCTCCACCAACATGTAATACACACCGCTGTTCGGTATTAATTTTCATCGCTTTTAACAATTGATAATGCATTTTCAAAGTTTTTACCGATGTTTTTAATAATTCTTCATTAGTAGAGTTTAATATAACGAAATGATCCGGATGAAAATCAATCCTCATTTCATTCGCAATTGCGAATTTGCCTAACTCAAATAAACTTTCCTTTAATGGTTTTATATAATTCCAATCTGCCACTTCTTCATGGTTTGCTAAAGGGATTAATTTACTACTTAGTCGAAAAAATGATATATCATGTGCCTTGTTGTGTTTTAGTAGTCTTATACAGTTATTAATATTTGTATTAGCAATTTGTTCAAGCTTACGAATGGCCGCTTCTCTATCCTTTTGCTTTAAAAACTGTGCAACCGTCATCGTCTTTGATGGCGAGGCATTTTGTAAATTCATACTCATTGCAACATACCCAAGTCTTACAAGCATTTTCATTCCAACTCTCATATGTTTTTAATTAGTGTATGGAATCTACCCGAATTCACACATTACGAGAGAATTAAATTATAAACAAAAAGGTACATGGATTTAACCATGTACCTTAACTAATTTCTTATTTACTGCTGTCTTGTGTTTTACGTTGTCCACCACGGTTGTTATCACGAGAACCTTCGCTACGTTTGCTACGGAAGCTTCCTCCACGGTTATCACGGTCTCCACGACGTCCATCTCCACGACGATTATCGCTACGACGTCCATCTCCACCGCCACGTCTATTTTCACCACGACGGTATCCACCGCCACCGTTTCCACCATTTCCTCCGCGTCCGCCACGGTCACGTTTGACCATTGGTGGCTCGTCAGTTAAACGAATTGGTGTTTCGTTTGGCTCTTTTGTTAACATTTTTAAAGCTGCAGCTACAACACTTACAGAATCATGCTCTTCAAGTAATTCTTCTGCAATACGTTTATAGAACGCTAAATTATCACTTTCCATAGTCGAAGTTAATTTTTCTGCAATGATGCGTTGTTGACTTTCAATTGCTTCGTCTAATGTAGGTGCAGTCATACGTTCCATACGACGTTTAGTTGTACGTTCGATATTTTTTAATTGATTAAACTCACGAGGAGTAATAAATAACATCGCTATACCTGATTTACCAGCACGTCCTGTACGTCCAATACGATGAACATAACTTTCAGGATCTTGTGGGATATCAAAGTTATATACATGTGTAACTCCAGAAATATCTAATCCACGAGCCGCTACATCAGTTGCAACTAAAACATCAATTGAACCAGCTTTAAATTTACGAAGTACTTGCTCACGTTTTGCTTGTGATAAATCACCATGAATACCTTCTGCAGCATAACCACGTAAGTTTAATGCTTCTGATAATTCATCAACACGACGTTTTGTACGACCAAAAATAATTGCTAATTCTGGTGTTTGAATATCTAATAAACGTGTAAGAACGTCAAATTTTTTCTTTTCTTGAACTTCAATAAAATGTTGTTCAATGTTAGGCATTGTAACTTCTTTTGCTTTTACTTTTACAATTTGTGGATTTGTCATGAAAGTTTCTGCAATGCGACGAATTGGATCAGGCATTGTAGCAGAGAAAAGAAGTGTTTGTTTGTTTTCTGGAACTTCTTTTAAGATCGCTTCAATATCTTCAATGAATCCCATGTTTAACATTTCATCCGCTTCATCTAATACAACTGTATTTACATTGTTTAGGCGAATTGTACGACGGTTAATATGGTCTTGAATACGACCAGGAGTTCCTACAATAATATGTGGGAATTTTTTTAATGAACGCATTTGACGGTTAATGTCTTGTCCACCGTATATCGGAAGAATTTTTACACCTTTGTTCATACCAATTTTGTGTAATTCTTCACCAACTTGAATTGCTAATTCACGTGTAGGTGCGATTACAAGCCCTTGAACATTGTTGCTATCTACATCAATTTTCTCTAGTAATGGAATACCAAAAGCGGCAGTTTTACCAGTACCAGTTTGCGCTTGACCAATTACATCATGGCCTTGTTTTGCTAATGGAATAGTCTGCGCTTGAATTGGTGTAGCTTCCTCGAAGCCTAATTTTTCAATCGCAAACAGGATCTTACTACTTAATCCTAATTCTTGAAATGTTGTCAATTTGGTTAATCTCCTTTGTATCTCAATTGATCTATAAAAATGATCTATAAAAAATCTATAAAAATTATATGTTTCGTGACTGTTCATTATGGAAGGTTCGTTATTAGTGGAAAACAATACCGAAGTATCATGAAAAGGAAACAATATCTACCCATTATACGTACATTCCATCTAAAAAGCAAATGAAGTTATATTCTAACAATTTGACATTTGAACTATAGCTACCCTTTGAAATATAGATATTTTCTCCGTAAATTCAATAGTTTATAACTTTTTTCATCCCTTATATTACGAACAGTTTTCATTTGTTAAATTATGAGAATAAAGTTTTCACTTTGTATATCATTAGGGCATGGTTAAGGAAAAAGGGAATAAGGTATCAGCAAAAGATTGGAATTTACATGACCTTCTCTACCTTATAAGTTCCCTTTTTCTAAACAAATTTCCCCTATGTCAGTTTTACAAGTGCATTTACAACTTCTTCTAACTTCATTCCCCTAGAGCCCTTAACTAATACTAGGTCTTTTGGCTGAACTTGTTGTAATAAATCTTCAATTAGTTTATTTTTATCGTCAAAGCTTTTTACTTTCGAAGAGTCCATTTGTTCGAAAGCTGAAGTTGCTGCAAATTTACTTAATGGTCCGAAAGTGTATAGAAAGTCGAAATGTAAATTTACAACTTCTTCCCCAATTTCTTCATGAAAAGCAATTTCTTGATCACCTAGTTCTAGCATGTCACCAAAAACCACAAATTTTCTGTTATAACCTTTTAGTTCTGAAGCAAATAAAAGTGCCGCTTTCATTGACGTAACGCTCGCATTGTAAGCATCATTAATAATTGTTATTCCATTTTCATTTTTTAATAGCTCCATACGCATTTTTGTCATTTCTAAATTTTGCATACCAGAACTAATTTCATCCCAAGTTAGAGAAAACTTTCTCGCAACTGCAATGGCTGCCAATGTATTACTAATATTATGTTTGCCTAATACGCCCAATTTGAAACGAAAATCCTTAGCATTATTTATTACAAATTCGCTACCAGATTCACTCATTTCAATAAATGTTGGATATACATCATTGCTTTCATTAAAACCAAATGATTCAATTGTATAGATTGAGTTTTTGTCTTTTGTACCTTCAATTAGTAATGGTTCATCACCATTAATTACAAGTAATCCACTTTTTGATAATCCACTAGCAATCTCAAGCTTCGCTTTTGCAATACCCGCTCTTGAGCCTAGCTCTTGCATATGGGACTCACCGATATTCGTAATAATCGCTGCATCAGGCTCAGCTAAGTTAGATAAGAATTCAATTTCACCAAAATTGCTCATCCCCATCTCTAGTACAGCAACCTCTGTATCTTCTGACATTGCTAATACTGTTAACGGAAGTCCAATATGATTATTAAAGTTCCCTTGTGTTTTATGTACTTTGTATTTTGCTGAAAGAATGCTCGTTAAAATATCCTTTGTAGAGGTTTTCCCATTACTTCCTGTGATACCGACTACTTTACCATTCCACTCGCTTAAATACGATTTAGCCAAGTGTTGTAAAGCTTCTAACGTGTCTTCAACAAAAATAACAGAAGCGTTTGTTGGCACATTTATAAACTTTCTCGAACAAAGTACTGCACTAGCACCATTCTCAATTGCTTGAGGTAAAAATTGATGCGCATCGAATTTTTCACCAATAAGCGGAATAAATAATTTTCCAGTTAAATCTACACGTGAGTCTGTTGAAACTCCATTGATCGTTAAATCTTCTCCTTTTAATTCACTACCAGGAATCATATGAACGATTTGAGATAAAGTACGTACGATTGACATTGTCACCCACTCCTCTTCTATAACATTTTTCTTTTTTTCATATGAAAACACTATTCTGTCATCAATAGTGTTTCAGACTGCCCGCAAAACGCTCGCTTACTTCGCTGACTGCGGTCCTCATTACCATTTACGATAACTCCACTCCCCATCAGACTTTGCGCCTCGAAAGACAAACGATTTCAATTAGTCTGAACATCAGATATTAGATTTTGCCAACAAACTGAAACACTATTCAAGCATGAATAGTGTTTTCAATTGTTAAATATTATATTTAATTTGTTGTTTTTGCTCGTGACGATCAATAGCTAGGTCTATTAATTTTTCAATTAATTTTGGATATGTTACTCCAGTAGCCTGCCATAATTGAGGGTACATACTGAATGGAGTAAATCCAG
The DNA here is from genome assembly GCF_002577195.1 of Bacillus sp. AFS041924. GTDB lineage: Bacteria > Bacillota > Bacilli > Bacillales > Bacillaceae_G > Gottfriedia. Next base: position 17,446 of record NZ_NULG01000008.1, read on the forward strand.
GCATTGTATTAACTTCATTCATTAGTACTCCACCATCTTCTGTTACAAAGAAATCTGCACGTGTTAAGCCTGAACCATCAATTGCTTTGAATGCAACTTCTGCGTAATGCTTAATTTTTTCATACGTTTTTGTTTCTACAGGAGCTGGAATAATTAAACCAGTATCGCCACTTTCATATTTTGCACTATAGTCATAAAATTCTACTGAAGGTTTGATTTCACCAACAACAGAACATTCAACTTTATCGTTACCTAAAACAGCAATTTCAATTTCACGTCCAACAATATTTTCTTCAATAATTATTTTACGGTCAAATTGGAATGCTTCTTCAAATGAAGCGATTAATGCTTCACGGTTTTTAGCTTTCGTTATACCAACACTTGATCCTAAGTTTGCTGGCTTAACAAATACCGGATAACCTAATTCTTTCTCTACTACTTCATAGCAAGATTCCGCATTTTCTTTCCACTCCGTTTTTAGGAAATGAACATATTTAGCTTGAGGAATACCTGCTTGAGCAAATAAGTTTTTCATAATCACTTTATCCATACCAGCAGCTGAAGCTAATACCCCATTACCTACATAAGGAATATTTAATAATTCCAGTAAACCTTGAACTGTTCCATCTTCACCATTTGGTCCATGTAATAATGGGAAAATAACATCAACTGGGCCAGTTGAATCTTGATTTGAAGCTGCAGGAATAATTGATGAAGTTAACGCGACAGGAGCGATTTCATTTACATGTTGGTCTTCATTTGAGAATTTTAAAGCTGCAACACTTTCTACTTTACCTTCAATTTGTTTCCCTTGTAACCATTCGCCTTGTTCTGTTATATAAATTGGATACACATCAAATTTTGTGTGATCTAATGCAGAAATAACGGCAAAAGCTGTTTGTAATGATACTTTGTGTTCAGCAGATTTACCGCCATATAATAATCCTAACTTAATCTTCATGATGTTCCCCCTACTATTTTTTGCTCCCCCTATTGTACCACTTTATACAAAAGTGTATAAGCTTTTATGGGTAGAAACCTATATTTCTTTACAACATATGCAATGATAGCTGTTTTGTGATTTCTTTACAACTAAAAAAAGTATAGCGTATGACACTATACTAGTACGACAGAATAAAAAAATCTTAATTCAGACTGCATGAAAGCTATTGAGCTATACCTTGTTGATTATCTCTTAAGGCTACCTTTTCATCTAGTGAACGATACATTACACCCGATAGCACAACTCCTGTTCCAAGAATGATAAAAAGCCAGACCCCTAACTTTAAATCAAATAAAAAGCCACCTAATAAAGGTCCAAGGAATCCTCCTATTGTCCACTTCATACTTCCAACAGCCATATAAGTTGCCCTTAATTCTTCAGGTGCGATATTCGCCACAAATGTCATTTGAACTGGCGACATGACCATTTCTCCAAAGGTGTAGTATATGAAAATAATTGCCAATAGGAAAAGAATCATCCACTTACCTAACCCAATAGAAAGCAAAAGTGGTGGTGCAAAACCAATCGATAAAATACCTAAACCAAATAATATCGTTCCATAGAACATCGTTTTTCCAATCGAACGATTCGATAAATAACTTGAAATAGGAAATTGAAAAAGCACAACTAACAATCCATTAAGTGACATTAAAAACGGATAAGGATTCCACTCACCGAAATGAGAATTAAAACTTTGTTTAAAATAAAGTGGTAGCATTCCTTCAATTTGTGAAAACCCCATTGATATTATGACACCTGTTGCTACATAAAAAAGCAATAATTTATCAGAAATAATGATGTTCATAACCTTTTTAAACGGGATTCTCGTTTTGTCCTGTTTTTCTTTAACATTTTTTTCTAGAGGGAGTGTTTCTTTTAATAGAATTAATTGAGCAATACTATAAAGTCCCAAAGTTATTGCTGCAATATAAAATAAACTGTCTTTTGAAAAATAAACAACCGAACTCCCTAATAATGGACCAATAACAGTACCTACATTACTCCCAACCCTTAATAACCCATATGCCTCAGTTCTTTCTTCGGGTTCAGTTACATCAGCTACCATTGCCGAAGCTGCTGGATTAAAAAACGAATTACTAATCCCTAGCAAAATCGATAAAATTAAGAATGCCGTATAGCCTTCTACTAAAGCAAACGAAACTAAAATGAGAGATGTTCCAAGTGTTGAAAAGACCATCATACGTTTGCGACCGTATAGATCAGCTAGCCTACCCCCGGCCATCGAACCAAATAAAGATGCTATAGGTGAAATTGACATGATAAATCCTACTTTTAACATCGAATCAACTTTACCTTCTAAATATAGTGCAAAAAATGGCATTAGCATCATCATCGCACTACTCGTAATCGTTTCTCCAATAACTCGAATCCACACATTACGATCCATATCTTTTAGTTTTTTTAAAAAGTTCATCCTTATTGACACCTCCTAGTGCATCAAAACTTCCATCTTTTCGACGTATCAGATGAATAGTGACTTTAATCAAATTACTTTATGTACTCATCAGATAAAATATGTTACACAAAAATAAAAGGGTGTCCAAATTGACTTTTCGTCATTGAACACCCACTCTTTTTTTAACGTTTAAACTTGTTCTTTTGAAGAAACTGAAAACATCAATCCCAAAAAAGTACCTAATAAAAATAAGGTTGAACAAGAGCCCATCAATACTATGCTCACCGTTAAGCTTACGCCTGTATGTAAGAAACCGCTTCCAGTGAAATAAAGTAAAAAAAGAATAAGACCAATAAAAAAGGCAATACCAGAATATTGAGTATATGTTTCAACGATTTCAAGATCAGTTTGCTTCATAATGATTAACCTCCTGTTTCTTCTTTTCCGCGAATTGCAATACCTAATTTGTGACAACTTTGTGACACTTTTATATTAACACACTTATTTCAAAATTGTAAATATTTTCAGAAAACATTTTAAAAATATTTGAGACAGATTAAAAAAGTAATGATTAGGTTATAATCCAGTGTCATCTTTTAATAAAGAAAAAACCGAGACAATATTACATCTCGGTTTCATTCGTTTATTTATTTATATCCCATATAAGTGAAATAAATTAAATAGCACTCTATTTCAGAAAGATGCTCTTGTAATTACCATAACCTTCTTCATCCATTTTTTCATATGGAATAAACCTTAAAGCAGCAGAGTTAATGCAGTAACGAAGCCCCTCAGGTCCAGGCCCATCATCAAAAACGTGACCTAGATGTGAATCAGATTCTGCACTTCTCACTTCAATACGCAGCATTCCATGGCTATAATCCTTTTTCTCTTCAACTTCACCCTTTAATATAGGTCTTGTAAAACTTGGCCATCCACAGCCTGAATCAAATTTGTCCAATGAACTAAATAATGGAACTCCAGATACGATATCAACATAAATCCCTTTTTCTTTATGATCCCAGAACTCATTTCTAAAAGGCGGTTCAGTTGCATCTTCTTGTGTAACAGCATACTGAATTGGTGTGAGCTTTTGCTTTAACTCTTCTTGACCAGTTTTCCAGTGCTCCTTTAAAAATTTTTGGCGACCAGAACCTTTAAAGTATAACTGATAACGAACTGGATGCTTTTTATAATAATGCTGATGATATTCCTCAGCTTCATAAAATGGTTTTGCAGGTAATATTTCTGTCACAATTGATTTCTTGAAAACGCCACTTTTTTCGAGTTTTTCTTTTGAGGCAATTGCTTGTTCTTTTTGATTTTCGTTATGATAAAAAATTGCCGTTTTATATGAACTTCCTCGATCACCAAATTGTCCACCTGTATCTGTCGGATCAATTTGTTGCCAAAATAAGTCCAATAATTTTTCATAAGGATATACTTCCGGATCAAATGTTATTTGAACTGCTTCGTAATGACCTGTTAAATGAGTGCACACTTCTTCATACGTTGGATTTTCTTTCTCCCCACCTGTATAGCCTGATACAACCTTTATGATTCCGTCCTGTTGATCAAACGGTTTTACCATACACCAAAAACAACCACCAGCAAATGTAGCCAATTCTGTCCCCATACCTTAACTCCTCCTAAAAATTGTCATTAATTAGTATTTACCATATCTAAAAGACGATATAAATATTTTTGCTTAAAAAGTCTAATTGCTTACTTGAAAGAATGAAGATTTGTATGTAAACTTATACGATAATTACACAGGAGGAAAGTAAAATGTTTGAAGAATTTAAGAAGTTTGCCTTGAAAGGGAATGTACTTGATTTAGCAGTTGGGGTCATTATTGGTGGTGCTTTCGGTAAGATTGTGTCCTCATTAGTTGCTGATATAATGATGCCTGTTATTGGATTAATCATAGGAAAATCGAATTTTACTGGCTTAGTTTTTCACGAAATTAAATATGGTTCCTTTATCCAAACAGTTATTGATTTCCTAATTATTTCAATATCAGTATTTTTCTTTGTCCGATTACTAAATAGACTATCGTTTAGAAAGAAAGTAGCAGAAGAAGCAAAACCTGTCGTTCCTACTAAAGAGGAAGCTTTACTTATTGAAATTCGTGATTTATTAAAAGAACAGGTTAAAAACCAAAAAGATATAAGCTAAGCTTATATCTTTTTTTGCTATTTTTTAAGAGAACATAAAAAACCTCGTACCATACTAAATATAATACGAGGTTAATAAACTATTAGAATTTTCCATAGCCTAAGAAGTGAGAACGAACCCAGCTATTGCTTAAGCTGATTACGCCAATTCCCTTACTTCCAGCATGTACCATTTTATTTCCACCAATGTAAATACCCATATGTGAAGGACCATTAATATAAGTATTTTGTAAGAATACTAGGTCACCAGGTTGTGGAGAACTGATTTTTGTAGCTCTACTCCAATATGTTTTTACATTTCCACGAGAGATGCCATATCCATTATGTGAATAGACATACCAAATGAATCCACTGCAATCAAATCCGCTTGGAGAAGTTCCACCAAATACGTAAGGAACACCTTGGTATTTCATAGCAAAATCTACAATTGAATTTCCAGTTGCGGCTGGGCCATCATTATTTGATCCTGGATTAGATCCAGAATTTGAATCTGATTTTGAATCAGAGTTTGAACGTGAGCTAGAATTTGAAGTAGATTTTGCAGCAGTGCTGTTATCACTACTATCATCTTCTTCATCATCACTAGATAAAGCTGCTAGTTCAAGAGATTGTTGCTCAAGACGTTTTACTCTCTCATCTTCTTTTGCATTTTCAAGCTCTTTAACAGCTAACTTTAAGTTAGCTTCTGCAGTATCTAATGACTTTTGTTTTTCAGCTTGTGATTTAGAAAGTTCACTTTGTTGAGCAACTAAATCTTCTTTAGCCGTAACTAAAGATTCTTTCTTTTGATCAACTAATTGTTTTTCTTTCTCTACTTCTGCTTGTTCAGATTTTTGTTCTTTAATAATATTTTCATCAGCTTCAAAAAGTGTTGAAATTGAGTTTACACGATTAAAGAAATCCACGATACTATCTGAATTAAATAATACGTCAGTTACTAAATTAACTTTTGGTTGCTTTTGCATTGCAACTAAACGATCCTCAAGTAATTGATTACGTTTTTCAATTCTACCTTGTAAATATGTAATTCTCGCCTTTTTATCTTTAATAATATCTTCTGTTTCAGCGATTTCTGCTTTTTTTGCTTCTATATTATTCTTAGTTGTTTTAATTTGTTTATCTAATTTTTCTACTTGGCTGCTTAATTCTTTAAATTGTGATTGGAACTTATCTACTTCAGCTTGCTTTTTTTCTACTTTGCTATCAGCTAATACTGAAGCATTTGGCGCTAATGATAATACTATTGTACTTGCAACAGCCAGCGCTGCTAGTTTTTTTCTTAACATTTCAGCGTTCTCCTCTCGCTAATCTACGTATGTATTTATACCATAGATTCACGAAGTAAGTCGCAATTGTTACAATATTGTAATATAAATGATAAATATGTCTTTATATGTCGATAAATTATCATGTTTTATTAAGGAAATCGAAATAAAACACTCCTATTTTTTATAGAAGTGTTTTAACTGTAATTCTTGTAAATTATCTAGTAGAAGAGTTTTCAATGTAAACTCTGTCGTTTCTAACTAAATCTTCATATGTTTCTCGACGAACTACTTCTCTTGAAACACCATCTTTAACAAAGACTACCGCCGGGCGACGAATACGGTTATAGTTATTAGCCATTGAATAGCCATAAGCACCTGTACATGATACAGCTAATAAATCATTACTTTCTACAACAGGTAATTTACAATCCCAAATTAACATGTCTCCACTTTCACAGCATTTACCTGCGATTGATACAACTTCTTTATTCTCATCACTTGCTCGATTTGCAAGCATTGCTTCATATTTTGATCCGTACAGTGCCGGACGAATATTATCAGTCATTCCCCCATCAACAGATACATATTTACGAATTGAAGGAAGATTTTTTGTTGAACCAATCGTATAAAGTGTTGTTCCAGCCTCTCCAACAATACTACGGCCAGGCTCTAACCATAATTCCGGTAGTTTGTAATCTAGCTCTTCACATTGTTGTTTTATAATAGAAGTAATTTTATCGATATGTGTGGCAACAGCTAAAGGTTCGTCCTCTGAAGTATATCGAATTCCGAAGCCTCCACCTACGTTTAATATTTCAGCTGTATAGCCTAAATCATTTTTTAGTCCATTTAAAAAGCTCATTAAAACATTGATTGCATGAACGAATCCATCTGGCTCAAAAATTTGTGATCCTATATGTGAATGTATTCCTAATAATTTAAGGTTGTTTGAATTTAATGAAACTTCAACTGCTTCATTAGCTTGCCCAGACATGATGTCGAATCCAAATTTAGAATCTTCTTGCCCTGTCATCACATATTCATGTGTATGTGCTTCTACACCTGGTGTAACACGTAATAAAATTGAAACCTCTTCATCTCGTTGCTCAGCTAATGCCTGTAATACTTCTAATTCAAAGAAGTTATCTACTACAAAACAACCAATTTTTGCATTTAAAGCTTCCTCAATTTCTTCGATTGTTTTGTTGTTCCCATGGAAGTGTATTTTCTCAGCTGGATAACCTGCTTGCAAGGCTGTATATAACTCTCCACCAGATACAACATCTAAACATAATCCTTCTCTTTCTATTAAACGGGCTTGTTCAACACATAAGAACGCTTTACTAGCATAAGCAACTTGATATTTCATTCCAGTTTCTTTTAAAGCTTCATGAAATTCCCTACATTTTGATTCGATTAATGCTTCGTCATAAATGTATAGAGGCGTCCCATACTTTTGGGCTAATTCTACTGTGTCACAACCTCCGATTTCCAGATGTCCTTCATTATTAATTCGGCTATTACCATGTAAATACATTCGTTTTCTCCCTTCAAACCTAAATGTAAGATCATTCTAAGAAGCTTCCTTCAATGTATTAGTGTATTAAAAAAGACACATGAAGGATATGTTCATGTGCCTATCACCTTTAAAAAAGGAATTAGCCAATCACATCTCTTCAATAGCTCTTCACAAACACATGTGACAGTACCACATTTATTAAATGTAGTCCCAGAAATAAAATGTGTGGCAATTTATTTCTTCGGCATAGGATCCTTTCTCATTTCGTCTTAGAACCCACAGTTCTCTTAAATGATACTCATATACAATGCAACCTCTACGAATAGACTGTTATTTTTTATATTAGTCTATGTATAACACAGTCTAAAAATAGATGTCAAACCATTTTTGAAAATATTTGTCGATTTATATTTACTTCCATACACAGCTTTTCCTTTTCAAAATAGTATCTATACTATAGAATATGTTTGATATGAGAGAAAAGGTGATTTAAAAATGAAAAATCATTTCAATAAAAATAAATCAAATAGAAAAAAAACAAACCACTAACAAACTGTTAGTGGTTTTTCTTTTTTGTTGCCTTATTACAAAACTCTTAACTTAAGTAGAAAAAATTGGACAGGGGTGAATAGATTGCGTTCAAGCAAAATAGCAGTACTTTCAATATGCAGTAACACATTCATCGTTTTATTAAAATTAATAGTTGGAATCTTTACCGGTTCAGTAGCTATCATCTCCGAAGCAATCCATTCTTTACTGGACTTAGTTGCTTCAGTAATTGCATTTTTCTCTATAAAAATTTCAAACAGACCACCTGATGAGGACCATCCGTATGGTCATGGCAAGTTTGAAAATATCTCTGGTACGGTCGAAACAATCTTAATTTTTGTAGCTGGTATATGGATTATCTTTGAATCCGTTGAAAAACTTCTTCATCCTACTCCAATTAAGTTACCAATGATTGGTGTAGTCGTCATGTTAGTTGGAGCGTTAATCAATTGGCGAGTAGGAAAAATCGTTCAAAAAGTAGGAAAGGATACTCATTCTGTTGCAATGCAATCAAATGCTTTACATTTATTAACAGACGTCTATTCATCACTAGGAGTCGCAGTTAGTTTAGTTTTAGTAAGTCTTACTGGTTGGGGATTTCTTGATGCTTTGATCGGAATTGGAATTGCCATTTATATAATGAAGGAATCGATTGAACTAGGTCGTAAATCGTTCACCCCTCTACTTGATACAGGACTATCTCCTGATGAGTTAAAACAAATTGAAAATGTATTATATTCTTTTAAATCTCAATTTATAGAGTATCATGACTTGCGCACGAGACGTTCGGGTGCCGAAGAGCATATTGATTTCCATTTAGTATTACCATCACACATGAGCATTGAAGAAGCCCACTTATTATGTGACAAAATTGAAGATGAAATAAAAAAAGTTTTAGTAGAACCTAAAATATTAATTCACGTCGAGCCCGAAAATGAGAGAATACAAAAACTTGATATCTTAAATGCAGGATCAAGAAAAATGCAGAAATTGTAGGAATTTGAAATTCATTAATGGTACAGATAAATTAATAAAACCACAAGGAATTCCTTGTGGTTTATCTTCATATTACTAATTAAATAATAATTTCATCAGAGGATTGTTCTGAATCGTCCCCTTTTAATTTTTGAGCTCTCATTGTAACAATTGCATAGCCAATCGCCATGATGATACCAAATACATATCCTCCCACTGTAAATATAATTGTACGTGAGTAATACGCTTTTAAACCATACGTATCAACCATCCACCATTGCCCAATAGCAAATACGATATCTTTAACAATCCACGCAATAAACAAATATTGAAACACTTTAAATAGTGATGGTTGTTTATATAACTTCTTACTTTCTTCACGATCTTGCCCCTGAATTGCAGCAATATCAATCATAAAATAATATGGTAATGGTTTTTTTAAGGCCAATAAAATTAAAAATACTCCGACAAGAGCAAAGTGATAATACACATTATACACAATTAAGTTTTTAGCAGAACCTAGTGCTAACAAATCAACCACGGTGCTAACAGTTAATGTTGAGATGATAAAAATACCAGTTACATTAAACTGTTTTGTATACCAGAAACGAAATAAAGTATATAAAATCCCTGGAACCGTCGGAAGGAGCATTGCCCAATAATCGCTAAAATAATGCTGTAAAACTTTATATAAAACAAGTGGAAATACTAAATACAAAATTAGATCGTAAATAATTAAATTACTTTCTTTCTTCATAATATATAACCTCGTTCTTTTTAGGCATTTTTCGTAATATTTTTGAGTTTTTCTATTCTACAAAAAAACAAAGATCAATTAGAAAAGAGCCATATTTTATTTTGAATTACCATAATTTTCAATCATTCAAATCAGCAGATGGTTAAACTTGATTATAACAAAAAAACCTAGGAGCATAAACTCCTAGATTTAGTACGTGGACAAAAGATCAAAAAAAAAGCTTTATTTTCTCTATTTGCCAAGTGATCTTTTTAAACCATTTATTAGTCCTGTATGTAATCCTTCATGGAAAATATTAAAGCTAATCATATCTCGAACAGTCTTGATTTCAAAACTACCTAGTTTCATTTCTTTTGGAATGACTTCATCTAAACGACCTTCATATGTAGAAATTACTTGTTCAACTTGCTGTTCTAATAATGTAATGATTTCCTCGTAAGCTGGTGGCTCCTCTTGCCAGTCACTTGGTTTAGTCCCACCTTTGAAAAAATCAATGAAGTCCTTAGAAAGTTGGCCAGTTTCACCAGTATTAGTATAAAGTAATTGCTCGTATGCCCCTAAGACATGACCAGCATTCCAACGAATATTATTATTGAATCCTGCTGGAATTACATCCACAACTTCCTTTGAAATTGAGCTAAGTGCTCTCAATGTGTAAGCTCTAGTAAACCTGAGCTGCTCAAAAATCGCTTCTGCCATCTCGATCCCTCCATTTTGATTATTATTAATCTTATCGTATCACGAATGAGGGATATTTTTCATGAAAAAGTTGATAGTCCCATATTTGAGCTGGTCATACCAGTGTTAAGGTCTGTTTTGGCGATAATTAGGCGTGTTCTACAATATTTAAGCCTACTTTAGCAATAATTAAGCCAGTTCTACCATTATTTAAGCCGTGTTAACAAAGTGTTCGTGCTTTTTGATTTTAATTCTACTATATTTTCAGCTCACAGAAGTCGTCTTATATAAGACAGACCGCTTTATGAACAAAAAATAGAGTTTTATGAACTAAACTCCGTAGTTTATGAACTAAATACCCTACTTTATGCACAAAGTTCACAGCTTTATGAACAAAGTACATATTTTGTTCGTATTTTCCATCTCCAAAACTACTGCCTTTTTTACTGGCTCACCCGTAAACGGATCAATAAATTCTTTCATACTTAATTGATCTCCTGCTAAATCATCTTGTAGTTGATTCCTTATGTATTCTGAAATTACTTTTTTATTTCGGCCTACTGTATCTACATAATATCCTCTACACCAAAATTGTCGATTCCCATATTTATATTTCAAATTTGCGTGACGATCAAAAATCATTAATGAATTTTTACCTTTTAAATATCCCATAAATTGTGAAACGCCCATTTTAGGTGGAATACTTACCAACATATGTATGTGGTCTACACATGCCTCAGCTTCAATAATTTCTACTCCTTTATACTCGTAATAGTTTCCTTAAAATCTGACCAATTTCTCTTTTTAATTTTCCATAGATCACTTGTCTTCTGTATCTTGGTGCAAAGACTATGTGATATTTACAATTCCATTTACTGTGTGCTAGGCTATTATTATCCATGGATAATATTCCTCCTTGATTAATTAAATTTGGTTGGCCGACCGGGTTTAATTATATCAAGGAGGTTTTATTTTGTTCAAAGCTAAAAGCTTTTTAGAACCACCGGCCTAGCCGGTGGTTTTCGTTATACAACAAAAAAGAAGGCCTCAATAGATAAGGCCATCTTTAAGTGTCTATAAAAACCAATAATTTACATATTAAAACTAATAAAATACGAGTCTAGAATAAAACCATTGATCCTGGCCCTGTCAATAATAAACCTACTGCTGCTGCTATAATTAATAGATTAAATTCAAATCCGTTTGAACTATTCCAGAATCCATTTTTTATGTGAACCTTTATGACGGCTACTGCCATAACTAATATAATCAACCATGCTCCGATTTCTGTATATACACCTGCCGCTACAAATAATCCACCTACAATTTCTGCTGCTCCTGTTATAAAAGCAAAAAATGCACCAGGTTTGATGCCAATCGACTCTAACCATTGTCCAGTTCCTTTAATACCATAACCACCAAACCAACCAAATACTTTTTGTACCCCATGAGCTAATAAAATAATTCCTAAAACAAGTCTAATAATTAATAAACCTTCATCAAGCATATCTCCACCTCAATTCTCTTTGATTTGAGATATTCAGTGCTTATTAATTTTTATTCTTTTTTTGACATGATTATGACCTTTATTATTAATTTTTAAAAATGAATCAGTTTTCTTATCTATGAGGAATAGAATACTATAACAGAAGATTTCTAACTTAAAAGGAGAGCAGAGATCATGAAAAAAGTCGTTCCAATCATTGTAATCGGCTTTTGGATTTTAATGCTACTACTGGCAATTCGATATCATTTATTTCATTTGTCTTTGAATGATATAAAACACTTTATTGCAAATTCCTCTATGAATCCGATGCTATTATTTGTCGCTATTTTCTGCGCTAGAATTTTTCTATTTATTCCTAGCTCTGCATTAATTGTAGTAGGTAGTTTATTTTTTCGCCCATTTGAAACCATTCTCTTATCTTTAATTGGAATGGTCATCACAGAAACAATTATTTACTTATTAAGTAGAAGTATTTTAAGTAATACGATCCAGCAATTCATGGAAAATAAGTATCCTTCTTTATTTAAAGAGATTATTTCGAATCGAAAGAAATACTTATTTTTAACAGTTGCGACTCCTCTAGCTCCGACTGATGGCGCATGTTTTATTGCTGCTTCGACGAATATGAAATATTTGTCTTATATTGCAATTGTTTTTGCTGGTAATATTCCGATCGCCGTTCTTTATACCTTATATGGTAACTTCTTGCTTGGTTCACCATGGATTACAATCAGTATAACTGCTACTATTATTGTCACCTTTTTCGTTTATGTTTCCTTAAAAAAGAGACAAAAAAAGGATACCCATTTCTCAGCTTAAACATTTTCGAATGAAGTAATTTCAAAAATCGTTATAAATAAATCGATTTTTATATATAAATTAAACTATACTATTAATAATTAAAATTTTATAAGAAACAGAGGTAAAGAAAATGGAAGCAAATAAGATTTTGTCCTCATTATGTTATTTTAGTGTATTCTTCGCACCTTTTTTATTCCCAATAATTGTTTATTTTGTAGCAAAGGATCAACAACTAAAATCTCATTCTAAACGCGCTTTTTTTTCACATATACTCCCATTTCTAACAATTATTATTTTAGCGCTTATATCGCTTTTCACGTTTAATACGTTTGGTGATGGCGCAAGTTTTGCTATTATTGGCGGGTTTATTTTAGCATTTATCGTTAACTTAATTGTATTTATATGGAATATTGTTCAAGGTATTAAAGTTCTAATCGGATAGTAGCACAATAAATAGGTTATATTTCTACATTATTTCTCAGGAAATTTTTAATTTCGACAACAAAAAAGGCGATGTAAGGATAAAACCTTATATCGCCTTTTTATTCCCCTTGTGAAGCCACATAAGCTTCTTTTGAATTAGTTCGTTTAATTGATTTCTTAATAATTAATGATAAGGCTAGGATGCATGCCACTAATATCGAGCCCGCCAGTGCTATTTGCGAAGTGGTTAAGGAAAAGAATTTAGCCAGATATACAGAGTATGATAGTAGAGAAGATGTTATCAATTTTGAAATTGAAGCAATTAAGATAAACTTTTTAAAGGATACTTTACTAATACCTGCTCCGACACAAATAATTTCATCGGGTAAAATTGGAATGATGAACATTAAGGTCAAAATAATTGTTTCATTCTTTTTGACATATTCCTGGTATTTTTGTAACTGTTTTTCTTTAACAAACTTTGAAACTAATTTATGTCCACCTATTCTTGCTAGAAAATACATAATAACAATACCTAAAGTTGAACCTAGAAATCCAATTACCGCTCCGGAAAAAGAGCCAATTACAGCACTACCCGCTGGAATCGTAATCGCTTCTGGTAAAGGTAAAATTATCGGTTGAAATAAACAGATTAAGAAAAATAATAATTTCGCAGTAGTAATATGACTGGTTAGTATTCGTTCAATTCCGTACTGATCTACGAATACTAAAAATTTACTAACATAAAATATTATTTCTACTACCGATATACAAAGAAGTAAGCTAATAAACGCTATTTTTGTAACCTTTAAAAGTTTTTTGCGATTCGATACGATAAGATAAAAATCTAGTAGCAGAATTCCCATAATCGCAAAAATAAATGATATTTTATAGATTGTCACTACAGTAGGTAAACTAATGATTAATATTAAGATTAAAATTGTAGCTAATATGATATGTAGCGTTAGTTCTTTCATCGTATTAAACTGTTTATTGTCTTTCCTCAAAAAAATCAACTCCTCTACTACTGCTCGACCATTCTCCAGTATTTTTTATTTACTATATTAATAGTAATAAATTGGTATACAATTTGAAACGCACTTAAGTATTAGACTTAGTAAGACTTAAGTCTTACTTCAGATGTTGACAGGTGTTATAAATCAGTTTCAAATCAAATTTTTTGAGACTTTGTCTACATATCGATGTCTGAAATTGAGGAAGTACTATCTAAATGAATATGTTCTATTCGAATATTCGACTCTTACTATAAAATGCCTCTATGGTTTAGATATAATTTATTTATTTTGTTAAAAAATGTGACAATTAAATACAGATATTCTACATACTCAAAAGGCTGTCATTTTTTTGACAGCCTTTTGTTTTTATGATTAGATTAGAAATCGAAATTGTCAGGGTCTGGACCTACACGGTGGTTTTGGTTCAGAGCGTCGATTCGATTCATGTCTTCTTGTGTTAGTTCAAAATCGAAAATATTTGCGTTTTCTTGAATACGGTGTTCTTTAATCGATTTCGGTATGATTACAACGCCGTTTTGTAAATGCCAGCGTAATACAACTTGAGCAATTGATTTATTATGTTTGTTTGCAATTTCTAATAAAGTTTCGTTTTCAAATAGACCTCCTTGCATTAACGGAGCCCATGCTTCTACTTGAATTGAATTTTCTTTTAAGAATTTTCTTAGTTCAACTTGGCTTAGCATCGGATGTAATTCTACTTGATTGACCATAGGCATTATTTCAGCATTAGCCATTACTTCTTTTAAGTGATGAATTTGGAAGTTACTCATTCCGATCGCTTTTACTTTTCCATTTTTATATAGTGTTTCTAGTGCTTTCCATGTATCAACATATTTGCCTTCTACTGGCCAATGGATTAAATAAAGATCTAAATAATCAAGACCTAGTTTTTTCAAACTTAATTCAAATGCATCAATTGTTGATTGGTAGCCAAGATCAGCATTCCAAACTTTTGATGTAATAAATAAATCTTCACGTTTAAGACCATTTTCCTCAAGTGCTTCCCTAATTCCTTGACCTACACCTTCTTCGTTTTGATAAATCGCTGCAGTATCAATACTACGATAACCATTTCGGATTGCAGCCTTGACTGAATCAATTACAACTTGACCGTCCTCTACTTGGAAAACCCCTAAACCTATAACAGGCATTTCTAAACCATTGTTTAATTTAACTAGATTATTCATTTTCATATCTCCTCTATTTTCTTATTATTTTTTTAAAATTAATTTACTTTCTCTTTTCTAAAGAAGCACTCCAGATGCTTAGTAAAACTGCTCCTAAAACCATAACTCCACCAATCCATGGTGTATGGATCAAGCCGATTGTATCTACAACTAAACCACCAATAAAGGCTCCAATTGCAATACCTACATTGAAAGCTGCTATATTTAACGCTGATGCAATATCTACAGCAGATGGGACATACTTTTCTGCTAATTTCACAACATAAATTTGTAGACCAGGTACATTCATAAAAGCAAGTAAGCCTAGGAAGAAAATCGTCACAATTCCAACTAGTTTAAATGGTGCCGTAAACGATAGAATCACGAGAATAATTGCTTGTGCAGCAAACATCCAAGTTAATGCTTTTAAAGGATTTTTATTAGCTGCTTTACCACCTAATGTATTACCAAGTGCTACTGCAATTCCATAAACAAGTAAGATGATGCTTACAGAGCTTGGCGCAAAACCAGTAATTTTTTCAAGGATTGGTGCTAAATAAGTGAATGCTACAAATGTACCTCCGTATCCTAATGCTGTAATAGCAAAGGCTAAAAGTAATGGTCCATTAGTTAAAACTTTCAAGTTATCACTAATTTTTGAAGCTGGTGGCTGTTTGATTGTTTTTGGGACTAATAGTGCAATTGCGATGATTGCAATAATACCTAGTATTGCCACAGCCCCAAAAGTTGATCTCCATCCAAAATGCTGACCAATAAATGTACCTAATGGAACGCCCGTTACAGTCGCAACAGTCAATCCAGTAAACATAAATGCAATCGCACTTGCCCGTTTATTTTCAGGTACTACATCAGCTGCAATTGTTGAACCAATTGAAAAGAAAACACCATGTGAAAATGAAGTAATTATTCTTGCTACTAATAAAAGGCCAAAGCTAGTAGAAAAAGCGGCAACACTATTTCCTACTATAAAGATAACCATTAATAGCATTAATAACGATTTTCGACCGATTTTATTAGTTAGTGCTGTTAATATTGGTGCTCCAAATGCAACACCCATTGCATAACCGGAAATTAATAAACCTGCTAATGTAATTGATATATTTAAATCACTAGCTAGTGTTGATAACAAACCAACGGGAACAAATTCAGTTGTTCCGATCCCAAATGCACTAATGGCAAGAGCCATTAACGCGGGAGTGCCACTTTTTTTCTCTTGTACTTTAATCGAAGCAGCAGTCGAACTCATATAGAGATTCCTCCTTGTTATTATGATTTTTATGGTTAGTTTGAATACAAAGAAACATGGCGCCTGAATAAAGTCTCTTTGCCATTCAAAACATAAATGAAATGAAAAAGTAAAAGATTAACGACTTCCTTTATACATTTAAGTAAAATGGAAAAAATACTTTTTATAATTTGTTAATCAATTAACTATTGTCATTATGAGCGATAGGAATAATTTAGAGAAGTATGCACTTTGAAGTGATATAGTTACTTTTTAGTAACATTTATGTGAGTAAAGGTTAAAATCATCGAAAATTATTCTAATTAATTTTATATCGGACTAGAAACTACACAGTTTATGAAGAGAATGTTATGATATTTAAATCATTAAAAATTTATAGTGTTGGCCGTTTTGTATAAAGATGAACGAAGGAGCGGAGAAAATGAAAAAATACAATATTCCCGTCGAGGCTTCATTAGACGTAATCGGTGGTAAATGGAAGGTAGTCATACTTTGTCATTTGACAAAAGGAACGAAAAGAACTTCTGAATTAAAAAAATTAATGCCAAACATTACTCAAAAGATGTTAACTCAGCAATTGAAAGAATTGCAGGAAGATAATATCGTTCATCGAAAAGTATTCAATCAGGTTCCCCCAAAAGTAGAATATTCCTTAACTGATTATGGAGAGTCTTTAAAAGAAGTTTTAGATTTGCTATGTACTTGGGGAGAAAATCATATCGAACAAATGTATCCCGACAAAAATGAAGTACTTCTTCCCCAAGTTGAGGACGAAGTAACCTTATAATAAAAACTCCTTTTTCTATTTTGAGAAAGGAGTTTTATTCTGCATTCCTACTTAATATCTACTTTTATTTTTTTTGCTTTGGCAATTATTTTATGTTGATCATCTAATACATCACTAGTAGTTAGCTCAATCCATTTCAAGCCCGGATCAGTATGATCTACAATAAATCCCATTGCTCCTTGTTTTGAACCATTAGGAGTGATTTCCCCGCCTAAATATTCAATGTAGAAGTCATCTTTAAATTCCTTTACTTCCTTATTACTGGTCATCAAATGAGCTACTGGACCAAAATGTAATTGTTTATTCGAGTGATTAATCATTTCTACTTCTACCTTTATAAATCGGAAACTTTCATAGCTTTCTGTATAATAATGAAAATAATCCATTAAAGAATACGTCGGTAAGTTTTTCATAAGTTTTATATGCTTAATTTTCATTTCGATTGGACCAACTGAGTAAGACTTATTTAATGAAGCAATTCCTTCTAATGTAACTTCACCTTTTTCATCTTTAAGTGTTTGACCTTTTAGAAGCAAACCTGTATCATCTGAAACCTGTGGGTTTGGAATATATACATCATTTAAAGACTTTGCTCGGTTTTTGGATACTGTAGAGACCTTTTTTATATTTTCGGCTGAAACAGTTGTTTTCTCTTTTTGAACGAAGCTACACCCTGAAAGCATAAAAGAAAGTAAAATAAATGGAATCAACTTTTTCATATAAATCCCCTTTCATTCTTAAATCCCGTTAAATAGCATCATTTAACGGGACTTTATTGTTTACTTATTTACCATTCTTTAAAATTCTAAAGATGTTTTTTGCTTGGTCAGTATTATCGATCTTCCCTGCAAATAATTGACTGCCAGGACCATATGCATAAACGTTTACGTCTTCACCTGTGTGACCACCAGTAGTCCAACCAGTTACAGAACGATTATCAAATATTGCTTCGATTGCATTATCGATCTCTAACGTATTTTTTGACACGGCCGCTGTTTTAACTGATTGAATCTCTTCAGGCTTCAATTCTAATTTAATAGTAGATTTTAATATTTTTTCTACATCTGCGCCTTTACTAATCTGTTCAGCCATGAAATCAGGTGTACGTTTAGCTGCGGCAATCGGAGCTCCATGCCAATTGTAATCACCTTTTGCGCCAATAGAATATCCACCTGTTGAGTGGTCAGCAGTTGCTACAACTAATGTATGCTTGTCCTTTTTGGCAAATGCGATTGCAGCTTTAAATGCTTTTTCAAAGTCTTCCATTTCACTCATTGCCGAAACGATATCATTGTCATGTCCAGCCCAATCAATTTGGCTACCTTCTACCATTAAAAAGAATCCATCTTTATCTCTGCTTAATTTATTAATTGCTGTATTTGTCATATCGCTTAGTGAAGGCATCGAGTCTTCACGATCGATCATCTTGGGCATTCCACCTTGTGCGAACAAGCCTAGCATTTTATTGTTTTTATCTTTTAACATTTGGTTTTTATTCGTTACATAAGAGTAGCCATCTTTTTTAAATAACTTTGTTAAATTACGATCTTCACGTACAAAGTTACTTAATCCTCCTCCCAGCATGACATCTATTTTATGTCCACCTTTAATTAGTTCATCGTAGTAATCATCCGCAATCGCATTCATATTTTTACGACTTACATCATGAGCACCATAAGACGCTGGTGTAGCATGTGTAATTTCTGAAGTAGCTACTAGACCTGTCGCTTTTCCTTTTTCTTTTGCTGCCTCTAGAACAGTTTTTACTTTTGTCCCATCATTATCTACACCAATCGCTGCATTATAGGTTTTAACTCCCGCTGACATAGCTGTTGCCGCTGCAGCTGAGTCAGTAATATTTTGCATTGGGTCCTCAGGATATGTCATTTGTTGACCAACTAAATAGTGATCAAATTCAGTTTGTTCGACTACTTTCGTTTTTGGATTGTCCTTAAAATAACGATAAGCTGTAGTGTATGAAACACCCATTCCATCACCAATTAAAAAGATTACATTCCTAATTTCATTCTTGTTTGTTTCTTTAGCTTGTACTTCATGATTCGCAAACGAACCAATAAATGTACCAAATGCCATCGTTGAAAGCACAGCCACTGGAATTAATTTTTTCGTAAGTCTGTTTCTAAACATTAAAAAATCCCCCTTAAAATAAAAGAATTATTAGAATTTACTTTTTAATTTTAATGAGATTTTGTTAATTTAATTAAGAGTATATGTAAAGAAAAAATAAAGAATTGTTTTTATTAAATTAATTTTAACTTTTGCATCTTGGTCTAATGTATAACGTATCAGTCTAATAAAAAAAAAGATTGGACAATGTATTTATTACATGTTGTACAATCTTTTTTACTATACTTTTGAAACCCTATTTTTCTTGCCTCTAAATTAACTCCCGTGTCTCCATTTAGTTGGCTTTCCTGATGAAGGGCAATTCGGAAACTTTTGTCCCGCTTGTAATTCAATATTCTCCCCGTCTGCATCAGTATAACGGCCAGTGATCATTACAGTTTCGCCTGTATTATGCGTATGTCCAAATCCTTGATTATCCATCATAATCCTCCTTTTCAATTGCACTAGAATTACTTTTTCCTTCATCAAGGGTAAATATTCGATTTCTTAATCGTTTTTATAGCGATTCTTATTGATATAGTCCATTTTTCTACCGTTCCCTAATTTGCTTTTCATGCACGATGTTTCTCCATTTTAGGTCCCCGCGTTCTAAACCATGAATTAAAATTTCTGCAGTACCCATGTTCGTTGCTAAAGGAATTGAGTATACGTCACATAAGCGAATTAAAGCCAAAATATCTGGTTCATGTGGCTGCGCTGTTAGTGGATCACGAAAGAAGATAACGATATCCATCAAATTCTTCGCTATTAAAGCACCTATTTCCTGATCTCCACCAAGAGGACCAGAATTAAATCGATGTATATTTAGTTTTGTACTTTCCATGATTTTTGTTCCAGTTGTTCCTGTAGAATATAACTCGTGTTTAGATAAAATAGATTCATATGCCATCGCAAAATTTACTAAATCATTTTTCTTTTGATCGTGCGCAATGAAAGCAATTTTCAAGGTCAACATTCCTTTCTATTAGGAAAAATGGAATTCAAGTTTCGGCATTTGTTTATCATTTGAATAGAAACGACACCAATCAAGTAAAACCATTGATTTTTTTTACTTTAGCTTAGCTATTGTACTCTTTCAATTTTAGAATGTAAATTTCGTAAATTGATAAAATCGTCTTACACCTTTTTACGATTAACATTAGAAGTTGGAATTCGTAATGTAAACGTACTTCCTTTTCCAATTTCGGTAGTTACATGTATAGTTCCATTATGGATTTCTACGATCCATTTTGCAATCGCCAAGCCTAAGCCATGGCGTCCAATTTGTCTGGATCTTGATTTATCAGATCGATAAAAACGGTCAAATATTCGAGTATGGTCTTCCAGTTTAATCCCAATACCCGTATCTGTTACTTGTAGATAAATCATTTCCATTATTCGAAATACCTAACTGTACCTCTCCTCCACTAGTTACATTGCGATAGATGTGATTTTGTATGCAATAAAAAAGAGACCATCGTAAACAGCCTCCTTTTTGCGATTATAGTTCAACTTTACTTGGTTTTCTTATTACAACACGCTCATCAACTTCACTAATATGAAAGTCATCTTTTGTGGGGATGAAGTTTTCGTCGGTAATTTCGATCATTACTTTACACTCTCTTCTCATTTTGTAATTTCAAATTTGCCCTTAGTTTTAATTTGGATTTATTGATATGAATTCATTCTTAATTTTTTGATTTTTGATGACTAATGTAACGAATTACTTAATCTTTTGCTTTATAGTTTTTTCGTACTTATTTAATAAGTAATCCAAATTCTGACTTATTTTTATTACCTCTGGATAAGAAAGAGAATTTCTCTGAGTTAAATTGATCATTAGTAAACGTAGGTTTTCAATCTCTTCCAGTAATTTCTTTTCTTTATACATCCCCAGGTTACCTCTTAATCTTCGAACTTTTTGTTTTCAAATTCAAGTCTATTTTTGTAGTAAGAAAGGCATTAAGTAAATGAATTCGATCCCCTTATATAAGACTTTCTATCTGATTATATTTATCTATATGTGAATTCAATAAACTTCTAAAAATATTGGCGGCTGAACCAATCCTCTTTTCCTTATGATGAATAATCGTTATTTTTCTTTGTAAAGTAGGATTTATCTTTATTGCAGCTAATTGTCCATTATCTTCACTATGATATAGTGTTTTTGATATGATTGTAGCTCCAATACCTTGCTTAACCAAACTAACGATCGATTTTGTATCAGTTGATTCAATAATTGGTTCGATTATGATGCCTGACTTTCCACAAACCGAATCAAACCATTTTCTAAAACAGTGATCTTTAGGATTTAATATGAAAGGTATTTTTTCAATATCTTTTATATCTAGTTCATTTTCGTTAGCTAATTTATGCTCAGAATGTACAACAAGATAAAACTCCTCTTCGTACAATGAAATAATATTTAATCCGTCATCCTCTAGTGGCATAATTGTCAATGCTAAATCAAATTCGTTTTGTTTTATTTTTTCAACAACGTCTTCTAATACAAAAAATTGTAACTGTATATGTGGATACATGGAATGAAACTCAAGTAATGCCAGTAAGGCAACATGGCTTAAATCGCCTGAAAGTGCACCAATAATTAACTTACCTCTACTAAGTTTTTGTAATTCCTGCAATTGTTCATTAGCACCTTTGATTGTATTAAAAATTTGACGAGAGTGTTCTAGTAAGATCTTACCAGCTTCGGTAAGTGCTATTTTTTTTCCTAATCGATCAAAAAGTCTAATTCCAATTTCATCTTCTAAAGCTTTAATTTGATAGCTTAATGTTGGTTGCCCTATCCCTAGTTTATCCGCAGTCTTAGTAAAATGCATTTCCTCACATATTGCCATAAAATATTCTAATTGCTTCAACTCCATGTTTTTCACCACCTTTGTCTTATTTTTATTAGTAAGGATGTAAGCTTCACGATCTATCAATAAGGTGTTCACCATACTGTCAAATATGGAGTACACCTATTTAAGACACTATTGATTTGGTACGAGTACTACGTATGACTATTTGAGTAATTCTATATTTAAATATTCTGTTCCTTAAATACTAAACATTCGTCCAAGCAATCTTATATTAAAATTATTCTGATTTTATAACAATACAAGATTTTCGATTAGAATAATTTATATTTTTGATGAAACGGAATCACCGTGTTTTTGTTATAAATATCGATTGTTTATTGTATTTTTTGAACGAACGTTCCAAAAAGATTAAAAAAATATTTAAGCTAAATAAATGTTATTGAAAAAATATTCAAAATAAATATATCATTTCTGGAACGAACGGTAAAGAAAATATAAAAATGATATAAAAAAGTAATGAATGATCTATTACTACTAGCCCTTAACATTTCGTTTTATACATTCAAGAACATTCGTTCAAAAAATATTCTTGACCGAACGTTCTTGAATGTGTTAAATTTGTTTTCGAAAGGAGGTACATCAAAAAAAACAAACTTAAACGTCAAGATGTAGATGACGTTTTATACTCAACTCTATGCAGTTTTTCTTCATTCAAGGCTAATGAAAGAGATCCATGTATAATCAATTTTCACATTTGTGGTATCAAAAGAGTTCATTTTATGAAAATTAAAAAATCCCTGTAAAAACACTTAATGAAATGTTCTAGATAACGCTTAAATGTCGTTTAGCTGATACCGTTATGTATAAATACGACCCATCTAAAAATTAGAAGATTTTCAGAAAAAGCTAAGGTAAATTATTGAAATCAATAAATAAGAAATGGTCCACAGTGCGTGAATTTTCCGCACAAACTAACCTGGCCTCAACCAAAATAAAACGTATAAAGGGAGATTAAATAATGACGCATACAATTTCTAATAATCAAGTTAATGAGCAAATTACAGATAAAAACGCGATTCGTCCATTTCATGTGAACGTTCCAGAAGAGGAACTGATCGAATTGCGCAGACGCATAAATGCTACAAGATGGCCTGAGAAAGAAACTGTATCGGATCAATCTCAAGGTACTCAGCTTGCAACGGTTCAAGAACTTGCGCGTTATTGGGCGAATGAATATGACTGGCGCAAAATTGAGGCTAAGTTAAACGCTTATCCACATTTCATCACTGAAATCGATGGTCTGGACATACACTTCATTCACATTCGTTCAAAGCATGAAAATGCTATGCCAATCATCATTGCGCATGGATGGCCGGGCTCGATTTTCGAACAAATGAAACTTATCGAACCACTTACTAATCCTACGGCACATGGCGGAAGTGCATCAGATGCTTTCCACGTGGTCATTCCATCGATGCCTGGTTACGGATTTTCAGGTAAACCGACTACGACAGGATGGGATCCGAAACGCATCGCTCGTGCTTATGGTGAGCTAATGACTCGCCTTGGTTATGACAAGTATGTGGCACAAGGTGGCGACTGGGGCGCAATCGTCGTTGATATGATGGGCGTTCAGGAACCTAAGGGATTGATCGCCCTACACACTAATATGGCTGGCGTAATTCCACCTGAAGTTGATGCGGCAATCTGGTCTGGCAACCCGCTTCCTTCTGATCTTTCAGAAGAAGAGAAAGAAGCAGCTGCACAAGTTCTAGAAAATAAATTCGCCTACGCTGCCTTGATGGGAACGCGTCCGCAGACACTGACTGGACTGGTGGATTCACCTGTTGGTTTAGCAGCCTTCATGCTTGACCACGACTGGAAAAGCCTTGCTCTGATTTCAAGATCTTTTGACGGCGTCAAAGAAGGATTAACTCGCGACGACGTCCTCGACAATATCACGCTCTTCTGGTTAACGAACTCAGGCGTCTCTGCATCTCGTATTTACTGGGAAAACAGTAACGCCGGAATCTCTTTCTTCGCTGTCAAAGGCGTAAAAATTCCGGTTGCTGTAAGCGTCTTTCCTGATGAATTATATGTTGCACCTAAGAGTTGGACAGAGAAAGCATATCCTAATCTTATACACTACAACAGACTTCCTAAGGGTGGACACTTTGCAGCTTGGGAGCAACCAGAGCATATAACTTCAGAGCTTCGTACGGCATTTAAGTCACTACGCTAAAATAAAATACAGTCCCTTTAAGTATTAGGGACTGTATTTTTTAAAAAAAGTATTCTTAGAACGTATGAAAACCAAGAATTCTGAAACCACTTCTTTAAATACAAGCAAAGTGTGACCAACTAAGAAAAGGAGATGATTTCGATGTTTACACTTCGCAATTATGATCGCCTTTGTACTGACACGGGAAAAATCAATCACTTTCTAGAACATGCCCGTACTGGATTTCTCGGTTTGTCTCAGGAAGATATCCCATATGTCATTCCACTTAATTTCGTTTGGCTCAACAATTCCATTTATTTTCACGGGGCGGCTGAAGGAAGAAAAGCCACTTACATTGAGAATAACCCTTCAGCTTGCTTTACTGTAGGTGAGAATTATGGAACAATTACAAGTCCAATCCCCGCTGGAACCGATACAGCTTATATGAGTGTCATCGTTGAGGGAGCTATCCTTCCCGTAACCGATTTAAATGAAGCCACGGCAGCCATGCAAGTTATGTTGGATAAATATGTACCTGGCTATTATAATCGGCCTTTGGCTAGTGGTCATGTAGAACGATATGTTTCCCCGTTAGGTGGGAAAACTGGCATCTACAAATTAGTTGCAGCATCAGTATCTGCCAAAGAAAAAAAAGTGATTCCAAATCGCATGTACTATGAAGGTATGAAATATAATACAGACCGTACGTAACTTGCAATGCTTGTAAGACCTCCCCCTTGTTACGACATTGCAAATTCGGTATTGAAAGTCAAAATATAACAGAATATCCTTATAGAACAAGTTACAATTGACCTTTAGATCAAGAACCCAACACTTTAATCGTCATTCAACTGCCACGAATTTTTTCGTGGCAGTTTTTATTTCTTTAATTGCCTCATTTAAACTTTTACCTTTAGTGAAGGCATCTAAATACATATTTTTACAGTTTAAGGCAAATAGTATAAATTATATTGATTTAAAAGGAAGGTACTTGAATGAGTCGCTTTCGAACAAACTTCAAAAAGATTTTTTTTCAAAAGGACACAGGTTTCATTCATCCACCTAATACTCATCAATTGAATGATATTGCAATAGAATTTCAAGAAGCTACTTATGAACAGACACTTAAAGAATTAAGTGATAGTTTTGACCTTGTTCATCGTTCATTTAATCATGATGAAATACACATCATTTTTTTAAGCTCGTTAGTAGATTCCAACACTCTAGAGCGTGAAATACTTTCACCCTTAAGAGAAATATCATTCTATAATCTTGAAAAAACTTTTCAACAATCCTTGTATAAACGAGAAAGTAATCAAGAAGAAGTTATTAATGGGATATTAGATGGTAATGTTGCTATGTACACTGGGGAGGATACATATTTAATAAATGTATCTGGATTAGAGGAACGTGCTATTGCACAATCTGAAACAGAAACTGTCATAAATGGACCGCACGATTCCTTTAATGAGACATTAAAAACAAACGTGTCATTGATTAGAAGAAGAGTTAGAAGTCCTCGCTTAAAAATGATCCAGTTATCCGTTGGAGAAATTTCAAAATCTAAAGTTCTTTTAATCTACATCGATGGTATTGCCCATATGGATATGGTGAACCATCTAAAAGAAAGGATTCAATCTGTTAAAGTTGATTCCATTACTGACTCAAACGTATTGATTCAGATAATAGATGATCATCATAATTCACCCTTCCCACAATTTTATACGACGGAAAGACCAGATATTGCTGTGTCCAAACTATATGCTGGAAAAATCATCGGACTAGTCGATGATAGTCCAAATATTTTTTGTACTCCTTCTAACTTCTTTGATTTTTTTGAGTCACCAGATGACTATAATCAGCGATGGATTATGGGAACAATGGTTAGGATTTTAAGATACATGGCTTTATTCATTACATTGATCCTTACTGCTTTTTATGTTTCAATCTGTACTTTTCATTATGAAATGATTCCACAATCTTTACTTCAAAGCATTATGCAATCTAGAAGTAGAGTACCCTTCCCTCCTCTCGTTGAAGCTATATTTTTAGAAATTGTAATTGAATTTCTTAGAGAGGCAGGCGCGAGACTACCTACAAAAATTGGCCAAACAATTGGAATTGTAGGAGGTATTGTAATTGGTCAAGCAGCCGTAGAAGCTGGGATTACTAGTAACATTCTTATCATTGTTGTAGCTATCTCTGCTATTGCTTCATTCATAGTCCCTAGCTATATTATGAGTGCTTCCATTCGAATCATTCGCTTCTTATTTATATTGATGGCAGGATTTTTAGGTAATATCGGGATCTTTTTTGTTTTAGGTATATTAACCATCCATTTAACTGGATTAACAAATTTATCTTCACCTTATTTTATGCCGGTTTCACCAACCTTTTTCAAGGATTGGATGGATAGTATTGTGAGGGGACCATTTTATAAAATAAGAAAAACTCAACCCGCGCAATCAATGGTACAAAACGACGGTGAACAAGAGAGGAATTAATGGTGATTAATATGAAGGAACGGCTCCATCCACTTCAACTATCTATATTAATCTATATGATGCAAAATGGTTTAGTCTTGTATAGTTTACCTCGAATAACTGCCGAATATTTCGGAACAAATGGCTGGTTAAGTATTTTTTTTATTTTTGTACTTGTTAATATTAATATCTTGATGATTGTCATGATTTATAAGTTGGGGAAAGGTCGTTCAATGTTTGAAATTATAGAAACAACTCTTCCTAGATGGATAATGTTCCCCTTCTATGTGTTTATTACTGGAGTTTGGATTGGAATCGCAAGTATGGTTATGAGATTATACATCAACATTTTTAAAATGATGTTTTTCCCAGCTTTACCTGACACAATATTTCTCATTCTCTTTACCATCCTTAGTTTCTATCTATTAAGAGGTGGAATTTATAATTTCACTAAAGCCATAGCTGTATTATTCTGCTTCGTGATCCCAATGATTTTTTTAATTTTTTATCTTTTTCCTGAATTTAATTTTTCACGATTTACTACTTTCTTTTTTAAAGGAGAAACTGATATTTTCAAAGGATCACTTCAAGTTTATTCAGCTTTTTTAGGTATTGAAGTTTCCATTCTTTTTTTTCCGATGGTTGAAAAAAAATGGACAAAGGCCCTCTTTATTGGAAATTTTATGTCTATGTTCATTTACGTCATTATCCTATTTGTAAGTTTTGGCTTTTTTAGCTTCGACCAAATATTAAATGATATTTACCCAGTTATGACATTATTTGAATACACGGAAGTTTCTTTCCTTTCAAGAGCCGAAAATCTATGCTTTTCTGTTTTTGCATTTAAAGTATTATCAACAGTAGTAATATATTTCTGGGGATCTCAGCAACTTTTAGGAAACATGATAAAAAGAATGAAGCCTAATAATTGGATTTACATCATTCTAGCTATAGGCTTTATCCTCGCAATGTTACCGGACTCCGTAGTGGATGTAGAACAGTGGTTAAATTGGTTGAGTTACCTTGGAATCGGTATAGCCTGGGTGTTACCGAGTCTTGTACTCTTCATCCTTTTTACTGAAATTCTTAAAAACCTTATTAATAGGGAGACAGCTAATGCAAAATAAAGTTACCGTATTAATTGCAATATGTTGTTTATTTTTAACTAGTTGTGGAACTAGTAATGTTATTGAAGATCTAGCAATACTTCAAGCTGGTGCTTACGATTTGTCCGAGAGTGACGAAAATCCAATAAAAACAACTGTCTTGTTTCCTACTGTTTCTAAAGAGGGAACATTTGGTACCCAGACTTTAACTGCTAATGGAAAATCAACTCATGATACATTTACTAAACTTCAAAATTTAACTAATTTAAAGCTGGTTGGAGGGCAAGGAACAATCATCTTTGGAGAGAAATTGGCAAAAAAAGGGCTAATAAATGTAATTAAGTCGTTTTCAAGGGACCCAGAATTCGGAACTCGTGTTAAGTTTGCGATTGTAGAGGGAAAAGGGGAAGATTTGTTAAAAAAAAAGATACCTTCTATTCCAGATAACTCTGAATATCTTTATACGTTTATGGAAAAATTAGGACGTCAAAATAAAATTCTAAATACTGATAAACATCGTTTTCTAAGAGATTATTATGATGATGGTATTGACCCAGTTTTACCTGTTTTTTCTTATGAAGGGGAGAACATTGAATTAAAAGGATTAGGTACGTTTAAAGGAGATCAATATGTTTCACAATTAAGTTTAAGTGAAATACAAATCCTAGATTTTTTAAGTGGAAATATTAATAATGGCAGTTTAATGATTAGTATTCTCGATGAAAAGAAAGGAAAAAATGATCAACTTTTAATAAGTAATATAAATTCTGAAAATGATAAAAAAGTAAATGGACGAAAAAGTAATAATATGACTGTTATAATAAATCTAGATTTAAAAGGTAGTATTCTTGAATACTCGGGTACAATGGATATAAGTAAAGAAATATATCAAAGAAATTTGGAAAAGCAAGTTGAAAACTATTTAGTAACTAGTTCAAAAAAATTGATAACTAAATTAAAAAAAGATCAAACAGACTCTATAGGGATCGGAACATTAATACGTAACAGTGTGTCATATAAAAAATGGAACAAGATGGATTGGAATAAGATTTACTCAGACTTGCAAATTAAAGTAAATGTAAATGTAGATTTAATTAATACAGGAAAATCAAAATAAATTATAGAATGTTTGAGTGGTTGTGAAGTCCTCTATTTCATAAAGGACTTCCTTTTTATTTTACAAAAAGTAGCCAGGTCTATGTTGGCTTGTCTGAAAATCCATTGAAGGTCATCTAACCAAGCCAACTAGCAAGGAGATTTAAATACCACAGGAACAAATTAGTCTAATATTGACAAATTCATTTCCATTATTTTGTGTAATTTTTCTTTGTCAGGATTAGTTTTAACCATTACGCGAAGTCCTATTAATGCATTAAGAAAATAAGAAGACAGTTCTTCTGCATTTAGCGTATTGGAAAATTCCCCTGTTTGTTGGCCTTCCTGGATAAGTTCACATATTAACTGTTCAAAATTGTCCCAGGTCTGATGAACCAAATCTATTGCCTCAGAATCATGATTTGCTAACTCAACCGCGGTATTCACTATCATGCAGCCCTCCGGAAACTCATCTAGCTTTTCGATAGCTATTTCGAACAACAATTGGATTGACTCTCTGGTAGAACGGGCATTAGCCATACAACGCTTAGTCAATTGCTGAGAAAATTCAACATAGCGCTCCAATGTTTTAAAATACAATGTTTTTTTATCACCAAAGGTATCATACATGCTCCCTTTATGAATCCCTGTATGTGAAACAAGATCTTTCATGGATGTCTTTTCATAACCTTGTTCCCAAAATAACCGCATAGCTTTAAGCAGAACGGCATCTATTTCAAATTCCTTTGATCTTGCCATCTCAATGCTCTACCTCCTTAAAAGCAAATATAACTAATCAAAACGACGGGATAACTATTTTTTTATGTGGTAACTGTGTATCTTATACCAGTATTTTTGACTATACGTTCCAGCTTTATTATCTAAAAATAATATTTATAGACTGAACTGTGGCCATTTTACTCGTTTCATAATGAGAAAAGCTAGTGCTAGTGTATCTTATTTTTGCCATTTATCAATATTTAAGTATGATGTAAATACAGTTAATACGTCTAAAAAATCTATCTTAATAATCCTACATTAGCAATTCAATCGTTTGTTGCTCTAACTAATATTATACCAAAAATATCCATCTTTTTCATACTCCTTATCTAGCTAGTCTGGCTGTTCAGACAAATAAAAAGGACTAATGGTTATGGCCACTAGTCCTTACTATTTAATATATCTATATATATTTATTTAATCGGTTTTCTAATTACAACACGTTCATCAACTTCACTAACATGAAAATCGTCTTTTGTAGGAATGCGTTTTTCATCGTTAAATTTGATCATCATTTTACACTCCCTGTTCAGTTTTTTATTTTCAAATCTGTCTTTAATGCAGTAAGAGCAATAATTTGATTATTCAACTGTAACTGATTTTGCAAGATTACGAGGTTTGTCAACATCACAACCACGGTGTAAAGCAGCATAGTATGAAATTAATTGTAATGGGACTACTGAAAGGATTGGCGATAATTCTTCTTGTACTTTTGGTAAAATGAAGCGATCACCTTCCATACTTAATCCTTCCATTGAAATGATACAAGGGTTAGCACCACGAGCTACAACCTCTTTTACATTTCCACGAATATTTAGATTAACTGATTCTTGTGTTGCTAACGCAAAAATTGGAGTTCCATCTTCGATAAGAGCAATTGTTCCGTGCTTTAACTCTCCACCAGCAAATCCTTCTGCTTGGATGTAAGAAATTTCTTTTAACTTTAATGCGCCTTCTAAGCAAACGAAGTAATCTACGTTACGACCGATGAAGAATGCATTACGAGTCGTAGCTAAATATTCTGTAGCAATTTCTTCAAACTCATCTTTTTGGTTTGTAATTGATTCCATCGCATTTGCTACAATTCCAAGTTCTTTAACAAGGTTAAAGTTAACTGTTTTTCCTTTTTCTTTTGCAAGAGCATTTGCAACAATTGAAAGTACTGCTAATTGTGCAGTATAAGCTTTAGTTGAAGCAACTGCGATTTCAGGACCTGCATATAAAGGAAGAGTAAAATCAGCTTCACGTGATAATGTTGATCCTGGTACGTTTGTAAGTGTAATTGCTTTATAACCTAATTTATTTGTTTGAACTAGACATGCTCTGCTATCAGCAGTTTCACCACTTTGTGAAATATAAATGAATAATGGTTTTTCTGTCAGTAGTGGCATATTGTAAGAGAATTCACTTGCAACATGAACTTCTACAGGAACACCTGCCATCTTTTCGATAAATTGCTTTCCAACAAGACCAGCATGATAACTAGTTCCACAAGCTACGATATATAATCTGTCAGCTTCTGCTAAAGCAGCTTTAATTTCTGCATCAATTACAAGCTCGCCGTTTTCATCTTGGTACTTTTGGATAATATTACGGATTACTAAAGGCTGCTCATCTGTTTCTTTTAACATGAAGTGAGGATAAGTCCCCTTTTCGATATCGCTAGCGTCGATTTCAGCTGTATATGGAGCACGTTCTATACTATTTCCGTTAAGATCCATTAATTTAACGTTATCTTTTGAAACTAAAATAACCTCTTTATCCATTAATTCTATAAATTGATCAGTAATTTGTAACATCGCCATCGCATCAGATGCAATAACATTAAACTCTTCACCAACACCAACAAGTAATGGGCTTTTATTTTTAGCTACATAAATTACGTCTTCGTTTTGTTTATCTAATAATGCAATTGCATAAGAACCTTTAAGAAGCTTAAGTGTTTCTCTAAATGCCTCAAGAACTGATAAACCTTTTTTAATTTGAAGCTCTACTAACTGAACAATTACTTCAGTATCTGTATCACTTGTAAATTCAATATCACTTAAATAATCGTTTTTTAATTGTACATCGTTCTCGATAACGCCGTTATGAACTAGTGTAAAACGTTCAGTAGAGCTTTGGTGAGGATGTGCATTACGTTTACTTGGAGCACCATGAGTTGCCCATCTTGTATGACCAATTCCAATATTTCCGTCCGTTTTAGTAGGAATTGATTCGCGTAATACTGCAATTCTACCTTTTTCTTTATAAACTTCTACACCATTGTCAGTTAAAAGAGAAATCCCAGCAGAATCGTAACCACGATACTCTAATTTCTCTAAACCTTTTAATAAAATTTCTTTCGCATTATCATTTCCAATATATCCAACGATTCCACACATAAATTAACTATTGCTTAGTAAGTCCTAAAACAAGACATACAAAAATTGTATAGGAATGGAACGCTGTTTTCCTAACCGTTTAACTATTTAATTTTCTATTCCCTCGTCATGTTTAATAATGGTAGAGGACTTACAAGCAATATCCACCTACCTTTCATATTCCGCTCATTAGCGAGTTCATTTTTTTATATTTAAACGGTGTATCAGATTATCTACATTTGTGCACACAGTCACCCATGTGTTTTACGTAAATAATTGCGGTTGTGATACGTCAACCGGGAGTCATCCGCCGAAACTTCGATAAAACTCCACCTCGTCAACTACACTTTCAGTCCTGTGTAGTTCTGGCGCTTTTTTAAACCTTTTTTGTTTATATACTCCTTCCTTGTTAGGAAAACAATAAAACAACTATACTATACAGAATTTAAAATGGTCAACAAAAATATTTTGAAATAAATTTTAGAATAGTTGTTTATATAACAAAAATATGCATAGACTTACACAAAAGTGCTCATCTATGCATATATTTTTATTTATTATTATTCTCCAACTTCTTCTTTTACAACTGCAACAATTCGTTCTACATATTGTTTACACTCTGCTTCAGAAGGAGCCTCTGCCATTACTCGAATAAGTGGCTCAGTTCCAGATGGACGAACTAAAATACGACCATTACCATTCATTTCTTCTTCTACCTCAGAGATGGTTCCTTTGATTCGTTCGTTATTTAGTGCTTCGTTCTTATCTGTTACACGAACATTAATTAATAATTGTGGATACTTTTTCATTTCTCCAGCTAATTGAGATAATGTTTTACCTGTTTCTTTTACAATACTTACGAGCTGTATTGCACTTAACATGCCATCACCAGTCGTAATATGATCTAAAAAGATGATGTGTCCAGATTGCTCACCACCAAGATTGAAGCCATTCTTTCTCATCTCTTCCATAACATATCGGTCTCCAACACCTGTTACAGCGCTTTTCATTCCATTCGTTTCGACTGCTTTGTAGAAACCTAAGTTACTCATAACAGTTGATACGATCGTATTTTGTTTTAGACGACCTTTTTCGTTTAAATATTTAGCACAAATATACATTATTTGGTCACCATCAACGATTTCGCCATTTTCGTCAATTGCAATCAGACGATCACCATCTCCATCAAATGATAAACCGATGTCAGCCCCTTTTTCTTTTACAAGTGCTGCTAACGCCTCAGGATGTGTTGAACCCACACCGTCATTTATATTAAATCCATTAGGATTCGTACCCATTGTAACGATGTCCGCTTCTAAATCAGCGAATAAATATGGTGCTAGTGAAGAAGTGGCACCGTGTGCACAATCAAGAGCCACTAATAAGCCAGAGAAGTCCTCATCAATTGTATTTTTAAGGAATTGCAAGTATTTTTGACCACCTTCAAAATAATCACTAACTTGGCATAAATCATTTCCAGTCGGTCTTGGCAGCTTGTCTACTTCAGCATCCATTAGTTCTTCAATTTCTTCTTCCTGCTCATCCAATAATTTAAACCCATCTGGACCAAAAAACTTAATACCATTATCTGCAACAGGATTATGCGAAGCTGATATCATAACACCAGCCTGTGCTCCTAAAGCTTTTGTTAAATAGGCAACACCTGGAGTAGAGATTACACCTAATCTCATAACTTCTGCGCCAATCGATAATAATCCCGCAACAAGTGCACCTTCAAGCATATGTCCTGATACACGTGTGTCACGCCCAACAATAATTTTCGGTTTTACATTATTTTTTGTTAAAACATAACCGCCACAGCGTCCAATTTTATAAGCTAATTCTGGAGTTAACTCTTTATTCGCAACTCCTCTTACACCATCAGTACCAAAATATTTACCCATTTTAACTCTCCTTCTAATTCGATGACTGTCCAATATCGCCTTCTTCTGAATTCTCATCAGTTTGAGCGGATTTATTATCAGTAATTTCAATCGTTATTGTATCAAATTCTAAACTAAATATAACTCCTTTAGGTCCAGTAATAGTAAGCGCAACATCCCTAGTGCCTGGATCTAGTCCATTAACCTTAGCTGTAATATTTAAATCACTTGCTTTAATTGTATCCAAGTCATCCTTGAATCCCTTACCAGTAACTACTAATTTTCCTGAAGGAGGCTTAATAAACTTATAAGTATATTGATTATCCTCACCCACTAAATTAATTGGGATTTTACTAAATTTCTTTTCAATTTCCTCATCAAAATTAATGTCCACATTAATCGTACTTTGATCTACTCTAAACGCTCCTTTTGGAGTAGGTACACTTACTTCATATGTGCCATTTTTATCAAATAAAGACAGGTCAACCGGCACTTCTATAGGACCACCAAAATTATCTAACCAATCTTTAGGAGCATAAATTCTTATTGAATCAACTTTGCTCACTAGGCTATTTAATTTTAAACCATCCTTTAGTACTCCTGTTTGCACTAGCTTGATTGGATAAACCGCACTCTCAGAAACAATTGGGACAGTTACTTCAACCTTACTAGGTTGTGTAGCAATTGGAAGTTGAACACCTTTTTTGTTATATAACTTAATCGGTAACACTTGGCTAAATGTCTGATTGGCATCAGTAACATCCACACCAACACTCGCATATGCCACCTGTGACACTTCGTCTGATGAACCTACAATTTTGACTAAACCTGGTTTAACAATTGCATTTTCAGCTTTATAGCCATGTTTAATATTTTTTTCATTTAGATAAACAACTTTAACTGGAACACTTTTTTCAATTTTTTCTTTAATCGTTACTCTTACTGTTCTCGGTTTTATAGTTGCTTTTATTTTATCTGAAATATTTCTAATTTTTAGAGGCACTTCGTATGTACCTAAAGCATAAGAAGTTAAATCCAAATATACTTCGAAATCTTTTTTCATTTCCGCAGTTTTTACAATACTATTAGGTCCATCTAATTCCACTGAAACATTCTTTGGAATACCCGTCACGATTAAATTGTGCTGATCATAAATTGACGTTACTGGTACTTCTCGTACTAATTCTTTATTATTAACAAACGGTATATCGCCTAAGCCTGATGAACTTGACTGTGGAACTAAGTTGACAGACATAAACAGTAATAAAGTTACTAATAATGCGATTCCTCTTAAGATCCAACGATTATCCATAAAATTATCCATTACGCTTCACCTTCCAATTCCATTTAGATGCGGTGGACTCTTCAGGTGATTTCAGCTCCGAGTTCAATAAATTCACAAGCTCGTCTTTAGATAATTCTCTATATAGATTTCCGTTCTTAGCTACTGACACTGCACCTGTTTCCTCTGACACTACAATTGTAATACTATCAGTAACTTCACTAATTCCAACGGCTGCCCGATGTCTAGTTCCTAATTCTTTTGAAATAAATGCACTCTCAGATAGTGGTAAATAACAAGCTGCTGCTGTAATCTTTTCCCCTTGTATAATCACCGCTCCGTCATGTAGTGGGGTATTCGGAATAAAGATATTAATTAGTAATTCAGAAGACAAATTAGCGTTCATTCGAATACCGGATTCGATATAGTCACCCATCCCCGTTTGTCTCTCAAATGAAATCAGTGCGCCAATTCTTCGTTTAGCCATATATTCAGTGGCCTTTGCAATGTTTTCAACAACATCATTTTGATCATTAAATCCATTACCAGTAGTTCGAGAGAAGAAACGACCACGTCCAAGCTGCTCTAGTGCTCTCCTTAACTCTGGTTGAAAAATAATAATAACTGCAAGGAATCCCCATGTTAATGCTTGATCCATTAAAAATTGCAAAGTATGCAAGCCGAATAGACTACTTAATACTTTTACAACAATAATGATCGTTACACCTTTTAAAAGTTGGACTGCCTTTGTCCCTTGAATAATGATAATTAATCTATAAATAACAAACCAAACTATTAGTATATCTAATCCATTTTGTAAATACTGTAAAAAATTTATATGTAAAGAAGGCACCTTTTACCCTCCCAATTCTTTAGAATAAAACTGTATCTTGAGTATTATACCATATTTTTGTAATACACAAAATTTGTGACTTATTTATTAAATTAACATTACTTTTACTACTATTTAAGCATTATTAAATAAAATTACAAATCCCATATCAGTTGACCTACTTCTTTAATAGAAGAAACACTCCTATTTAACTTATAATTTTTTTGGTGAGAAGTTTTTTATATAGGTACGTTTTCCTGATTTTATCTAGAGAAATTGATACAAAGAAAAACTAGCAAAATGATAGTTTTTTCAAAGCATTGAATGATAAACCGTCAATTGTTAAAACGTACCCTTTGCGAAACATTTGATGTTACCGTTGTAATTTTTTAATGGTTTATAGGAATGGTTTTATCTGGTAATTTTTTTTGGAATCTTATCATTTTACAAACTTTCGTTATTCCTTTTATCTTTTTCAGTATTTAAAAATATTTAGACGCTATTGATATAAGTATCAAATTATTTGCTGAACTATCAAAATTGGTACACATACTGGGCAATTAATAGGTCGATGCTTTTCTCTAAGTAAAAGATAATAAAAAAAGTTCTTTTTTGTAAAAGAAGTTGATTGAAACGGAAGAGTGCTCAACTCCAATGGGAAATGCAGGAAGTCTAAAGACCTCACAGGCGCGCTAAGGAGGCTAGGTCTCTACCCATGGAAAACGAGCATCCCGTAGTGGAAATCAACATCATACAGCTTGTTGTACATTGAAAAAATATGATTTAAAGTTATATTTTTTTCAACAGTGAAAAAAGCTAGCAAACAAATGCTAGCTTTTTTGTAGAGCAAAATCCTAATTATTATTTACAGTAATTTTTCACCAAGTAAAGAGCCAATTAAAGCAACCGCTACGATTGCTGTTCTGTTTCTTTCGTCTAATATTGGATTAACTTCTACAAATTCGATAGAAGTAATAATATCAGCATCTGATAACATTTCCATAGCTAAATGACCTTCTCTATAAGTGATTCCTCCAGGAACAGGTGTACCAACCCCAGGAACATGAATTGGATCTAGACCATCAAGATCTAACGATAAGTGTACACCATCACAGTCTTTCAAATGGTCAATACTTTCTTCCATTACTTTAGTCATTCCTAATTTATCAATCTCATGCATTGTATAAACTTTAATTCCTAATTCTTTAATAATAGCTCTTTCACCTTCATCAAGATCACGAGCACCAATGATAATTACATTCTCTGGTTTTACTTTAGGGAAGTAACCACCTATTTTCGTTAATAAATCGTGCCCATGCCCTAAAGAAACAGCCAATGACATACCGTGAATATTACCAGATGGTGAAGTCTCAGCAGTATTCAAATCTCCATGTGCATCAAACCAAATTAGTCCAAGATTATTATAATGCTTTGATACACCTGCTAATGTACCGATTGCAATACTATGATCGCCACCAAGTACTAATGGCATTCTATTTCTTTTAATTACTTCATCCACTTCAGCAGCGAGTTTTTCACATGTTTCTTTTACAGATTTTAAGTTCTTTAAATTATGTTCTGAATTATCTTCTTTAACTGGCGTACGCTCTACCAAAATATCGCCTAAGTCTTCAACCTGATAAGACATTTTTTCAATACGTTCGTGTAATTGAGCATATCTAATTGCACTTGGCCCCATATCTACTCCACGTCTTGTTTGTCCTAAATCTAATGGCACTCCAATAATTGAAATATCTTTTAACATTTTTATTTCCCCCATCGTCTGAATTCATAAAAGAAAACGCTTACTTGATTTTAAAAAAATATAATTTTTTGACTGTAAAAGTTACTAATTATATTAATAGTTTAAATCTTTTGAAACAAATGGGTCAACTCGACATTTTTTTGTATACATATGCATTTTGAAGTGTTATATCTTAGGATATCTTATGATTATATACAACAAAAAACCTTAGCCAAATGACTAAGGTTTAACTTTATGTATATTGGTGGAGCCTAGCGGGATCGAACCGCTGACCTCCTGCGTGCAAGGCAGGCGCTCTCCCAGCTGAGCTAAGGCCCCTTAATTATTTATATGGAAATGGAGCGGAAGACGGGGCTCGAACCCGCGACCCCAACCTTGGCAAGGTTGTATTCTACCACTGAACTACTTCCGCATATAAAAAAAAAAGAGTGAGCCATGAAGGATTCGAACCTTCGACCCTCTGATTAAAAGTCAGATGCTCTACCTACTGAGCTAATGGCTCGTAATAAATTACGATTAAATAAAAAAATGGCTGGGCTACCTGGATTCGAACCAGGGCATGACGGAATCAAAATCCGTTGCCTTACCGCTTGGCTATAGCCCAACAATAAATGGTGGAGGGGGACGGA
>NZ_NULG01000099.1 GCF_002577195.1 Bacillus sp. AFS041924
ACTTGAGCCTCCTTTAGCAAGCCTTTAGGGGTCTCAAGTTTCCCGCATTTCCCATAGGAGTCTTCGCACCTTCCATTTCAATTAGTCTCGATTAACTAGAAATCAACAATTAATATTAACAGAGCCAAATAAAAAAAGATAAAATTTTGCTACGTGAAATTTTATTATGTCCTTTCAATAACGACCAATCTTAGTTGTTAAAACAAATAACGCTCAATTCTGTTTGGTTAGAATTGAGCGTTTTTCATTTTCAGATTAACAACACTATTATTAGCATTTAAGATTCAGACAATTAAGCTGTATTTGTTCTAAAGCTAAATGGGCTAAGAGAAAACTCTATCAATTTTCAAAAATAGTCTCAGTCTCCCTAAAATTTACAATAACCTTTGCCTGTCCTTCTACAAGCTTTGCAAATTCGTCCATAGTAGTAGCATACTTAATATAGATTCTAGGTAATCGGTAGTTTTCATTCTTTGTACCTTTTTCAGTATAATATTTGGGTTCAGTCGCCACTGCATATGTATAATACTTTTTCGTTTCTTCAATTACTTTATCATTATAATTACCATACGGATATGATAAAGCTATGACAGGCTTTCCAGTAATTGTTTGAATTTTATCTTTCGAATCCTTCAACTCATGCTTATAGTTTTCTATCTTCCTTAAATCAGGATGAGTAGCAGTATGAGATTGGATCGAAAACATCCCTGAATCAGACATCTTTTTTAAATCCGAACTAGAAAGTCGGTCCACCCATCCAATATAGTCGGATATCGCAAAAATTGTTGCCTTTGGTTGAAATAAATCCGATTTCAATTTTTGAAATATTTTATCTACATTTAAATTATTTTTATAACCGTCATCAATCGTAATA
Source organism: Bacillus sp. AFS041924 (assembly GCF_002577195.1). GTDB lineage: Bacteria > Bacillota > Bacilli > Bacillales > Bacillaceae_G > Gottfriedia. The sequence goes on from NZ_NULG01000099.1 coordinate 875, forward strand.
AATATAGGTTTCTTTACTTTATTACGATCTCCCCATTGTTCAAAGGTTAATAGAGAAAAGCCATGATCACGTAAATAAATCATCTGTTTTTCAAAATTTTCTGGTGAGACAAACAAATCCTTTACCCCATGTCCTGTAAATTCATCGATTGAATGATAAATTAAAATTGGAATTTTTTCCGCAGCATTTGTCCTTCCTGGCAGCTGTACACACATAAATAGACATAGAAAAAATAAAGTTATCTTTCGCATATAAGTCCTCACTTTATCTTTTTACCCATTAGTGTTCCAAATTCCATTTTAACTATCAGTATTTTATATACGTTGAGGAGCCACTTTATGTTTGTTGCAAGTTAAGGATTTATTACCTAATTGACTACACAAAGAACCTTAGAATAAATTCTAAGGCTCTACAATCATGAATAGAAAATTCTTTAGTCAATCGATGAAAGATCTTTTACCCAAACATTTATTCATCTACGCCACACCACTCTAGTAAAGTGTAGGCAATTACTTTTGCACAACGAAGTAATTCATCTAAATCAATGTATTCATTTGGATAATGTGCAACCTTCGTTTCACCTGGTCCAAATATAATAGTAGGAATTTGTTTTATTTGAGTAAATAATCCACCATCCGTACCCCATGGAGAGGCTTCAATAATTGGTTCTTTCTTATAGACTAATTGATAGGATTTTTTTAGTGATTCCATAAACGGATGTCCAAGATCGATACTACCAGGTAACCATCTTGCACCAAAAAATTCAACCTCTACTGGATTTTCAATAAACCAGTCATCCATTAAGGAGAGTGTTTTTAGCCATTTTCTTAATTCGATTTTAGCATCTTCAATTGTTTCCATTGGTGAAACGCCTAGTCTTCCCTCAAGAATAACTAGATCAGAGACAGATGATGGCCAAGTCCCCCCTTTTATTTTTCCAATATTAATTGGAATTGGGATCGGCACATTTTTATAAAGAGGATCATCTTGTAATCTTATATTTCGTACTTTTTCTAATTGATGAATATGATTTATAACTGATATACTTTTTTCAATCGCACTAACCCCTTCATATCTCGTTCCACCGTGTGCAACTTTCCCTTTTACTTTCACTCGAAACCAAACACTACCTTGTTGTTTCGGAAATATTTTCATTTTTGTCGGTTCTGGTATGAGAACTGCATCTGCTTCGTATCCTCGTAAAATGGCTGCTAGTGTACCTGCCCCTCCACTTTCTTCTTCTATAACACTTTCAAAATATACATCACCTTTTAGACGAATATTTGATTTTTTAATTGCTTCAATTGCTAAAAGAGCAGCAACATTTCCGCCCTTCATATCAGTTGTTCCTCTGCCGTATAATCGATTACCTATCAATTTACCGCTATACGGATGATGTTCCCAACTACTTAACTCACCTTCAGGAACAACATCGATATGTCCATTTAAAATAATCGACTTACCATTTCCTGACCCTTTTAAAGTAGCAACGATATTGGGGCTGTTTTTAAATGAAGTTCGTTCAGAAATAAAATAGGACGATTTTTTTAATTCCTCAAATGATGGCTCCCATTGATCAATATCTAATCCAAGTGCCTGTAAATAATTCGAGACAATCTTTTGTGCACTTGCTTCGTTTCCTGATACAGTTTTCTCACGAACAAGACGTTGAAGTAATTCAATTGCATTACTTTTATTTTTATCAATATATCCATTAATTTTTGTTTTTAAATCCAATTTTGATCACTCCCAACGATGAACTATAACATTTGGGTTCACAAGTAATGGTGCACCAGTTTTCTCAATTACATCGCTGACTAAATATGGAGACATAACTTCATTTAACCAAAGCTCTCCACTTTCTTTCTTCACTTCAATTACGGCCATTTCAGTAATGATTAAATCTACACAATTTGGCGATGTAAGAGGCAGTGTGCATTCAGACACTATTTTCGGATCACCATTTTTATTTGTATGATTCATTAAAACTATTACTTTTTTAGATTTTTGAGCTAGGTCCATTGCTCCACCTATTCCCGGTACTCTTTTTCCAGGTACAATCCAATTTGCTAGATCACCATTTTTACTTACTTCTAATGCGCCTAAAACCGTTAAATCTAATAAACCTTTTCGAATAATTGCAAAAGCGATACTACTATCAAAATAGCTAGATCCTGGTATTAGTGTTACAGGTAAACCAGCAGCATTACATAAATTCTCATCTTCTTCACCTTTTTGTGGGGTAGGACCTAATCCTAGCACACCGTTTTCTGCATGAAACATAACGTTAATATCATCTGGTAAGTAATTTGGAATAAGTGAAGGAATTCCAATTCCCAGATTCACAATCATACCGTTCTTTACTTCCTTGGCTGCCCTTTTTGCCATCATTTCCCGAGGATTTATTTTTCCCAAACCCACTTCCAATTCACCCCTTCCGATTGAACAATGTGGTTGACAAATGCGCCAGGTACAATAATTTCCTCAGGCTCTAATGCCCCAAGTGGTACAATTTCCTCGACTTCAGCAATTGTGATTTTTCCGGCCATTGCTACATAAGGATTTGTATTTCGTGCACTTTTATCAAAAACTAAATTCCCAAACGGGTCTGCTTTTTTCGCGTATACAATTGAAACATCTGAAATTAATGGAGTCTCTACTAAATACTCCTTCCCAAATACATTCACCCTCTGTTTATCCACATCTATTACACTATCAATCCCTATATCTACTAAAACACCACCTAGACCAACGCCACCTGCTCGAATCCGTTCAATAAACGTACCTTGAGGACTAAATTCAATTTCTAACGTGCCATCTGTCATTTGTTTTCCAGCATTCGGATTTGATCCAATATGTGTTGTAATCATTTTTTTAACTCGTTTAGCAGTCACCAATTGTCCGATCCCGACATCAGGAAAACCAGTATCATTTCCAATTAGGGTAAGACCTTTAACCCCCTTGTTTAATATGCCCGTTATTAGTGTGGGAGGGTTGCCGATACCTCCAAAACCACCAAACATTAACACCATATCATTTTTAAAATAAAGCAAAGCTTCTTCAATACTAATGATTTTACCGAAAGTATTGATTGCCATTATACAATCTCCTTTGCCTCTTTATTTAGCGCTTTAAATACTTTCTTTAATAATGTTAGTAATTCATCTACTTGTTCATCAGTAATGACTAAAGGTGGAGAAAGCAAGAAACTATTTTCAGATCTTCCGTATGGACCACTAACTGATGGATATAGTAATAATCCTTGTTCTTTCGCAATCTCAATCACACGATTTGTTACACTTTTACAATCAAATAAATTATCGTTAATCTCAATGCCTATAAGTAACCCTTCACCTCGAACATCAAAAATAAAAGGAAACTCTTTCTGCCACTCTATTAGTTTTGATTTAATCTTTTTACCTTGAACTTTAGAATTTTGTACTAATCCATTTTTTTCAACATAGTTTAAAACAGCTAAAGCGACACTTGCGGAAAGTGGATTCGCACTAAACGTATGTCCGCTCATAACAAGTCGACTTCCTTCTAGAATTGGTTGCATGACACGATCACTTGCAATTGCTACAGCGATCGGCGTATAGCCAGCTGCTAATCCTTTTCCTAGGACTAATAGATCTGGCACACAGTCCCAATGATTCATTCCAAACATTTCGCCAGTCCTACCGATTCCTGTCATCACTTCGTCCGCGATAAGTAAAACATCGTGTTTTTCACAAATTTCTTTAATTTTTTCATAATATCCTTTTGGAGGAGTTAACGCAGCCCCAGCGGCACCAACAATCGGCTCACAAATAAAGGCCGCTACATTTTCAGAGCCTAATTTTTGGATGGTGCGATCAAGTGCAGTCGCACAAAGCAATCCACATTTTCCTGGCTCCAATTCGTAGGGACATCTTTTGCAATATGGCGCTTCTACCATTGGATAATCCTCTAGTAAACTAGTAAAACGTTTCCTTCTTAAAGGATGACCTGACATAGATAAGGATCCGATCGTAATGCCATGATAGCTCATACTTCTTGATATTATTTTCGTTTTTGTATGAATTCCTCTTTCTTGGAAATGCTGAATGGCCATTTTCATAGCTGTTTCAGTTGCTTCTGTCCCACTATTAACAAAAAAACTCCAGTTCAAATCACTAGGTGCTAGCTGGCCTATTTTTTCGGCTAATTGTTCTGCTGGCTCACTAGTAAACTGGGATCTGTAAATAAACGCAACCTTTGAAGCTTGCCTTACCATTTCATCAATTATTTCCTTGACACCATGACCGATACTTGCCGCAACAGCCCCTGAGGATCCATCAATATATTTTTTTCCTTGCTTGTCCCATAAGTAGATCGTTTCTCCTCGATCAATTGTTGGATAGTTTTCACCTACTAGCGGTTTTATTAAATAATCTCTTTTAGCCATACTACCCCACCATCTTTCACTTATATCTCATTAATATATATATAGTTGAAAGCTCATGAAGTTAGACTAATGAAAAAACATTAGCGTTTCCTTCGAACAAAATAATAATCTAGCTCAAGTCATTTTACGATTGTCATTTTTGGAAAATTGTTTAATTTAAATAAAGGCTACCCTGAAAATTAACCAAAATATTTTCATGCGCCATGGTGCGAATTTTCATTAGCATGGGTGTCTCTGTTAAAAAAGAATGTTGATTTTCCATTTCAGGTACTTCGCGACTTTAGCCTCCTTGAGCAAGCCTCCGGGGTCTNNTAATATTAACAGAGCCTAAATAAAAAAAGAGCTTCTCTAAAAAGCTCTTTTTCTATCCTATATTTTAAAGTCTCTATAAACTACTATAATCATTTTTTATTGCCGAATTTCATCATAAAATAATAACTTGCTCTTGGGAATAAAGAGTAAATCTTTGCTCCAAATCCCATCCATGAAGGTAGATCGACTTCATGAATATTATTGCCAATTAATGAAATTACTTTTGAAGCAACTTTCTCAGGGTCCAGCATCATCTTACGAACAGATTTAGCATATGATCCTGATTCATCTGCAATATCGAAAAACGGTGTATCCATCGGACCCGGATTTACATTTGTAATATAGATTCCATCTTTTTCAACTTCTTGTCTTAAGGCATTACTAAATCCTAATACGGCATGCTTAGAGCCTGCATAAGCTGCAGCCTTCGAAGTAGCAATCTTCCCAGCTAAGGAAGCGATATTAATAATATGACCCTTACCTTTTAGTTTCATAGATGTAAGTGCAAGCTTCGAACAAGTCATGACCCCAAATACATTCACATCAAACATTTGCTTCATTTCTTGAAGTGACATTTGTTCAACTGTTTGGAATATCCCGAAACCTGCATTATTTATTAATACATCAATTCCATCAAATTGTTCCTCGATTTGCTGAAATGCATCGTATACTGCATTTTCATCTGTCACATCTACAACAAAATAATGACATTTAACCGGAAAATCTTCTTGTATTTTTGCCTTTAAGTTTTTTAGCTCAGCCTCTCTTCTAGCCATTAAGACGATATTAGCGCCTTTCTTTGCTGCTGCTAAAGCTAAATCTTTCCCAAGACCACTCGAAGCACCTGTTATAACTACTGTTTGGTAACTTAACCTCAAAAATTTCCACCTCTATTATTGACTAACTGAATGCTCATTTGTTTTATACTCAAGTATACCATCATTTCGTTCATTTAAACTAATAAAACCTAAGTTTTCCAGATAGTCTAATTGACCAATTGTTTCAGATAAAGTAAGTGAAAGTTGTTTTTGATAAACCTTTGGAAATAGCATTTGGCAAACCTCATATGCAGTTAACGGTTGCTGTTTAATCATTTCGTATACTTTTTCAGCTCTAACCTTTTGCTTTTCTAATCTAGTTTTTACTAATCCTTTAATATCTGTAACTGGGTCACCATGTCCAGTATATAATTTTGAAATTGGAAGTTCTGCTATTCTTTGTAAAGAGTGATTATATTGAAGTAATGGCTTTACTCGTTTTATTTCACCATTTAATGGAGGCTCAATGATTGGATTTGACGAGACCTTATCTAATAATAAATCTCCACCAAAAGCAATGCCATCATCCTCACTAATTAAAGTGATATGGGAGGTTGCATGACCAGGTGTGTACAATACTTTCAAACCAAAAATACTATCAATTCGATCGCCTTCATCAATAATATGAGTCAATGAACGTTTACTAGTATATGGCATTTTCTCCGTCGTACGTGGCATTCTCTTTACATACTCCATAGGAACACCATATAATATTGCATTTTCAATAAAATACTCATTATAGTAATTTAAAAATGATTCATCTTGCGTTAAGTATGGAATATTTCGTTCATGGCCTAAAATCTTTATATCTTCATTAAACTCCTCTAATAAACCAGCATGGTCAGGATGATGATGAGTTAAAATGACTTGTTCAATATCTTCTAATTTATAACCGATTTTATCTAATTCCCCTTTAAGTGCGTCTAGTGTATCTGCTGTATTTGTTCCCGTATCAATTAAAGTTAATAAATCTCCTTCAACTAAAAAAACATTTACAGTATTCATTGCATAAGGCACCGGGAGTGTAATTTGGTGAATCTTATCTTCAGGGATCATTCTATTTCCTCCTTATCTGAATCTTCTTACAGTTAATTCTAATATACATTTTAAAAAATACAAATAAAGATGCATCAAATTTATTAAAAAGACAAGAGGAATGGTTAAGAAATTCAAGTCTCACAGACAGAATCAATGCCATAAAATACCTTCTTGTTCCACCTGCTTGAAAAACTTTTTTTAAAAATAGATAAAAAATAAATAAAACCAATATGTCAACAAGGAATATAACATTTATTTCTCTAATATAAATATCTATTACAATATAGGTGAGGTGAGTGTAATGTTTCTAGGAAAAATTGCGTTTATTGGAGCAGGTAGTATCTCAGAAGCATTAATTGCAGGATTAATTGATAGTGGATATATTGAGTGTGATCAAATTGCGATCACTAATAAGGAGGACTTAGAGCGTTTAGATTGTTTACATACAAAATATGGTGTATTAGCTACTACTAATCGTCAGCTAGCAATCTCTGGATCTAGTGTAGTTTTTTTAGCGATGAAGCCTAAAGATGTTGCCGTCGCACTTGATTCATGTAAAATTCATTTTAATGAAAAACAACTAATCATTTCTTTAGTTGCAGGCGTATCAATTAGTACGATTAAGCAGTTAATTGGAAATGAAAATATAAATGTTGTTCGAGCAATGCCAACTACGTCTTCATTAGTTAGGAAATCTGCCACAGCTCTTGCTTATCCAGATGAAGTTCCATTTGAAAAAGTACAAACAGCAAAAAGATTATTTGAGCGCGTTGGTATTGTCGCGAAAGTTGAAGAAGACGAGTTGCATGCTATGACTGGGTTATTCGGTAGTGGTCCAGCCTATATTTATTATGTCATCGAACAATTTGAACGAGCTGCGATGGCGCTAGGTATACATCGAGATATTGCCAAACCATTTATTCAACAAACTCTAATGGGATCGATTTCAATGCTTCAAGAAACGAATAAATCCCCTCTAACATTGAGGAAGAAGGTTACAAGTCCAAATGGTACAACTCAAGCCGGAATATCTGTTCTTGAAGACCGTGAAGTTGCTAATTCATTTTTAAATTGTTTTATTGAAGCAACTGTTCGATCACGTGAAATCCAAGAGGAATATGAAAAAATTAATAAAGTTTAATCAGCTTGTCATGACTCTCTCCTTTAGGTAATAAAATGATACAGGTAACTGTGTTGTCCTAAGGGGGAGAGTTTTCTGATGAAAATAACAAACAGTAGAGTATTACGAGCAAGTATTAAGCGTATTCTCATCACAATCGCTTTGATCGTCACATTAGTTTTAATTATTGGCTTTCTAACAATCAGTTATGTTGTTGGCAATTCAATGGTAGAAGCAAAAGAAAAACCACTTAGCTACCCTCAGGAAAGTATAACTCTCCTACTATTAAAATTCGATTCGTTTAAGAAAAATAATAGACCAAATCATGAAGTACATAATAAGCATGAATGAAACACTTGCAGTAAACGAGAAAATAAAAAGATAGATTAAATTAAAAAGAGCAAAGGGCCTCATGATTCCCCTTGCTCTTCTTGTTATTTTTGTGCTACATGACTTGTTGCAATCTCTTCATGCATAATGTGAAACTCTTTTTTAATAATATCCTTTTTCAATTTATTATAGTCTTCTTCACTAATTGTAGGTGGTAGTGTAATTAAAATTCTTCTGTAAACCGAATCACTGTCAAGTGTAATACAGCTTTTCAAGTTAGAATATTTATTAACAAGCTTAGCTAGTCTTGCTAATGCACCCTCATGTTCCATCGTACTTACAGTTAAAGAGTAACCGCCGTCCTTCAATCCCCAAGCTTCTTCTAATAACTCAAAAACTGTTTTATGTGTTAAAATCCCAACAAATTCATTTAAATCATTAACTACCGCTAAGTACGGAAAACGTTTGATCGTAAAAAACACTTTAAAAAATGGTGAATCTTCTTGTATTGGTGGACATTCTTTACGAACAAAGTCATTTACAGTTTTGCCTTGCAACGATTCGTTATCTACTAAATACTCAGCTAAATCAACACGATAAAGATTTCCAACATATTCTTTATCGTTTTCACTTAAAACTGGAATACATCGATATTTTGTTTTCTTCAATAGATCCCATGCAAATTGAGCCTCAGTCGAAACCATACAATGTACTACATCATGTTTTTTTACGATATTACCTTTAATTCTCAATAATAACCCTACTTTCAAAATTTATTTTACTAGTCATTCTTAATTTTCCTCATTTAAAAAAACATTTACGCAATTAAAAATGCAAAGTCTTATGATTGATTTTAAGCACTGTTAAACAATAGACGACGTTTCGATTTAAGCCGCTCCCTTCCCAACTTTTGAAACTCTGAACCTCCTTATTCTTTTCTCAATGTAGGATCTTTGATGCTTATGTATATGGGAATCGGCAAATCATAAAACTTTTTATTAAAACTATTAATGTTAATAGTTAACAGCGACTATTGAACAATCTCGAAGTCCTTCATAACTAATTCGCCCTTTCTCAAAATGTACCTTTTTGTTTTTGTAACTTATTCAAAATTTTCAAATAACTATATAATTTTAAATAAAGTCAACATCTTATCTATATTTATAAAAGAGGAATTCATAACACAATATTCAAAAAAACTGCAAAAAAAAGAAGAGATTTGTATCTCTTCTAAGCTGATTATAAAATCGCTGGCAGTCTATTTGGCTAATTAAGCAAACATTGTACAACTAAATAAGTAGTTCGTCGATTTCCACTCCAGGATGCTCCCTTGAGGCCACTGAAAAAGTAAATTTTAATCAAAATTTACTTTTTATGAAAAATCAATTCCCATAA
>NZ_NULG01000100.1 GCF_002577195.1 Bacillus sp. AFS041924
AACAGTCGCCTCCGCTTTTCGTTATTATCCTTGAATATTCTTATTCATTTGTTTAATGGCTGATTTTTCTAGTCTGGATACTTGTGCTTGAGAGATTCCGATCTCTTCTGCGACTTCCATTTGTGTTTTTCCTTGGAAAAATCGTTTGCTTATGATCATTTTTTCTCGATCGTTCAGTCTTTTCATTCCTTCACGTAGTGCTAGTTCTTCAACCCATTGCTCGTCCTTATTTTTATCATCACTTAGCTGATCCATTACAAAAATTGGATCTCCGCCATCATTATATATCGGTTCAAATAACGAAACTGGATCTTGAATTGCATCTAATGCGAATACGATTTCTTCATGTGTAACACCTAATACTTCTGCGATTTGAACAGGAGTTGGTTCTTTTGAGTTCTCCGCTAAAAGTCGCTCTCTAACTTGTAATGCTTTATAAGCAATGTCTCTTAATGATCTAGACACTCTTATAGGGTTGTTATCTCTTAAATATCTTCTAATTTCACCAATAATCATCGGTACAGCATACGTCGAAAATTTTACATTTTGGCTTAAATCAAAATTATCAATAGACTTCATAAGGCCTATACACCCTACTTGAAATAAGTCATCCACAAATTCACCGCGATTATTAAAACGCTGAATTACACTAAGTACAAGTCGTAAATTACCATTTACGATTGTTTCTCTTGCGCTTCTGTCACCGCTTTGCATTGCATGAAATAACTTACGCATCTCATCATTCTTTAAAACTGGAAGCTTTGATGTATCTACACCGCATATTTCTACTTTGTTTCGTGTCATGATGTTCCCTCCTACTTGGAGTTGCTGTACTATAGGTAAGTATCTCCTTCAGTGGAAAATTTATGCACGAAAAAAAATATACAAAAATAATAAATTTATGTTTAAAATGACAGATTATGAAATGGTAAGTATAACAAAAAAGAAAATCATTTTATAAATGATTTTAGCAGATATTAAAAGAAAGTTTATAACAAGCTTCCAATAAAAAAAATAAAAGATTGTTGTGCCTCTTATTTCTTAATTTAGGTAGAATTAGCTGATAATTAGGGAAACTATAAAGCCATATAAGGTCATAATATACTTTGTTACTATGTAAAATTATGTTGTTCTAAATATATTTTCAAGTATTGAATTGTTATAGAGAAGTTGATTAGAACGGAAGGGTGCTCGACTCCTATGGGAAATGCGGGAAGGCTAAAGACCCCGCAGGCGTGCCGAGGAGGCTAAAGAATCTCGCTACATGGAAAGCCATCCTGGAGTGGAAATCAACTATTCTTCTTTTATAGAGTATTAATAGTCACCACCATCGCAAAAAAAAACCGATTAGAATTTGAGTCACAACTCAATCTAATCGGTTTTTACTTTAAACCATTTTATTAAACTCTTTTCGAAGTCTTTTAATAATTCGTTTTTCTAATCTGGAAATATATGATTGCGATATCCCAAGCATATCTGCTACATCTTTTTGCGTTTTTTCTTCAGTTCCATCTAGTCCGAATCGTAGTTCCATTATTTGTTTTTCACGATCATTCAGTTGATCTAATGCCTTTGTTAATAAAGATTTATCAACATTGGCTTCTAAGTCCTTCGTTATAATATCGTCTTCTGTTCCTAAAACATCCGAAAGTAATAATTCATTGCCATCCCAATCGATGTTTAGTGGTTCGTCGAATGATACTTCAGATCGGTTTTTATTATTTCGTCGTAAATGCATTAATATTTCATTTTCGATACATCTCGAAGCATAAGTAGCCAATTTAATTTTTTTCTCAGGATTGAAGGTATTAACGGCTTTTATGAGTCCGATTGTACCAATACTGATTAGATCTTCAATATTTATTCCCGTATTCTCGAATTTTCTAGCGATATAAACTACTAATCTTAGATTTCTCTCAATTAATAGTGATCTAGCTCCTAAATCCCCGTTAGGTAATTTCTGTAATAGTTTTTCTTCTTCTTCCCGAGTTAATGGCGGGGGTAATGCTTCACTCCCTCCAATGTAATAAACTTCATCGGCTTTCAAACCAAGCTTTACTAATAACTTATAAAAACCTAACTTTAGTTTTAAGAAAAATCGATTCATTTTCTACCTCCTATGCAATTTCATTAATTGTTCCCTGCATCATTTTTGGATGTAGGATACATTCATATAAATTGTCTGAAGACAAAGTAACATGACTCAATCCAACTAAAACCGAACTCGATGAATACCATTTCCCATTAATTTTCAACTTAACAACAGTAGGTTTTATTGCGACGAGGAATTGATTACTTTGACCAATACTTTTAAAAGGTATATAGGTTCCTTGAAAAAAACTTAAGACATCGAGCGCTTCAGTATTATGTAATGTATTTTCTGAACCCCTAACTAACTTTACAAGCTCAGTAGGTAATCCATAATCACTAGTTGAACAATCTAAAATAATAACTGGCTTTCTAGAAAGCGGCTCATGAAGTGAATTTCCACTATCCATTAACCCTCTAATTTTAATCGAAGTGTTACGCCATATAATTTCCATTTCATACATTTCGTTCAATTTCCATTTTGTAAACGATATCTGGTTGATTGATTTTCTGGCATAAAATAGTACGATTGGTAGCATTCCGATTACAAAATACCAACTTACTGGATCTCCATAAAAGGACGATTTGGTCAAATTGGATTCATTCGTAGCAAATAAATAATGTAAGCCTAAAAGTGCACCACCTAAAATGAATGTTGAAAAATAGAAGATACTAATTAACTGTAAAAAAGTGATAACCCGTTGTCTTCCAAATGCAAAAAATACTATGAAAAACGATAATAATATTTTCATAAAGGGTGAACCAAATACATAAGCATATGGAGTAAACGTCATTAAAACAACGATTGAACCTAATAGTGCCCCTAACAATGACCGCAATATAGATACATTTCTTTTTAGAATTAAGCCTGTCAACTGAATAATCAAGAAGTCCATTAACAAGTTTAATAACCAAACAAGATCGCCATATATCACCAATTTTGTTCGCCATCCTCTATATAGTATTCATTATATGTAAGTATAGGATGAGCACGGTAAGAAGTCTGTCAAAATAAGGGTTCTTCTTTGAAGAGTTTTTCGACAATACCATTACGAGATTTGGTTTGGACAGGTCAGGTTTTTCTATCGAAATCTTTAACCAATTTCCTTTCAACTTTCCATTAACCTGCCCTAAAAAGGAGTGATAATTTGGATAAATGGCTATATAATTCACCTATTTTTGAGTTTGACCAAAATAAACCATTAATAAGGCAACACTCTGCGTGGAAGGGACATGCAAAGTTCGCCTACGATTTAGTTCAATTCATGAAACCGAAAAAAATTGTAGAATTAGGTACTCACTATGGATTTTCTTTTTTCTGTTTTTGTCAAAGTGTGAAAGATCATAAGCTTTCAACTGAATGTTTTGCAGTTGATACTTGGCAGGGGGATTTGCATAGTGGTATGTATAGTAATGAAGTTTTTGATACAGTTTCTGAAGTAATTCAAAATCACTATCAAAAAGAAGCTAAAATGCTACGTTGTCCATTTGACGAAGCAATCCAAAATTTTGAAGAAGATTCGATCGACATTCTTCATATAGACGGTTTTCATACAATTGAAGCCGTGTTACATGATTACACTACTTGGCTTCCAAAAGTAGCGAAAGAAGGTATTGTTTTAATCCATGATACCGAAGTAAAAATTCGAGATTTTGGGGTTTATAAATTTTGGGATGCCATTAAACAACAATATCCCTCTTTTGAATTTACACACTCACATGGTTTAGGTGTTTTATTCCCTAAGGGGTGTAGCGAAAAGTTTAAAAATGTCATAAATGATCAAAAAAATTTAAAAAGTCATTATTCAAAAGAATGAAAAAAAACCAAGATAAGAGGTTAATCTTATCTTGGTTTTTTATTACTTTTATTAACGTCTTTTACGATTACGTAAGAACGCTGGAATATCTAAGTCATCAAGACTAGTAACATTTTTCGTCGTTTCAACAACCGGAACTTCTTCGCGGATTGGTTCGCGTTTAATAGTTGGTTGTGAAGTTTGAGTTGGTTGTGAAATTGATGATGGTCTTGCCATAGGTTTTGGAGTAGGTGGTGCTGTAATAACACCTTCAAATCCAGTCGCAATTACCGTTACGATAATTTCATCCTTTAAGTTTTCATTGATTACAGAACCGAAAATCATATTTACTTCTGCATCACATGCAGTTGATACAATATCCGCTGCTTCTTGAACTTCATATAAACTTAAGTTCGTTCCACCAGTGATATTCATAAGAACACCTTGTGCTCCATTAATTGAAGTTTCTAATAATGGACTTGAAATAGCCTTTTTAGCTGCTTCAGCTGCACGGTTTTCTCCACCAGCAACACCGATACCCATTAATGCAGAACCTTTATTCGACATAATTGTCTTAACATCTGCAAAGTCAAGGTTAATTAATCCCGGAACAGCGATTAAGTCAGAAATACCTTGAACCCCTTGACGAAGTACATTATCTGCTTCGCGGAATGCTTCTAGCATTGGAGTATTACGATCAACGATTTCTAATAATCGGTCATTAGGAATAACAATTAAAGTATCAACGCTTTCCTTCATTGCAGCAATTCCTGTAGCTGCTTGAGTCGAACGCTTTCTACCTTCAAATGTAAATGGACGAGTAACTACACCTACAGTTAATGCACCTAATTCTTTTGCTACTTGTGCAATTACTGGAGCTGCACCTGTTCCTGTACCGCCGCCCATTCCAGCAGTTACGAATACCATGTCCGCTCCTTTAAGAGCTTCTTGTAATTGTTCTCTACTTTCTTCCGCAGCTTTTTTACCAACTTCTGGGTTAGCTCCTGCTCCTAAACCACGAGTAAGTTTGCCGCCGATTTGCATTTTCACTTCAGCTTTTGATAGATTTAGAGCCTGTGCATCAGTATTTACAGCAATAAAATCTACACCTTGTACTCCATGTTCAATCATTCGGTTAACGGCGTTATTTCCTCCGCCACCAACACCAATTACCTTTATCTTCGCTAATGCATCTACATTTGTATCAAAATCTAACATGATTGATCCCCCTACTATTCAAATTCATCACAAAATTAATCCCATAAATATTTAAAAATGCTTTTAACTTTACTCATGACGCGTTCTTCATCCTGCTGTTTTGGTTTTGTATTTGAATTTGTAACAGCTACAGGTTTTCGCTCATTTGATTCGAATGCAATATTAGAGCTAAGTTTTTTTCCACGCATTTTTGATTTATAAAAAGCATACTTGATTAAACCAACGCCAGTGATGTATTGAGGCTCCCTGACACCGATATAGTCTGGTGTTGCAACTCTTACATTATTTTTAAATACTCTTTGAGCTAGATCGATTACCCCAGTCATCGTTACTGTTCCACCAGTTAAAACAAATCCACCAGGTAAATTGCTACCTCTCATTCTTACAAGTTCATTTTGAACCATATGGAAGATTTCTTCTAATCTAGCTTCAATTATGTCTGAAATTTCTTGCTGACTGTATTGCTGATGTTGTTCACTACCCATGATTGGAACACTTAATACTTCTTCAGGTAATGCAGTATCATAAAAAGCATGTCCAAATTTCACTTTAATTTTCTCTGCATCTTCTGTTGAAGTTTTTAGACCAATTGAAATGTCTTTTGTTATATGGTCTCCTCCAACAGGTAGTACTGAAGTTGCCATTAATACGCCTTCTCTAAAAAGAGAAATTGTCGTTGAACCGCCACCGATATCAACAAGTGCTACACCTAAGTTTTTCTCATCCTGCTTTAGTCCTATTGTACTTGCAGCCATTGGTTGTAAGCATATATCTGTTACTTCTAATCCCGCTCTTTCAACACAACGAAGTATATTATGTACCAATGTTCTAGAACCAGTAATTAATGTCCCTTCCATTTCCAATCGTACACCAATCATCCCTCTTGGGTCTTTTACCTCAGAAAGGCCATCTACAATGTATTCATGTGGCACAACATCGATAATTTCTCTTTCCGGTGGGATAGAAATTACTTGGGCCTGATCCATTACTCTTAGAACATCTTCATTGTCAATTTCTTTATTTTCCTTAGAAACTGCTACTACGCCGTTAGTACTAATTAATTGCACTTGATTTGCACTAACCCCTACAATTACTTTGTCAATGTGAATGCCAACCATTCGTTCTGCTTGATCAATTGCTTTTTTGATTGATTTGACTGTATCATCTATATCAACTATTGACCCACGTTTTAAGCCCGAAGATTTAACATTACCTACGCCAATAATGTTAAGTGTGTCGTTAACTAGTTCTCCTATGATTACTTTAATTGTTGAAGTTCCAACGTCAAGACTCACATAGATCTCATTGCTGTTCATGATGGCACCTCCTTTTTTTCTCTATCTATTATAATCGAACATCAATTCATTCTTAAATATCATATATGACATCTATTCAACATTTACGGGATTTTTTCCTCTTTTTTAAATTTGATTTTTCATAATCTTTTTAATTTTTTTCATTATTATCTATTTAACTATTAGTCTACACTAACAATCAAAGATAAAAAAGACTTGAAAGTACTGTTTACTAATGATAAATCTCCTAATTATTATCAGTACTATAAGGAGAAAAGTATGCCCCTACTTCTAAGTGAATGATCCCTTTTTGATTTTTAGGTATTGACTTTAAAATTAATGGGTAATTTGACATTTTATTTGAGAATTTTCGAATCGTCGTCCTTACCTCATACCCTTCATTTGTAAAAACCGTTATTAACAAAGGATCATCCTCACTTGGAGTATAATCAATTTCAGAAATTGAATTAAATATGCTTTGTGGCATTTTTTTCAATTCTGCAGCCATTTCCTGCAACTCATCGCCTTGTTTCCAATCAATCATTTCTGGAGCAGTTGTATTTCCTAGTGAATCTTTTACTAGTACGCCACTTTCTAACAATAAATACGTTTTCCCACCAAATATTCCTTGTCCAACAGGATGAAATTCTTTTAGTTCGATTTCTACTTTATTAGGAAATCTTCTATGTACGGTGGCAGTTTGAATTGTGTTACGACTTTCAAGCCTTTCTTCTACCTTTTTTGACCTAATCGTTAAAAAGTTATCATCAACGTTTAAATCGGCTAATTTTTGAATTTCTTTATCAGAATACAAATGATTTCCTTTAATTACTAAATTAATTTGTGAACCGATTGATGTTTGGAAATATAGTACACATAAAAGCAAAGAAAAAAACACAAGAATTGTCACAAGCAATCGTATATTTGATTTTTTACGCTTTTTATTACGTAAAACAGGTACACGGTCTTCTAAACTAATAATCTTATTTTCCTGCATAATTATGCCTCCATTATCAATGTTCAACTAATAATACCTTTTTAATTTACGTTGCTTAGAAGTAATTTAAGAATAATAAAAAATAGAACAGCAAATGAATGCCATTCTATCTTGGTCATCATATGCTAATGTAAATTATAGCATATAATTTGGTTAGGTTAGAAGAAACTTACATTTTTTTCCCAACTATTTCTACTTCTGTTTCAAGTTGCACGTTAAATTTTTCTAATATAGTTTTCTTGATAAATGCTATTAAGTCCAGAACATCTTTTGAAGTGGCATTTCCAGCATTAACAATAAAATTACCATGCATTTCAGAAACTTTAGCACCACCAATTTGATACCCTTTTAAATCTGCACGCTCTATTAAATTACCGGCATACTGTGGTAATGGATTACGGAAAATACTTCCTGCACATGGATAATTCCAAGGTTGTGTTTCTCTTCGATAATCTTTGTTTTTTTGCATTAACGCAGTTGAAGCTTCTTTTGAACCTTCTTGTAATTGAAGTTCTGCTTCTAGAACAAATCCTTTGCGTTTATGTTGTAAAACTGAAGTACGATAAGAGAACTCTAATTCTTCATTTGATAACCATTCCATCGTTCCATCTGGAAATAGTACATGTGCCCTAGAAGTTATTTTTGAAAAATCCGATTGATGAGCACCAGCATTCATATAAACGCCGCCACCAACACTACCTGGTATTCCACTTGCAAACTCTAAACCAGATAAACCTTTTCTGCTTAATTGAGTTGCTAATCGAATAACTGAATAGCCAGCACCTACAATTACTTTCGTACCTTCTACTTCGATATGATCTAAACAATCACTAATTTTAATGACGACACCTTCAATACCTTGATCCGATACAAGTAAATTTGACCCTCTTCCGATTACAGTCACATTTACTCCAAGTTTATTTGCAAGGTTAATAATCTCTTTAATTTCATTAACTGTTTTAGGAATGACCAAATATTCAGCTGGTCCCCCAATTTTCATTGTCGTATGGTTTGCTAAAGGCTCATTTATTAGAAGACTCGAGTCATTTAATATTTCCTTTAATTTTGTTTCAAACATCGATATATTTCCCCCTTTAGCTTATAGAATCCTCTGATACATTTTTATTTTTTTTCGAACTTGTTCGTGCAAGTTCTACTTACTTAATTTCTTCTATTAATTTTACTAGTTTATTTGCAGCATCTGGTACACCCATTTTTAATGATGCATTTTTCATCTCTTCAAGTTTAATAGGATTTAGTAATACTTTTTCAATTTCATTTACTAAATATTCACCATTAAAGTTTTTTTCTAATATAACAATTGCCGCACCGTTTTTCTCGAGTGATCTAGCATTAACTTCTTGATGATTATTTGTTACATATGGACTTGGTATTAAAATACTAGGTTTTCCTAAGGCTGTTAATTCAGCTAAAGTAGTTGCACCTGCTCTTGAAACGACTAAATCCACTTCTCTTAATATTTCAGGCATATTATGTAAAAATGGCTTAACAACAACGTTTTCTGGGTTTCCTACTTTATTTACTTCCTGGGTTACTGAATCGTAATGTACTTCTCCTGTTACATAAATCATTTGGTAATCTTTATTACCTAATTGATTGACACTTTTAAGAAACGCTTGATGAATTGGTCGAGCTCCCCTTGATCCACCAACAATTAATACAGTACGTTTATCAGGTTTTAAACCTATTGATTCTAATACTGTAGGATTTGGTTTTCCAATTACTTCAGAAGCTCTTGGATTACCAGTAAATACTACCTTTTCTTTATTAAAATATTCAGCAACCTCTTCAAAACAAATTGCAACTTTTGATACATAGCGATTTAAAAATTTATTGGTTAATCCGGGTATACTGTTTTGCTCATGGATAACTGTTGGGATTCCTAATTTTGCTGCTGCATAAACGACAGGTCCACAAACATATCCACCAGTTCCAACTACTACATCTGGCTTAAATTCACGGATTATTTTCTTACTATCAGATACACCCTTAAGGAATCGATAGACAGTTTTAAAATTCTCTAATGATAAGCTTCTTTTGAACCCTGTAATAACAATAGATTTAAAAGGTATGTTTTCTTTTGATACAATTCCTTTTTCTAATCCATTTTCTGTACCAACATATAAGCATTCTACATTGGAATCTTGTTTTTTTAACTCTTTAATTAGCGCAAGTGCTGGATAAATATGTCCACCAGTACCCCCACCACTAACTAAAATTTTCATAAAGATCCTCCTAAATTACAAAACATAAATAACTTCAAACAGTTTAAGTAGTTATTATACCAATTTTATCACTATCATTCTAACTGTTTTTTCCCTAAAAATAAAGAAACTCGCGATGCAATGGCTTAAAATCGCTGGTAAATATAGTAACGTGGTTATGAATGGACTATAGACTCAGCTGAAAAAGTAAAATAACAACCTGTTTTAGTCATATATCAACGAGTAATCACTCTATATCAACGAGAATTATTGTTATATCAACGGAGTTCACAGCTTTATCAATATAGTTCACTTCGTGTTCGTGTTTTTCAATAATCTATTTAACAACTCACTTTTATATAAAAATGGACATACATTTTTGCCGCTCTCCTAAATAAAAAGAGGTTGTCTCANNTTATGAGACAACCTCTTTTTTCAATTTGAGTCGGTTATTTTATGAGCGAGCATGTCTACTAATATTTAATAATACACCAACAGCTAAAAGCATTAACGTTAGTGATGAGCCACCGTAGCTTAAGAATGGCAATGTAATTCCTGTAACAGGCATTAAGCCTATTACTACGCCTATATTAATCATTACTTGTATTGCGATCATAGAGACAATTCCTACTGCTAAAAAAGTACCGAATAAGTCTGGGGCACTTAAGGCAATTCGGATTCCTCTCCATAGCAATAAAGAGAATAATAAAATGACAAAAGAACCGCCAATAAATCCTAGCTCTTCTGATAGAATTGCAAAAATAAAATCAGTTTGTGGTTCAGGCAAATACATAAACTTTTGTCTACTTTGTCCTAATCCTAAACCAAACAAGCCACCTGGACCAATTGCATAAAGTGATTGAATAATTTGGAATCCAGTTCCTAATGGATCAGACCATGGATCTAAAAATGAAGTAATCCTTTTTATTCGATATGGAGCAGAGGCAATCAAGCCAACAAATCCAGCCACCCCAACGATACCTAGCCCCATAAAATGAGCAATTCTTGCCCCAGCTACGAATATAATAATTACACAAGTACCAACCATTACAGTACCTGTTCCTAAATCTGGTTGAATCATAATTAAACCAAATGCAAGAAACACAAGTCCTAATGTCGGTACTAATCCTTTTTTAAATGACGTTATATTTTTCTGATTATCTGCTAAATATTTTGATAGAAATACCATCATTCCAAGTTTCATAAACTCAGAGGGCTGTATCGAGAAAGCACCGATCCCAATCCAACTTCGTGCTCCACCTCGTACTAACCCAATTCCAGGAATAAGTACAAGCACCAACAAGATAAAACAAGCAATTAATATTTTTTTTGCATGTGTTCTGAAAAGCCAGTAGTCGATATTTGAAACGATAAACATCCCAACTACTCCAACACTAGCAAATAATAATTGCCGCTTAGCAAAAAAGAACGAATCATGAAACTTATATGATGCCCATATTGCACTAGCACTGTAAACCATAATCATACCGACTGTTAATAATGATAGCGTTACGAGAACAAGAATCATGTCTGGACTATTATTTTTCTTTGTTGGCACTTAAATACACCTCAACTTTTGAATTAAACAAGCCTTACATTAGCTTATGCACTGCTTGTATAAATTTATTACCACGATCTTCAAAAGTCTTAAATTGATCCCAGCTTGCACATGCAGGTGACAATAATATAATATCTCCAACTTCTGAATGAGCGAATGCTTCATTTACAGCATCTTCAACATTATCTACCGATTTTACTGCTTTCATTCCTGCTTTTTCTGCTGAATCAATTAATTTTTCTGCTGTTTGACCATAAGTGACCATTTTTTTGACGTTTTTAAAATAAGGAATTAAATCGTCAAAGCTATTTCCTCGATCTAACCCACCAGCTATTAAAATTACCGGCTTTTGAAATGAAGAAATTGCCTTTTGTGTTGCTAAAATATTTGTTGCTTTTGAGTCATTATAAAACTTTCTTTTATTTATTTCTGTTACAAATTGAAGTCGGTGCTCAACACCAGTGAAAGTTGTTAATACCTTTTCAATCGCATTATTTTCAACATCAAGAAGTTTTGTAATTGCGATAGCAGCTAATATATTTTCTAAATTATGTTTACCTGGTAAGACAATCTTTTCAACTTCAATTACTTTTTCATTTTTAAAATAAATACAGCCATTTTGAACATAAGCACCATCTTGAACAATTTTAGTTGATGAGAACGGAATTATTTTTGCTCTTATTTGAGATGCCATCGCCATTACATTTTCATCATCAAAATTAACTACTGCAAAATCATTTTCAGTTTGGTTTTTAAATATATTGGCTTTTGCCTTGATATACTCATCTTTTGTACCATGGTAATCTAAATGAGCTTCAAAAATATTTGTGATTAATGAAATTTTTGGGCGGAACGCTTCAATCCCCATTAATTGAAATGAAGATAGCTCAGTTACAATAATATTTTCTTTTGTCGCATTTTCAGCCACTTCACATGCAACTGTCCCAATGTTTCCCGCAACTAGTGGATTTTTATTACCTTCTTGTAACATGTTTAATGCTAATGTAGTTGTTGTCGTTTTCCCATTCGAGCCAGTAATACCTATAAAAGGTGCTTCACTTACTAAATAAGCAAGCTCTATTTCTGTATAGATCGGTATATTACGTTTCATAGCCTCTAATAATAAAGGATTTGTATAAGGAATACCTGGATTTTTAACGATACAAAACGGTTGAACATCTAGTAAAGATATTGGATGTTCACCACAAACTACGTTAAAGCCTTCATTTTTTAGCTTTTGTGCAATTTCATTTTGTTCAAATGGAGTTCGGTCATTTACAGTAACCGTCGCACCTAATTTTTTTAATAAAATGCTCGCAGCATAACCGCTTTTTGCCATTCCTAATACTAATACGTTTTTATTTTGAAAATTCGTTACGTTTTTCAATTACATCCACA
Source organism: Bacillus sp. AFS041924 (assembly GCF_002577195.1). GTDB lineage: Bacteria > Bacillota > Bacilli > Bacillales > Bacillaceae_G > Gottfriedia. The sequence continues at coordinate 12,576 of NZ_NULG01000100.1, forward strand.
CCTCAATATAGATTCCTATTAATGCAAAAAGCAATCCTACAAACCAAAATGTTACAACTACACGCCATTCTGACCATCCAGAAAGTTCATAATGATGGTGCAATGGACTCATTTTAAATACTCGTTTACCTGTTGCTTTAAAAGAAACAACTTGAATCATTACTGAAAGTGTTTCAATGACAAAAATACCTCCAATAATAACAAGTAAAATTTCTAAATTTGTAACAATTGCGACTGCCGCTAATGCCCCACCTAATGCTAATGAACCTGTATCCCCCATAAAAACCTTTGCAGGGTGTGCATTAAATACTAAGAAACCTAGTACAGCTCCTACAACTGCGATTGAAAATATTGCAACATCAAGTTGGTGTTGATTGTAAGCAAGGACTGCATATGCACCAAATGCGATTGCAGCTGTCCCCGACACAAGACCGTCTAATCCATCTGTTAAATTTACAGCGTTTGAAGTACCAACTAGCATAAAGATAATTAATAATACATAAATAAAGCCTAAATCAAATGAATAATCCGTCCCTGGAATAGAAATAGATGTAGAGACTCCCATTGCACGGATTGCGAAAAATACAATGATTGATACAATTACTTGGCAAATGAATTTTTGTTTAGAAGTTAATCCTAGATTTCTTTTTTTAACAACCTTGATATAGTCATCTAAAAATCCGATTACTCCAAAACAGATTGTGACAAATAATAATACATATGTACGAGTTGATAAAACATCAAAATACATAGATATAAAAAGTGCAGATAAACTTAAAGCAATTAATATGATAATCCCACCCATTGTTGGGGTTCCTGATTTCTTTTTATGAGATTGTGGACCTTCGTCTCGGATACTCTGTCCAAATTTAAGTTTTCTTAAGTACGGTATAAAAATAGGCGATAAAATGACTGCAATGATAAATGCTGTAATCATAGCAACTAAAATTGATGTTTCTAGCATTATTCGCCCTCCTTTCTAAAGTTGTCTTTGTTGTTTACTTAATAGTTTAATTCTTTTATAAGGAATTATGAAAGCAATTTTTCACATTACAAAGAAGAGGATATTATCCTCTTCTTTGTAAAATTGCTTCTTTAGCTTCTTCTACATCATCAAAATGTGAAACATTCGTTCCAATAATTTGATATGTTTCATGACCTTTACCTGCAATAACAATAATATCATGTTTTTTTGCATTTTGAATCGCAAATGTGATAGCTTTTTTACGATCTTCTATTACCGTTATATTATTATGCACTAATCCACGTTTCATGTCTTCTAAAATCAAACTTGGATCTTCAGTTCTAGGATTATCGGATGTAAAGATAGCATATGTTGAAAGATCTGCTGCAATTTTCCCCATTAGAGGTCGCTTTGTTCGATCACGATCGCCACCACAACCTACAACAGTATAGATATCATTTTTTGCAAATTGTTTTACTGTATTTAATACATTTTCTAAACTATCTGGTGTATGAGCGTAATCTACAATAACTGTAAAATCTTGACCTGCGTTAACTGCTTGAAAACGTCCTGGTACGCCTTCAATTGTTGAGACAGCGTCTAAGATTGTTTCGATCTCGATGTTTAATGCAATTCCTGCACCAATTGCTGCTAACACGTTATATACATTAAACGTACCAATTAAATTCATTTCCACAACATATTGTTTATTTAAAAAGTGTAGAGTAAATCTAGTTCCAGCATTCGTTAACTCAATTGTATCAGCAAACAAATCAGCTTCTTTACTTAAGCCATATGTTATTAAATTTGCTTGCGTAAACTTCATATATTCATTGGAAGCAGGATCATCATTATTTAGGATTGCAAACTTTGTTTTTTGTGACGAGAAGCTGTTTCCTAATTGAGAGAATAATAAGCCTTTAGCTTTTTTATATTCTTCCATTGTTCCATGATAGTCTAAGTGATCTTGTGATAGATTTGTAAAAACTGCGATATCATATTCACATCCATGAACTCGGCCTAAATGCAATGCATGTGATGAAACTTCCATTACGGCAGTATCAACATTTGCTTCTACCATTTTGGCAAACATAGATTGTAAAGTTAAACTATCTGGAGTTGTGTTTTTTGTTTCAAAAACTTCTTCTCCTATTTTCATGCCAATCGTGCCAATGACTCCCGTTTTTTTCTTATTATTTTTTACAATTTCTTCAATTATATATGAAGTAGTAGTTTTACCATTCGTACCTGTAATACCAACCAAATTTAGTTTACTTGTTGGATTATCGTAAAAACTGTTACCAACTACAGCCATCGAACGATTTGTATCTTTCACATAAGCTACAGGGATATTCGATTCGATTGGTTTTTGTGCAAGTATTGCAACTGCACCTTTTTCAATCGCTTGATTAACGTATTGATGTCCATCAACTGTATACCCTTCAATACAGATGAATAAATAACCTGGCTTAACATTTCTTGAATCCATTTCAACTCCAGTGATTTCCGGATTTTCAGATGGAAGACTTACTAAAGGTTTTAATTTTGACAGTAAAGTATGAAGTTTCATAGTAATTCCTTTCATTTTAACTAAATCATTTTTTATCTTTAGATTTAGATTTAGTTTCTTCTTTCGTTCCTAAATAAATTCTAATTTTAGAGCCTTCTTTTAGTTTTACACCTGCTTTTGGTGCTTGGTCAATAACAATATTTCCACTTCCACTATATTCAATAGTAAAAGTATCTAGCAAAGGTTGCAAATCTTTTTTCTCTAAACCAATTAATTTTGGCACTTCATACGTTGGTGTATCACCGTATACAAATTTTTTCTCAAGCTGATTTTTTCTTGGTGGAACACCTAAAACTTGCATACTATCACGAATAATATTCCCTACAATTGGAGCAGCTACAAGTCCCCCGAACTGAACTGTACCTTTAGGATTATCAACTGCAATATAAACAACTATTTGCGGATCGTCAGCTGGAGCAAATCCAACAAATGAAACGATAAAGCTATTATCATCGTAATGTCCATCCTTTACTTTTTGAGCCGTACCAGTTTTCCCTCCAACTCGGTAACCTTCCACATACGCATTTCTACCTGTTCCTTGTGCTACAACACTTTCTAGTGCTAATCTAACCTTTTTAGACGTTTCAGGAGTAATGACTCTTCTTTTCGAAACAGGTGTTTTTCGGCTCACCACTTCATTTGTAACCGGATCAACAAATTCCTTGGCGATATATGGCTGATATAAAATTCCTCCATTAATAGCTGCCGAAACTGCCGCAACTTGTTGAATTGGTGTAACAGATACACCTTGACCGAAAGCAGTAGTTGCTGCTTCAACTGGACCAACTCGATCCATACTGAATAAAATCCCTGATCCTTCACCTTGTAAATCAATTCCTGTTTTTTGCCCGAAACCAAAATTACGAATATATTTAAATAAACGATCTTCTCCTAATCGATTACCTAATTCTACAAATCCTGGGTTACAAGAATTTTGAACTACCTCAAGGAAAGTTTGAGAGCCATGTCCCCCTCTTTTATGACAACGTAAACGAGCTCCAGCTACTTCAGCAGCTCCATCATCATAAAAATGTTCTTTATTCAAATCTACTAAGCCCTCATTTAATGCCGCTGCAAGTGTAATAATCTTAAATGTAGAACCCGGTTCATAGTTCGACCAAACAGGTAAATTCCGATTATACACTTCAGGTGGTACATTTTTAAAATTCGTAGGATTGAAGCTTGGACGACTACTCATGGCAAGTATTTCACCAGTATTCGGGTTCATCGCAATCCCAATCATTGAATCTGGGTTATATTGAGCCGTTGCATTATTCATTTCTCTTTCAAGAATAGTTTGAATACGCGAATCTACAGTTAATTTTAAATTTAATCCATTAATTGGTGGTATATAGTCATCTGCAATATTTGGCATTCTATGTCCTTTGGCGTCGGAATAAAATTGTACACTTCCTTTTTCACCACTTAATTGTTTATCGTAATAAAGTTCTAAACCGTTTAACCCTTGATTATCGATTCCTGCAAATCCTAAAACATGAGAAAGATAGTCACCAAATGGATAATATCTCTTGGAATCCTCTGCTATGTATACACCAGCTATGTTTAGATCTCGAATTTGTTTAGCTTTCTCATTAGTAATTTTTATACCTTCTGTGCGAATGTGTTCCATACTAGATCTTTTCGTTAATATCTTATAAAGTTTTACTTCGGAGATTTTTAAAATTGGGGCAAGTTTTTCAGTCGCTTCCTTAGGATCTTTTATTTGTCTAGGAACGACTAATACAGATGGAGCACTTTTATTAGTAGCAAGAGCAACACCATTTCGATCTAAAATTTCACCACGCTTTGGCTCAAAAGGAATATCTCGACTCCACGAATTTTTTGCTCGTTTAGTTAAAAGATCCCCCATAGCAAATTGTACATAACCAAGCCTTGTTGCAATAACCGTAAATATTAGCAAACCACAAATGAATACAACAAACAATCGTTTTCGAACTGTTACATTAGATACTCGCATGGAAACGAACACTCCTCTACATTATGTTCGTTTCAATATATGCTTGTACCAATTACAATAGACCTTCTAGCTATTGATTGTCCTAGAACGGCCTATTGTAATTTTTTATTTAATTGAATGTTATTTCCACTTTTTTACTCTTGCACATCAACTTTTACATCTTTTTCTTCATCGACAGATCCATTAGGTTTATTTAATTCAATGGTTAAATAATCATTGTCTCGTAGCTCTGAATCTTCTTTAATACTCTGACTCGTTACATAACCAGAGCCATTCGAAGAGATTTTTAGCTTAAATAATTTACCTAACCGATTAACATCCGCCTTTGACCATCCAATAATTGACGGCATCGTATTTGTACCATCTGTTTTAATATAAATTTTAGTACCTCTTACAACCTGCGTTTTTGACTTAATGGATTGACCAGTAACTTCTAACCCATTACCTAATAATACAGGTTTTAAGCCTTCGGAAGTAGCTAATGATTTTGCTTCATCTAATGTTAAACCTTTTAAATCAGGAATCTCTATACTTTCTTTATCAATTAATTTATCAACTTTCGCTTTTTCAATCGGTTCAACCTTCATATATTCTAATGCGCCCTTTGTTACTGTTCTAAATATTTCAGATACACCATCCGAACCTAGTTCAGTTGCTTCAAGCTTAGGACGAAGCATAGCTACATATACGACTAATTTCGGATCATCAGCTGGTGCCATACCAATAAATGAAAATAAGTTTTGGCCATGTCCTTTAATATATTTCCCGTTTTCGTCAACAACTTGGGCTGTCCCGGTTTTACCTGCTACAGAATACCCTTCAATTGCATAGTTATGTCCAGTACCGTGTGACGCTGTAACGACTGTTTCTAGTAGCGCTCTTTCTTTTTTTGCAGTTTCTTCCGTAATTGGATTACCAACTACTTGAGATTTATAATCTGTTATGACTTTATTCGTATCATGATCAACGATTTTATCGACTATATATGGCTTCATCATTTTTCCATCATTGGCAATTGCACTAGCAGCTTGAATTATTTGTACTGCTGTAACTGTAGAACCTTGACCAAATGCAGTCGTTGTTTTTTCAAGAGGGTAGTTATAGACTAATTTCCCACTTGACTCGCCAGGTAGATTAATATTTGTTTTCTTCGTAAAACCAAAGTTCTTATAATATTGTAAAAAGCGATCTGCACCTATTTTTTCATTTAAAAGGATCGAAATACCTACGTTAGAAGACCTTTGAATACCTTCATCAAAAGTTATTGAACCCCATCCATTTCGATTTACGTCATGGACAGTACCGCCTCCTGGTACTTTATATCGTCCAGATTGGAAGTATTCATTTCCATTATAAACACCTTCATTCATTGCAGCACCTAAAGTGAATATTTTCATTGTGGAACCTGCTTCAAAAGCATATGAAACCGGGTCATTCGTATAGTTTGTAATGTCGTGAAGATTCGGATTAAAGCTAGGTCGATTACTCATTGCAACGATTTTACCTGTTTTTGGATCTGAAACGATGGCCATAATCTTTTCAGGCTCATATTTTTTATCAACTTTCGTCATTGCATCCTCTAGTAAACTTTGAATCTTTGTATCTATTGTTAAATACACATCATTACCATTGTGCGGGGGAACAACCTTCTCATTAGCATATGGTAAAATATTTCCTTTTCGATCGCGTAAAAAGCTTCTTTTTCCATCCTTTTCAGTTAACTCTTTATTCAATGATTTTTCTAATCCCATTTCCCCTATTAAGTCACCATTATCATTTACATTCGTGTAACCTAATATATGAGATGCAAAAACACCATTTGGATAGTAACGTTGCTGTGATGGAGTAAAAACAATACCAGGTAGTTTTAATTTCTCAATTTCTTCTTTTGTGCTTTGAGAAATATTTCTTCCACCTGGTCCTAATTCAACTTGATATTTGGGCTTACCTAATTTTGCTAATAAATCCGATTCATCGATATCTAAAATTGAAGATAATTCTCTTGCTGTTTTTTCTTTTTCTACAACATGCCTTTTCACTTTAGAGTTTTTTGATGCACTTGGATCTAAAACTGCCGACACAGTGTAGGATGTCACTTCTTCTGCAAGTGGAACACCATGCGAATCATAAACGGTTCCCCTTTTTGCAGGAATTTTTTGAGATGTATTATAATTTTCATCTGCATAAACTTTTAAATTTTCCCCTTCAACTGTGTCTGATAATTGAATATAGGAAAGTCTAGCTACAAGCGATATAAAAAGGAGAAAAGTCAATAGAAAAAACCAACGAATACCAAAGTTAGTGTATTTATTCTTTTTCTTACTCATATCACAATCTCCTAGTTGCTAGTGTCGGTATATTTTACATTGTTACTATCAATATTCAAGCCTAACTCTTTTGCTTTTTGCCATATACGCTCATATGTGCTTAATTCATCAATCTTCATTTTCAGCTCTGAGTTATGCTGATTTTCCTTCGCTATTTCATTTTTTACATTTTGGATTTTTAAATTTGTATCATATATAGCAGCTTGGGTTTTAATGATTTTCGTACCAATGAAAAAGCATGCAAAAATAAAAACTAGGTAAAGTAGTTTTTCAAAAGGAGTTATTTTAGATACTTTCTTTTGTTTTTTCTTGTTAGAAGGTCTTTGTTGTAAATCAGTAACTTGTTTTTGTTGTAGCTTTCTAGCCAAATTACTCATTATATTCCCTCCTTATAATTTTTCTGCAACTCTTAGCTTCGCAGACCTTGCGCGTTTATTAAATTCAACTTCTTCATCAGTTGGTAAAAGTGGTTTTCTGTTCACTAATTTTAACTTTGGTTTAAATTCATCAGGAATAATTGGTAAACCTGGTGGTAATGGCGGAAGTGAACTAGCTTCCTTAAAAATCGTTTTACAAATTCGATCCTCTAATGAGTGGAAAGTTATAACGCTAATTCTTCCTTTTGGTTTTATTAGAGTAATTGCATCTTTAAGTGCTTCTTCAAATACACCAAGCTCATCATTTACAGCGATACGAATTGCTTGAAAAATTCTTTTTGCTGGATGACCACCAGTTCTTCTAGCAGGTGCTGGGATTGCATCTTTAATGATTTCAACTAACTCAAAAGTTGTTTCGATCGGTTTTTTGGCTCTTATTTCTTCAATCTTTCTAGCCACTTGTTTAGAGAATTTTTCTTCTCCATATCGGAAAAATATTTTTACAAGTTGCTCATATGGCCAGTCATTTACAACTTCATATGCTGATAATGTTTGTTCTTGATTCATACGCATATCAAGTGGTGCATCTTGATGAAAACTAAATCCGCGCTCGGCTACATCTAATTGTGGCGATGAAACACCTAAGTCAAATAAAATTCCATCGACTTCATAAATTCCTAAATTATGAAGCTCCTCTTTTATATGTTTAAAATTACTTTTTACAATTGTTAATTGATTTTCATATTCTTTTAATCGCTCTTTTGCATGCTTAATTGCTGTTTCATCTTGATCAAAAGCGATTAATCTACCCTTTGATGAAAGTTGTGATAATAAATATTCACTATGACCTCCACCGCCAAGAGTACAATCTACATAAATGCCATCCTCATTTATATCTAAAGAATCAACAGTTTCTTTTAATAAAACCGTAATATGTTCAAACATGATGCTTTCACTACTTTCAATTTGTTAATTTTATAAGTCAAATCCGATTAAGTTTTCTGCTAACTCACCAAATGACTCTTCTGATTCATTCATATATGTATTCCAAGTTGATAAATCCCAAATCTCAATACGATTTGTAACACCAACTACAACACACTCTTTTTCTAATTTTGCGTAATTACGTAAATTAGGTGTTATATTAATTCTCCCCATCTTATCCATCTCACATTCCATTGCCCCAGAGAAGAAAAAACGGGTAAATGCTCTTGCATCTTTTTTCGTTAGTGGTAGTGTACGCAGTTTATCTTCAATTAAACTCCATTCGGCCAATGAATAGCCAAATAAGCATTGATCCAAACCTCTTGTAACAATGAAGTTTTCACCAAGCTTGTCTCGAAATTTTGAAGGTATAATAAGACGTCCTTTTACATCGATATTATGTTGATATTCACCGATAAACATCCTATTCCCCCACTTTCTAACACAAACTTACCACATTCCCCCACTTCTTACCACCTTTTCTATAAAATTCTTTAAAATAACAAAAAATCCTGCTATCTATGCAGCAGGATTTCAATATTTCTTATTAAATTTTCACGATTTGATGAGCGTGATCCCATGATACCTCTAAACTACAAAGTTCATGAACAAAATCAAAGCCGTACTTATTTATATAGTAGAAAATATTTAGAACTCGCTCCTGCGGTTTTCCATTTGGAGATATCGAACAAATGATTCGATCCCATTTCTCAATCTGCTCTTCATGCTGTTTTAAGATTGATTCTTCTATTTTTCGTTCTAAAAGAAGAATTTGTTCTTCTATTTTTATATAGTTCTTTTTAGAAAAGTCCTTTAAGTTCGGTGTTACTTTATTCGTTACATCTTGAAGAGGTTTGTGCAATTCTTCTAAAGATTTTTTCGCATGACCAAACACTTCTTTATAATCTAGTTGTACTTGATCTTTAATCCATTCTACTTTCTTCTCCTCGATTGAAGAATTCAGTGCATCGTTTATATCTAACGAAAAATCTTCTAAAGCCGAGACAATATTTCTTTCGAAAATAGTAAACATATGTCTTAAAAATACTGGTGGCATTTGTAAGTTAAAAACCGTAAAAATGTCTTTTAGTTCAGCCCAGTAAGCAACTTCACCAGGTCCCCCTACAAATGCTAATGTTGGGAATAGGTATTCCTGCATGATTGGACGAGTAACAACATTATTACTTAATAACGCTGGCTGATCATTTGCTATTTCAATCAATTCTGTTTTGGAAAATTGATAATTTTTATTTTTCGTTTGAAAAACTTCCTCATTTTCAGCAACTTCAAGTAGCTGTCTACCTTCATTACTATGGTAAAAAAGATGAATGCTCTGCTCAGCTATTTGTAACGTTTCATGGTAACCCGCTTTAGTTAATCTGCTTTTAGTATCCTTTAAAACGCTTCTTACGATTTGCTGCTTTTGTATCATTTCATTAAATAATGATGACTCTAGCTCTCTTACATTCGGATCATCAGCATCAATTAAGACAAGCCCTTCATTTTTGAACAACTTGAAAATAATTTTCGCAAAAAAATCTACATAAGTTGTAGATTGCTCAATGATTGAATATAGTTCTCCAAGTAGTTCCCTTGAATAATTCGTTTCATCAAAAGTTGTAACTATTTTATCAATCCATTTTCTCATTTCCATTTTATCTATTTCAGTTCTTGAAGCAGCGTTTGAATAAGTAGATTTTTGATAATATGTTTGTTTTTTTATTGCTTTGTTCTCAATTGTATGAATATGATTGATTTCATCTATATCGTGGTCTTCACCCGCAATCCAAAACACTGGGACAACTGTTAAACTATGTTCTTTTTCATATTTCTTAGCCAATTGAATAATAGAAATAATTTTATGTATTGAATACAATGGACCAGTTAATAAGCCTGCTTGCTGACCGCCAATTACTACAAATGAATCTTCATTAAGTAATTTTTTCACATTTTCAAATGATGCATTACTTGCTTTATGTTTTTGATGAAACTTCTCAAGTGCATTAACTAATCCTGTGCGATTATAAGAACGTTCCATTACATTTTTAATTCTATATTCCATTTCTTCCTTTACTAATGGGTTTTCGCCAAAGAAAGAAGAAATTACCTCTTTTCCATTTACAAAATCATTCAGCAATTTATTTTGCCCGACTAAATGGACTTTACTAATTTGCATTACGAACTTCTTCCTCTCTCGTTCTTCAATTAAGCATTATACTCGGTTATTTTTAATACTAAACCAGCCAACATGGTAATAAAGTGAAGAATAATAAATAAAATACAAGACATTCTCCAAAACCCTTTTATTAGCTTATTAAACCGTATATCTCTTTTTGCTTTCCATTGAAGAATAATACTAATAAATAAGATAACCAATAATAAATTAATTAATATCCAACCTGTTGCAGTCGGAAAAAACATATTTAATACAAAGTAAAATGAACTAATATATAGAATTGTAGATAAATCTAGCGTAAAAAGCAAAAGTTTACGCTTGTTATTTTTAAAAAATAACTTTAAAAACATATAAATAAATATGGTAGAAAAAATTGGAAATTCAATTAATAATGAAATAAAGAAAATGAAAAATTTTTCCAAAAAGAATTACCCCTTTTTCTTCTCAAGTCCTTTTATACTATTGTACACAAGTTCAATTGTTGGTACATTTATTTTTTTATCAATTGCCAATTTTTTAACAAATCCTAGCATACTTTCAATTTCAGTTTGTCTACCGTGAAATAAATCCCGATTCATTGATGAATAGTTCTCAGAAGTTTTTTCGCATATTTCAACTAATTTATCCCACTCATTTTGGCGATTTAACTCTAGCACAGTTGCAACCTCATTAAATAATAATTTACAAATTGGTTTAAAATACTCATTAGTGATTATTTCGCCATTTCTAACATTAAATATCGAGGTTAATGGATTAATAACACAGTTAATAAGGCATTTTTGTTTAAGGATGTACTCCCAATCATCTTGGCATTTAAATGGAAACTCAGCGGTGTGTAGACTTGATAATCGCTTTAAAGCATCGATATTACCCTTTAATTGCCCAAAACGAATCATGCCTTTACCAGTATGTGTGACTTCATTTAGCGAAGTTTTTAATGCACCGTGTTCAACTATACCTATAAGACAGTTTGGTATGGATAGATTTTTAACTATTTCAATGTGAGACATGCCATTCTGAAGAAATAATATATTTTCGCCCTCATATTGATCTAAAGTGTTTACAATTTGATTCAAGTGATATTGCTTTACGCAAACGACTAATAGGTCGAACGTGCTGATTTTAGGCAATAATTTATTTGCTGTTATACACATTTGTTTCTTTTTATCATCTACTAATAGTATAACACCTAAACTATTTATTTGATTAGCCTGGTCTTCTGTTCTTGTAAATAATGTAACATCATGTTTATTTTGATATAAATACGATGCAGTAAGAAGTCCTACGGCACCGCCACCTATTATTCCAATTTTCATTGATTTCTCCATTCGAAAAAATTTTTTTACATTATTACTTTACTGATAATAAATTTACACTGAATCCATCTTTTTTTAAATTTAATTGTACGATATAATTATATTTAAAATATTACAAATTTACATTCTTTTTAAGGGGGAGCTTTTTTGAACATCAAGATAGAACGTTTACAAATAAATTTTAAAACACTTGAACAATTTCAGCAATTTTCCGGGTACGGCTTACAAGAATTATCAATGCTTGAAGATCTTGAATCAAATTTAATTGATAACGAGTTCCAATCTCCTTTTTATGGTATCTATTTAGGCAAGGCTCTTATTGCTCGTATGAGTTTATATACACATAGTGACCATAATGAAGAAATTATTGAAATTAATAAAATGGAAGTTCTTCCTTATTATCAAAAGAATGGTTACGGAAAAGAACTAGTTAAATTCGCTAAATCATTTAATAAGACAATAAAAACAATACCAAGAGCAAATTCAAATGAATTCTGGAAAAAACAAGGATTCATCGAATCAGATTCTGAATTTGTCATTTGGAAACCAGAAAATAAGTAAAAGATCTTAAATCTCTTTGGCAGCTACGTCAAGTAAGATTCATCGCTTGTTAATGAAAAAACTCAACTTCCCTTTTGGAGATGTTGAGTTTCTTTATCTATTTTTATTTTACTTTTGTGTCATTTTTAGAACTAATACTTACTATTTTTCGTCTTTGATCTAGGAAATCAAATAAATTTTCATATTCATTTTGGAGCTCATTTAGTTTTTCAACTAATTGTTGTTTCTCTACTTTCAACTGTTCGTTTTCTTGTTTATACCTTAATAGCTTTTTTTCTAAAGATTGTATATCTTTCATTCGTCCACCAGCATCTACTTTTAATCTTAAATATTCTAGGAATTTATAGACGGATTCAAAGGTTATTTCAGAATGGTTTTTTTCTGCTGCAGGTTCTTCATGGGTGTCTTCAGTAACTGGATCTGGCTCGTGTTTTAGTTCTACTTCATTTGATGGAACAGCTTGTTTCTTACTACTTGCTTTTGCTTGTTCAATCTCTTCTTTATAAAATTTTCGGACGAAAGAATTCCATCGATAACCACAAGCAGCAGCTGTTCTTGACAAGTTCTTTGCGACAACTTTAAATGCCATTAATTGAGTTGACCCCTCATTTATCATTTTTAAAACTACTTCAGCTAAGTAGTTATCTTCATCTTTTGTCCATGCATCCTGGCGATTTGCAACCATTTGCAATCCCCTCCAATTTCTTATGCAATAAGCAGATTTTACTAATTCATATGCACAAAAAAATGAAGGTAGAAGATTACTTTTCCTATTTTTTTGTAAATTGTTCGATATTTTTTATATGTTCATCAGAAAACCAAAGTGGCATAGCAGAAAGAACTTCTTCCTCCATACGTTTTTTAAGGTTTTGTTCTGTCCATTTACGGATCAGTATTTTTTTATTTTGATGATGGATTTGAGCAGGTATACTTCTAGATAAATTAATGAAGCTTTCATTATGTAAACTTGTTAAATCTTTCGAGAGTTCGTGAATAAAACCAATTTTTTTAGCTTGAAATGCGGTATAAATATTTGAGGATGATAATAAAGTGAGCCAATCTTGATGGTTCATTTTTTCTTGAAGAACAGTACCTCCACCCCATGAAGTCGGGATGCCCATTCTTCCTTGAATAAATCCTATTTTTGCATTGTGGCTTGCGTATCTAAAGTCGAATGCACTCGCGAGTTCACATCCACCACCTAAAGCATACCCGTTAATAAAACTGATTGTAATTTGAGGTAATGTCGCAATTTGATAAATAACATCACACATTTTTAAGTTAAAAGATTCCAAACCTGATAAATTATTTTTAAACTTTAAGATCGTGTTTAAATCTCCACCCGTACAAAAAAACTTCATACCTTCACCAGTTAAAATAACTAGTTTGCTTTGAGATTTCATTCGGATTTCTTGTATAGTTTCAGAAAGTTTTTCTACCGTGTTTTCATTTATGCAATTCCCGTAATTTGGCCTATTTAAAAATATATAATCTATTTCATCTCTTTTATATGTAATTACTTCAGACATTGCAATCCCTCTCTCTTTACCAAGTTTCCTATTAGTTTTTATTATACTATAGGGGAAATGAAAAGGGCATAGTTATAGGTAGTATGCGTGAAGAGATATGTTACTGATTTATTTTCTATCATGTTTTAAAACAAAAGGAAAAGCACATAGTTTCCTATGTGCTTTAAAGACTAGCTTATTTGCTTAGTACTTGTTTTCCTTTGTAGTGTCCGCATGATTTACATACACGGTGTGCTAATGTTAATTCGCTACAGTTTGGGCATTCAACCATCCCAGGTACCGCTAATTTAAAATGCGTACGACGCTTTCTTTTTACAGTTTTGGACGTTCTTCTTGCAGGTACTGCCATTGATCCCACCTCCTTAAAGTGAGTGTTTGTTATGAAGCCGGTTATCCGGTACTTCTCAATTATCTTGTTTGTCAAAAAATTTTGCTAATCCAGCAAGTCGAGGGTCAATTTTTTGCTCTACTTCGACATGTTCCCTAACTTCCCAATCTGTTCCTGACGTTGGAGCTGTTTCTTTACCCTCAATATCCTCTGCAAAAACTTGCATTGGTATTTCAGCTAAAATACATTCCTCGATCACTGGGGTTAAGTCTAACACATCACCCTCTAGGATGTGAAAATTCTCATCTTCACTTTTCCATTCTGATGTTGTAAAAAATGTTTCTGTTGTGGTAATCGACAAAGGATATTTTACATCAACTAACGTTCTTACACAAGGTAAAATTAAATATCCAGTTATTGTTAAATGAAACGTATATCTGTTCGTTCCAAAATCAACTCGTCCAGTAACTCGAATTGGAGAAACCTCTCGAATCTCAGGATTACGTTCCTTTATTTGACTTACATCAATTGTCTCATCTAAATTTAAACCTTTATGTCTTAATTTCTGCAACTGGTGCACTGACCATTTCATAAATAACCACCTCAAGGCAACAATAAAAATTATATATTCCTTATAATCATTTGTCAATATTTTTTCTTTACACACTTGAAAAGCGGAGGCGACTGTTCAGCCCCGACAAGCATAAGACGATTTTCGACTAAGATTTGCAGTAATTCATTTACCGAAATCTTATCATTTCCCCTTAATCTTTTGGCTATTTCTTATCTCTTTCTATTCCCTTAAATCTTTGATCCTTCTCCAATTATGTAACCCATCTAATATATTATTTTCCACAACAAAATTCAATATAATTCACCCTATGTTGCGAATTATTTCTTAAAACTGGTATTCTTAGTGTATAAATTCGTGAATTTAGTAAATATTGGAGGTGTATTTTCCTGAATTCGGTTGGTGTAGTAGTTGAATATAACCCTTTGCATAATGGTCATGTTTTTCACTTAACTAGTTCTAAAGAAACAACTAATGCTGATGTTGTTATTGCTGTAATGAGTGGTCAATTTTTACAAAGAGGCGAGCCAGCGGTTGTTCCAAAGCATGTTCGAACAAAGTTAGCTTTACAGGCAGGTGCAGATCTTGTTATTGAATTACCTTATAGCTATTCAACACAGCACGCTAGCATTTTTGCCAAAG
This sequence comes from Bacillus sp. AFS041924, assembly GCF_002577195.1. Classification (GTDB taxonomy): domain Bacteria; phylum Bacillota; class Bacilli; order Bacillales; family Bacillaceae_G; genus Gottfriedia. Next base: position 27,899 of record NZ_NULG01000100.1, read on the forward strand.
GTGCTATTTCAATTCTAGATTCCTTAAAATGTGACTACGTATGTTTTGGAAGTGAAGAAGGTAGAATCGAGACATTTTACGATTTAATTACTCAAAAGAAACAGCTTACTTCTTCAATCAATTCAAGTATTCGTACTTTTCTTGATGAAGGATTAAGTTATCCTGCTGCATATAGCACTGCTTTACAAACTAATCTCGAAACATCCAATTTAGATGTTTCATTGCCGAATAATATATTAGGTATACATTATTTGGAGGCAATTGAACATTTCAATAGTAAGATGGAAGGTAGAACGATTAAGCGAATTGCAGCAAATTACCATGATGAAAATACGAATCATCATAGTATTGCAAGCGCTACTGCCATTAGAAAAATTCTTAAAGGTGAGGACCAATCAATTGCTAACTTTGTACCTAACTTTACGAAAGATTCAATTGAAGAATACATAAATGAGTATGGTACTCTACATTCATGGAATGAATATTTACCATTTTTGAAATACAAGCTTACAACTTCAAGAAAAGAAGAACTTGAAGAAATTTACGAGGCTGTCGAAGGTTTAGAAAGAAGAGTTTTAAATTCTGTGCTAAGCTGTCTTGATTTTCAAGAGTTAATGACATTGATTAAAACTAAAAGATATACATGGACTCGAATTCAAAGATTATTAACCCATATATTAACGAATACATCAAAAAAAGAAATGTCTACAATTTTAGATCAAGATCGAGTTCCATATATCCGTTTACTTGGTATGAGTTCAAAGGGAAAAACTTACTTAAATAGCAAAAAAAAGGTGATTGATATACCAATTTATACAACTATTAATCAGCAAAATCAAAAAGAACTAATTACTGATTTAAAAGCAACTCATACTTATGCCTCTATGCTTTCATTAAACAATCAGCAAAAATTAATAAAAACAGAGTATTCTCTATATCCAATCATTTTCGATGAAAATACAAACTATTTTAGTAGATCATAGTACTGATAAAAATTTGGCAGGAATAGGTCCACCTATAACCTGCCTTTTTCGATTTATTGTATATAAAACGTCATAAAAGGATTATTTTTTAGTCTTTAATTTTTCTAGATAAGCGATTGCTTGATCATATGTATCAACTGGAACTATTTTCATTTTCAAGTGATTTTTTTTTGCACCTTTAACGGCTTCATTATAATTAGAATTCTTTTTACCATTCTCATTTGGTGCAAAGAAGATTTCTGCTCCAGCATTAGAAGCTGCAATTATCTTTTGAGAGATTCCACCAATTGGACCAACGACACCATTTTTATCAATCGTACCGGTTCCCGCTATTTCATGTCCTCTTGCTAGGTTTTCGACTTTTAATTGATCATAAATTTCTAGCGCAAACATAAGCCCTGCTGAAGGTCCGCCAATTTTTTCAGAATTGATTTTAACTTTTGGATTTGTTGTTAGATTTAAGTTTTCTGCAATCGAAACACCAATTCCAGCATGATTTGGTTCATCTTTAAAAGCTTTTGACTGGATTGTAAAGTTTTTGATTTTTCCTTTTCGACTTACTTCAAGCTTAAATTTAGTACCAGGCTTGTTACTTTTCACTCTCGATGTAAAATCATTTAACGAACGAATCTCATTCCCATCTATTTTAGTTATGATGTCTCCAAGCATTAATACATGATAAGCAGGCATATCCTCAAGCACTGAAACGACTATTATCCCGTTTTCTGTAACTTGATATGATTTTTTTGCCTGCTTATATGCGTTTAAGATTGCAGCTTGCTTTGACTCTTCCATATATCTTAATTGTCGAAACTGATAATCTTCATCACTCTCACCTTTTACTTTAATTTCATTTATTTTGTATAAGTGGTAATTGTCATTAAACTTTGAAACAATATATGAGTAGATATTTGCCTTACCCATTGATATAGTCGTTAGCATAAATTCACCTTTATCTTTTTTTGCACCTTTAACCTTTACATATGGTCTAAGGGGCTCGGCTAATCCAGGTTTGGTGACATAATACGGGAATGGAATGAAATATAAAAGAATTAGTGTAATACCAAGTACTAATATTACATTAAGAATTCTTATCCTTTTTTTCACTATTGTTCTCCTTCCATTGCTCGATCTTTTCAAGAATCTCTGGTATTAATCTTTCTGCTGCCTCTTCACCTATTTTGATTATATTTTCAAGATCTGTAAAATTTCTAGAGTTAACATGATCTAATTTAGGTCTTATCATGATATTAGACGCGAACTCTCTATTTCTAACGAGTTCGTGCTGCATAATCTCAATACTTTGCATAATGACATCATAAATTGTTGAAACTTCACCACTTACTTGTATTGGTGAAGCATCTACTCCAATAATAAAGTCCGCTCCCATCTCTTTTACAACTGATACTGGAATTCGATCGATGACCCCACCATCAACTAAAAGTCTTCCATTCCAAGTTTCTGGTACAAAAATTCCGGGAATTGATATACTCCCCCGAACCGCAGTAGCGATATCTCCTTTTTGAAATACAATTTTTTCACCTGTTAATAAGTCAGTAGCAATTACAGATACAGGTAAGTCTAAGTCTTCAAGCTTTCTTCCAAATGAAAGTACTTTTATCAACTCTTTTACTCTATTCCCAGAAATCAAACCCATTTTTGGTACAACATAGTCAATATAGTATTTTGATTGAAATACTTTCGCAATTTTATATAGTCTGTCTACATCTGTTCCGGCACCGTATAAAACAGCAACTAATGCCCCTATACTACTTCCAGCAATCAGATCTATAGGAATATTATGCTTTTTTAAAACGGAAATTACACCAACATGTGCAAATCCCCTTGCACCACCTGAACCTAATGCTAAACCAATTTTCGGTTCCAAGTTGTTTCCCCCCAATTAAACTCTTTGGTCTAAAATTGAATTCCATCAACGTATATTTAAATGTACAAGTTTTTTTTATACATATATTACTATCTTATTTACTATTTATTGGTCTTACTACAATTAGACAAAAATCTAAATGTTTTTCAGTCTATCTTTGGAGGTTTATATGTGAAAAAGAGTTATTTCATTACCTTACTAATTTTCTTAATACTTATCTTTCTGACATCGACGATTATTTTACATCCAGAGGTAGCGTTTAAGGGGTCGATTAGAGGATTAAATATGTGGTGGGGAATCGTATTTCCATCCTTGCTTCCATTTTTCATTTTAAGTGAACTTCTAATTTGCTTTGGAATTGTTCAATTTATAGGTGTGTTTTTAGAACCAATAATGAGACCTCTATTTAGAGTGCCAGGGGTTGGGGCATTTGTTTGGGCAATGGGGATGGCTTCTGGTTTCCCTTCAGGTGCAAAGCTTTCTGCCAAACTATATAAAGATGGAGAGTTAACAAAATTAGAGGCTGAGCGACTTAATTCTTTTACAAATTCGTCCAATCCCTTATTTATTTTTGTTGCAATATCTGTTGGTTTTTTTCATAACGCAAAGATTGGAATCGTTCTTGCTGTTAGTCATTATTTATCTAATGCGATTGTAGGCCTCATTATGAGGTTTTATGGCAGAAATCAACCTAACTATTCTCGCAAAGAAAGAATGCATTCTAACCGCTTTAAATACGCATTTAAGGTTATGCATGAAAAACGATTAAGTGAAAAAAGACCGATTGGAAAAATACTTGGTGATGCAATCGGTTCTTCTGTACAGACATTGTTAATGATAGGTGGATTTATTATCGTTTTTTCCGTCTTAAATATGCTTTTAATCGAAATCGGATTTATATCCAACGTCGGAAAATTAATCGCATATGTCTTCTCAAATTTGAGCGTAAATCACAATTTATCTATACCTTTTTTATCGGGTTTATTTGAAATTACTTTAGGATCTAAATTAGTAAGTGAACTAAAAAATAGTACATTATTACAACAAGTAGCTCTTACAAGCTTCATTTTAGGCTTTGGAGGATTTTCAATACAAGCCCAAGTAGCAAGTATTATTTCTGAAGTGAAAATGAGTATTAAGCCATATTTAATTGGTCGATTATTACAGTCTGGCATCGCACCTATTTTGGCCATTATTTTTTGGAAGCCACTATATCTTAATCAGTTATCCGCTTATGCTACGAATACTACTTTACCTGTAATAAAGATTTTTACAGAGAAACAGGTAAACATCGAATCAATGATTTCAAACGGTTCATTAATAACATTAATTTCTCTCTACATTTATGTCATTATCTTAATTTATAAAATGTATTCAAAAAAATTATCCTCTTAAAGTATGATATGTTGTCAAATAAACATCTAAAAAAAGAAACCTCAGTTTAAATTAAACTTGAGGTTTCAAAAATTTTTCAGTTAATGCAGTATTTACACAATCTGGAACTAAATCTTTTACATTGCCACCATATTTCGCGACTTCTTTTACAATTGAAGAACTTAAGAAAGAATATTGATTATTTGTCATAACAAAAAACGTATCAATTTCATCAACTAATTTTTTGTTCATTGCTGTAATTTGCATTTCATATTCGAAGTCTGATACAGCTCTTAGACCTCTTAAAATCGCAGATGCGTTAATTTTTTTCGCATAATCCATTAATAGTCCACTAAATGAATCAACCCGTACATTTGGAATCGTTTTAGTAGCTTCTGTAATTAATGTTGTTCTTTCTTCTAAAGTAAATAATGAATTCTTGGCCGAGTTATTTAATACGACAACGATTACCTCATCAAACACTCTTGCTCCACGTTTAATAATATCTAAATGTCCTAAAGTAATTGGATCAAAACTTCCTGGACAAACAGCAACTCGCTTCATGTTGTACCCCCTAAAAATTACTCCATACAAATATGATACACTGATACGCCACAAATTCCATATTTTTCTGCTTTTGTTCGTTCGAATTTCCCTATTTTTTCTGGTAATTCGACATCAGTGGCATGTTCTACTAAAATTGTACCATCTGATGCAAGTAAGTTTTTATCATCAAAAGTTTCAATCAGCGAGACAATTTGTTGTTTTTTATAAGGTGGATCTAAAATAATTAAATCAAATTCTATCTCTCTTTTAATAATGGCTTTAACAGCTCTCTCAGCATCATTACGATATACTTCTGCTCGATCAGAAAGATTACAGGTTGCTAAGTTTTCTTTTATTGTTTTAATCGCCTTCATTTCACGATCTACAATTATCGCCTTTTCCATCCCTCTGCTTAATGCCTCAATAGATAGTCCACCACTACCACCGAATAAATCTAATACAATCCCCCCATCAAAGTAAGGTCCAATAATATTAAACATCGCTTCTTTCACTTTATCAGTAGTCGGTCTTGTACTCATACCAGGTACTGCTTTTAAACTTAATCCTTTATTTTTTCCTGACACTACTCTCATTCAATTTACACCTACTATTTATTTCAATTTACGAAAATATCCTATCATAATTTTACTAAAACAAAAAACATTTCTTTCCATATTCTCCTACTAATGTATAAAATCATTCACTTTGGTAATAACTAATTTTAACAACATCTCAGTTGATGTTGTTGCCAACCGCGGAGAAGACTTACGTTTCCCCATAAGTTCTTCCTCCGGTTTCTCCTCTCCCTTTGCCTTCTTTTAAGTGATTACACTTTAATAAGAGGGGCCCTGCAAATGCGGGGTTTTTTTTTATGCTTTTATCCTGTAGAATAAATGTTGCATTTATTACCACACTTATTTTAAATAATACATAAAGTATTTATGTTATAGGGGGCACACTCATGATTCAACGCATGATTGAAATTGGAGAAGGTTATTCAGATCTATATGAACTATTTGAAATTGCAAAATCGCAAAAAGATAGAGTTAAATTTTTACTTAAATTAACTTCTGAAAATAAAGGCACAAATTGCTGCTCTTTTGCTGTAATATTAAACCCTACTTCTATTGGAGAATTCCAACCAATATATTATTGTAGAGAAGGTATTACATTAAAGGAAAATACAGTTTCAAAACGAGTAGAGCTATTTGAAGAATTAGCAACAACTTTAAACAAAGAAATCGTTACATTACAAATTCGACACTCTAGCTCATTCCATGAAAACGATTTATTCCACCAATACATTATTGGTATCTTACGTTTAAACCACTTAATACCACCAATGAAATAGTTAAACAGGATTACTTTAAAGCAAGATCTGTGTGGGGCGAGGGAATCAATCTTTACCCTTTCACTTTCTTTTACCCTGTCACAATAAAAACGATTGAACGGTTTTTTAATTCGGTTGGGGTTACCCTTCCAAAATTAATAATTACCATTCAATCGTTTTTAATCTACTTGATAATCATATTCCTTAGCCTGATCTGGTTTTGCATTTTCGTATTCAGTCTTAATAAAAGGCTTATATGATAATTCAATTCGTTTTACAAAATGAAATTTTTTCAATCTCTCTATTGTTCGATCTATATCATCCATATTGCAATATAGGACAACGTATTTCAAACGTTTAGAGACAAAGTGAATATTTCCAAATTTACGTAACATTTTTGCTTGTTTTAATGATTGTAAATAAATAATAATACCTTGTCTTTGCACGAACATAGCTTTCTCCTTTAAAAATCCGTTAAAAATAGAATATCATATCCCAAATTTCTTTTGCAATGAAACTTTCATAAATAGTTTTTAGAAAGGATTGAAAATTATGTTAGATGATGTTTGGGAGCAATTTTTTAACTGTCTTTCAAATTATAAACAAATTGTTCATTATTCAAACAAACAAATTTGTGGTGCGAATTTTCTATATTTACAAACAGATAGCTTTCAGTCAGAGGAGTCTATTAGGAAACTACTGCTTTCTTGCTCAAAAACAATTACTGAACAGTTTAAACTAATCTATCGAGTTGAATTTACCCGTAAAGAAAATAATCAATACGTATATAACCATCGATTTTACGTTCCAAATAAAAAAATGTTTTGTTGTGGAAACAATTGTGCGAACTGTACTAGGTTCCGAAAATAAACTAACTAAAAAAAGACTCACTATTTAAGAAATAATGAGCCATTCAATATTTTTTACCTCGTTTTACATCCACACTTTCCACCTGTACCGCATCCACCAGTGCTACATCCTCCACCTGTGTTTACGAAGAATGGATTTCCTGCTGGAACTTTTACAGATGGCGAAACTGCCTGAGCAATTAAGTAGCTAGTCTCATCTAAAAGCAACTGAATTGCATCTTCTGCTTGCTTAAAAGCAGCGATTGTATCGTTTAATTGAAGTTCTCTTTTAACTTCACTCATTTTTTTTCGAATTTCTTTATAATCCGGATGATATTTTCCAAAACGCTGCACATCCTCATATAAATCCTTCGTTTTCATAAAACGGCTAATAATATCTTGAGCAGTTTTATCGTTGTGTAATGCAATATATGAAGTTCGATACTGATCTGCAACATCTGAGTCTACGATCATTGAAGCAAGTTCTTCTGAAACTGTTATAAGTTGCAAGGTTTCCATTGTTGCGTACATTTCCTTACACCTCCAAGAATAAACTATAACATATTTAATTCCTTAAATAAAAGAACTTGTCTTAAGCCTTTATATGATCAGATATATTAAATTCATTTATCTTCCATTTACCATCTTTGAATTCAATAAAATTCGCACATGCATTTTTTAAAGTTGTCCTAAAATTAACTTTCACGGGATCAATTGCATGCAATATTGCTTTAATCGTATGAGAATGAGCAACAATGACAATTCGCTTTCCTTCATTACTTTGAGCAATATCTTTTAAAGCATTAAAAGCTCGATCAATTAATTCTTCATTTGTTTCCATACCTTTTACATTATTATTATAAATGTTTTCATGGTAATCTGAAATAGGTTTTCCGCTAGCCTCACCAAATTCTCTTTCTAAAAATCGCTCATCCTCAATAATTTCATCAACTTTAGCAAACTCTGCAATTGCTTTGGCAGTTTGTTTCGCTCTAACTAAAGGGCTTGAAATGATTGAATCCCACTTTTGATCACTTAAAAATAATGCACTATCATTTGCCTGTTGTTTACCTATTGTATTTAAAGGAACATCTTCTCTTCCTTGAATAATATTGTTAAAATTCCAATCAGTTTGTCCATGTCTTACTAAACAAATTTCTGTCATAACTGCTACTCCTTTTAAAAACTTGCTTTCTCCATTGTAGCAAAAAGCTATGACAGAATGAACTAATATTCTTTTTAATCTTCCTTCGATTCATTATCCGAAGTGTCACTACTTGTATTTTGCTCCTTCAAAACTTGAAACATGTCAATCATAAATGATGCCATTTGAACTTGATTTGACAATTTATCAACTCGTTGTGGAATAGTTTTACCAAAGAACTGAAGAGAGGCCAGCCTAAACTCGTCTGTTAGCCCAGGATTTCTAGAAAGTTTACGATACCATTTTGGTTGTTGTCTTATAAACTTTATATAATCTTCATCACTTTGAAGAAACTCTAAAACATCTTTTCTCATTTAGATCTCCTCAATCCTGTCTAAAATTAAACTGTTGTGAAGCTGACTTTTCTTCTCTTTGAATAGTTGTAGCAGCAGGAGATTTAAATTGAGATATAAGTTGCTGGATGTTCGTTAAAGTAGAGTTTACATTTGTTAAATGGTCTTGTATCTGATCTGGATCCAAATTTTTTACAAATGATATTACTTTTCCAACATACCCTTCTTCTGAGGGTTGTTCCTTTTTGGCAGTTTTCTTTTGAGACTTTGAAGAATTTCCATTCCTATATTCATCCCACATTTCATGCTCTTCGCCTTTATAGTACCAATCTTCAAAATACTGTTGCCATGTTTTTTTTCCTGCTTTTACAGCCTCACGAAGTTTTGGATGTTCCATTACGAATTGCCTAAATTGTTCGATAGATGGACGATTATTTTCAGTTCCCATACATATCACTCCAATTAAAAGCATTTACTACAAAATTATGTCTACGGAATAATTTTGTGCTTGTATGGAAATAAAAAAATCAAGCACAAACTTTCGCTTTTGCTTGATTTAGTTATTATTTTATAAAATTTTGAGTGTAATATTTATTAAATGCGCCGACACCAAGTGTAGTGTATTCCTTTTTATACATATTTACCCGATGACCTTTACTATTAATCCATCCATATACTGAAGCAATACCGTCAACATAATTAGCTGCAATATTTTCACCAGCTAATCGATAAGGAACATTCGCATCATTTAAACGATCAGCTAAACTGCCATACAAATTAGAATAGTGATCAAAATATTTATTTTGAACCATATCTTTACTATGACCTAAAGCTACTTTAGCAGCTTCTTTATTCCATTTTAAAGTACTCAAGTTCATTCTTTTTCGATATACATTCGTTAAACTAAATATTTGTCTTTCTTCTTCACGGTCAACAATTGCTTCTTGAAATGCATTTAATTTTTTAGCGTTTATTAAATTACCACTATAAATAAGCTCATACGGTTTATGCTTAACTAAAGTTTCTGGGGATAAATATCGAACTCCTAATAAACTTCCCGTAAAACGGTCAAAATAAAGTTGAGCAAAACAATTATTTAGTGAAACAAGTGGGCGTTCGTGTAAATCCGTAGTCGATAATTTAAAAGTATACTCATTACTTAAGATCGAAAAGGAAACTTTATCATGTAAAGTCACATTATCCATTGTTTCTTCGTAGTGGCTACCCATTACAAAAGGAGATATATCCACTTTATTACCTGCAACAAAAATGGTTACAACTTTGTCATTTAATATACCGAATTGAGCATATTTAGTGGTATCAGAATCATAAATTAGCCAACTGTAATCATATTGAGAGGGAACTTTTCTTGACGGCTTACCAAAGGTTTTTAAAATTTCTTGTTCACTTTGACCAATATACTGAGAAACGGAGTATGTAATATTTTTAGTACTTGCATTTTCAATCATCGGCATATTCACTTCTTCTACTCTCTGATATTGTTTAAACGATTTAATATTGGTGACCCAATCTTTAATAAGTGGACTGAACATAAAAACTGTTATAAAACTTATTGTAAAAAAGAAAAGTTTTATAAGCTTTTCCATTTATATCTTCCCTTCCCAATTGTTAACTCTATCTCTATATATCCATTGTAGCCAAATTATTCAAAAAAATATATAAATTAGTTAAAATACATTTATCAGCTTTTCATTGCTAATTATTGTCATAGATAATATTATATTAGTAGGGATTTTTTCTAAGTAATTTAGGGGGTAATAACATGAAATTTGAGAATACAAATTTAGAAAATCATGTAGTAAATGTAAATTTATTAACTGAAATCATGGAAGAATTAGGCTTTGTCCTTGCAGGTCAATGGGATTACCAAAGAGTAACTTACGATTATAAATTTGAACAACGTAATGAAATCTACTACTTACGTGTTCAAGGTTTCGCAGTAGAAGGACATGTAGAGTCAAGTAAAGGTAAAATCCAATTACTTACTCCACTTTTAGGTAAATACTATTATCCTCACGGTGTTGAATATGGTGAAGGTGAAAGCTTCCCAGAAAGTATTGTTGCGAAAAGTAAAGACTTACTTAAAAAAGCTGAAGAGCAAATTTCTCTTGTAAGCAAGTTCATTATTCTATAATTATTAAAAAGAGTGAGTAAAAAGAAGTACAACTTCTATTACTCACTCTTTTATTTTTCATTTTATTTTTTACTTAAAACCCTAAAACAGCTTTAATAACTGAAGTAGTTTCTCCGCCCTTGTAGAACACGTATAGTAGACTATAAACTGCTACACCTGTTATTGCTGTAAAAAACCAAATAATACTTGTTATAGGCCCTATTTTTTTGTGTAGCTTTAATTTATTTTTAAATCCTGAAATGATTGATACTAGTCCAAACACTCCTCCAGTTGTTGCTAGGAATATATGGAAAAACAAAAATAGATGGTAATACAACTTTAAACTTTTTGGTCCTCCAAATGATGTATTTCCAATAAAAATTGTTCTAGATGCATAAACAATGAAGAATGCGAGCGCAAATACTCCAGCAAAGAACATAACCTTCTTATGTCCTTCTACATTTCTTTTTGCAATAAGTGCCCAGCCAATTGCAACAAATATTGCACTAATTACAATAAAGCTTGTACTTATTGTTGGTAAAATTGGTAACGAATTCAATACTTCCACCCCTACGATTTTTTAAGCAATAATGGATTACTACTGATTGGATCAATTTTATTTCCATTTTGTTCTCTTTTAACCCATTTAAAAAAATTAAAACCAATAACAAACCCATAAACTATTTCCTGGATAATTTTCATGATCACTCCGCCAACTTGCTGATCTTCTCTAGCTGACATAAAGTTTAATACTTCTGGACCTGAAATGTTTAGCGACTTTAATAAGTCCGGTGATACGCACAGCTCCATTGCTTTACTCCATACTGCTGGATCATTATATGTTGCGTAAAATGGATGACCTGCAAAAATAATAAGCGCACATGCTGGTGTTAATAAAATACCATTACCAAACATATAACCGATTTTTTGGATATCCGATAAAGTTTGTCTTTCAGGTAAGTTATTAATAACAGGAAACCACATAAATACAGCCATTAAAAATAATATATTTGTAAATAAAAAGTGATAAACATTATTCGTTTTGACAGAATCAAACACTAGTGGATAATGATAAATAGAAAATACTACATTAAAAATAATTAAAGCAATCAATGGTTTTGTAGCAAATGAAAAGAACGAATTAATTAATTTTGGTTTAAGTGTGTTTCTCCATAACCAATTTGGAATTCCATTAATAAGAAAGATCGGTGCAACTAAGTATAAAACTGCCATTTCAGTCATATGTGCACTAAAAATAATATGTCCTATTAAATCAATTGGACTACCTTGAGCGATATAAACTAACAAAATCCCAAGAACAAAATACACTTTTTGTTTAGTCTCAGTAACATGGTTTTTATCTTTAAATTTATTAATTATGTAAAAATAACCTAAAACGACTAAAACTAAAAACACAAATAAATATGGACTCCAAAGTGCTTTAAACCCGAACATCCCTAAGCTAATCATGAATGCACACCCTTTATTTATTCTATTCACACTTATTATTTTTACCTAATGCCTAAAATTATATTGAGCTATTTAACTTAATGTTGATTTTATAACTTTAAACAAATACGTTTGCAAGGCAAAAAAAATTTATGCATTACTTCTATCATATAATATTTAATGAAATTATCCAAACTATTATACTACTAAATTATATAACAGTAATAATGATTTATTCAAATTAAAATACAATGTGAAATTGTTATTAAATGATATTTTCTCTAGGTAACGGGTATTAATAAAGTTCTTTCGCGTATGCTTTTTTCTAGAAGACGTTGATTGGAACGAAATGATGCTCGACTCCTATCGGAAATACAGGAAGCCTAGATACCCCCCAGGCTAGTCGAGGAAGCTAAAGAATCACGCTCCATGGAAAGCGAGAATCCTGTAGTGGAAATCAACATCATACAGCTTCCTTTAAATTGAAAAATATTGTTGTTTAATTGAAAAAATCTTTATTCAACAGCTTTAAGCCACGTATCATGACGTGGCTATTTCTTTAACGATTTCGATAAATATTTTGCTTATGTCACTAAGTTTTTTATATTTAGGATAGATCACCCACAAATCTTTATAAACGAATTCATTATTTTCTTTGTAAGGTATAGATTTTATAACACCACTTTTAATGTCCGGATGAAATTTAGCTCCTGATTCATTTGAATACACAAATACATTATGTTCTTTAACAGCCTCTGTAAGAATACTCATGCTGTTTGTAGTAAACTTGATTTTATTTTTATTCTTTTTAATTAACTTTGAATAGTAATAATCAGAATAGTTTGTATAACATGCTGTTTCCATGTTTAATACATCAGCTTCTGTTACGAACTCATAATGATATAAAAGGGAGTTTTTACCGACAATAACATGTACTCGATCGGTCCGAATTAAATCATAATTAATATTTTTTTCACTCTCAAGTATCTCTAAATCTTGTGGGAAAAAGCAAAAGTCATATTCAGTATGTTTAATCGTTTCCATTATGAGCGTCGGTTCTTTTTCCTCAATATCAATTGTTACATTCGGGTGCTCAACATGAATTCTGTTCAATGCTAGTTGAAGCACAGTTGAAAAAGTAGGGGTAGCGATTATTTTCAAATGAATCTTTTTGTTGTTTTTATAATCAAATAACTCTTCATTTAACTTACTAATGATTTGTAAAACTTCACTGGCTCTTTTAATTAAAATCTTGCCTTCTTCTGTTGGAAATGTTCCTTTTCTTGATCGGTTAAATATCGTTATTCCCAATTCAGTCTCTAATTGAGAGATCGATTGACTAAGTCCTGAACTTGTAATATGTAATCTTTTTGCAGCTTTAAGTATAGATTTCTCGCTTGCAACTTTCACTATATATTCCATTTGCTCAAAATTCATAAATTCTCCTCGAATACTACTAGTTTACATACTTATTTTTTCTCCCAATTGAAACTGTATACATTCCTAATAGGAAAAGTGGTGTATATTAAATGGACTCATCCATTATGCAGCTAAAGTTGTAGTAGGTTAATCAACTAAGAAAAACGATTAAACCTAAATCGAGTAGGAGGGAGT
>NZ_NULG01000101.1 GCF_002577195.1 Bacillus sp. AFS041924
CTTTATAGGGAACAATTCAATTAATGCCATGAACCTCTTTTTTAATGTTATTATTTTACTAAAAATTATGGATGAAGTGGAACTTTATTTTCATCTAATGTAAAGCCTTCACCAAGTACGTCGTGCACTTCTGTAACAGCTACAAAAGCATGAGGATCTATATCCTGAATGATGTTTTTTAAATGAACTAATTCATTTTTTGGTACTACACAAAATAATACGTCTTTACTTTTACCAGTAAATGTACCTGTTGCTTTCAAATAAGTTGCTCCACGTTCCATTTCCTTCATAATTCGGGCTGCAATTAAATCATTTTTCTCAGAAATAATATTTGCTCCACGGGCAGCGTATGCACCTTCTTGCATAAAATCAATAATTCTTGCACCAACAAAAACTGCTACTAATGTATACATTGCTTCATAAGCTTTTAAATAAGTTAAAAGTGAAAGTGTAATAACTACAAAGTCAAAAATAAACATTGTTTTACCCATATTCATACCTTTGTACTTATATGCTAAACGAGCGATGATATCGACGCCACCAGTTGTCCCACCGAATCTAAATATAATTCCTAAACCTACACCGATAAATACACCTGCAAATAATGAAGCTAACATTAAATCGCCATGAACATCTATATTGAAAGGAAATTTCTCAAATAGCTTCAAGAAAAATGATACTGCGATTGTCCCAATGATCGTATAAAGCATTGTAACTGTACCAAGTAATCTCCAACCTATAAAAAATAAAGGGATATTTAAGGCTAAGTTTGAGATCCAAACTGGAATATTTAATTCTGCTAAAAGAATTAAGTTAATACCTGTAAATCCACCTTCAGCTAGATTGTTTGGAATATTAATATTCATAATTCCGAATGAAAAAATGGCTGAACCTAAAATAATAAATAAGATATTGCGTAACTTTAATTTAAAAATCATATACTTCCTCCATACTGATAAAATTACCCTAAACTCTTATTTTTATCTTATCTTGTATTTTTTTCAAGTAAAATAATATATAATTTGTCAAAAAGTGGTCATTTAGATAAGATTTAATTGAGGAGTTGAAAATAGTATGCACGAAAAAACGATGAAAGAAATGCAAAAAGAAGTAGATACATATATAGGACAATTTAAAGAAGGTTATTTTAGTCCTTTAGCAATGATGGCTAGGTTAACAGAAGAAATGGGTGAACTGGCTAGAGAAATCAATCATACGTATGGTGAAAAACCAAAGAAAGATACTGAAAAAGAAAAGCTAATTGAAGAAGAGCTAGGTGATGTATTATTTGTTATGATTTGTTTAGCAAACAGTTTAAATATTGATTTAGCGCAAGCACATGATATGGTTATGAACAAGTTTAATACTAGAGATAAAGATCGTTGGACGAGGAAGGAAGTATAATAATGGAAAAAGTAATTAGAGTAGTATTAGCAGGACCAAGAGGAAAAATGGGAACTGAAGCTTTACAATTAATTAATCGAACTGAACATTTTCACCTAGTAGCTGCAGTAGATTATAAATTAGGTGGAGAACAAATTCAAAAGATTAACCCAGAGTTTAATGGTGAAGCAAATATATATGAAACATTAGAAGAATGTATTGAAAATGAAAGCTTTGATGTACTTGTTGATTTAACAACACCTGAAATTGGCAAAAAACATGCATTTTTAGCTTTAAGAAATGGTATTCGTCCTGTAATCGGTACAACAGGTTTTTCAAAAGAAGAGCTTGAAGATTTGAAGGAATTAGCTTCAAATAGTGAACTAGGTTGTATTATTGCGCCTAATTTTGCAATTGGTGCTATATTAATGATGAAGTTTTCTGCGATGGCAGCGAAATATTTTAAAGATATTGAAATCATTGAGCTTCATCATGATCAAAAATTAGATGCGCCTTCTGGTACAGCTCTTAAAACAGTTCAAATGATTGAGGAAGTTCGTGAATTAAAAGCACAAGGGCATCCAAATGAAGTTGAAACTGAAGCCGGTGCAAGAGGGGCAGACATGAATGGAATGAGAGTACATAGTGTGAGATTGCCTGGTCTTGTTGCGCATCAACAAGTTTTATTCGGTGGCGATGGTCAACTCTTAACAATCCGTCATGATTCAATGAATAGAGCATCTTTTATGTCTGGCGTTAAAGTAGCAGTTGAGGAAGTAATGAAACTTTCAGAGCTAGTATATGGTTTAGAAAATATAATGGACTGACGTGGTTTCTAATTGAAAATAGCTCTAATTGCTCACGATAATAGAAAAGATGCATTAATTAGCTTTGTGTAAGAAAATGAATCTTTTTTTCAGCAACAGAAAACTTTTTCGGACTCCATGTAATGGAACATACATCTTTAAAAGTTCATCGTTTTCAATCTGGTCCACTCGGAGGTGATCAAGAAATGGTGCATTAATTGCCAAAGATAAAATGGCTGCCATATTCTTTTTTAGAGATCCATTAACAACCGTATGAACCAGATGTAAATGCCTTATTAAGATTATGCGATGTTTTTCATGTCCTTAAGTTGCAACAAATATTCAAACTGCTAAGGCAGTCGTGAAATTATTTAGTTAGTTTGAAAGAGAGTGAGATAGATGGAATATTTTGATGTACTAGCATTTGGAGCCCATCCAGACGATGTTGAAATCGGTATGGCAGGCACGATTGCTAAATTTACAAAATTAGGGTACAAGGTAGCTATTTGTGACTTAACAGAAGCGGAACTCTCATCAAATGGTGATACGTTTATTAGACGAAAAGAAGCTGAAGCGGCTGATAAAATATTAAGTGTTTCAAAACGTTTTAATTTATCATTACCAGATAGGGGGCTATACTTATCTGAGGAGGCAATTAAACAAGTAGTTGCTTTAATTCGAATGACAAAACCAAGTATCGTATTTTCACCATATGAAATAGATCGTCATCCAGATCATGGAAATTGTACAAAAATTGTAGAAGAAGCTGTATTTTCATCAGGTATTAGTAGATTTAATGTAAATACAAATCATGATGCTCACAAGGTTAATCATGTTTTCCAATATATGATTAACGGATTTCATCGACCGAATTTTATTGTTGATGTTTCAGAAACAATTGAAGTCAAAAGAGCAGCATTAGAAGCGTATGAAAGTCAATTTACTCCTGGTCCAGATGGGGTGATAACTCCTTTAACAAATGACTATGTAAATAGTGTAATCGCAAGAGAAAAGATTTTCGGTAAAGAAGTTGGAGTACCATTTGGAGAAGGGTTTATGACAAAGAAACCACTTCTATTAAATGCAGATTGGCTTTTATAAGAAGAAATGAAGAATGTTTAGGAGAGATAAAATGAAATTAAAAATTGGAATCACATGTTATCCTACAGTAGGCGGTTCAGGTGTAATCGCGACTGAGCTAGGTAAGTTATTAGCAGAACTAGGACATGAAATTCATTTTATTTCATCAAGTATGCCGTTTCGTTTAAATAAAGTATATCCTAATATTTATTATCATGCAGTTGAAGTAAATCAATATTCAGTTTTTCAATACCCACCATATGATTTAGCATTGGCGAGTAAAATGGCTGAAGTTGCAAATCGTGAAAAATTAGATATTTTACATGTACATTATGCGATTCCGCATGCAATTTGTGCTGTTCTAGCTAAACAAATGATTCATCATGATATTAAAATTGTAACAACATTACATGGTACTGATATAACTGTTCTAGGTTACGACTCCTCTTTAACAGAGCTAATTAAATTTGGTATTGAAAAATCAGATGCTGTAACCGCAGTTTCGAATGATTTGATACGCCAAACAAATGAATTATTGAACCCTGATAAAGAAATACAAACTGTGTATAATTTTATTGACGAGAGAGTGTATTATAAAAGAAATTGTCGAGCATTGAAAGCAGAGTACGGTATTAAAGAGCATGAAAAAGTCATCATTCACATTTCCAATTTCCGACAAGTTAAACGTACAAAAGATGTTGTGGATGTATTTAACTTAGTAAGAAAAGAAATCCCGTCGAAGTTACTATTAGTAGGCGATGGTCCTGAAATATCAAGTTTATGCAAATTAGTACGAGAACTTGGCATTGAAAAGGATGTTTTATTTTTAGGAAAACAAGAGAATGTTGAAGAATTACTTGCAATGAGTGATATCAAATTACTACTTTCATCAAAAGAAAGCTTTGGTCTAGTATTACTAGAGGCAATGGCTTGTGGAGTTCCATGTATCGGTACAAGAGTTGGTGGGATACCTGAAGTAATCGAACATGGTGAGAACGGGTATATTTGCGAACTTGGTGATATTGATCAAATCGCTTATTATACGCTCGATTTATTACAAGATGAAGAACTATATAGTAGGATCTCAAGTCGTGCGATTGAAATTGTGAAAGAAAGATTCCATTCAAATAAAATCGTTGCACAATATTTATCCATTTATAAAGAATTAATAGGAATGAAGTAATATGGAAATATTCGAGAAGGCTAGACCGATATTAGGTGAATTAACAAAAAATGGCTATGAGGCTTATTTTGTCGGTGGTTGTGTAAGAGATAAATTATTAGATCGAAAAATTGGAGATATTGATATAGCAACTTCAGCATTGCCAGAAGAAGTTATGTCAATATTTCCAAAAACTGTTCCTACAGGGTTACAGCATGGTACTGTTTTAGTGATTCAAAATGGTGAACCTTATGAAATTACTACATTCCGAACAGAGTCTACATATCATGATTATCGTCGGCCATCAGAGGTAACTTTTGTTAAATCAATCGAAGAAGATTTAAAAAGAAGAGATTTTACAATGAATGCCATCGCTTTAACAACAAGAAATGAAATAATTGATCCTTATAATGGTGCAATTGATATTAAAGATGGATTAATTAGAAGCGTTGGGGAAGCAGAGGAAAGATTTCACGAAGATGCTCTAAGAATGTTAAGAGGTGTACGCTTTGTAAGTCAATTAGATTTTCGTTTACATGAAGAGACTTTTCAAGCGATTAAATCCAATAAAAATTTAATAGAAAAGATTGCAATTGAACGAATTTCAATTGAAATCGAAAAATTGTTGATGGGTAAATCTCCTAAAAAAGGGATTGAGCTATTAATCCAAACAGGGTTAATAAATCATCTTCCAAGTTTAGAAAATTGTACAGATCAATTTGTAACTCTATTAGGGCTTCCAATTCAATCTTTAAAAACAATCGAAGAAATATGGGCACTAATATTATTTAAATGCAAATTTGACAATCCGGAACAATTTCTAAGGGATTGGAAAATGTCGAATAGTCGTATAAAACAAATTATAAAAATTTATAATTTGTTAAACGAATCTAAAATTAAATGGAGCAATAGTAAGTTATACCAAGTTGGATTAGCGGATGCCATAAAATATGAACGCTTACAGTGTGTAAATGGTCATATTGATGCAAATGAATTTAATATGGATTTACTAAAGGATCTATATAATAAATTACCGATTTATTCTAAATCAGATTTGTGCATTTCTGGTAATAATTTATTAGAATGGTCGCAATTAAAAGGTGGACCATGGTTAAAAGAAGTATTAAGTGAAATTGAATTTCATATTGTTGAGAATCAACTTGAGAATAACCAACTTGCTGTTAAGGAGTGGTTCATAAATTGGCTTCGAAAGTAAAAGAACGAATTTTACAATTATTTACAGAAAATAGTAATGAATATTTATCAGGACAATTTTTGAGTGATGAATTAGGAATTTCACGTACTGCAATTTGGAAATATATGAAAGAATTGCAAGAGGAAGGAATTGAAGTTGAAGCAGTTAGGAAGGTTGGTTATAAAATAACAGGTAAATCAGATCGATTGACGCCAACTGATATTCAACTAGGTTTAGAAACAAAAAAATTTGGCAGAAATGTCATTTACCAAGAAGAAACAAATTCAACTCAAACAATTGCAAATGAATTAGTACTAAATGATGCACCAGAAGGTACAATCGTCTTAGCTGAGCGACAATTGTTAGGTCGTGGGAGATTACAACGAAATTGGTTAACTTCAGATGGAAAAGCAATCGCAATGAGTGTAATACTTAGACCTGCTATTTCACCAAGAGTAGCACCACAATTAACATTGTTAACAGCTGTTGTCATTGCATCAGCTATAGAAAAAGTAACTGGATTACAACCTAGTATTAAGTGGCCCAATGATATTTTAATTAATAATAAAAAAGTTTGTGGAATCTTAACTGAGATGCAAGGGGATGCGGATTGCATTAAAAGTGTAGTCATTGGAATCGGTATAAATGTAAATCAAGTTGAAGAAGATTATCCATTAGAACTATCAGATATTGCTACATCTTTACGTATTGAAAAAGGACAATCCTTTATGCGTGCAAATTTAATTCAAGTTATTTTAGCTGAATTTGAGAAGTTTTACGATATATTTTTAGAAAAAGGATTTAAACCGATAAAAATCCTATGGGAGAGTTATGCGATTTCCTTAGGTAAACGAATAAAAGCGACTACATTAACTGAGGAAATTGTTGGTAATGCAATTGGCATTACCGATGAAGGGCAGTTATTAATTGAAGATCATTTAGGACAAGTGCATACTATCTATTCCGCAGATATAACAATTAATAAATAATGTAGTACCTTTAAAAATAACTCTCTTTTCAATACTGGAAAGAGAGTTATTTTTTTGCGACAAAATGTCACTTATATTTGTAAATAATACCAAGTTTTTTCTTTACTTAATTGGTGTTCATACTATAAACTGTATTGGGAGGGTCACCTTAAGGATGATGCTTCAAGGGTGGTATCTGAATAGGGTCAATTAAACTTTAGTATCCTAAGAAGAACTACACCAAGTTTTAAAAAATCATTTTAAAAAATGTGTTCTGCCTTGATCCTATAAGGACTGGGACAGAGGAATGAGACGGTTTACAATTTTCCTTTGTTCTTTTTTTGAGCAAAGGTTTTTTATTTGTAGCCCCCATTTCCTCTTCATTTAAAAGGAGGAAAAAAATGAAAACAACTAAAGATTTTTTAAACATGAAACAAAATAATGAACCAATCGTAATGATCACTGCTTACGATTATCCTTCAGCTCTATTAGCTGAAGCAAGTGAAGTGGATATGATCTTAGTCGGGGACTCACTTGGGAATGTTGTCCTTGGATATGATTCTACAATTAAAGTTACTGTAGATGACATGGTTCATCATTCTAAAGCTGTTAAAAGAGGTGCGAAAAATACGTTTATTGTTACTGATATGCCATTCATGTCTTACCATTTTTCAAAGGAAGAAGCTATGCGAAGCGCTTGTCGAATTATGCAAGAAGGAGATGCGCACGCTGTTAAGCTTGAAGGCGCAGATGAAAATGTTTTAGAAATAATTAAAGCATTAACAATTGCAGGAGTACCTGTTGTTGCTCATTTAGGATTAACTCCTCAATCAGTAGGTGTACTTGGTGGGTACAAAGTGCAAGCGCGAGACTCAGAAAGTGCGATGAAATTGTTTAATGATGCAAAAAAATGTGAAGAAGCAGGAGCATTTGCAATCGTACTTGAATGTATACCAAAGCAAATTGCAAAGGATATTTCAAAAGACCTTTCAATCCCAACAATAGGTATTGGAGCAGGTGTAGATACTGATGGTCAAGTACTTGTTTATCATGATTTAATAACATATGGTGTTGGTCGAGTAGCTAAGTTTGTTAAACAGTATGCAAATGTATCTACAACAATTGAACATGCAATTGCTTCATATGTTCAAGAAGTTAAAGCTAGACAATTTCCAGATACTAAACATTCGTTTACGATGAAGGAAGAACAGTTAAAGGCGTTATACGGGGGAAGTTCGCAATGAAAGTGTTTCACAAAATCAATGATTTAAGAAATGATTTAAAGATCCAACGAAAAAATGGTAAATCAATTGGATTTGTTCCTACGATGGGATTTTTACATGAAGGTCATGTTTCATTATTAGATGCAGCTAGAAAAAATAATGATATCGTTGTTTTGAGTATTTTTGTTAATCCTACTCAATTTGGCCCAAATGAAGATTTTGATCGATATCCTAGAGATTTTGAGAGAGATGAAAAAATTGCTTTAAATGCTGGTGTAGATTACCTCTTTTATCCAACAGTTGAAGAAATGTATCCAAATGAATTAAAATCAACAATGAAAGTTACAAAACGTGTTGATGTCCTTTGTGGAGAAAAAAGACCAGGTCATTTTGATGGTGTTGCATTAGTAGTAACAAAATTATTTAATATTGTTCAACCAGATCAGGCTTACTTTGGATTAAAAGATGCTCAACAAGTTGCGGTTATTGAAGGATTAGTTGAAGATTATAATATTCCAGTTAAAATAAATCCGGTTGCAACCATTAGAGAAGAAGACGGATTAGCTAAAAGTTCTAGAAATGTCTATTTGTCAGAGATAGAAAGACAAGAGGCACCAGTTCTTTATAAAAGCTTACAACAAGCAGTTGAAGATATAAATAATGGGAATCTAAATCCAGAGCAACTAAAACAGGGTATTACTTCTGCAATAGAAAACAAAACATCTGGAACTGTAGATTACGTAAGTATATACTCTTATCCAGATTTAGAACCTATAAATAAAATAAATGGAAAAGTAATAATTGCATTAGCAGTAAAATTTTCAAATGCTCGCCTAATTGATAATATTATTATTTCTATTTAAGAATTGAACAACTAGGGGGAAATAACATGATACGCACAATGATGAGAGCAAAACTTCATAGAGCAACAGTTACAGAAGCTAACTTAAATTATGTAGGAAGTATTACGATTGACGAAGATTTAATGGATGCTGTTGATATATTAGAGAACGAAAAAGTTCAAATCGTAAATAATAACAATGGTGCACGTCTTGAGACTTACGTAATTCCAGGAAAACGTGGAAGTGGTGTAATTTGTCTAAACGGAGCGGCAGCTAGATTAGTTCAAGAAGGCGACAAAGTTATTATTATTGCCTATGGTCAAGTTGAAGAAGAGAAGCTTGATCAACATGAACCAAAGGTTGCTATCTTAAATGATGCGAATGAAATTGTCGAAATGATAGGCAAAGAAATTGCAGGTACAATTAAGTAATCAAAAAGTGATTTTTTTTGACTGACTAAAAATGCAACTCTATTAGGAAAAAGTAACATGCTTCATAAGAAGGTGCAGTAACTATGAATACTAGCATATGCGGGTTAGTCTGAAATCCCCTTCTTAGGGGATTTTTTTATTGGTTGTATTGTTTAATATGTTTTATACAAAATAATAACTATATAGAGAATTTGGAGGTGGCAAAGAATGAATAAGTTTGTGGTAGTTGACCTAGAAACAACAGGTAATAATAATAGAGGTCAAGATCGAATTATTCAAATTGCAGCCTTTTTATTAGAAAGTGGAGAAGTAATAGAACAGTTTTCAAGTTTTATTAATCCAAACATGAATATCCCGGCATTTATTTCTGAACTAACAGGAATTTCAGATGAAATGGTGCAATATGCACCTCAATTTGAACAAATTGCTGATGAATTATACCCTATGTTTAACGATGCATATTTCGTTGCACATAATGTTCATTTTGATTTAACGTTTTTACAAAAAGAGTTTGAGCGGATTGGTTTACCAAAAATTTCACCGTTAGCTATTGATACAGTAGAGCTAACTAGAATTTTATATCCAACTTTAACTAGTTATAAATTATCTGACCTAGCAAAAATATTCAATATTCAGCATGAAAACCCTCATCAAGCTGATAGCGATGCGGAAGTAACGGCTGAATTGTTAACAATTTTATTAAAAAAACTTGAAAGTTTACCTTACGCTTCATTAAAAATTTTGGAAAAGCTTAGCACTAGTTTTAAAAGCGACATTACATACTATATTTCAGATTTACTTCAAAAACAATCTCAATCGTTTACTAATGAAACTGTTGATTTTGAAGAATTTAGACGAATCGCCCTTAAAAAAAGAAGTTTTAGTTTACCACAAGAAGAGGAAGATTTTGTGGAATTCGACGAGCATCTTAAACGTGATCTTGTGGCTCAAATGGCTGTGGAAATTCCAAACTTTATAAAAAGGAATGAACAGTTTGCCTATATGCATGATGTGTTCGATGCATTTTTGCACAATAATATCCTGTTAGCTGAGGCTGGAACAGGAGTTGGAAAGACATTTGGTTATTTAATTCCATCAGCATTTTACTCTAAACAATTCGGTAAACAAGTAGTAATTAGTACAAGTACAATCTCATTACAAAAACAACTGCTTAAAAAACATTTAACAACAATTGAAAAAATAGTTCCATTTCAGTTAAAAGTTGCATCAATACAGAGTAAAAGAAATTATTTATGTCTCCAAAAATTTGAATATGTTGTTGGCGAACAATTCGATGATAATTATGATAGTATTTTGTCTAAGGCAATGATCACAGTTTGGTTAACTGAAACTGAAAATGGTGAATTAGATGAATTATCACTTCCTTCTGGAGGAGTACATTTATGGGATCGAGTTTGCTGTAATGAAGAGAGTGAAAATAAAAGAGCAAATCCATGGTTTCATAAATGTTTTTATCAAAGAGCTAAAAATCAGTTAATGTTAGCAGATTTAATTATTACAAACCATGCTTACTTATTATCGACTTTAAAAAATAAAGATCACTTAATCAATACTGTTAAAAATATTGTAATTGACGAAGCACATGCTCTTGAAGAGACTGCATCAAAAACTTTTGGGACCAGTTTTTCGTGCCTAAAATATTACCAGTATTTAAGTAGATTAAGTACGACAGATAGCAATGAGATTGTACATCGGTTATTTAAAATAGATGAGGGGATACCGAATCGTGAAAAATGGTGGAAAAAAGTTGACCATTTAGTAAAAGAAATTAAGTATGAATCAGACGAGTTATTTAGATTATTACGTGGTTTTATTTTAAGTAAACAAAATGAATTAGATAAAGAAAACATACGACAATCAATAACACTAAGTAAAAAAAATACTTCAACCCAAAATTGGAAAGTGATTCAAGAAAGTGCAAATCGATTAATTCATGTAAATAATAATTTGTTTACAGGATGTGAGCAATATTTAAGCTTAATTGATGAGAATAAAATTTCAGCTTCTCACCGTTCAATGATCACAGAATTCAAAATGATTATTGACCAATTAATTAGTATGAAAAATGGTTTATATGAAATAGTTTTCGATCGTAATGATCATTATATTTGCTGGATGGAAACTGAAGCAAAAGGATCATTTCATACAACGATGCTTTATTGTGAGAAAGTAGATAATGCTGATTTAGTACAAAATTATTTAATTAATGGAAGAAATTCTATTGTTCTGACATCTGCTACTATGTCGATTGATACATCATTTTCATTTCTAAAATCATCTTTAGGTATAAGTGAAAATAAAAATGTCATTGAAAAAATATATCCTGTTCCGAGTGATTTTGCACAAGGAATGAAAGTTTATATACCTTCAGATTTAATGGGTATAAAAGAGATTACTCAAGAAGAGTATGCATTACAAACGTCCAATACAATTCGAAAAATCGTTAACGAAGTAAAAGGACGTACATTAGTTTTATTTACTGCCTTTGATTTATTAAAACAAACTTATGATAATTTATTACAAGATTTAGACTCATTGAATTCATCTGTATTAGCTCAAGGATTTTCTCCAGGAGGGAAACAAAAGCTAATAAAACAATTTTTACAATCTAAACAAACAATTTTATTAGGTACAAATACTTTTTGGGAAGGAATTGACCTACCTAATGAAGAATTAGATTGTTTAATCATTGTACGATTACCGTTTACAAACCCTGAAAAGCCTATGTTTATTGCTAAATCAAATTTATTAAAAAAAGCTGGGGAAAATTCTTTCACAAGTTTAGCTTTACCATTAGCAGTATTTAAGTTTAGACAAGGTTATGGTCGACTAATTCGAAATGAAAAAGATCAAGGTTCATTATTTGTTTTAGATAACCGAATAATAAATACTAATTATGGAGCAGAATTTTTAAAGTTAATACCAAAAAATAAAATAAAAATTGATTCAATTGATGAATTATTAAAAGATTTTTAGTGGTTTTTCAAAATTTAGCATGAGAATAGTAGGGGATTTAAGGTTAGACGTATGGTATAATGACATAAATTGTAATGTATTTATAATACATTTTTAGGAGGAGCAACATGAATTCAAATATTGAAGTACTATCAACAACAAAAATTGAATATACTAGAGATTTATACAAAATTGTTGATAATTTAAATCGTACATTAAAGGAAAAAGATTTAATGTTTGGACTTGCACTTGATAAAGAAAATCAAGAATATGCGGTATTTACAATTTATCGAACATAAATGAGGTATATATGAAAAAATGGTTAGTCATCCTTGGATTATGCGTCATTTTTCTTTCATTATTTTTAATCGCCACTTATCAATCATCAATGTCAAAGCTAAATGATGATAAAAAGAATGCCGAGAAGCTTGTTTTAAATCAAGGATATTTAAAAACTGTCGAGCAATCTAATTATTTTCATGGAAAAGAACAAGCGATTGTAGTAAGAGGTAAAGATGATGCAAATAATGAAATGATCGCATGGGTACAGGATGGAGTAGTTATTACACGTAAGAAAAGTGAAGGATTGACCCATAAACAAATCGTTGACAAAGTAGTCAGTGAGAGAAATCCAAGAAAAATACATAAAGTAAAGTTAGGAATAGAGAACAAAATACCACTTTGGGAAGTAGTATATATAGACCAAAACGGCCGATATAATTTTTATTACGCTACTTTCGAAAATGGAGAGCTTTTAAAACGCTATAGTATTTAGGGGGAAAGTATGAAGATGAAACTAGCAAAAAGAGTAAGTGCACTAACACCATCTACAACACTAGCTATTACAGCAAAAGCAAAAGAAATGAAAGACCAAGGTATTGATGTAATTGGATTAGGGGCAGGCGAACCTGATTTTAATACACCAGTTGAAATTATTGAAGAAGCTTATTCAGCAATGCTTAAGGGACAAACAAAATATACTCCTTCAAACGGCTTACCGGCTTTAAGAAAAGCGATTTGTGATAAATTATTGAATGATCAAGGATTAACTTATTCACCTGGAAATGTAGTAGTTACCAATGGTGCAAAACACGCACTTTACACACTTTTCCAAGCGATTTTAGATCCAGGTCACGAAGTAATTATTCCGACTCCGTACTGGGTTAGTTATCCTGAACAAGTAATATTAGCAGAAGGTGTGCCAGTATTTATTGAAGGATACGAGCATCAGCAATTTAAAGTAACACCTGAACAAATCGAATCTGCAATTACTGAAAATACAAAAGCGATCATTATAAATTCACCAAGTAATCCAACTGGTATGATTTATTCTGAGCAAGAGTTAAAAGCAATCGGAGATATTTGTTTAAAACATGATATTTTAATCGTTTCCGATGAAATATATGAAAAGTTAGTATATGATGGTGCAAAACATATTTCAATTGCTTCACTAAGCCCGGAACTTAAAAATCAAACGATTATCATTAACGGTGTATCAAAATCTCATTCAATGACAGGATGGAGAATTGGGTATGCAGTTGGTAATAAAGAAATAATCGATGCAATGACAAATCTAGCTAGTCACTCGACTTCAAATCCTACTACAATGGCACAAATCGCTACGATTAAAGCATATGAATTAGGTGATGGACCAGTTGAGGAAATGAGAGTAGCGTTTGAAGATCGTTTAAATAAAACATATGAACGTTTAGTTTCAATACCTGGATTTAGCTGTGTTAAACCTAGCGGTGCGTTTTATTTATTCCCAAATGTGACTGAGGCTGCTAAAATGGCTGGTTATCAGAACGTGGATGAATTCTCTACTGAATTACTTCAAAAAGCTAATGTTGCGGTAATTCCGGGGTCAGGATTTGGTTCACCTGAAAATATCCGCCTATCATATGCAACATCACAAGAACAGTTAGATAAAGCATTAGATCGTATTGAGCAATTTATGAAAGCAAATATACTAAGCTAATTTCAATTTGATTGAAACAAAACTTAGTTAATTATTCTAAAAAGTGAAGCTAAGCAAATGCTTAGCTTTTCTTAGTTCATGTCAATCGTTTTTAGCTTTTAACAAAGTGTTTCAGGTGATGGATTAAGCTTTGAACATACTGTAGCTAAATATCCATCATTAAATAATTTATTAGTTGGTTTTTTAAACAACAACTAGATATACTAAAATAGAGGTGTGATTAGCATGCCTCTATTTATTTTATTTAGTAAGTTTCTTTTACTGTATATTTTATGTAATCATGCTATACTATGCTAGAGGTGTTCGAAGTGAATAATAATAGCATTCTAAACTGGATTCAATCTGGGAATATTAGTATTCCAAATATACTTCTCAGTCATTATTCTTCTTTAAACATAAATGAAGAAGAACTAGTCATGATTCTACAGCTTTACTCTTTTCAACAACAAGGTCACACGTTTCCAACACCTACTCAATTAGCAAATATTATGTCAATAAAAGAACAAAGATGTATGGAAGTTATACGAGAACTTCTTAAAAAAGGTCTATTAGAAATAACGGAAGAAATTGATCAACACAATTTACGTTGTGAGGCATATTCTCTTGCGCCGTTATGGCTAAAGTTAATTAATTATATTGAGAATGGTCAGCAAGCTATTGAACCTAATACTATACCTTCAATTATAGAACAAGAAGAGGAATCAATTTACTTAGTTTTTGAAAAAGAATTTGGTAGATTGTTGTCTCCTTTTGAGATTGAAACTTTAACAATGTGGATGGACCAAGATGATCACAATGAAAAACTAATAAAAACTGCCCTAAAAGAAGCGGTTATTAGTGGGAAATTAAATTTTCGTTATATAGATCGAATTCTTTTTGAGTGGAAGAAAAATGGAATTAAGCAAGTAGAACAAGCATTAAATTATAGTAAGCATTTTCGAAAAAAAGAAACAAGAGAACCACAAAACGAAACAAAGTACACAGGATCAATTCCTTTTTATAATTGGCTTGAAAAGTAAAGCGAGGAGATTCTCCTCGCTTTTGTTTAGTAAGGAGTGTTTTAAATGTTAAACAAGAAACAAATAAGTGAAGCTCTACAAATTATTGGCGATATGTTCCCAGATGCACATTGTGAGTTAAATCATAAAAATCCTTTTGAATTAGTAGTAGCGGTTGCATTATCAGCACAATGTACGGACGTGTTAGTAAACAAAGTTACTAAAAATCTTTTTGAGAAATATAAAGAACCCGTTGATTATTTAAACGTATCTTTAGAAGAATTACAAAATGATATTCGCTCAATAGGACTTTTTAGAAACAAAGCAAAAAATATTCAAAAATTAAGTGAAATGATTATTAATGAATTTAATGGGGAAGTCCCACGCACAAGAGAAGAGCTTGTGAAATTGCCTGGTGTCGGCAGAAAGACTGCAAATGTAGTCATGTCAGTTGCATTTAATATACCAGCAATAGCTGTAGACACGCATGTAGAAAGGGTTTCAAAGAGATTAGCAATTTGTCGCTGGAAAGATTCTGTCTTAGAAGTTGAAGAGACGTTAATGAAGAAAGTGCCAATGGAAGATTGGGGGGTAACTCATCATCGTTTAATATTTTTTGGAAGATATCACTGTAAAGCTCAAAGACCAAGTTGTGAGGTATGTCCTTTACTTGATATGTGTAGAGAAGGAAAAAAACGAATGAAAGTGAAGAAAGTAAATGACAAATAATATTCATAAGGATTTTATCGTTCAACCTTTTTATAAAGACAAGACGGTTGATCAAATTGTTAATGATGAAATTAATATTAAAAATAAACCATTTTTTTATGAAAGCTATCAGATTATAGTGAATAATAGTACCGATATGCCAAATGAAAGTGATGAAATAATGATACAAATGATTAAAGAGTGGAAAGAGGAATCAGACTACATTTCTAACTACTTTAAACAAAGAAATCGAAAACTAGCATATGAACCGATGATTAGGGGATTAGCAAATTTTATTTCAATTCTAACGTGGATTAACGGAAAAATGCTTCTTAATTTAAATAATATCTTACATGAGTTAGATGGATTAAAGGTCAAACCAATTAATCTAAACGAACGAATTAGCTTTCTTTTAAATCAACCGGATCACTATCACTCTTTTATTCAACTTTCTGGCTTATATTCAGAATTAGAAAAGCTTTATTATAAGCAAAAAATAACTTCGCCTAAAAGCGAAGACTGATTTTTCATTCTAAACTGATTAAGAATTTGAATACATAGAAAACCTCCTCATTTGAGGAGGTTTTTCTTATGCAATAATATTACGTTCTAACCTATTAAACCGACTATTAGAGTACGAATCTGAGTTATATGAAGTTGGATTCGTGCTAGTTGGTTTATTAGGATCCGGTGTAGTAGGAGGTGTTGTTGGATTCGTATTACCATCTCCAGTACCACCAGTGCCGTCACCGTCACCAGTACCGTCGCCATTACCAGTACCATCGCCGTTACCGGTACCATCACCATTATCAGTACCATCGCCGTTACCATCGCCGTTACCGTTACCGTTACCGTTGCCGTTACCATTGCCGTT
>NZ_NULG01000102.1 GCF_002577195.1 Bacillus sp. AFS041924
AAGAAAGCGAGCGTTTGTCACCAGTCTGAAAAGGTGCCTCTATAAAAGAGACACCTTTTCATTCTATCTATACTAATTGCGAGAATGCGTATTCAGCAGCCGCAATCGTTTTTTGAATATCTTCGTCTGTATGTGATGTTGATAGGAATAAGCCTTCGAATTGTGATGGCGGTAAGAAGACACCTTGCTCAGCCATTAGTTGATAGTATTTCGCAAACATCTCTAAGTTAGAAGTTTTTGCTGCTTCATAATTTTCAACTTTTTCATTTGTGAAGAAGAATCCAACCATTGAACCTGCACGATTAATACAATGTGGAATATTGTATTTTTCTGCAGCAGCTTTATAACCAGCTTCTAGCAGATCAGCTTTACGATTAAATTCTACATAATCTTCTTGAGATAACTGACTTAATGTTTCGTATCCTGCCGTCATCGCTAAAGGATTTCCAGAAAGTGTTCCTGCTTGGTAAATTGGGCCGCTTGGGGCAATTTGATTCATGATTTCAGCTTTACCACCATACGCACCTACAGGTAGACCTCCACCAATTACTTTACCTAAGCAAGTAAGATCAGGTGTTACACCAAAATGACCTTGTGCACAATTATAGCCTACACGGAAGCCAGTCATTACTTCATCAAAAATTAATAATGTACCATATTGAGTAGTAATTTCTCTTAAGCCTTCTAAGAATCCGTCTACCGGTGGAACAACACCCATATTACCTGCAACAGGTTCAACAATAACAGCAGCTAGGTCATCTCCGAATTGTTCAAAAGCATATCTAATACTTTCTAGATCATTATAAGGTACAGTGATTGTATTAGCTGCAACGCCTTCTGGTACACCAGGGCTATCTGGTAATCCAAGTGTAGCTACACCAGAACCAGCTTTAATTAATAAAGAATCACCATGTCCATGGTAGCATCCTTCAAATTTTAAAATTTTGTTACGGCCAGTAAAACCACGTGCAAGTCGTAAAGCACTCATTGTAGCTTCTGTTCCTGAGTTTACCATTCGAACAACTTCAATAGATGGTACTCTTTCGATCACAAGTTTAGCTAACTCTGTTTCTTTTAAAGTTGGTGCTCCAAAGCTAGTACCAGTTTCAGCAGTACGCTTTAAACCTTCCACTACTCGCTCATTCGAGTGGCCTAAAATTAGTGGTCCCCATGATAACACATAATCAATATATTCATTCCCGTCAATATCATATATTTTAGAACCTTTTCCATGGCTCATAAATATAGGTGACATATTAACACTTTTAAATGCACGAACCGGACTATTTACTCCACCAGGAAGTACTTGTTTTGCCTCTTCAAACGCTTCAATTGACTTGTTATATGATCTCATTTATTTTTACTTCCCTTCTGATAACCATCTGCAAGCATCTTTAGCATGATAAGTCATAATCATATCTGCGCCAGCACGTTTCATACTAATTAATTTTTCCATTACAACCTTTTCTTCTTCAATCCAACCATTAATTGCAGCAGCTTTAACCATTGCATATTCTCCACTAACATTATAAGCAACGATCGGTTGGTGATAGTTATTTCGGATGTCACGAATGATATCCAAATATGAAAGAGCTGGTTTAATAATTAAGAAATCTGCACCTTCAACTGTATCTGATTCTGCTTCACGGAATGCTTCTAAACGATTTGCAGGATCCATTTGATAAGCTTTACGATCACCTTGTCCTGGAGCACTTTGAGCTGCTTCACGGAATGGTCCATAAAATGCTGAAGCATATTTTACTGCATAAGACATAATTGGGATATTATCAAATCCAGCTTCATCTAAAGCATGACGAATTGTTGCTACGAACCCATCCATCATATTGGAAGGAGCAATAATATCTGCGCCAGCCTGTGCTTGACTTACTGCTGTTTTTGCTAATAGTATTAACGATTCATCGTTCTTAACATACCCATCTTCTAAAACTCCACAATGTCCATGATCTGTATATTCACATAAACATGTATCTGCAATAACAATCATTTCTGGATACTGTTCTTTCGTTTGAGAAATCGCTCTTTGTACGATGCCTGTCGCGCAGTAAGCTTCTGAACCAACTGCGTCTTTTACATCAGGAATACCAAAGAATATGACAGATTTAATACCTAATGATTCGATCTCTTCCATTTCCTTTTTTAGTTCATCTAATGAAAATTGAAATACACCTGGCATTGAACTAATCGGATTTTTTACACCTTGTCCTTCAACAACAAAAATCGGATAAATAAAATCTTCTTTATGTAAATGCGTTTCTCTAACCATAGAGCGTAATGCTGGTGTTCTTCTTAAACGACGGTGACGATCAAACGGAATAGAATAAGTCATCTTTTTCTCCTTCTTTTCTCTTCAAGACAATATGATTAATCAATATCATCTACTATTTTTTTAATTAATGATTCAGTTGTAAACTTACTAGGAACAACAATATTTTTCAAACCTTTTTCGATAGCTTTTTGTGCGGTCACTTCCCCGATACAAGCGATTTTAATGTTTCTTAAGCCATCCATACTAATCGTATTTTCGATCAAAAAACAAAACTGTTCTACACTAAATGGATTTAAAAAAGTAATCACATCTAGTTTTCTATCGTTTAATAAATTTAACAGTTCATTTTTAATCCCTACATTTGCAATGGTCTCATAAACAGTTAGTAACTTAACACGATGACCATTTTTTTCAAGTATTTTTGGTACATTATCACTTGCTAAAGAGCCACGTATAAATAAAAATTTTGTTCCTTTTTCTACTATGTAACTTAACTCAGATGCAAATGTTTTGCCAGTAAATTGACTTGGAAGAAAATTCACCTCAAATCCTTCTTCATTTAATCGATTCTTCGTTTTTTCTCCGACAGCCCCAATTTTTTTTTGAAGAATTTTTTGTTTTAGATCCTTTGTAAGATTCTGCACAAAATAATGTACTGAATTTACACTTGTGAATAAAATCCATTCTGTATCAAGAACTAAATTTTCCAATTCATTCATTGAAATATTACTTTTAACTATTTTTTGAAGTGGAAGATTAATAGGACAACCACCAAACTGATGAATTAAATGATTAAATTCATCAGCCTGGTGCTCTGCCCTTGTCACTAAAATATTTATTCCATTTAAGGAATTATTCATCCGCTGCCTCTTTTACAGAATCAATAATATCCTTTGCTCCACGTTCAATTAATAAATTTGCTGCTTTTTCACCAATTTCGGTTGGATCATATCCTTTAACAGTTTCTTTTAAGATCATTGATCCATCTGGTTTTGCTACTAATGCAGTTAACGAGATTTCATTCGTTTCATCGATCGTTGCAAATCCAGCGATTGGAACTTGGCAACCACCTTCCATTTTATGAAGAAATACACGTTCAGCTGCTACTGTTGTATATGTTAATTCATCATTTAATCTATTTAATAATTCACGGATTTCTGCATCATTTTCACGACATTCGATAGCAAGTGAACCTTGACCTACTGCTGGTACACAGATTGTTTCATCGATGTATTCATTTATACTTTCTTCTGCCCATCCCATTCTTTTTAGTCCAGCTGCTGCAAGTATGATCGCGTCGTATTCATTATCCCTTAGCTTTTGAATACGCGTATCGATATTTCCACGAATCCATTTAATTTGTAAATCCGGACGAACTGCTTTAATCTGAGCACTTCTTCTTAAACTACTTGTACCAACTATTGCGCCTTCCTCAAGTTCCATTAAGCCTTTCCCACTATTTGAAAGTAGGGCATCCCTAGGATCAACACGTTTTGGAGTACAACCGATCATTAAACCTTCAGGTAAAATTGCCGGCATATCCTTCATACTATGTACTGCTAAATCAATTTCATTAGTTAACATTGCATGTTCGATTTCTTTAACAAATAAACCTTTTCCGCCAACTTTTGAAAGAGTTACATCTAAAATTACATCACCTTTTGTAACGATTTCCTTTAACTCAAAATCATAATCAGGTGCTACTTCTTTTAACTTCTCAACAAACCACTTTGTTTGTGTTAATGCTAGTTTACTTCTTCTTGTACCAACTATTATTTTACGCATCGTTACAGCTCCTTACGTACTCCATAAATGAAACTTTGAATATAGGTTTGAAACTACATAATTTCCGAACAAAACTAAAAAGCAACAGATGTTAAATATGCAAAGAGATTTGCCATAGAAACGGTTGCTTACTTTTAAATACATAAATGTACTATACATGATTAAAACGAAAAATGAGCCAATTACTTTCATATCATACCAAACAAATGTATGCAATCGAATACTTGCCCAAATAACGCCTAAGATAAGGGAAGTTAGCATAAGTGGAACACCAAATAAGTTAAATGTTATAAACATTTTTTCCAACTTACCTAAACTCCCCAATTTCTTTAGATGTGACGACCATTTCTTCTTTTTTAATAAAAAGTATTGAAAAATATACATAACTGAAAAAATAAAAGACAGAGTAAAGGCCCCGTATGCTAAAAAAGCAAGTCCTATATGGATATATAGTAATTCCGACTTTAACTGATCGACTAAAGTAGCCGTTTTACCAGCCTTTGGAATTAATATTGACAATGAAAATACTAAAAATGAAACAACATTTGTAAAGAAAACTAAATACTCTAGTTTTACTAACCAATTAATAATCATCGATAAAGAGATGATGATCCATACATAAATATATAGCCCTTCTCTTGAAGTAATAAAGGAATATAAACTGTATTGGCTAACGGTGTAAATCATTAAAACAGTAGAAAACACCCAAACAATTGCTAGCAAATAAAATGCTACTCGACTTGCCATTCTATTTGTATCTATAAAATCTATGAAAGAAAAAACGATACTCCATGCAAACAATAAGATTAATAAGTGGTAGATAAAACTACTTTCCAAAAGCGCCACTAGCTAAACCTCATAAATAACCTAAGTTTTGTTTTAAAGAAATAGTCTCTTTTTCTTGTTTAGTTTGCATGTGTTTTTCATCTTTAGATTCTTCTAAAAATTCATCTAGACTAAATATTTCTTTAAAAAGAGCAATTTGTGCTTCAGAGTGTTTTGATGTGCCCAGTTCTTTTGCTTTCATAATTGGATCACGTAAAAGTTGATTTACGATACTTTTTGTGTGCTTTTGAATAATTCTCAAGTCTCTTTCAGATAAATGTGGTAGCTTGCGTTCTAGACTACACATTGTATCCGCTTGAATATCTAATGCTTTTTCACGTAAAGCAGAGATGACTGGAACAACGCCTAGCATTGATAACCAACATTGAAAATTATCAATTTCTTCAACGATTGCTTTCTTAATTTTAATTGCCTCACGTTCACGCTCTGCTAAATTCTCAGCAACAATGCCTTGAAGATCATCAATATCGTATAAAAAGGCACTATCAATATTATGAATTGATGGTTCAATATCTCTTGGAACTGCAATATCAACTAAGAATAATGGCTTACCTTTTCTTGATTTTTCAATGCGACGCATCATGTTTTCAGTAATTACATATTCTTTAGATCCAGTTGAACTAATAACGATATCCGCTTCTTTTAATGAGCTTTCTAGTGAATCTAGCCCTTTTCCGTTCCCATTAAACAGACCAGCAAGCTTTACTGCATTTTCAACAGTTCGATTAATAACGGTGACTTTTCCTACCCCTTGAGAATATAGGTTTTGTAAAGCAAGATTACTCATTTTTCCAGCTCCAACTATTAGTACATTGCAGCCCTTTAAATTACTGAATATCTTTTTTGACAGTTCCACAGCAGCATAACTTACAGATACAGCATTTTCAGCGATTCCAGTTTCAGAGTGAACCTTTTTCGCAAATGTAATTGCTTGCTTAAATAAGTGATTAAAAATAGTTCCAATTACATTATTTTCCTGAGCAAGTAAATAACTATCTTTTACTTGTCCAAGAATTTGAGTCTCACCAATTACCATTGAATCTAGACCACTTGCTACATTGAATAAATGCGTGATTGCATCATTTCCAGTTTTAATAATTAAATATGGTGATAATTCTTCATCTTTTAATCCAAATCGTTGTAGTAGAAAACGTTTCATATAATATTGACCAGTATGAACTTGGTCAACAACTGCATAAATCTCCGTACGATTACAAGTAGATACGATAATGTTTTCCAAGATGCTTTTTTCATTTTTTAATGAGTTCATTGCGTCCTGTAGTTCATTTGGAGCAAACGCTACTTTTTCTCGCACTTCAATTGGGGCAGTTTTATAATTAATCCCTATTGTAATGATGTGCATTTCCTAAGGCCCCCCTAAAAATCTTGTACAAACGATGTGCTTATCTCTATATTTACTTAGCAAAATATCATAACTATGCTCTACATCAATATGCTATCATAAATGTAATATTTTGTAGAATTTTTTATCCGATTTATACTATTAAATGTACACCAATTTTATTATACAATAATTTTTAAATAAAAGTGATTACAAATAATGTTAAACAGGAGTTGCTATGAAAAAAAATCGATTATTTATTGGAATCCTATTAATTGGCTTTGGCATTTATTATCTTATTTCAAAATGGCAAGTCCCGGCTTTACAATTTTTCACATTTTGGACTACTCCAATCTTGATTACTGGGATTGCCCTTCTCGTTCAAGCTTTTAAGGGAAGAGAAACTCACTATGTTTTCCCAGGGATTGTAGTACTTGGATTTGGGATTCATTTTTATGCAATTGAACATTTTCAAAATTGGCCAAACCATTGGTCCGTTTTAACACTTATTATCTCAATAGGTATGTTTCTACAATCAAGAAAAGGAAAAGGTGAATTACTACCTGGTTTACTATTATTTATTATGTCTTTATTTTTCCTTTTTAATGAGAAGCTTACAACAATGCTTGGTTCTCTCCAATCACAAGTCTCTTATTTCCAGCAATATTGGCCAATTTTAATTGCGGTGATTGGATTATATCTTCTATTTTCAAAAAAATAGGCATACTTTTTAATACATAACTAGTGGTTTTTATAGGAGGAATGCCCTTGCTATACTTCCTTACTTTGTGGAAAAAATTTGTATCTTTTAATTATGTATCAATTTTAATTCTATCTATTTTAATTGTTTCTTTCGGTACAATAACTATACATATTTTAGAACCAAAAACATTTCCAACTTTATTTGATGGTTTATGGTGGACAATGACAACTTTAACTACTGTAGGCTATGGTGATTTCTTTCCAAAAACAGTAGCAGGAAAATGCTTAGGAATGTTTTTATTTATTTTTGGTGTCGGTATTATTGGCTTATTAGTATCTAAAACTGTTGATTCTTTTTCTAACTATCATCGTTTAAAGCTGGAGGGAAGAATTGTGTATAAAGAAAATGATCATTTTATTTACATCGGTTGGTCTAAAAAAACAAGAGATGCAATCGAGGAACTATTCGATTCTTCGCCGAATGCAAAAATAGTATTAATTGAAAATCTAGATACTTCACCATATGACCATCCTCAAGTTCATTTTATTCAAGGGGACCCTTCAATCGAAAAAACTTTACTGAATGCCAATATATTTGGGGCTAAAAGGGTGTGTATTTTTGCAGATTCTTCAATTGAAGATAGTGTTTTAAAGGATGGAAAAACTCTTTTAATTGCTTCTGCAGTTGAATCACTTTCAAGTACAAATAATAAACCTATACATACTATTGTAGAAATCTCTAAAGAAGACCATATCGTTAATTTTAAACACGTAAACGTAGATGATTTTGTATTATCATATGAATCCGTCTCACGTTTAATCGCTAAGACTACTTTACATCCAGGAACTTCAACCATTTTTAGGCATTTTTTAAATACAAAGTTTGATGGAAGTAATATACATGTGATTCCCCCTAATGAAGAATGGAAAACTTATGAAGATGCATATCTACAATTATTTGAAAAAGGAGCAACTTTATTAGCAATTAATGAACAGTTAAATATTCCAAAGTTAAAAGAATACAAATTAAACTTGACTGATCGTTTATATATTTATTGTGATGAAGATTTATTAAAAGAGATCATGAAAGCAAAAAGAGCAGGATGGGCAGGGTTAACTTAGTAGGAATCGATTTTCAGCTTTAAATCTGGTGGATAATAAAGTACCCTATAGAGTAGACTTTTTAGTGTCTAGTCTATAGGGTACTTTTTTCAATGGTCTTTTTGAAGCTTTAAGAAAGACTGTTAAATAATAAGGGACCGCTATGGAAGATATTCATAGCGGTCCCTAGTCTATCTTGGTGTACTAGTCATAATTTCTATCAATTTTCATTTCTTCATTCTTAAGTGTAGTATCACTTTACAAGTTGATCCTCAATAAAACGCAACCTTTTATTTATCTGTCCGTTCTTATTTTTATCATAAACATTGTATTCTTTTGGTGGTTTGGCATCTGACCAGATTATATATGCAATTAAATCATTCTTATGATGTTCTAGTCGGTCAGTATTCATGTAACTTTCATCAGGTTGCCAGTCCCTTGGCAAATCTTCACTTTCCCTATAGAAGGAAATATCAAAAGCCCTGGTTTTGCCTTCTGGTACTTTCATTTCTTCATCAACTGGATGTTCCTTAATATAATTTTCAAGTAATTCTTTCAATTCTATTAAATCTTCTGGAGGATTTAGAATCATATAATGCTTTTTAACAAGTACTTCATCTTCATCCTTTTTACTAAGGATTTCTTCTGTGTTGTTAATTTCAAAAATCTTAATTTCATCATTTGATTCCTCATTCTTACTACATCCAGTTAAGTTTAATAGAATTATAAATATACCAAACATTAAAACGATAATTTTATATTTATACTTAATCACTCAAATTCCCCTCAAATGGTACGTCCATTTCCATTACAGTAACATATGGCTTATATTCCCCATCATAATCGTCATAATGCTGTAAGACAAACCAAGAACGGAATCCTGCTAAATTGACATACACCTTCTCAACATCTGGCTGATCCAACCCAAAATGATCATATAAACGAACACGCATGACTCCTTTAAAGTGATTATTCTCTACAGAAAAATCTTTTACGGAGACGGTATTTCCCCACGTATCATTTACTGTAATTGTAAGTCCACCTACTCGATCACCCCATGAGCTAAACGTAGGATAACTAGCATTTCTCTGTACAAAATTATAAAATTCATTTGTATTCTTTGTACTTTTATCAAACTTTAGAGCTGCCAAATTACCTCCATTGTTCTTTAGTTCATCCACTAAGGCATTTTTGACAAATTCAACATAGGATTTCGTTGTTTCATGCTCACTTGCAACTTTAGTCAAGGTCTCGTTTCTGTATTCTTTTCCAGTTCCCTCTTTAAAATGTTTAATCATATCTAAAATAACATCTTCCATGTCTCCCGTGGAAAATAAGCTTGTTGACATATCCTCGAACTCATAAAAGAGTATATCTGGGAAATAAGATTCAAGTAGTTGGAGTCTAAACATCCAATTAATGTCTTTTATTTCATCTTCTGTATAATCATTTGTTTTCATATCGTTTGCTACATTTCCATTTTCATCATAGCCTTCAGGTCGATCTGATTGATAAACTACTGTATCTTTAAAATCAGCGTACAACGGTCTCAAATCCTCATTATCAAACTTTCCATCTCCGTCACTATCTTTTTTGTCAGGGAAACTCGTAGGAAAGAAACCTTCAAAATGGATTTCATAGCCAAATATTACGATCGTAAATGATATAAATTGCCCCATTTCTTCCCCATCGGTTAATCCATCACCATCACTATCTTTCTTGTTAGGATCTGAGTAAATTATACCGTATGGTGTTTTCATCCCTTTAACTTCATAGATGTCGTATAAGCCATCCCCATCGGAATCTTTTGTATCTACTTCTCCATCATCTGAATCATCGCTAGTAACAATGTCATTCGGCTTATTGTTGCTTGCAACTCGATCGTTTTCTATGAATGTTTTCATTGTCATATTTTGAAACAGCATTTCATTTTCATTAATCACATCAGGCCTGGAGTAGTCTATTTCTTTCCCCCAAAGTTCTAGCCACTTTGTCTTATCAACTATCATATATTCTCCTAAATGAGTAGTTTCTACAATTATTGTATTTTTATTTGTATCTAATACAGATTGAGGGCTTTCATACATTTCTTTATCTTCATTGTACCAAATAACAGCTAGATCATCTTCCAACGAGTCACCAAGTTTTGCTTCATCGTACGTAAACTTAATAGTTGCCCTTTCAAATTTTGAGTGCGTATTGATGCTTACAGGAGAACCAATGATTCCATGTAAATTAGTTGTTTTGATATTCACATTGTTTGTGCTACTAATTCTAGTCGTTTTACTAATATTATCCTTTGTACTAAGTCCAACTTCTACGCTTTTAATTTCTGATTTACCAGGCTGAATCATTTCCTTACTAATTGATTGTTTATAAAGTTCTTGTGAATCCTCAATTCCGTTATTATTGCTGTCTGTAGCATTCGGATTAGTCTTAAATGCATATTCATCTCCATCACTTAACCCATCGTTTTCTGTATCAAGCTTGTTAGGTAATGAACTGAACTGATGTACTTCAAATCCGTCAGTTAGACCATCTTGGTCTGAATCCCCCTTCATTAAATTAGTTTGATAAGCTTGTTCATCTTTATTATTCAGGTCGTCTTCATCGACATCTTCATCTGCATCACTTATGCCGTTAAAATCTGAATCATATTTTGTCGGGGAAAGAAATGATCTAGCCTCAAATTCAATATTATCCTGCAATCCATCACCGTCTGTATCTTTTTTAAATGGATTCATTCCCTCAAGAAATTCTATTCCATCAGTTAAAGAGTCACCATCCGTATCAGAAGTAGATTCAAAGAAAGTTGGAGTAATTGAATAGCCTGCTTTTTCAAGTCCGAATAAAACTTGTTTATATGCATTTTGATAGGATTTAGCTGCAGGGATAGCTAGTTCCTTTTCTAGAAATTCGTTACCCTTTTCAGACATTTTCACAGAGTTATTCAGATGGGCTTTTATTTTATTTCCATTTTGTTCAACCTCTTCAGAAATATCTCTTAAGATGCCGATAGCATTTTTATTGACAATTTTATCCGATAAATAAAAATTAAAAAGTATATCTGCAAGTAATACTTCAGTTGGTTGATTAAATTCGTTTTTTGTTATATATCCCCATAAACAGATTGTTAGCTTATGTTTAATTTCCAAAAGACGGTCACTTTTAAGAATCACCTCTTGTATGTATTCCTCCTGGACAGATTGTTCATATTCA
The DNA here is from genome assembly GCF_002577195.1 of Bacillus sp. AFS041924. Classification (GTDB taxonomy): domain Bacteria; phylum Bacillota; class Bacilli; order Bacillales; family Bacillaceae_G; genus Gottfriedia. Next base: position 11,283 of record NZ_NULG01000102.1, read on the forward strand.
TCAATTAATTGTTGAAGTACGTCAAGTTCATTATCTTTTTCGATAAATTCAACTGTTTCATCAATTTGCGCTAATAGTTTTGAATCAAACTTAGCATTATTTTCTTTTATGACTTTTGTGAAACGCTTTAATTCATTTATTGCAGTCTGATCATAGATTTTTGCTATTCTGGTGTCTTCATAGAATTCATACTCACTTAACCACTGGTTCACATTTTGCTCACTAAAATTCGTATTTTCCCCTTGATTAGCCTGGTTTTTACTCCTGGCATATACCGCTTGCCCAGAACCACTCAAAATCATTGCAAAGATCAATAAAAAACTTATAATCATTTTCATTTTATTTTCCATCGTAATAATCTCCTCTATTAAAATATTATTCAAGCTAAATACGATCGTACTTATCCAATATCGTCAAAATCCTCGGGATAACGTATTAAATTAACTCTTTATAAGTATTATTTTGTCTTGCAACTAGTTGGTACCTATCAAAATTATGTCGTGATAGAGTTAGATATTCCTAACAATATGGACACAGAAATTTCTGTAAATAATAGAGTTAGATCGACACCGAATACTTAATAGTCCTGTCTTTTTAAATTTACTGAACATACATAAACTTTGACCTAATAAATTTTCTGCTTACTAACTAACGAATATTGTTTAGTTCCCTAATGTTTATATGAAACTTACGCGATGATGGTTTTTTGTGGGTTCTTAAACTGTGGAAAAAATCTTAAAAAGCATTGAAGAGGATAAAATAAACAATAATAACTTTTATAGTTCCTAGAGGGATAAATTCATTTTTCTCCTTTCCTCCCTAAAAAATAAACTTATCAACTAAGTGTCATTATTAGTTTACAGATTAAAAATATGGAAAAAAAGGTAAATTTTTCCTAAAATTAATTATTATATAGATGAATAATTAATCTTTCTTTAAAAATTTTGTATAAGAAAATAGCCTAAAAACTGAAATATGAGCAGTACTAATTGTTTTAGATTTGCGCTCTTTGAAAAACAATTTCCTATTGTAGAAAATAAATTTCTATGGAAAGTCTTTCCGAACCTAGACCATATTAATTCTTGAAACTACCCATCTGACACGAATCATTTTAATATTGTGTCTTTAAATATGGGGCGCATCTTTAATTCGGGTAGGTATTTTTTTGACCAACTGCTTTTACATACAGGTTATTGGAAAATGGTTTAATTTCTTTATTAGTAAAATATTAATTAAAATTCACCGAACCCATTTTTTCTATTTATGAACCAAAAGTACCTTAGGGCAGGGAAACCGGGAAAGGCAGGAAAGCAGGGTTAAGAGATTAGAAAGGATAAAATATAAAAAAACTGGTGGATTGTTTCCACCAGTTTTTTTATTTACACATACGGTCAATTACAGACCATGCTTTTTCTTTACCCATACCAGTCTCAGAAGAGAATAGTATCAACTCATCGCCTTCTTCAATCTGTAATTTTTCACGAACTACTTTGGCATGCTTTTCCCATTTACCTTTAGGGATTTTGTCAGCCTTTGTTGCTACGATAATGACTGGGATTCCGTAATGCTTTAAGAAATCATACATCATTACATCATCTTCTGTTGGTGAATGACGCAGATCAACTAATAAAATAACAGCTCTTAATTGCTCTCGAGTTGTAATATACGTTTCAATCATTTTACCCCATGCTTCTCGTTCCTTTTTAGAAACTTTTGCATAACCATATCCTGGAACGTCCACATAGAAAAGCTGTTCATTTATTAAAAAGAAATTCAGCGTTTGTGTTTTCCCAGGCTTTGATGATGTACGGGCTAACGCTTTTCGATTTAACATTTTATTAATAAACGAAGATTTCCCAACATTTGATCGACCTGCCAAAGCGATTTCAGGAAATTGTGTATCTGGATATTGATTTGGTCGGACTGCACTAATGACAATATCCGCTGTTGTTACTTTCATTTTTTCACTCCTACTATTGCATGTGCAAGCACTTCATCTAAATGGGAAACAGGAATAACATTTAAACCTTCCTTCACCATTGGCGGCACATCTTCTAAATCTTTTTCATTCTCTTTTGGTATGATCACAGTTGTTAAACCTGCACGGTGTGCGCTTAACATTTTTTCTTTTAAACCACCGATTGGCAATACTCGACCACGTAATGTGATTTCACCAGTCATTCCAACCTCTTTTCGGATTGGTTTATTTGTTAAGGCTGATATCAATGCTGTAGCCATCGTAATACCTGCTGAAGGGCCATCTTTTGGAACTGCGCCTTCTGGAACATGAATATGAATATCATATTTCTCATGGAAATTTTGGTCAATATTCAATTCTTCTGCTTTTGAGCGTATATAGCTAAATGCCGCTTGCGCTGACTCCTTCATGACATCCCCAAGCTTACCAGTTAGAGTTAGCTTACCCTTTCCAGGATATAGTGATACTTCGATAGAAAGTGTGTCTCCTCCAAATGCAGTATATGCTAAACCTGTAGCTACACCAATTTGGTCCTCACTTTCCATTTGACCATAAGAGAATGTTCTTTTACCTAAGAATTCTTCAATATTTTTATCCGTAAAAATAATTTTTTGCTTTTCATTTGAAACAATTAACTTAGCAGCTTTTCTACATAGTTTCGCAAGAACTCGTTCTAATGACCTTACTCCTGCTTCACGTGTATAATGGCGAATAATTGCAGTCAATGCACTTTCACGAATTTGTACAGTCGATTTATTTAAGCCATGCTCTGCTAATTTTTTAGGGAACAAATGCTTTTTAGCTATATTAACTTTTTCAAGTTCCGTATAGCCAGATAATGTGATAATTTCCATTCGATCACGTAATGGACCTGGAATTGTTGATAAATCATTTGCAGTTGCTACAAATAAAACTTGAGATAAATCAAAAGGCTCTTCGATATAATGATCACTAAATGTATTATTTTGTTCAGGGTCCAATACTTCTAACATCGCAGACGCTGGATCTCCTCTAAAGTCACTAGACATTTTATCAATTTCATCAAGTAAGAATACAGGATTATTTGAAATTGCTTTCTTCATTCCTTGGATGATTCGCCCTGGCATAGCTCCGATATATGTTCTTCTGTGGCCTCTAATCTCTGATTCATCTCTCACACCACCTAGTGAAACACGTACAAAGTTTCTAGACAAAGCGTTTGCGATTGATTTCGCTAAAGATGTTTTACCAACCCCTGGAGGACCAGCTAAACATAATATTGGACCACGTAATGAATTCGTCAGCTGCTGAACAGCTAGATATTCTAATATTCTTTCTTTTACTTTTTCAAGTCCTTCATGTTCATTATTCAGTATTTTTTCTGAACGATGAATATCAAGTGTGTCGACTGTTTGTTTAGACCATGGTAAAGATACCATCCAATCTAAATATGTACGAACTACTCCTGCTTCTGCAGCATTAGGCGGTAGTTTCTCATATCTAGCTAACTCTTTTAAGACAACTTCCTTCGTCTCTTCAGGCAAATTTGCCTCTTCGATTTTCGTTAAAAGCTTATCAACTTCTTCGGTTTTCCCTTCCCGATCACCTAGTTCGCGTTGAATAACCTTTAGTTGTTCTCTTAAGAAATATTCTTTTTGAGTTTTATCAATATTTTTCTTTACTTGTAAGCCAATCTTTTCTTCAAGCTTCAGTAATTCTTTCTCATCTTGAAGGAAATTTAAGATAATATGTATTCTTTCGGAAACATCAACAGTTGCTAATATTTTTTGTTTTTCTTCTTCCCTTAATGGAATTGAATCGATCATAGCATCTGCAAGTTTCCCCGGTTGATCCTGCTTTACAATTGAAGCAATCGTTTCCGGTAAAATTCGTTTTGATAATTTACTGTATTGTTTAAAATGTTGCAGTAAAGTTCTCATTAAAGCACGAAGCTCTTTAGAGTCATCCTCTACATCTGGATATTCTTCTACCTTTACAGTTAAGAAATCATTTTGATCAATGATTGATTTGATTTTTCCTCTGTGTAATCCTTCGACAGTAATTCGAACAGTGCCATTTGGAAGTGTAATTTTTTGTGATAATTTAGCCAACGTTCCAAATTGGTACAATTCGTCTATCTTTGGATTTTCAGTATCTGCATCTATTTGAGTAACAACAAAAATTAAATGATCTAACTCATCAGCTTCTTGTATAGCTTTTATCGATTTCGTTCTTCCTACATCTAGATGTGCAATAGTGGCAGGAAATACACTAATTCCTCTTAAAGGTAGGAGGGGTACAACTTTTTCTTTTGTAACAGTCATTACGTTACACCTCCATGTTTTTCATTCTATCTAGTTATTTTACCTTAACATACATATCATTTACAATGATATGCCTTAAAAGAAATGTAGAAGAGAAATAATCATTAAACAACACCTTAAAACTAAAGCTTTTAATACATTTTTAACGATGAAATTGATGTTCTTAAAAAAACAAACTAAAAAGTGTTCGCTCACTTCATTGAAAAATAGAATGCAAAAAGAGTTTGTACTCTTTATTTATTCAAAATGAAATGATTCGAACACTTATTTTTATCTACATAGATTGCGATTGATTCTCTTCAAACAACGTTAATTGTTGGAAATCACTTTTTGTTTGAGTTGGTACTTCGAATTTCCAATTATCTTTAAAGACTTCATGAAGAACTTTTTCAATGCGGTCTACAGCTAATATTTCTACATTTTTATATTGATGTAGCGTAGCTTGATCATTCTCTTTCGGAATAATAATTTTAGTTGCCCCTGCTTTAATAGCCGCCTTAACTTTCTCTGGAACACCGCCTACAGGCTTCACATCACCTTGTATGCTCATTTCACCAGTTAAAGCGATTGTATTTAATACAGGAACATTATTTACAGCTGAGAAAATCCCTACAACCATGGCAATCCCTGCAGATGGCCCATCAATTAATGCACCACTTGGGAAATTAATGTGGATTGTATAATCATCTATTGGAACACCAATTTTATGTAAAATGGTTGTTACATTTTCTAAAGAACCTTTCGCCATACTTTTTCTTCGAATTGATTTAGATTGATTACCCAAGCTTTCTTCTTCAACAATTCCAGTTATAGTTATTGTGCCTTTACCAATCTCTTTAGCCTTCATAGCACTTACTTCAATTGGTAATAAAGCACCAATATTGGCACCATAAACTGCTAAACCGTTCACTAACCCTACAGTTGGAGCTTCTGGAATCTTATTTACAAGTCTTGGTGATAGTCTACTTACAGAAACAACCCACTGAATATCATCTTCAACTAATTCTTTTCGACCAGATGTTAACACCATGCCGCCTGCTAATTGTATTAAGTTAATAGCTTCACGACCATTTTTCGCATATGTACTTACTAATTCTAGAGCTTTATCAGAAAGGCTTAATTCAATTTTTTCAGCAGAGCGTTTTGCCACTGCTTGAATCTCATCCTGTTCTAATTCTCTAAAAAATATTTCTAAACAACGTGAACGAATTGCCGGCGGTATATCTTCTGGTGATCTTGTTGTAGCACCAACTAATCTAAAATCTGCTGGTAATCCGTGTTTAAAGATTTCATGAATATGTGCCGGTATCGAAGGATTCTCTTCTTGGTAGTAAGCACTCTCAAATTTAACTTTACGATCTTCAAGTACCTTCAGCATTTTATTCATTTGAATTGGATGAAGCTCCCCAATTTCATCTATAAATAAAATACCTCCATGCGCATCGGTTACTGCACCTTTTTTAGGTTGAGGAACACCTGCTTGCCCCATCGCTCCCGCTCCTTGATAAATAGGATCATGGACTGATCCAATTAAAGGATCCGCAATTCCTCTTTCATCAAAACGAGCAGTTGTTGCATCTAATTCTACAAATACTGCATCTTGTTTAAAAGGAGTATTTGGGCTCTTTTTAGCCTCTTCTAATACAAGTCTAGCTGCTGCTGTTTTTCCAATTCCAGGTGGTCCATAAATGATTACATGCTGAGGATTTGCGCTGCATAATGAAGCTTTTAACGCTTTTATACCATCCTCTTGTCCAACAATATCATCGAAAGTAGTCGGTCTAACTCTCTCTGCTAACGGTACAGTTAAAGAAATTGATTTTAATTTACGTAACTGCTCCATTTCTTTTTTTGATTCTCTGTCAATCGAAACTTTAGTCGTCCTTTGCCCCTTTAATAAATGAATAAAATACAATGCTACGATTGTACCTAATGCTAGTTGAGCTAATAAAATAATTGTTGTTAAACTCATTCTTTACCCCTCCACTGAAGTAGAAATTAATTTTAGTATCGCCTTCTAAATGGAAGGATAAACCAAATTTTTAAAATTAAAGCAGGAGTTAGATCCTAATAAGACTATAGGATTTAGAACGATTTAAAAAATCTAACCATAAAAATGTCAAAAAAACCAAATGCAAATGCATTTGGTTTTTTACTTAAGCTAGTTTATTTTCTTTTTTCTTTAACTCTAGCTCTGTTCCATCTTCTAATACAAGCTTTGGAGCAGCACCAGTTTTAACAGTTTCTGCTGAAATAATACATTTTTGAATATCTTCACGTGAAGGTAATTCAAACATAATATCTAACATAAGACCTTCAATGATCGAACGTAGTCCACGAGCTCCAGTTTTACGCTCAATTGCTTTTTTAGCAATTTCAGTAAGTGCGCTATCCTCAAACTCAAGTTCAACTTGATCGAGCTCTAGTAATTTTTGATATTGCTTAATTAAAGCATTTTTTGGTTTAGTTAAAATTTCAACTAAAGATGCTTCATCAAGCTGCTCTAAATTAGCTAAAACTGGTAAACGACCGATGAACTCTGGAATTAAACCAAAACGTAATAAGTCTTCTGGTAATACATGGTTTAAGATTTCTTTTGAGCTTAAATCGCTCTTTTCAGAATCACCACTGAAACCAATTACCTTTTTACCTAAACGACGTTTGATAATTTGTTCGATTCCGTCAAATGCTCCACCACAAATAAATAAAATATTTGTCGTATCAATTTGAATGAATTCCTGATGAGGATGCTTACGACCACCTTGAGGAGGTACGCTTGCAACAGTTCCTTCAAGAATTTTTAAAAGTGCTTGCTGAACGCCCTCACCCGACACATCACGTGTAATTGAAGGGTTTTCAGACTTACGTGCAACTTTATCAATTTCATCGATATAAATGATACCTTTTTCAGCGCGTTCTACATCATAATCAGCTGCTTGGATTAATTTTAGAAGAATGTTTTCAACATCTTCCCCAACATATCCAGCTTCTGTTAATGAAGTTGCATCCGCAATCGCAAATGGCACATTTAAAATTCTTGCTAAAGTTTGGGCTAATAATGTTTTACCACTACCAGTTGGCCCAATCATCGCAATATTACTTTTTGAAAGCTCAACCTCATCAATTTTGCTATTTGAATTGATACGTTTGTAGTGATTATACACAGCTACAGATAAGGCTTTTTTTGCATTGTCCTGACCAATTACATATTCATCGAGAATTTCGCAAATTTCTTTTGGTTTCGGAACGTCTTTAAACTCTACTTCCTCTTCTTTTGCTAACTCTTCCTGAACAATTTCAGTACAAAGCTCAATACACTCGTCACAAATATAAACTCCAGGTCCTGCAACTAATTTTCTAACCTGAGACTGTGACTTTCCACAGAACGAACATTTTAGCTGTCCTTTTTCTTCATTAAACTTGAACATATGTTCACTCCCTCTAAAATTTCTAAAAATCTAAAAACACTCAATATGTATGTAATCCAAAAAATATGTATCTTGTAGCTATATGATAGCACACAAAATAAACAAAGCAATTATTTACTACTCTAAAATTGTTTAAATTTTTAGAATATATATATTCTAATTTAAAGTAGTTAATCCTTCTTTTAAAGAATTATTTTTAGTATAGCCACAATAATTTTTTAAAATCTGTATAACAGATTCTAACATATGTATATGTGTATTTTAAAGGAAACAGTTCTCTTTACCAAATATTTCATTATTTAAAAACAAGGCACGAAAAATTCGCGCCTTGTTTGAATCAATATATGTTTAGATAACGCTTATTTTTTTCTGCTATCTACTAATAACTCAACAGCTTTACGGATTTGAATATCGTCACGTACAGCATCAGTACCACCAAGCATAGTTACTAATTGCTCAGCAGGAACGTTGTACATTTCAGATAAACGAGCTAATTCTTCGTTCATTTCTTCTTCAGTTGCATCGATTTTTTCAGCTTCGATGATTGCATCGATTGTTAAGTCGATTCTTACACGAGCTTCAGCATCTTGACGCATTTGAGAACGTAGATCTTCTTCTTTAGTACCAGTGAATTGGTAGTAAAGTTCTAAGTTTAATCCTTGTTGTGCAATACGTTGTTCAAAGTCTTTAACCATACGGTCAACTTGGCTTTCGAACATTACATCTGGGATTTCGATTTCAGCGTTTTCAGCTGCTTTTTGAACTAAAGCATCACGTAAGCTACCTTCTACTTGAGCTTTTTTAGACTCAACTAAGTCAGTTTTGATTTTTGCTTTAAGATCTTCTAAAGTTTCTACTTCGTCGTTTACGTCTTTAGCAAACTCGTCGTTTAACTCAGGAAGTTCTTTTGATTTAATTTCATGAACAGTTACTTTGAAAGTAGCAGCTTTTCCTGCTAATTCAGCACTGTGGTATTCTTCTGGGAATGTTACATTAACATCAGTTTCTACACCAGATTTAGCTCCGATTAAAGCTTCTTCAAATCCAGGAATGAATGAACCTGAACCGATTTCTAGTGGATAGTTCTCACCTTTACCACCTTCGAAAGCTACGCCATCAACGAAACCTTCGAAATCAATTACAGCTGTATCTCCATTTTCAACAGTACCATCTTCTTTAACTACTAACTCAGCTTGACGCTCTTGTAATTTAGTTAATTCAGCTTGTACGTCTTCATCAGATACGATTGAATCCATTTCTTCAACTTCTAAGCCTTTGTATTCGCCTAATTTTACTTCAGGTTTTACAGTAACTTTCGCTTTGAAGATTAAAGTTTTACCTTTTTCCATTTGCTCAACGTCAACTTCTGGACGATCAACTGGCTCAATACCAACTTCTTCAACAGCTTTGCTGTAAGCTTCTGGTAAAATAACATCTAAAGCATCATTGTAAAGTGCTTCGATACCAAATTTTTGTTCAAAAATTGGGCGTGGTAATTTTCCTTTACGGAATCCAGGTACATTAATAGTTTTTACAACTTTTTTAAAAGCTGCATCTAAACCTTTATCTACTTCAGAAGCTTCAACTTCTACAGTTAATAGACCAACGTTAGCTTCTAATTTTTCCCATTTAGCAGTCATTGTTAGTTCCCTCCAAAATTATCTAAAAAAATATATGTGTTTACGTATTTTCGTACTATACATGCTAGTCCAAAATAAAAAGATCATGCGTGTATAATTAAGTAAATAGTCGTTACAACCATTCTATTATAACACATTCCTTTTTTGTTTCAATATTTCCTATTTTTATATGGAGAAAATATTAGTTTTTTTAATTTGTGATTTGTTATCAAATGTTTAATATTTTATATTTCAGCAAATAAAAAACATAGAAGTCAGAATGCGATTTCTATGTTTTTCCTACGTTTATCCTTTTATGTTAAAGTAACCTTCTTCTTCAAATCGTTTAACTAAAGCAATAGCACTTTTTACTGGAAAATGCTCTACATTAAATAAGTCTTTGATTTCATCTTCATCTATCATACGATCGAAATATTGTTGGACAATACAATAGAAACAGGCTGCCCAAGTATTAACTTCCGCTGGAATTGGGATAAATGGGAAATAAATTGTCATAAAATGCTGGAAGTGTGCTTTTGCGATTTCGAAAGCAGAAGGGTCTTCACTCTCTAGCACATCACTTAATTTTTTTAAAATAGCATCTACAAACGTTTTATGTTCATTTACTGAAACCGATGTATTCCAAACCATTCGTTGATTTACTTTATTCAGTTCAAAATCTTTTTCAATTGATTGTTCTTGTAAAATGAACAAAATAAAACTTTGTATTAAAGGGTTCGCTTTTGAACTTTTTAATATTTCGTGAATCTGGTCAAGAACTAAATTACAATCAATTACCCTTAATTCATTAATCAGTTCAAGCTGTTTTTCAATTGGCTCGGAATTTTCTAGCACTATATGTAAATCAAGAATTTCACCCTTTATGCCTTCTCGTTCAGAAATTACTTTCTTTGATAATGATAGCATCGCCTGGAACTTATCCATTTGATTTTCATCAATTCGTTTTTGAGTGAGTAGTTTTTTAATACTTTTTTGTAACTCTTCGTATTCTTTTAATTGAAATAAAATACTTATGTACACTTCAATTGCTTCATCACTTTCAAAAGGTCCAAAAACTAACTCTTCACATCTTTCTCTTGCTTCCTTAGTCCTATTCCCTTCTAATAAGCAAGCTACTGCAGCGAGCTCTGTTTGCGAATTTTGTTCATTCATTTCTTTTAATTGATTACATAGCATCAAAGCTTTACTAAAATTTTTTTCTTCTAATGCTTTTTTACCTAAATTGATAATCCGATCCTTCAACTTAGGAAAAAAGACAATATTATTTTCCATGTTACTCTCCCCCTAACATTTGTTATTTTCTGCACAATCTAGTTATGAAAAAGTGTATCATGAATTAAATTTATTTAAAATATGTAAGATACTAATATTTACCAGTTTGACCACCTTATGTCTACTTGGTTTACAATTATTAGCCTTTACTGTCCTAACGGCTTATGACCAAATCGCTTCCATAACTTTGGAAATCTATCTTTTAATTCATCACTCGACGTCCAGTCGATTGATAATTGTTGTTCTGGATAAAGATAACCTTTGCTTTCAATCAGTGTATTGAACTCATTCCACAACTGATCATCCCAATCGTCATCGCCTTTACGCTTGATTGAAAATGCTTGTAAGGCTAAATCTAACATTTCTTCTAGTTCTGGCGCAAGTCCCTCTTCCTCATAAATTGGAAAGATGTATTCAGCTAAATAATCAGGATTAATCAACGTTTTCTTATAGACTTGTTCACCTTGCCCAATTAACCAAGCTCTAAATTGAGCAAATGAATCCTCAGAACAGCCCCCCATAATAATCCATGCAGCTCCTAAAAGATTCACAGTATACGCATTTGAAAAAGCAGTTTCAAATTGAATTTCAAAACCAGCTATCTCATCATCTGATTGTTTTGCTAAATGTCTAATCACCCATTCGTACGGCTCTTCAACAATATGCATTTTGGATATTAACCCCCAAAATATTTTTTCGTTCATTTAGATCACTCCACTCATTTTTTTATACTAGAATAACATATCTTTCATAAATTTTATTATGCTCTAAGTCTTCTATCTAAAAGTAGAAAAAAGAAAAGGAATCCAATCATAAACTAATAATGTTATTAATTTTTCCGCCTAAGAAAGAACAACTTAAAAAAAAACAAAAAAAGACACTTATTTTACGTTACGTAAAACAAGTGTCTTTTGGACGTCCTGAGAGGGATTCGAACCCCCGACCGACGGCTTAGAAGGCCGTTGCTCTATCCTGCTGAGCTACCAGGACATATGGAGCGGGTGATGGGAAT
>NZ_NULG01000103.1 GCF_002577195.1 Bacillus sp. AFS041924
CGAAGAAAGCGAGCGTTTGGGGGGCAGTCTGAAATTAAAAAATAATATAAACAAAAAAGATAATCACCATAATAAATTGTAAAACTGCTTTTGCTAATGAACTACTAATAAATGAAACAACAGTAGCCCATGCAGATTTGATTGACTCTTTCGTATTTTTCCCTTGTAATTTCTCAGCTATAAAAACTGAAATGAATGGGACAATGATTAAGCCGAATGGAGGAAAGACAAATGACCCAACGATTACAGCTAAACACCCTACTCTTTCACCTGTTTTTGTACTCCCATATTTTTTGAGAAAATAAGAATTAGCCAGAAAATCAGCTAGAAAAATAACAGCTGTGAAAACGATCATGATAATCCAAAAAGACAAATTCAAATTACTTTTACTAATACCGAAATAATAAATTAAAAAGCCTACCCATAAAACTGGTACACCAGGAATTATTGGTTTAATAAGCGCAATAAACGCTAATGCAAAACATATGATAATTAATGTCCAAAGAACAATTGAAGTAACCATTTTATCCCCCTTACTATTTAAAATAGTTAATAAGAAAAAGAGACACTTAAAAACAAGTGCCTCCATTTTTTCATAAAAGTTTTATTAATTAAGATTTTGCACGTGAAACGTAGCTAGCTTCTGTTGTATTAATAATTAAAACTTCACCTTCGTTAATGAAGATTGGTACTTGAACGACTAAACCAGTTTCCATTGTAGCTGGTTTTGTAACGTTAGAAGCAGTATCACCTTTAATACCTGGTTCAGTTTCAACTACTTTTAACTCAACCGTATTTGGTAATTCAACACCTAAAATTTCAGCTTCAAAAGTCATGATATAAACTTCCATGTTTTCTTTTAGAAATTTTAACTCACGCTCAATGTTTGCTTCTGGTAATTCAATTTGCTCATAAGACTCGTTGTCCATGAATACATGTTGGTTACCGTTAGCATATAAGTATTGCATTTTACGGTTTTGAATATGTGCTTTAGCTACTTTCTCACCAGCACGGAATGTTTTTTCTTGAACAGCACCTGTACGTAGGTTACGAAGTTTTGAACGTACGAATGCAGCACCTTTACCAGGTTTAACGTGTTGGAAATCGATTACTTGCCAAAGGCCCCCATCAGTTTCAATTGTTAACCCTGTACGAAAATCGTTTACTGAAATCATTAAATATCCTCCTAAAAAATGAAATGGTCCCCTAAAGTATGTATCGTGGGTAAAAAAGAACCATTTCGCTTACCATGAATTTCTTTTACAACTTTATATCATAAAGTAAAATGCGCTTTTTGTGTAGTTCTATTTTTTAATCTAATGAAATCTTATAGAATGATTAGATTTTTTGGTGATGACATTAAGTTTTCGTTACCACCAGTTTTAACGATTAAATCATCTTCTATACGAACTCCACCTAAATTTGGAATATAAATACCTGGCTCACAAGTGACAATCATATTTGGCTCTAATACTGTATCAGATCGGAATGAAACGCCAGGTCCTTCATGTACTTCAAGACCAATACCATGTCCAGTTCCATGTCCATAATATTCTCCATAACCTTTTTCAGTAATATAATCACGGGTTAAAGCATCAGCTTCTTTACCAGTAATTCCTGCTTTAATTCCATTTACACCACGTAATTGAGCTTCAAGAACGATATCATAAATTTTCTTTAAATCTGAATGAGGCTCGCCTACTGAAACAGTTCTAGTCATATCTGATACATAACCTTTATAGTATGCACCAAAATCTAACGTTACAAAATCGCCAGTTTCAATTACTTTTTCAGATGCTACACCATGTGGAAGTGCAGAACGAGCACCTGAAGCTACAATTGTATCAAAAGATGATGAAGTTGCGCCTAATTTACGCATGAAAAATTCTAATTCATTTGATACTTCTAATTCTGTAACACCTGGACGAATAAATCCTAAAATATGATCAAAAGCAGATTCTGCGATTTTAGCAGCTTCTTTAATAATTGAAATCTCTGCATCAGTTTTAATTAAACGTAATTTTTCAATTAATCCGCTTACAGGAACTAATTCAGCCTTTACAGCTTTACGATAAGAACCGAATTCCGTGAACGTAACGTGATCTTGTTCAAATCCAAGTTTTGAAACGCCTAATTTCTCTGTTAGAGCAGAAATTTCAGCAGGAATTGAACCTTCATGTTTAACAATCTCAAAGCCTTCACATTGGCTAGTAGCTTGCTCGATATAGCGGAAATCTGTAATAAATAAAGCTTTGTCCTGAGTAATTAAAGCAACACCTGCTGAACCAGTAAAGTTCGTCATGTAACGTCTGTTGTATGTACTAGTTACTAATAATGCGTCTAAACCTTTTTCTACTAAAGCTTCGCGTAACTTTTTAATTTTTTCCATTGATTTTCTCTCCCCCACTTATCTTTTGTAAAGCACTTAAACCTAGATCATATCCATACACACCTAAACCTACAATTTGACCTACAGTAACTGCAGCTAAAACTGAAAGTTGTCGGAACTCTTCTCTCTTATGTATATTTGAAATGTGTACTTCAATAGTTGGAACGGTAATACTTGCAATTGCATCACGAATTGCATAACTGTAGTGAGTAAATGCACCTGGATTAAAAAGAATCCCATCATAGACATTATTTGCCGCATGAAGTTTGTCGATTAATTCACCTTCATGATTCGATTGAAAGCAATCAATCATATCCCCATTTTCATGTGCAAGTGATGATAAATGATCCTCAATATCCTTTAACGTAGTTGAACCATAGATAGAAACTTCTCTTTGACCGAGCATATTTAGATTAGGTCCATTCAATAATAAAAACTTAGCCATTTTAAAGTCTCCACCCATCATTTAAGCATATTTATCCCAAAAACTCATATTCTGGAATACCCAAGCTTTATTTTATCATAGGCCAGACTATTTTGAATAGCCACGCAAATATGCCTTTTGCTCTTGAAATGCAAAAGAAACAGAATATGCAATAAAAGTTCCGTATAGAATGAATAAACAGATGGTAGTAACAGTCGTATCAGATGAGTAATCCTTTATTGCTTTTAAATCGAACGCTATTTTGCCTAGAACGACAAAAACAATAACCCAGATTAGCATTCCAAAAAATATTCCTGGAAGAACTCCTCTAGTTCTTCTACCAATAAAATAAAATATAAATGCAACAAAGATTGAAATAATACCTAATCCAAAAATCGAAATTAAGTTTTCAATATTACCATTTGCCCATTTTCCAAGTTTAATCCTTTCTAAAACGAAATTTGGTCCGATTTGTGTAAAATCAAAATAACTCAGAACTAACAAAACAGTTGACCAAAATACACCGCCAAAAAAGCCAATACTAGCAATTTTATTAAAGTTCGCACTCCCTTTCGAATCATCCTGAGTACCTTGCACTTTGTTTTCAACTTGATTCGAATTTTGACCTTGGTTTTGGTCTTCATTTGGATTTTTCTCATTCTGATTACTGTCTTTACTTTGCATTTCCTTTTCTTGTTCTTGATCCTGACCTTGTTGTTTTTCTTGTTCTTTATCTTTTTCTGGCATTTAACATTTCCCTTTCCATACATTGCTAAATATCTTCTGACGTATTATGTCCAACATAGGAATTTTTAATGTGATTTCAAATTTTTATTAGAAAATTGAAAATATTATGATTATTATTTCCATTTTCCTACTTCTAATACTTGCACCATTATTATGCTTACATTTACAATAGATATAAATATAGATAAAAAACAAGTTTAGGTTGGTGCATCATGAGGGAGAAGAATAAAGCTGTTTATGGGGGTCAAGCAATCGTAGAAGGCGTAATGTTTGGTGGCAAAACACATACAGTCTCTGCAATCCGCAGATCAAATGAAGAAATACAATATTATGAAGAACCGATACATATAAATCGGACAATACAAAAATTAAAGAAAATTCCATTTGTCCGTGGTGTAGTCGCGATTATACAAGCAAGTATTAATGGATCAAAGCATTTGAATTATTCAACTGAAAGATACGGCATCGACCCAGAAGATGATGAGAAAATTGCAATTGAACGCGAAAAGCAAAAAGGTACACTTGCAACTTATCTCGGTCTTTCATTACTAGCAGTTTTGTCATTTTTAGTTGGAAAAGTTATTTTCACACTTGTGCCAGTTTTATTAGCGGCAACATTGAAGCCAATATTTGAAACAGATTTTCAACAAGTCGTAATCGAAAGTATCTTAAAACTATGTTTACTGTTAATTTATATTTACTTAGTTTCATTGACTCCTTTTATAAAAAGAGTATTTATGTATCACGGTGCGGAGCATAAAGTAATCAACGCATTTGAAAAAAATATACCACTAACAGTCGAAGGGGTTCAGTCTCAATCACGACTTCATTATCGATGCGGCAGTAGCTTTATATTATTTACTGTAATAGTTGGGATGTTTATCTACTTTTTAGTTCCAACAAGCCCGCTTTGGCTAAGAATTGTAGATAGACTTTTATTAATTCCAGTCGTTTTAGGCGTTTCATTTGAAGTTCTACAATTAACAAATAAAGTTCGAAATATTCCTATATTAAGATGGGTAGGTTACCCTGGATTATGGCTTCAATTATTAACAACAAAAGAACCAACTGATGATCAAGTTGAAGTATCAATCGCTTCATTTAACAGACTTTTAGAAGTGGAAAAAAATAACAAGATTTAATTGACAGAATTTTATAAAAAATATCAACTTATTGGATAAAATGTAATAAACTATAAGAAACAATATTTTTTCTAATACATTTAATAACTAATTTACTCTTCACACTAGGAGGTGCTTAAAGTGAATCAAAAAGTGTACACATCAATATTTTATGGAATATTAGCATTAGCACTTTTTGGCTTAATTGCTCAGTTGATAAACGATCCAGCCAGATTATTACAACGGTTTTTATTTATTGGATTAATTCTTTTAATTATTTATTTTATTTATAGAGTTTTTACCTCTTCAAACAGCCAAAGAAACCATCAAGACTCCTATCGTAAGGCTGCTAAACAAACTGTAAAGAAATACAATGCACAAAAATCGAGCTCGTTAAAAAAATCGAATAACAAATCAAAGCCCACTTCAAGAAAAAGTACCTCCACGCCTTTATTAAAAAAACGTACAAAGGATGCTAGTCACTTAACCGTGATTGAAGGTGAAAAGGGCAAAAAGAAAGACCGTGCTTCTTATTAAGCACGGTCTTTCTTTTTATCTATGAACGTGAAATACAAATGTTGTATATTTTAAAAAGTAAAGACTATGCTCTTTATTATGCACAGTCTTTTAGTTATTCGAATTCGATTGCTCTTCATTCGACTTTTGAATATATTTTAATGCTTCGATTCGATTTTTATCTTCTTCAAAATATTGAACTAGTTCGCCTATTCGATCAATCGCTTCCCAACTAACATGATGTTCCATTCCTTCAACATCTTGATAAATTAAGCTCTCATCAACACCAATAATTCGTAAAAATTGCTCAAGTAACACATGGCGATAGACAAGTCTTTTTCCCATCTTTTTACCTTTTTGAGTCAGGATTAACCCTCTATACTTTTCATAAATTAAGTAGTCGTCTTTATCAAGTTTTTGTACCATTTTAGTCACAGACGATGGGTGTACAGATAATGCTTCAGCAATATCAGATACACGAGCATACCCTTTATCTTCAATTAAAAGGTAAATTTGTTCTATATAATCTTCCATACTAGGTGTGGGCATGTTCTTCCTCCAATACCGTAATTCAATCTTTTATCCGTTACAATAAGCATCAATTAAAATGATACACCACAATATCCAAAAGTGCAATTAACATGAACACATATAAATTATGACAGATAGTCCTTCTGTATAAGAATATGTTAAAAAATAAAAAGAGTGTATCTTTAAAAATAGATACACATAGTGTGTAGACAAAGTCCCAAAAATTTGATTCTCGGACTGATTGAAAATCGCTTGTCTTTTAAGGCGCGAAGTCTGATGAGGGGCGGAGTTACCCTAAATGGTAATGAGCACCGCGAACAGCAGGCGAAGCAACGAAGAAAGCGAGCGTTTAGCTTAGCAGTCTGAGATAAACATTTTTATGTAAAGTACTGAATTTCTCCATTAGGAAAATATTTATTTATATAGCCTGATATCGTCTCTTCAATTGAGGCAGCTTCTTCTTTTTGATAAACATATTTTCCAATTCCATATTTCCCCCATTTATATTTCCTTTTCTCTTCATCCATCTCAAGTTTAGTATTAGGATATCTCTCTAAAATGACCTTTTTTGCAGGTTTTGTAAATCGGTGTTGTATCAGTTCAAACGTCATTTTCTCATTTGCCAATTCACTTAATGCATCCTTTAATCGTATAAAAAGTTCTTCGTAGCCTTCTTCCCAATCCTCATGCATATAAATCGGTGCAACAATAAAGCCAAATGGATAACCTGCATATGCAACTTTTTTAGCAGCCTCTATTCTCTCATCAAATGAACCAGTCCCAGGTTCAAAATTTTTAATAACGTATCTAGAATTTATACTAAACCGAAATGTAGTTTTCCCATTATGCTTTGCATCAAGTAAATGATCAACATGCGGAAATTTCGTTACAAATCGTAAACGACCATATTCCGTTTGACCAATGAATTCAATTGTTTTCTTAAGCGAATGCGTTAAATAATCAATACCAACAATATCGGAAGTACAAGCCGCTTCAAACCTTGTAATCTCTGGCGCACGCTCTTCCAAATATTTCATTGCTTGTGCAAAAATCTCTTCTAAATTGACATATACTCTAATATAAGGCTTTGATCCAAGTGTAGTTTGTAAATAACAATAATGACAATGCCCCATACAACCAGTAGCAAGAGGAATAGCATATTCCGCTGAAGGTTTAGACGTTTCAAACTTTAATGTCTTACGCAAACCAACAACTAAAGTTGATTTAGCAATCCTGTATTTTTCCACATCATTTTCACCAGGTAAATTTCGAATTTGATTATGGGAAGTAGTTTCTCTGATTTCTAATCCCATCCCCTCAAATTTCTCTTTTAATTCCATACCTAACGTATACTCTAACGCTTGAGGTTCGAAATAAACAAGCTTTGGTATAAATGGTTTCATCCTATCTACTCCTTCTCATTTTTGCTTAGTATTAACCTTGATACTAAATAAACGAGTGGAAAAGGTAGGAATTTCTCTATTTAATATGTTACGGATTTAGTTTTAAGTAGCACAACGACTAAATTGCGCAGATAATTGTCTCGATTTCCAATGATAATCAAAATACTATCTGTTTTTATTAAAAAGGATCAATTTTGTTTTGAATTACGCCCAATTCCGTTATTTATTTGAATTTTAATGTTTAATCTGACTTAATTTATGCCTTAATCACGTTCGGATACCCATAGTCGTATAGGTATAATTTTGTTTTATTTGCACTTTTCTTGTTTTTTATTGCGATTCTAGGTTTTTAATTGCCGTTTTGACATTTTTATTTGCGATTATCGGATTTTAATTGCAGTTTTGACATTTTTAATTGCACTACTTCGTATATTTGCACTTTCACGACCTTTAATTGCACCTCTCTGATTTTATTTGCACTCTCACGTCCTTTATTTGCACTCTCCCAATCATTATTTGAACTTCTCTAATTTTATTTACGCTCCTATGATCTTTAATCTGTACCTCAATATCTTTATTTGCACTTCCACGATCTTCAATTGCACTTCTCTAATTTGCACTCTCCCCCTAATTATCTATACAGATAAAAATCCGATTTGCAATCCTCCTATTTAGTTAAGCATCTCTTAATTAAAATCAAAAAGAAAGAAAGCCCAAAAGGCTTTCTATTAATGAGTAATTATATTACTTACGTAAATTCCATTCCTCAGTACCATACTTTGTAGTAGCTAATTCCTGTACTTCTTTCTCTTGTGCCTCAGTTAATTCATAAGGTACTAATTCGATATCTAATCCAATTTCAAAACCTTTTTCAAATGCTTTATATAAGTCTGCCATCGTTTTAGGAGTAGCACTTTCTGCATTGATCCATGTTGCACGGTCTAAGAAACGTTTTTTCATTCGATCTCTAACTGCGTCTGAAGAGAAAATATATAAGTCGTATAACATATCTACGTCAATATTTAAAGGAACTGAACCATGCTGAAGAATTGAGCCCTTTTGTCTAGTTTGAGCACTTCCTGCAATTTTTTTATCATTTACAACAACTTCATACCATGATGGAGCATCAAAGCAAACTGCGCTTGCGGGATTTTTTAATTGGTTTTTTTCATCAGCAGTTTTTGGAACTGAAAAAGAAGCATCTAATCCTAGTAGCTTGTACCCTTCTAAAATTCCCATTGAAATAACTCGATACGCATCTGTAACTGATGCAGGCATATTTGGATAGCTTTCTGGGACAATTACGCTATAAGTAAGTTCATCATGATGAAGTACACTTCTTCCACCAGTTTGTCTTCTTACAAAATCGCCATTGTATTTTTTTAGTGCTTCTAAACTAATCTCTTGATTTTTTTGAAAGTAACCGATTGTTACTGTAGGGTTTTCCCATTCATAAAAACGTAATGTTGGAAGAAAACCTTCTTCACTTTGCCATTTAATTAAGCATTCATCAAGTGCCATATTATAGCTACCAGATTTTACTCCACTATTAATAAAATACCACTTTGTCTTTGTCATGTTGAAAATCTCCTCATTTTTCGTTTAAATTTTTACTTTTTTTAATGAAAGTTTCTTGCACAATCCTACTAGAGAATTATAATAAGATAAGTAGGTAATTGAAAGGTGTTGAAAAATTTGAGTCAGTTATTACCAATATTTTTTGTCGTACTAGGTATCATTGTATACGCAACAGTAATGTATTTCTACCAAAAACGTTTAATTAAAACGTTAACTGAGGAAGAATTCCGTGCTGGCTACCGTAAAGCTCAACTAATTGACTTACGAGATCAAGAAGATTTTAAGAACGGCCATATACTAGGTGCTCGTAATATTCCGTTCGCACAATTAAAAACGCGTTCAAAAGAAATTCGTAGAGATCAGGCAGTTTACTTATACGATCAAATGGGCGTTCGTCCTGGACAAGCTGCACGTATTTTACGTAAAAATGGCGTAACGGAGCTATACCAACTTAAAGGCGGCTTCAAGCTTTGGTCTGGTAAAGTAAAAAAAGGATTATAATCCACAATTATTTTAAATGAAAAAAACTACTTCATTTTAAGAAGTAGTTTTTTACTTTTTATGTAGAACACCTTATCGACTTATTCTTTATGAGTCTTTGGTTTTTCGTATTTCTCACCTTTTGTATCAACCTTAATTGACTCGATGACTACTGGTGTAACAGGTTTTTCCATTGAATCTATTTCAACAGCGTCGATTTGCTTAACGATATCTAATCCTTCAGTTACTTTACCAAATGAAGCATATTGCCCATCTAGGTCTGGCGTATCATTTGCCATTATAAAAAATTGACTACCAGCACTATTTGGATCACCAGTTCTTGCCATTGAAAGTACACCTGTTGTATGTTTTAAGTTATTTTCAAAACCGTTTGATGTAAATTCTCCATCTATTGCATATCCTGGTCCACCCCCACCAGTTCCTTCAGGGTCTCCACCTTGAATGACAAAATCTCTAACTACTCGATGGAATGTTAATCCATTATAAAATCCTTTGTTTGCTAGTGCGATGAAATTATTTACTGTATTTGGCGCAGTATTAGGATATAATTCTGCTTTAATAACTCCGTAATCCTTTACTTTAATTGTTGCTATTGGTAATTTTTCATGTTTTTTACCGGTCGCAGACTTTTCATTATTGTTACCACATGCTGCTAATAAGCTGATTGATAAGACAAGACAGCTTATTAATATTGCTCTAAAAGATCTTTTTAACATTTTTCTTTCTCCCCACTTTCCTTTTTATAGTTTACCAAATTTGACCACATATTTTCCACCGTTTCAAAAAATTGGGAATATTTACACAGAACGACTTCTATCACTCAAATACAACAAAAAACTGCTATTCAATAAATGGATAACAGTTTTTTTGTTAATTAATTTATACAACTTTTTTAGATGGTTCCTCGATTTTATTTTTCGAGAATGGAAACCACCAATTCCATTTTCCAAATAACTGCATTAAACTTGGGACTAAAACTAAGCGAACAATTGTAGCATCCAAGAAAATCGCAATAGCAATTCCAATTCCCATCTGTTTAACCGGAACCATATCAGTAAAAGCAAATGCTCCTGTAATAACAATCATAATTGATGCGGCTGATGTTATGATACGGCTCGTTGATACTAAACCTTCCCTAGTTGAATAAGTGTTATCTCCAGTCTCATAATATAGTTCTTGCATTCTTGACATTAAAAATACTTCATAGTCCATGCTTAAGCCGAAAACTAATCCAAACACAAACACTGGTAAAATCAACATGATATCAGATTGAGGTAATCCAAAATTTCCACCTTGAAATAGCCAAGTAATGATTCCAAACGTTGCACTTAAAGATAAAACATTCATAAATATTGCTTTGATTGGGATGATTATTGACCTAAATGCGATCATTAATATGACGAAAGTACTAATCATAATAACTAGTAAACCATATACAATATTATCTGTAATCTCATCAAATAATTCTTGTTCAAATTTCACTTGACCGCCGACAGTATAGTTAAGACCTTCTATTTTCCCATTATATTTATCTTCAAAATCTCTTACCCATTGTTTCCCTTTTTCTGATTTAGGATCAGAATGCAAAAATACTTGTATGTATGTTTTATTCTTTTTAATATATGCACCGATCGCGGGCTGAATTTTTGATGCATTAGGTGATTTTAAAGCAGGTAGTAATTGAGCAGCATTTAAATTAACTGCATTCAACACACTTTTTACTTCAAAAACATTTTTGTCGTCTTCAAGCTTTTTCTGTATTTTTTCTAAAGAGTTTACATTCTTTTGATTTAAGAAGTCATTATCGGATTCTAATACAATAGATACTGTTCCATGTTTTAATGATTCTGGAAGAAACGCTTTTTGATATTTTTCATAATAAATTCTCGATGTTGCATCCTTTGGTAATGCATCAATTGTAGGTATATTTAAGTGCACATCTCTGATTGGAATAACGAAAAGACCTAAAATGATTAAAGAAGTGAGTGCCATAATGATTGGTCTTTTCATAACGAAATTAGCAAATTTTCTCCAAACTGCTTGTTGTTGATCTTGGCTTCGATTCGCAATCAATTTTAATGTACCTTTATTAATATTTTTACCAAGAGCTGACAGTACCGCTGGTAGTAGCGTCAATGACAAAAATAAACTAACTAAAACAACAACTGCACCACTGATTGCCACACTTCTAAATAAATCAATATTTATGAAATAGAGAGCTGATAATCCAATGAATACACAGATACCAGAAAAAATAATCGCTCTACCTGCAGTTGCAAACGTCACACTAATTGCTTCTTTTACTGTTGAGTGATTTTGTAATTCAGTTTTATAACGGCTTACGAATAATAACGCAAAATCGATTGATAATGCTAATCCGATCATCGGTGCAACATTTAATACAAAGATTGATAACTCAACATACTCTCCGATAAAGGCTAAAATACCAAATGTACTTAAAATACTAATCATACCAATTATGATTGGAATAGCTGATGCAACTAAACTTCCAAATGCAAAAAATAGAACGATAAACGCAATCGGTACACCAATCATTTCAGCTTTCTTTAAGTCTTCTTGACTAGTTTTATTCATTACATCGCTAATTATTGTAAACCCAGTTGTTCCAATCTTTACCTTATCATCTGAAAATGACTCTACTTTTTTAGTAAATTTATTATTTAGGTCAACAAGCTGATCGTGATCTTTTTCATTAAATAAAAGAGATAAATAAGCAATATTATCTTTTTTCATACTCGGATTAGTTAGAGGATGATGAAATTGCTTAATATTCTTTTCTTTTTGAACTTCCTTCACAATATGATCAATACTAGATTGGAATTCAGCGTCAGTGACCCCTTTTTTTCGCTCTAGTAATATGATTAGTGAGTCCGGCGATTGTTCAAATTCTTTTTCTAACACATTCTTAGCTTTTTCATATTCTCCAGGTGTTCTAAAACCATCTCCATCTAAAATGCCAGGTAAATGTTTAGAATATATACCTAGAAAGATTGAAATGACAGCTAAAATTGCAATAATTAGATATCGGAATTGATAAATCGATCGCCCCACCTTTTTCCAAGCACTATTTTCACTTACTGTACTTTTCATTTTTCCACTCCTTATTTACATATCCTACAAATATCTTAACAAACTGATGTAAATTCTGCCTATTTATTTCTATTTTGACTCAGAAATAAATAAAAAAACGCTCAATAATATAAATCAAATTGATTTATATTAGAGCGCTAAAATCTTGAAACTATAATTGCAACAATGATTCCAATTAATGCTCCAACAACAACTTCATATGAAGTATGACCTACTAGTTCATTTAAAGCTTTATAATTTTTAATTCTTCCATGGAAAAAATCATTTAATAACTTCGCATGTTTACTAACTGCTAATCTTACTCCAGATGCATCATACATAATAATAATTGCAAAAATTGCAGCGATGGCGAAATCAACATTACCAAACCCTACATTTAATCCTACACTTAAGGCTAAAGCAGTCACAGTTGATGAATGTGAACTTGGCATCCCCCCAGATGCAAAAAACTTAGAAATATCGAAGTCCTTTTCTTTAAATAAATGGATAATGACTTTTAAAAACTGTGCAATAAACCAGGCAATTACAGCTGATATTAATGGTTCGTTGTGAAGTATCGTCAAAACGTACCTCCTTTTGTTGTATTAATTGTTATTCCATTATTATCTTTCTTAAATAATTGTATATTCACCAGCTACTAGCAAAAATAATTTTTTAATATTAAGCTCTGTTAAAAAAGAATGTTGATTTTCCATTCCAGGTACTTCGCTTGAGGCCACTGAAAAATCAATTCCCATAA
>NZ_NULG01000104.1 GCF_002577195.1 Bacillus sp. AFS041924
ACTTTATAGGGAACAATTCACGTAATCCAACTGCTTTTTTATATTTTTACTTCTTTTTATATGAATGAGTTCCATTAACATTTTTTTGCGCATTGCTAGAGAAAATAATAATAAAGTTATACCTATTCTTTATCTAGGAAATTTTTTAATGGCTTTTGAAGTACGTCCACAATGGCTGTTATGATACTTGTTGCTAAAATACCTATCAGACTTATCGATATAGGACCTGCTGCATCATCTCCTGTTATTTTAGAAATCACCTTTAAGCTTATTATCATTAACACAATGAAGAAAATGGCAGTAAAAGCACATTTTTTTATAACCTTTAAAGATTTAAGAGATAACTCCGAGAAAGCGTTGTTCTTTTCGATATAGGTTAATAGTTTATATACTTGATACAACGTAAAAGAAAATGTAATACAGATACCATAAGCACATACTAAAAGGGGATATAGCGAGTAATCCCCTCCTGGATGTGCTTTTATATCTTTAATGGTTAATACAGGCATCCAATAAAAACACAAAGTAAACACTGCAATTCCAACCAGAAAAATAATGACCTTCAAGAAAGTGGCAGAACCTCGTTTAACATTCATTTAAAACACCTCTCTTATAATGATAATACGACTTTAACGAATTATTTATTGTTTTACAATAAATATATATCTTTTTTTATTATATTATTATTGTTATTGAATATCTTTTAATTTTAAACCAAAATAAAAAGCATTTCTTATTACAAGGAAATGCTTTTACTTGAAATCATACTATCATCCAATCAAATACCTGGTATCGGAAAAAAAATCGCGGCAACGATTATCTCTGAAATTGGTGAAATTGATCGGTTTGATAATCCTAATAAACTTGTGGCTTTTACTGGTGTTGACCCGAGTGTCTTTGAATCTGGTAAATTCACAGCCAGTAGAATCCGAATTACAAAACGTGGTTCGAGTCGATTGAGACATGCGCTATTCATGGCTGTTCGGTGTGCAATACGTGAAAATCGTAAAAGTAAGACAACCTGCGAAATCATCCCAAGAAATAAACGAATGCGACAATTTTACGATAAAAAGCGCGAAGAAGGAAAACCATTTAGAGTAACAGGTATTGCTTGTGTAGACAAACTATTACATTGGATTTATGCCCTGTTAAAAAGCAAAACCACTTTCCAAGTTCTAGCTTAAAATCTGAACCAACTTCGATTTATCATAATTTTCCAATTTTGAATAAGTGGAGGATTATTTGGCATGTCAAAAATAGTATAACATGAGTCACAAAATTTTTTATTAAAAATTATTAACAAACTATTAGCTGGTTGAATAAGGAAAGGACCATCTAAATTAGTCACAAAAAATTCACATATAATTGTGAAAAACTTCACAAATTAAGCTATTTTCGATATATAATCAATTTGTATTCGTTTACAAATACACCAAGATAAGAGTAAAAAACAGCATTACTCATACTAGGAGGAATAACGATGCTTACTATTATTTTTACTGAAATCAAAAAAATGTGGTTTTACCTTTCATGTACATATGAAAGGTTAGAGGAGATTGATCGCCTTGAATCCAAGCACACTCGAGTGCGTTTTGATAAAGAAATTTATGAAATCATCCGTGTCCAATAATACCGGGTGAAAATTTATATTAGGAGTGCAACTATGAATGATTTAAAAATATAACTATTCGTTTAGAAAGAAATATTCAAGAGCATTATGAAAATAACAAATCTAATTATATATAAACTTCAAAAGTCTAACCCAAACGGTTAGGCTTTTTTCTACTTGTTTAAATATCCTGCCACTTTATTGAATAAAAAATCGACTAAATAGCGGCCTTGTTGTTCAACTAAAGCACTGCTTTAGTTGATTAAGAAATTCATTTAATCCGAAAATTCTTTGATCAAAACTTCTAATTCTTGAGCATCAAAAAAGTTCCCATCACTTAAAAACTTTTCGATTTCTATCGTACCATCAATCATAAATTCTATTTCCCAACGTTGTCCAGGTACTACTACTTCTACCATAATACTTTCATCTCTTGTTTTATTTAGTTGATAATAAATGCTCTTTGATTCTAATTCATTTAGGAACTCTATGAGCTCTTTAATTGTTTTCAAACAGTTTTTCACTTCCTTTTATTATAGAAATGCATCATTTAGTTTATTTGATATAAGTCTCTTATTCTCAACCATGTTCCAAACCAAAATGTTTTGGATTTCAACGGTTTTTCTAATTTTATGTTTCCATCATTTTTTTGGATAAATACTGTTTCATCTTCGACTTTAATTTTATCTCTAAAACTAAATACAATGTCATAACATTCTTTTTTATATTGACCTTCTCTTTCATCTGACCATTCTGCTTTTTCAATAGAAAATCTTCTTTTAATACTTTTCAACCTCCTATAATGCTTGTTCAACTACCATGGGAGTACGATATAAACTTCCATTCACTGTTGTGAATCTGAGGATTCATGGATGGCTAACGCATGAGTTGTTTAGTGAGGTTTCATTTTTTTTGTTTTGCATTAACATATCTGAAAATTAAAGCTACCCCCAGTCCAAAAGTTACACTTATTAATGAGATATAATTATTGTTTATTTTTCCTTCAAGAAAAGTAGAGAGCATTGAACTAACAAGAGCAACTAATGCTATTAAAAAAATAACGGATTTTTTCATTTTTCCATCCTCCTCATTTAATATATTTCTCCAAATAATATTCGAATCCCTATGTTTTTTGCATAAAAAACGACAATTTAATTTAACATATCCTATCTAATTGCTAACTTCCCTAGTAATTACCTTAATTATCCCTGATATTTCAAATCCGTTCTTTCCAGAATTGGTTATTGCAATTGAAGAAGTTGTTAAGTTAAGAGGGTTTGGCCTAATACTAGTTAATTCGAATAATGAGGATCTAAAATACCCTAAGTTTTGGAGTTTCAAAGCAAATATATCGATGTTTTTGTGTTGGCGTCAATTGAATTTAATGAAGAAATTCTAAAAAGCTTACAGAATTTAAAAATCCCATTTGTTAGAGTAGGCCATGCTGTCGATACACAAACAGCTAATTCAGTAGACGTGTTACATTAAAGAATAAAAGATTGGTGATCGAATACTCTCTTTACACTAATTTAGGTACTAGGTCACGATAAAATCTAGTATCCAACTCACTTTTGAATTTTCAGATATTTATGTAATATTGAATAAAATTAAATAAAAAGGTGATAAATATATGTGCAAAAATAATAAACCAATCATAACGATGAATAAATATTATGTAAAACCAGGTGATGAAATCGAATTTATGGCAAAAGAGGACAAACTTAACGAAATCAAGCAAAGTTTAGTAAAAGGAATCGTAACAAAAGTTCTTTCAAACTCTGTGATTGTAGATATGAGAAAAGATCGAAACCATCGAAATTATTACGAACATGATCACACTGTAATTAGCCATAAAAAGTATAAAATCTTAGCAAATTTATCAAAAAGATAAGCAAAAATAATTTCCTAGAAAATAGCCTTAACCCAATTTATGAGGGATAAGGCTATTTTGATTTTAGGTATTTATGCACTTAATGAATTGTTATATTAGTTAAAATTAAATATGAAAAACTACCTAAGTAACTTATTATTTATTCTTTATTTTCTTTTTCATATTTTCTTTTTAAAACAGACCTCTTAATATTACATGAAAGTCCTTTATAGCTAGTTTTATAAATCTATTCTGCTTCTGAGCTTTTTAAATGATCATCATTTTGATATTAATAGATAAAAAGAATTTATAATGCCGAAAATGGTTACAAAACAACAGGGTATGTAATAATTTTCATATCTCTGTAACAATAACTGCCAATTTTTAACAAACTCAGACTTTAGACCGTTTTGCTCATTCATTTGTTTTGTTAAAATAGAATTAGAAATTTAGAAAATATTGGAAATAAGGAGGACGAAATGAAAAAGGCAATTGTACAAATTAAGAACTTATCAAAGGAAATTAAAGGTAAGAAGATTGTTTCTGATTTAAGCTTTGATATTTTTGAGGGCGAAGTTTTTGGATTTTTAGGTCCAAATGGAGCTGGTAAGACAACGACAATCAGGATGATGGTTGGTTTGATGGGGATTACTGAAGGTGACGTTGTAATTGATGGGCATAGTATTAAGTCCAACTTTGAGGGTGCAATTAAGAATGTAGGAGCAATTGTAGAGAATCCAGAATTGTATAAATTTCTAAGTGGTTATGATAATTTACTGCAATATGCTCGAATGGATAAAAACGTAACAAAAGAGAAGATTGATGAAATTGTTGAGCTTGTAGGATTAACTGGGGCTATACGCCAAAAGGTTAAAACGTATTCACTAGGTATGAGACAGCGTCTTGGTCTTGCTCAATGTTTATTGCATGATCCGAAAGTTTTAATTCTCGATGAACCAACTAATGGGCTTGATCCAGCGGGAATTCGTGAAATGAGAGATCACCTACAGCTACTTACGAAGAAAAAAGGAATGGCTATCATCGTTTCGAGTCACTTATTATCAGAAATGGAAATGATGTGTGATCGAATTGGGATCATTCAACAAGGTAAGCTAGTAGATGTACAA
The DNA here is from genome assembly GCF_002577195.1 of Bacillus sp. AFS041924. Classification (GTDB taxonomy): domain Bacteria; phylum Bacillota; class Bacilli; order Bacillales; family Bacillaceae_G; genus Gottfriedia. The sequence continues at coordinate 4,607 of NZ_NULG01000104.1, forward strand.
ACTGTTACAGAGCTTACAAGTGAAGAGGTACAAACGTATTCAATTGAAGTGAATAATAATGAAGCGGCACTTAAAGTGTTATCTACACATAATGCTCAGTTAATTGATGAAGAAATACATATTGAATTAACAAGGGAAGATGTACCGAATGTCATTGAGCTATTAGTAGAAAATCGCATTCGCGTATATGGATTTAAGGCAAATGCAAAAACATTGGAAGATCGTTTCTTAGAAATTACGAATGTTTAACTAATCTTTAGAAGTCTCATAAGCTAGTTGATTTTGAGAAATTCAAAAAGAAAGGAACTTAAATCATGTTAAAATTGATTCAAAATGAATGGATAAAGATTATTAAAAGACCAGGTACAATCGTGATGGTTGCACTTATTATTTTACTCGTGGGAGCTACAGGTACATTTGTAAAATATAATGAAAATAAAAAAGAGCAAAATATAGATCAGAATTGGAAGCAATCACTTCAAGTAGAAACAGCGGAATATAAAAAGGAATTAAAAGGTTTAAAGGATAAAAATGATATACAAAGACCGTTTTTAGAACGTTCAATTGCAATTAATGAGTACAGAATTGAACATAATATCTCACCAAATGAAAAAACGAATGTCTGGACTTTTATGGATGTTTCATCTAGTTTAATTATATTAGTTGGACTATTTACGATTATCGTTTCTGCAAATATTGTTTCGAGTGAATTCAATTGGGGAACGATTAAGTTATTATTAATTCGTCCATTTTCTAGAAAAAAAATAATTATGTCAAAATACATAACTAGTATTCTATTTGGTTTCGCACTTTTATTTACATTATTCGTTTTTTCGAATCTACTAGGTCTAGCACTATTTGGTACAGGTAGTGGAAACACTTCATACTTAGCATATGTTGATGGCCATGTTGAAGAGCAAAGCAGACTTCTTTATTCTGCAAAGCTTTACGTTATGAGTTTCATCCAAACGTTTATGCTTGCTTCGATGGCATTTATGGTTTCAACAGTTTTTAGAAACAATACAATTGCGATTGGTGTTTCGATTCTACTATTAACAGTTGGAAGTACGGTAACAGCTATTTTGGCTAATTTCTTTGACTGGACAAAATTTATCTTATTTGCCAACACAGATTTAATGCAGTATGTAAATGGAACTCCTCTAGTTGAAGGAATGACGATGACATTTTCGATCATTGTTTTAATCGTTTATTTTGTGATTTTCCTTGGATTATCAGTGGTTGTGTTTTCGAAGCGTGACGTAGCAGCATAAGTTATGCAAAGTACGCTTTCATTCATAAACAGATCTCTAAAAAGCCTTATTCTCAATGCAGAATAAGGCTTTTTTTATAGTATATAAAAATAATTTTTTTGTTCGTTTCTTTAGAATGATCCGTAATAGTATTAGTTGGTAAAAATTGAGAATTAGTATAAACTATACTACTTATTTTATGCGAAAAAAAGTTAACAAAACAAATAAATATTATGTTAAGATAATAAAAAGAAATAGTTTAGGTTGCGAATTTTATAAACGTTTTCTTTTTCTTTCTTATATAAAATCATTTATTAATTTTAAAAAGAAAGTCTTCTAAATATACACAGATAAAGGTAGGTGGGAGATGCTTATAAAAAACATATTTATTACTTATATGATCATTATTAGTTTCTTCTATCTGACATCTTCCATCTTGTGGGGAAAAATCAGCAATAGAATTGCAGTTAACTTGAAATCACAAGAAATCATTATTGGGATTATATTAAGCATACTTACGGTCATTCTTCTATATTTTCCAATAGTCACTGATAGTGGAGCTAATGTTCAAATAAAAATTCTTACTACAGTAATTGCAGCTGTTTTTTTTAGTAGTACAACCTTAATTACGATTAGTTTATGTAACGTTGTATGGTTTTATTTTATTATTGGCTTTAATAGTACGTTCTTAGTAGATTTTGCCTCGATTTTGTTTATTTTAGCAATAGGTTTTTGGATGATTCAAAAAAAATTGAATGAAAAAAAACGAATAGTAATACTGATTCCTTTGGCCGTTATTTTTAAAATATATGGATATTATGTACTTGATAAATGGATTTATCCTTCACACGGCGGTTTAATTGAAACCGAAATATTAATTCATACGATTATGTATTGGATATTAATTTTTATTCCAGCTTTATTATTAAGTTTTCAAATCGCTAATCAGACTAGGAATATTCAATCAAAATTAAAGAAATTGGAAAATATAGCGAATATCGATGGACTAACTGGTTTATATAATAGAAGATATTTTGATAAATATTTAATGCAGATTTCCTCTGAATCAATTCGTAGTTCAAAATCAATGTCATTATTAATGATTGATGTAGATTATTTTAAAAACTACAATGATTTTTATGGACATCCTCAAGGCGATGAATGCTTAAAAAAAATATCAATTATTTTACAGTCAGAAGTAAATAGTTCAGGGGTCTGTGCACGTTATGGTGGAGAAGAGTTTACGATTCTGTTACCAAATTCTACTCTTTTAGATTCAATAAATTTAGCAAATCGAATCATTAACAGTGTAAGAAAACTTGGCATTGAACATGCTCATTCCGATAAAAAAATTGTCACACTTAGTATTGGTGTCGCAGCTCAGATTGCTTCAACCGACGAAGATTATTACACCTTAATCAAGGAAGCTGATTTGGCTTTATATAAATCTAAGCACAATGGAAGAGACCAAGTGAGCTATTAAAAAACCATCTAAATCCTAATCATTTAGATGGTTTTTATTGTGCATTAAAACATTAAATCCATAAATGCTTCTTCTTTTAGTTGGGTTAAAATTTCAGTCGCTTTATCAAACTCAGATTTTTCTACACAATCAACAAGTGAATTATATAATGACAATGTATGAGGAATTTTATTTTTTCTTATGTTAAATACATTAGAAGAAGTAGCTTCTTCAGTAAATCTATTCCACAGATGATCAAGCATTTCGATGATGAGATTGTTTTGTGTAGTTTGTAAAAATGTTTTATAGAAATCAGTCAAAGCTCGATGATAATTGTAGGCGTCGTCTTGCATGTACGCTTTTTCCATTGAAGAGTTCATTTCTCTAAGTTGTTTTACATTAAATGGAGTATGCTTTCTCATGGATTTCTCCACACAAAATACAGCAAAGCACCATTGAATTTCAATCATATTAATTACTTCGTGCAATGTAAAATGTGTATATGTAACCGTCGTACCATGGAAGTTATTATGTGATAAGAAACCCTCAGATACAAGTCTTCCAAGCGCTCTTCTTATCGGTGTTCTGCTCATTTGTAATTCAAATACAAGTGCAGTTTCCTTCAAATGCATACCGGTTTGATACTCACCAGATAGGATTAAACTTTTTAATTTTTCATATGCAATTTGTTCTAATGTCTTCTCTTTTGCCATTTTATTCTCCTGCAAATAATATAATAGCCTTTTTATCAAATGGGTCGACTAACAGAATTCATTTATTAGTATAGTTTAAAAGTTAAATTGTTAAGCTTCAAAAGAAAATATTTATATTAAGATTAAGGTGGATATGATCGATTAATCAACTTATGAGTTACTGTGAAGCATAAAAAATGCATTACGGTAACTTTTTTTCATCTGGATTGTTGGTGCTAATTTTTTCCATTAAATTGAATAATTTGCAACCTCCTATCTAATCCTAAAATAAAAGTTAAATAGGGGAATAGTATGCGAACTAATTATGAAAGTACGAAGCAACGATCCGCCAATATTAGTTGGGTGGAAGAATTATCGAAATCAAATGATTTCATTTCATTTAAAACTTCTAGTGATGTAGAGAATCAAAGTTTATATAGTATTTATTTTTTCCGAACATTAATTAGATCTGAAATTATGCATGATCAAGTACTTCCGTATTTGACAAAAAATCTAACACTAGAAGAATTAATGTCACAGCTTCCTGTACAACAACTTACGATTACTTCGGATCGTTCCAAAATTATTAGTCAACTACTACAAGGTTATACGGCCATTCAATATGGTGATAATAAAACGGATTGTTTACTTGTAAATATTGCTAATAATGTTTCAAGAACAATTGGTCCTCCGATTATGGAATCGACTACTTTAGGTCCACAAGTTGGATTTGTAGAAGATATGGATGTAAATATAAATTTAATACGAAAAAAATTGCCACTTACTGATCTTCATGTGAAGGAAATGGTAGTGGGGGAGTTATCAAAGACAAATATTGCTGTTATTTTTTTAAAAGGATTTGCTGATGAGGACAATGTAAATACCATAACTCAACGGATTAACGATATCCAGTATGATCATATTCCAGATAGCTCTTTTGTTTCGAATATGATTGCGGATAACACTCATTCAATCTTTCCACAAACGATTCCGACTGAACGAATCGATCGTACAGTTGCAGGTTTAGTGGAAGGCAAAATTGTGGTTGTAGTAGATGGTTCTCCAAATGTACTTCTTGCGCCTGCTTTAATTGACGAAACATTTATTGCAATGGAAGATTATTATGTCAATTGGGTACTTGCTACATTTTTTCGTTTTCTTAGAATGTTCGGTTTTGCGCTTTCAATTTTCATAACGCCATTTTATGTTGCAATTTTGAGCTATCACTATGAGCTGATTCCACCACGTTTACTTGAATCATTAGTAACATCTAGATCATCTGTACCATTTCCCCCAATTATTGAGGTTTTATTTCTAGAAATTACGATCGAATTAGTTAAGGAAGCAGGTCTTCGTCTTCCTTCCAAAATTGGTCAAACACTTGGTATTGTCGGCGGTATTGTAATTGGTCAAGCCGTTGTTGAGGCTAAACTAACGAGTAATATTCTGCTAATTCTTGTCGGATTAGGTACGCTTGCTTCCTACACATCTGCAATTTATAAGTTTAATAATACAATCCGATTTATAAAGTTTCCTGTTGTATTAATGGCTCAGTTTATTGGATTATTGGGTATTTTTATGGGGTTAATCTTTTTAATGACTCATTTACTTCGATTAACATCATTGGGAAGACCGTATATTGGCTCATACCCGTTTAGGAAAACGACAATTAATGATTTGTGGATCAGATTACCATTTGCAATGCAGAAAAAAAGACCGACAAATTTAAGGCCAGTTAAATTATTTCGGTCAACAGACGATATAAAACGTCCTGGTCCACCAAGTGATTTTGATGAATAAAAAAGGGGAGAGTTAAAAATGGCTACATATAGAAGACAACAAGTTTCTCCTTATCTCCTGTTTTTTATAATTACAAGTTCTCAAATAGGAGTAGGCGTTTTAGGCTTTCAACGAATTATCGCTAAAAATGCGGGCTATGATGCATGGATTAGTGTAATAATTGCAGGTATTTTTATACACTTAATTGTATGGTTTATGTACAAATTGTTAACGAATGCGCAAGGGGATATCATTGATGCCCATAAGCAATTATTTGGAAAAATCATAGGTGCAACCTTTAGTTTAATCATTCTTGTCTATTATTTAATTGCAGCTATTTCTGTATTAAGATTATATATTGAAATTGTTCAAGTTTGGATGTTTCCAACACTACAAACGTGGTTGTTAGCTATAATCATTTTATTGCTATGCTATTACATTATTTCCGGTGGGTTTAGAGTAGTAGTAGGGATTGCTTTTTTATCTGGGATTTCTACAGCACTTCTTTATACTTTGCTATTTCATTTGCCACATAAATATATTCATATGGATAATGTTTTACCTATTTTTGATCATTCTTTTAAAGATTTATTAATGTCTGCAAAACAGACAATCTATACGATGGCAGGATTTGAAATTTTACTAATGGTCTTCCCATTTATTCGAAATGGAAATTCTTCTCAAAAATTTGCACAATGGGGCGTTGCTTTTTCAACTTTAATTTTTACTTTATCAGCTTTTACAACATTTTTGCTTTTAAGCGAAAAACAAATTGAACATGTCATTTGGTCAAGAATCTATATTGCTAAGTTAATTCAATTTCCATTTCTAGAAAGATTTGAATATATTTTAATTTCTAGTTTCATCATAAAGGTTATCTCAATTTTAACTTTACTATTATGGAGTACTAGCAGAGGACTTAAATTAATTTTTAAATGGAAACAAAAATATACATTAATATTAATTAGTCTGATTAGTCTGTTCGTCTGTCAATTACTTAAAACTCGCTATGAAATAAATATCTTTGCAGACTATACAAGTAGAATTTCCCTTTACATTTTCTATATTTATATACCGCTATTGTCAATCATTTTTATGTTTAAAAAGTCAGGGAAAGCGACATGAAAAAAATACTGCTAATTTTGATGATTTGTTTAGCCACTTTAATAAATGGGTGCGCACTAGTTCCAGCTACTGATGTAAATGAACTAAATCTTATTGAAGGGGCTGGATTCGACTTAATAAAACAAAACCAGCTTAAAGGAACAGCTTTTTTTCCTAAGTTTCGATCAGCTGGTCCTACTCAGTTTCAAGCAGTATCTGCAAATGGAGAAACAATTAAAAAAGTAAGAGAACGAATAGATAGACAAGTTCGATATCGTTTAATATCAGGACAGCTTCGTTTTGTTGGTTTCAATTTAGATTTAGCCAAAAAAGGAATCTATCCGATTATTGATACATTCAATCGTGACCCAGCAGTAGGGAATTTAATACAAATCGCGGTAGTCGACGGTGAAACTGCTGATTTGTTTGCTTTAAAACAGTATAAAAATGAGAATTTGGCGCTATATCTCTACGATCTACTAATACATAATTCAGAGACGGGACCATTGCCTTTTACTGATTTTGCAACGTTTGTCTATCAGTATTTTGAAGAAGGAAAGGATCCGTATTTACCCGTTCTAAAAATAGTTAATGACGAGATTAAAATAACTGGTATAGCACTATTTAAAGCTGACAAACTCATCACAATTATTCCTTGGAAATATGTGTTCATGATGAAAAGTCTGATTGAAGGTTATAAACAAGGATTACATCAGTTCAAACTGGATGGACAATATGTAGCAATTGATAATATAAATTCCAAAAGTGAATTCGATATAAAAATCAAAAAAGGGATTCCCGAATTTACAGTTAGATTGAAGATGAACGCCAGGATTCAAGAATATACTGGCAATAATCCAATTATGTTTCCAAAACATATTAAAGATTTAAATACAAAAATATCAAAGGAACTTGAAAAAAATGGTCAAGAGCTCCTAGCGCTTCTTCAGAAAAATAATCTAGATCCAATTGGATTAGGTTCAAAGTTAGAAGCACATCAAAGAGGTTTTGATGCGAAAAAATGGGAAAAACAGTATCCGAAAGCAAAAATAAAATTAAAGGTTGATTTAGACATACTTCATACTGGTATTGTTGAGTAATCTGGAAAAGGGTAGTGTCTAAGAGAAGGAAATAATCATTAGTAAAAAAACTAGTAAACATTTTGTTTTGCTAGTTTTTTGTTTATATAAAAATTCTTTAATGATAAATAAGAAGTTAGAATAATAATGTTAAAATAGGAAACATATTACATATTTAGAGGAGAGAAGTTCATATGAAACAGCAAAGCTTTGATAACTACGTCCGATATCATCCGCTTTTTCACTTTTTCGGAGCACCATTAGCTTTAATCACAATTATTGGTTCAATCGTTAACCTATGTTTTGCGATTAAAAACAGCGATCACGTTTGGCTAGCAATCTTTATTTTAGTCACTTCACTGTTATTAGTTATTTCGTTTTTCCTAACACGATTTTATTCCAATAAAGTACAAGATAGAGTGATTCGCATGGAAGAAAATTTCCGTCACTTTACATTAACAGGAAAACCACTAAATCCTAATACAACAATGGGGCAGATCATCGCATTACGATTTGCAAGTGATGAGGAATTTGTAGAGTTAAGTGAAAGAGCGGTAAATGAAGGAATGTCTTCAAAAGAGATAAAACAGAATATTAAAAATTGGCGTGCGGATGAGTATCGCGTTTAAGTGAGTTTGAAGGACTAACTTATGATAGTCCCTTTTTTTAATTCCAAATATCCGTCCCAAAAATAAAATGTACCCTAAAGAGAAGACTCTTTAGGGTACGTTTTACTTATTTAAATCGTTTATAGCCTAAGAAATGTTGGTTCCAATATGAGTTGTTAATTTTAGAAATAGTTACTCCTGAACTGCTACTTGCATGGATAAACTCATTGCTATTAATAACGATCCCCATATGAGACGGCCCATAAGTATATGTATCTTTAAAAACGATTAAATCTCCAGGTTGAACATTATTTACGGTTTGTAAATTAGAGTTATTATACCAATAACCCGCAACGTTGGTTCGAGGAAGTGACACTCCAAATTTTTTGAATACATATGAAATATATCCACTACAGTCAAATCCAGATGGAGTTGCTCCACCCCAAACATAAGGTACATCTAAAAACTTTTTTGAATAGGTGATTAAATCTTGTACATCAAAAGTTTGAGTGTTATTTGATTGGGAGCTATTTGTTTGAGAGTTTTTTGAATCTGTATCTTTTGCAACATAAGAAGCACTAATATAACCCGTTAACCCATTATATTTTACTTTGTACCAGCCATTTGTGCTTGAGATTACATTTAGTTTTTGGTTTTTATTAATAACACCTAAAATATGATAAGAAGTTCCAGCTCCAGATCTTAAGTTGACGTTACCAGTAGTAATGTAGTTACCCGAAGTTACTTCTTGATTAGTATTATTACTACTATTACTATTTGATTCAGTTCCTTTTCCAACATAAGTTGCGCTAATATAACCTGTTACCCCATTAAATTTTATCTTATACCAACCATTGGCGCTTGAGATTACATTAAGTTTTTGGTTTTTATTAACACTTCCTAAAATCTGATAAGAAGTTCCAGCCCCAGATCGAATGCGAACACCATTACCAGTAGAAACATAATTACCCGAACTAACCACTTGAGTTGTATTACTATTCGATTCGGTTAATTTTCCAACATAAGATGCACTAATATACCCTGTAGCCCCATTAAATTTTACTTTATACCAACCATTGGCGCTTGAAATTACATCTAGTTTTTGATTTTTATTAACACTACCTAAAATCTTATAAGAAGTTCCGGCTCCAGATCGAATGCGGACACCGTTACCAATTGAAATATATGTATTTGAAATTTTGCTAGTTTGCAATGGTTTTTTAGTATCAATAGAAGTTGTAGCTTCAATCGTATTTGGAGCTTGAATAGCTACAAATGTTGATGCAAGTCCTACTAATGCCATTGAGTTTATTGTTCTCTTTTTTTTGCGTCCTCCTTTCGAATTTAACTTAATTAATGTGTACGTTGACTTCGACTTCATTACTAAACCTTCCCTCTTACCAATACCTGAAATATAACATAGAAAAAACCCCTTACCTCATTCGTTAAGTAAAGGCAAATCTTAGATATAAATGAATTGGGTAATTAAATTATAAAGAATGTGAAATCACATTAAGTTTAAATTCTAACATAATTACCTATGTGACTTCACTCATTAAGGGTGAAATTATCAAAATTAAATAAGTTCACAATTTTGTGAAAATAAGAGATTCAAATTGTAGGAAACAGATTATTGCTTAAAATTAGGTCTAAATTTATAGGAATTTATTGGAAGGAGAGCTTTGTTGTTAAAGAGGGGGAATCCCGGCGCAGTTATGCTTTTGTAGTTGAATTTAAGAATCATTTCTGGTGAAAAAATAGTAGATTGCTATTCATTTTTTAACAGATTTGATCAAAATAAAAGCAAGTTTGCTAAATTTCCATTTGAATGTCTCTACTTTTATCCAATTATTAAGCTATAATGCATTTACCGGTATGGGTATTTCTTTATCTTATTTGCGATTCTGTGGGTTTTAATTGCAGTTCCACTGGTTTTAATTGCGATTCTCTAATTTTAATTGCAGTTCCGTCAATTTTATTTGCGATTTCCGAATTTTATTTGCACTACACAATTTAATTGCAGCTACTCCGCATTTATTTGATGAGATAGCCTTCTTATTTGCGTTTCTCATACTTTTATTTGTACTACACAATATAATTACAGCTATTCTGCATTTATTTGCGACAACATTACACCTAAAAACAAAAAAAGCAGGAAATCATCAAAAATTCCCTGCTCTAACCACTATCTAAATTTTAATAAATAACCACCGGCTCATACGTGCTAAGGTTATCATATACAGTCTTCATTATACTAGGAGGTGTATTAACACAACCACCTGACCCAGCAGTTAAAAAGGCATTACTTGACCAGTTCGTTCGCCAACTAGCATCGTGAAAACCTTGACCACTATTTGTGAATGGTGCCCAATAATTTACTTCAATTTCATATGACCCACTACCTACGTGAGAGCCCCTTAGTATTGATGGTGTTCGTTTATAAAGGATATACCATACTCCTTTTGATGTATCTTCACCAGTGATATGTTTACCTGTAACGACATTCGTAGTGACAACCAATTTGCCATTTTTGTAAAGCCATATACGTTGTTCTGAAATCGATACTTCAGCATATGTATCGCCAATGCCATTGTTTGAAGTCGTAGTATAACCATAACCTTCATTATTCCAGCCATGACCGAGAATATGAGTAGCTGAAATAGATTTATCTCCTGATTCAAAAGCGACCAGAACTTGTTTAGATTCTTTCTCCACATCTAATGCCCAGCCGTATCCTTGTCCTTTAACTGAAATGACTGAACCTGAATGGGTTTTAAATTTAAAATTTTTATCTAATGTAGAATGAGTATTATTTATTTCAGCAATTTTGTTTTTCATATCAACTGGGTCTATTGTAACCTTTAAATCTTTTGATACAGAAGCATTTTTAATTAATTTGCTCGCCTTTAAAGAATAAACTTTATCTTGGACCTTATAATTAACTGTGCGCCCTAGGAGTGCTTGCAGTTTTTTCTCTTCATTTTTCACAATTTTATTGTCTTCTTTGATCGGTTGAATGAAAACAGGCTTTAGACGAATTACACTAGTATATTTATGTTGTGAGTACTCTTTTAATAGACTAGTAACATCATATTGCTCACCGGCAATGCTTTTAGAGACAACGATTTTACCTTGTTCCAAACGAACCGTCGCATCTTGTGGTGCTTTTAAACCTTTATTAAGTGTGAGAAGCTTATCTTCTATTTGTTTGTTCATTGTATGAATTTGGTTTTCATCTAGTTTACTAGGCGTTAAAATATAATTTTTTTCTTTTGAAGAAGGAAAGAATGTACGTTGGCTTTTTAATATTTTTTTAATAGCCGGTAGATCATTTTCCGTAAAGCCCAGTTTTGTATCTTTTCCATCAAAGATTTGCTGTTTACCTACATATACTATGTTTTTAAGTTCTTTTGTTTTTAATTTTTCAAGTGCATTTTCAGCACTCAGCCCACTTATTTTTATGCCATTAATTTTGATTCGAGCGTTAAAGTGGCTTGCCTGATAATAAAAGGTTGCAGCAAGAGTGATTGCTATAATAAGGATGATCCCGGTCGTAATGATATGCCAAGATGAAAAACCTTTTGATGATCTTCTCCGTTGAATTGTTTTTTTTCCAATATTTAAAGTAGTTTCCAAAAAAAATTCCTCCCGTACCCTTTGTTCCATTTATTAATGCTACTGAGATTAAATGATAGTTTGTACTCGTAGATTACAATTATATTACATTATTTACTTATTTATTACTATTCTACCTTTTTTTTAAGTCGATTTCTGTCACTATTTGTTTTGAGGTGGAAATATTATCTAATTGTTTTTTCGTACGAGAGTTAATTAGAAACATAAATTCTATTTGGTAATATTATTTAATAGATAAATAAAAAGGATATTTTTGTAATATTTTGAATATTAATATTTGTACTATAAACAAAAAGGGGAGAGGAATAATGAGAAAAGTAAAACGTATAGGTAGCAAATTGTTGTTAAGTTCTGTACTTGCTATGCAAGTTTTTACGCTACCGGCATATGCCACGTCTACGGAAAATTCAACAGTAGTCAGGACTATTCCACAAATTGATAGTCTAGTAGCACAATTATCAAAAAGTTCAAACACAGTCGGTATGCATGCTGGAATTGCGGTGTATAATACGAGAACTGGGGAGCTGTTGGATCAGTACGACGCAGATAAAGCATTTGTTCCTGCATCTAACTTAAAACTGTTTGTTACAGCAGCGGGGCTAGATAAACTAAAGCCTGATTACCGCTTTAAAACTGAAGTGTACACTACTGGTCAAATTAACAAAAAAGGTGTGCTGCAAGGAGACATAATTGTTAAAGGATATGGTGATCCATCATTGTCAGAAGAAGATATGCGAAATATGGCAAAAGAACTTTCCAACAAGGGCATTACATCTATGACCGGAGATATTTTGGTAGATGATAGTTATTATGACGACGATCGACTTGGAGCAGGGTGGATGTGGGACGATGAATCATATGGATATAATGCCCAAATTAGCTCATTAGCTGTGCATGAAAATATGATAAGTCTTTCGATTACTCCAGATGGTTCTATAGGAGAAACACCTTCATTAGGGATGAATCCTATGACTGATTATGTAACCATACATAACAATGTGAAAATTGTTGAAGGCAGGAATAATAACATTGTAATTGATAGACCTCGTGGGACGAATACAATTGTTATTAGTGGTACGATTGGTAAACAATCATCGGCCTATAAGGAAGATGTAGCAATAGATGACCCTGCTCTTTTTGCAGGAAATGTTTGGAAGAGAGCTTTGAATGCAGAAGGAATTGACATAACAAAGAAAAAAGTAAAAGTAGAAAAGACAAAAAATATAACAGGTACTCCGGTTCTTGTACATAACTCAAAGCCTCTTAGTGAATTAATTGTTCAGTTAAATAAACAAAGTGACAATTTCTATGCGGAAATGCTTTTGAAAGAATTAGGTGTAGTTGCTAAAAATGAAGGTAGCTTTAATGCAGGAGCAGACGTTATTGAAGAATTTCTCAAAAAAGCAGAAATCGATACAAACTATAGGCAGGTTGATGGATCAGGATTATCACGTATGGATTTAATTTCACCAAAGCAAATGGCACAATTATTGAAATATGTGTCCCAACAAGAGTATAAGGACGTATTTGAACAGTCACTACCAATTGCAGGTGTTGATGGAACACTTAAATCACGGATGATTGGAACGAGTGCTGAAAAAAATGTACATGCCAAAACCGGTTCTATGAGCGGAGTAAATAGTTTATCTGGTTATGTTACAGATCAAAATGGTGACAAGCTTGCATTTTCAATTTTATTAAACGGTGTTCGTACATCAACATCAGCTACGGCTTTTCAGGATGCAGTTGCTGTTCTGTTGAGTCAATATCCAAATCAAACAGGTGAGGGTGTACAAACAATTGCTGATACATTTTTACTTTCTACACTTATCGACCCAATCTTGGATCAAGAAAATTTAAAAGGTGTAACGACTGGAATAGTTGTTGGTTCACTTGACCGTAAGAGTGGAGAAGAAGTGCTGTACCAACGAGATGCTGATGATTTACTAACACCAGCTTCGAATATGAAGCTTTTGACGGGAGCTACTGCACTAAGAGAACTCGGTCCAGACTATTCATTCAAAACGGAACTTTATTTAACAGCACCTCCAAATAAACATGGCAAAGTAGACGGGGATGTCATTATTAAAGGATATGGCGATCCAACACTACAGTCAGATGACCCTTCTGGCCAACAAAACGGTACAAAGATTGCAAAACTAGTAGAAGATTTAAAGAAAAGGGGAATTACTCAAATCACTGGTAATATTATTATTGATGAAAGCCAGTATGATTCGCAGCGTCTAGGAACTGGATGGGCATGGGATGATGAAACATATGGATATAATGCTCAATTAAGCGCACTATCAATTAATAGGAGTTCAGTTCTAGTAAACTATCAAACTAGTGAAGTTGGGAAACCAGTAGCCTTTAATTTGCAGCCTAAAACTGAGTATGTACAAATTCTAAATGAATCTAAAACAGTATCTTCAGATTCAAATAATACATTTACGATTGAAAGGGAACGAGGTAAGAACATAATTCACTTAAAAGGAGACCTACCTATAGGTGTAAAACCTGATAGTGAACAGATAGCTGTAGAAGAGCCCTCTTTGTATGCAGGCACGATTATTAAAGAAGAAATAGAAAAAGCGGGTATTAAACTTAATAAGCGAGCTGAGATAAAGACTGGTGTTGTAACAGATGGAAACGAGAAAATATCACAATTAAGCTCTCCGCCACTACGTGATATTCTTGGCTATATGACTAAAGAGAGTGATAATTTCTATGCCGAAATGCTTCTTAAGCGACTTGGGGCGGAGAAGAAAAGGGAAGGAAGTTCTTCTGCAGGTGCGCAAGTTGTAAAAGATAGCTTACTAAAGTTCGGTATTGATCCGACATATAGAATGGTAGATGGATCTGGTTTAAGTAGATATGATATGCTTTCTGCACGTCAAATCGGAACTTTACTTGCAGGTATAAGTAAAGAATCTTATTTTAATGTATTTTATCAATCTCTCCCGATCGCTGGGGTTGATGGTACATTGAAAAACCGAATGCGACAAACTCTTGCTGAAAATAATGTACATGCTAAAACAGGAACGCTTACTGGTGTGAGTGGATTTTCAGGCTATGTGACAACGAAGGATGGCGAACATCTGTATTTTGCTATTCTAATGAACGGTTATACATCATCTTCAAGCATCCTTACAGATGCACAAAATAAAATAGGTGCGGCACTAGCTGGAGTTTCATTTAAATAGGAACAAATCTAATTTTATATAATAATCAACAAAGTCGTCTCTAGTAAAATAGAGACGGCTTTGTTTGTGCGCTAAAATATGAAGAAATACTAACTACTAGAATAAAGAAATAAATAATATAAAAGAATTTAGATTTCTTTTTAAGGAGCTCATCATGTTTATAATAATAATTTTCTATCTATAAATGAAAAATAATAAAAGTGAATGGTAGTAAAATCATTATAAAATATGAATTTTATAAAGTCTGAGTCTATTATTTAACTATTCACTTTAGTATATTGATATATAAAATTTTATCACATAGTTTTGTTCTATAGCCTTTAAAAAGCTTTTTTACCAACACTAAGTTGAAAATAATAGTTTACTAATGTATTATTAATAATAATCAGAATATTCATTAAAAAAGAGGAGGGTTTTCATATGAGTAAACAAATTCCTGAAAAATGGTGGAGTCAGCTTAGGCTGCCAGCTATTGCTGCACCGATGTTTTTAGTGTCTGGACCTGAGTTAGTCGAGTCAGCATGTTTAAACGGAGTAATTGGTTCATTTCCAGCACCGAATGCTCGTCCGATTGAGGTTCTTGATCAATGGATGGGTCAATTAAATGATAATCTTGCTTTGGCACGCGCAAATGAACCAGAACGTAAAATTGCTCCTTGGGCAATGAATATGGTCGTTCATAGCTCTTATAGCAGATTGCAGGAAGAGCTTGAACTTTTGAAGAAACATAAGCCTGAGCTTGTTATTACTTCATTAGGTTCTCCTAAGGTAGTAGTTGATATCGTACATAGTTATGGTGGTCTAGTATTTTCAGATGTTAGTGATATTAAGTTTGCTAAAAAAGCAGCCGAGGCTGGTGTTGATGGACTAATTTTAGTTGCCTCAGGTGCTGGTGGTCATGCTGGGAATTTAAATGGATTTGCGTTTGTTGATAGTGTTCGTACGTTCTGGGACGGCATTATTGTGCTTGCAGGTGCTATTTCGACTGGTAAGAGTATTTTAGCTGCTCAAGCTGCAGGTGCTGATTTAGCGTATATGGGAACGCGCTTCATCGTTGCGAAAGAAAGCTTAGCAAATGATGAATATCGTCAAATGTTAGTTGATGCAACTCAAGATGATCTTATACTGACTGATGCATTTTCTGGCGTAAAAGCGAATATGTTAATTCCTAGCATTGTGAAGGCTGGACTTGACCCTCAAGAATTGAAAAAGAAAAAACAGGTCGATTTTGATGGAATGAAAAATGAATCGAATGCGAAGGCTTGGAAAGAAATTTGGTCTGCTGGACACGGAGTTGGTGCAATTACAAAAATAAGTTCGATTGCCGACATTATAAGTGAACTAGAGGAAGAGTATGCTCAAGCAGTAGAAAAACTTAATCGAAATGCTGATAAGTTAAAATCAACGGTTAATAAATAAAGAAAATATTGTAAGCGTTTTACTTACATGCCGTGAATCTATTGTTTATTTATAATTTTAAGATTATAATGATTTCATAGCGATGGAATCATAGTATGGAGATGTTATGATTCTATTAACTTAGTAAACAAAAAATGGATTGGTATGTTAGTACGATTTGCTAATAAACTATTCCACCATGAAGACATAAAGCCTAATGATAGGTATGTGTTTTCGTGGTGGATTTTTTTATACGTTAAAACGTAAAAATTGGCAGCATGGTGGGTATTCAAGGACGTTGCCAATTTGGAGAATTAAGTAAAAGTGCAACTACGCCTGGTGTCTACGCCAAAATACGCGGCTTGTCAGTCGGCGAGTTTTCTTTATGGAAAAAGGGGAGGAAAACCGTGGAAAATAACATGGTTACAGTCACAATCAATGGAAAAGAAACAATTGCCGAGCAAGGTTCAACGATCTTACAAATCATCAATAAAAATGAAATTAGTCATCCGCAAATTTGTTATGTTCCTGAAGTCGATCCGATTCAAACGTGCGACACTTGTATTGTAGAGATTAATGGAGAGCTTAAACGTTCATGTTCAACTGTAGCAATGAGCGGGATGAATATTCAATTGTCTTCGCCTCGAGCAAAGGAAGCTCAAACAGAAGCAATGGATCGCTTACTAGAAAATCATTTACTATATTGTACCGTTTGTGACAATAACAATGGGAATTGTAAGCTGCATAATACGGTTGAAGAAATGGGGATTGAGCATCAGAAGTATCCTTATAAACCAAAGGCTGCTTCTTGTGAAGTAGATTTGACACATCCATTTTATCGATATGATCCAAACCAATGTATTGCTTGTGGTCAGTGCGTAGAAGTATGTCAAAATCTACAAGTAAATGAGACGCTGTCAATTGATTGGGAAGCTGAGCGTCCTCGTGTCATTTGGGATAAAGGTGTTTCGATTAATGATTCTTCATGTGTTAGTTGTGGGCAATGTGTAACGATTTGTCCTTGTAATGCATTAATGGAAAAATCAATGCTTGGTGAAGCTGGTTTTATGACTGGATTAAATGACGAATTACTTGATCCAATGATTGATTTAGTCAAAAAAGTAGAGCCTGGATATAGTGGTATTTTTGCCGTTTCAGAGGTAGAGGCAGCTATGCGAGAAACTCGTACGAAAAAGACAAAAACAGTTTGTACTTTCTGTGGAGTTGGATGTACCTTTGAGGTTTGGACGAAGGATCGTAAAATCTTAAAAGTTCAACCAAGCTCTGATGCACCAGTGAATGCAATTTCGACTTGTGTAAAAGGTAAGTTTGGTTGGGATTTCGTTAATTCAAAAGAACGAATTACAAAACCATTAATTCGAAAAAATGGCGTATTTGTTGAAGCGAGCTGGAATGAAGCACTTGATTTAGTTGCAAGTAAACTTGGTTCAATTAAACAAGAATATGGTAAAGGCTCTGTAGGATTTATTTCATCTTCAAAAATTACAAATGAAGAAAACTATTTAATTCAAAAGCTAGCACGACAAGTGTTTGAAACAAATAATGTTGATAATTGCTCTCGTTACTGTCAATCACCAGCAACAGATGGATTATTCCGTACGGTTGGTATGGGGGGAGATGCAGGAACGATTAAGGATATCGCAAAAGCTGGATTAGTTATTATCGTTGGGGCGAATCCGGCGGAAGGTCATCCTGTTCTTGCAACTAGAGTTAAGCGAGCTCATAAATTACACGGCCAAAAACTAATTGTTGCAGATTTACGTAAAAATGAAATGGCAGAGCGTTCTGACATATTTATTAGACCAAAGCAAGGTACAGACCAAGTATGGCTGATGGCTGTTACGAAATATATAATTGATCAAGGCTGGCATGACTTGAAATTTATCTATGAGAATGTTCATTTCTTTGAAGATTTTAAAGTTGTTCTTGAAAAATATACACTTGAATATGCAGAAAGCGTGACGGCCATTTCAAAGGAAACGCTAATTCAAATAGCTGAAATGATTCATGAAGCGGATGGAACTTGTATTTTATGGGGAATGGGTGTTACACAAAATACTGGTGGCTCAGATACTTCTGCTGCAATTTCGAACTTATTGCTTGCAACAGGTAACTATCGACGTCCAGGTGCTGGTGCTTATCCACTACGTGGTCACAATAATGTACAAGGTGCATGTGATATGGGGACACTTCCAGGTTGGCTTCCAGGTTATCAACATGTTACTGATGATGCGGCTCGTAAAAAGTTTGAAAAAGCATGGGGCGTTGAAATCGCTGGAAAACCTGGTCTAGATAATATTCAAATGCTTCATTCAATTGAAAAAGGCGAAATGAAAGCTATGTATCTTGTAGGTGAAGATATGGCGCTTGTTGATTGTAATGCAAACCATGTCGATGAAGTATTATCAGATTTGGATTTCTTTGTTGTACAAGATCTCTTCTTCTCGAAAACAGCGCAATATGCAGATGTCATTTTACCTGCTGCGCCATCGCTAGAAAAAGAAGGAACATTTACAAATACTGAACGCCGAGTACAAAGATTATATCAAGCACTACCTACTCTTGGTGAATCGAAGCCTGACTGGTGGATTGTTCAAGAAATTGCGAACCGATTAGGTGCAAACTGGAACTACGAGCATCCAAGTGATGTCTTTGCAGAAATGGCAAGTTTATCACCATTATTCTCACAAGCCAGCTATGAAGTAATGGAAGGCTGGAATAGTTTCCTTTGGGGAAGCTTAGACGGAGCAAGTACACCACTTCTTTATGAGGATGGTTTTAACTTCCCTGATAAAAAAGCAAGGTTTGCTTTAGCCGATTGGATGGAGCCTGTCTGGTTTCCGGAAGAATATGACCTATTAATTAATAATGGTCGTATGCTTGAGCATTTCCATGAAGGGAATATGACGAATAAATCATACGGTATTCAATTAAAGGTACCTGAGATTTTTGTAGAGGTATCACCAGAGCTTGCGAATGAGCGTGGAATTAAAGATGGATCGCTAGTTCGATTAGTCTCTCCGTATGGAGCGCTGAAATTGCCGGCACTAGTAACGGATAGAGTACAAAAAAATGAATTATTCTTACCGATGAATTCAACAAATAGGGAATCGGCGATTAATTTCTTAACAGGTCCAGCATCTGATCACCGTACAAACACACCGGCGTATAAACAAACGAGAGTACGAATGGAAGTTCTGCGTGTAGAAGGTGAAAGTCCAATGCCAAAATCGAACCCGCGTAATAAAAAGCGAAATCCTCAAAATGGAATTGAGGTACAGCGAAAATGGGAGAGAGAAGGATACGTCCACTTAACGACAAAATAAAGGGGTATAATCATGGCACAACCAATCACGACAATTCAAAAGTACGTACCGACGAAAGAAGAGCAAAACCAACAGAAACTAGAGGATTTGAAGATTTTATTAGCAGAAAATGAAGATTCGCTAAGTAAAATGATGAACTTAGTTTCTGACTTAAATGATACTGGTGTTCTAGAGGCTGCAAATTCAATGCTACAGTCAAAAGAGAAAATTGCTAAAATTGCTTTAGGACAAATGAACCGCGAGCCAGTAACGAATATTATAAATAACATCATGGGTGCTGCTGGAGTACTTTCAAGTGTTGACCCTGAGGTAACAACTAAGCTAATCAATTCTGTCACAAAAGGAATTGATGAAGGGAATAAACATCTAAAAAAGGATGAGAAGATAGGCATTCTAGATTTAGTAAAAGTATTAAAAGACCCTGATGTAAATCGAGCAGTTGGTTTTGGTATTAATTTCCTAAAGGGTATGGGAAAAGGTCTAAAAGAATAATCGAAAAACAATTGATGTATTTAATAGAAAAGAGTTTAATAATAAGAGATGAACCTATTAATGAAGAAATAAGTGAAAGGTTCATCTCTTAATGAATATTTTTGAAAAACTTACTATAAATTATAAAATACTTTAAAAGAAGGGAATCTTAAACGATGCTACCAAATGAAGTGAGAAGAGGCATTCTCCGCTTTGAAAATGGTGAAACAAAACAGATTGACGACAGCGTTGTAACAGAGTATCCCGTCACACTTAAAATCAATGGACAAGAATTTGCTACAATGGTCAGTACCCCGGAATATATTGAGGATATGGTCGTAGGATTTCTAGCATCTGAAGGAATCATCCGAAAATACGAGGATATCGAAAATATATGGTTCCAAGAAAAAGAAGGCTTCGTCCATGTAAAAACAAAGAATATTAATCCTTATTATAAAGAGATTCAAAGTAAAAGATATATTACATCATGCTGTGGAATGAGCAGACAAGGCTTTGTTTTTGTAAATGATGCGCTAACTGCAAAAAAAATGAACGAAATAAATGTTCAGCTATCATTTCAAGATTGTTTTCGCTTAATGAATGAGATCCAACAGTCTGCATTTTTGTTTCATAGTACAGGTGGAGTCCACAATGCTGCTTTATGTGATATAAATGGAATTATTTTGAATAGAATGGATATTGGGAGACATAATGCATTAGATAAAATCTATGGTTATTGTCTTAAAAATAATATTAGTATTTCAGATAAAATTATTGTGTTTAGTGGACGTTTATCTTCTGAAATTTTACTAAAAGTAGCGAAAATAGGCTGTGAGGTCATATTGACTAAATCAGCTCCAACTGAATTAGCTCTTCAATTAGCTGATGAATTAGGGATTACGACAGTTGGATTTATTCGAAATCAATCTCTAAATGTTTATACACATACAAATCGAATTGTAAATGATTCAATTACATTGAAATAAAAATAAGTGAGGCAATGGTTATGAAAAATGTTGCATTGGATAAACACCAACGACCTTTACAGGATTTACGTATATCTGTTACCGATCGCTGCAATTTTCGTTGCCGTTATTGTATGCCAGAAGAAATTTTTGGTCCAGACTATGCTTTTTTATCAAAAGATAAAATACTTTCCTTTGATGAAATTGAAAGATTAACGCGTATTTTTGTATCTTTAGGTGTTAGAAAAATAAGAATTACAGGTGGAGAACCTTTATTACGTAAGGATTTATCTAAACTAATCAAACGATTAAATCATATAGACGGTGTTGAAGATATTGCTTTAACGACAAATGGTACTTTACTTAAAAAGTTCGCAAAAGACTTATTTGAAGCGGGATTAAAAAGAATTACTGTCAGCATCGATTCACTAAATGAAGAACGATTCTCTTATATGAGTGGTAACCGCGGGAATGTAAAAGCTGTCCTAGAGGGGATTCAAGCTGCTGCAGATATTGGAATGAAGGTTAAAATCAATATGGTTGTTCAAAAAGGAAAGAATGAACAGGATATTATCCCGATGGCACAATATTTTAAAGAGAAAAAACACATTCTTCGTTTTATTGAATATATGGATGTTGGAAATTATAACGGCTGGAAGCTTGATGAAGTGGTATCAAAACAAACGATAATAGAGTTGATTAATGAAATCATGCCGTTAGAATTAACTGAAGCTAATTATGTAGGTGAAGTTGCTAATCGATATCGTTATAAAGATAGTGATGAAGAAATCGGCATTATTTCATCAGTTACTGATTCATTTTGTTCGACCTGTACAAGAGCACGTATATCTGCAGAAGGTAAATTATATACTTGCTTATTTGCTACTAAAGGATATGATTTAAGAGAATTAGTAAGATCAAATCAAGATGATGAACAAATAAAAGAAACAATTCTTTCTATATGGAGCAATCGAACTGATCGCTATTCGGATGAACGATTAAGTAATACAAAAAAACCATCACAAAAAATTGAAATGTCACATATAGGCGGTTAATCTAAAATAGTTAATACAAAACTATGAGGCTTGGAGTTTATGCAATTTTTTGATATTACTCTATCCAAAAATGAAAAAGTGATGATTGGTATCTCTGTTTGTAAAGCAGGGAAATTAAGCAGCATTCAGAACTCCTTATATGATGAGGACTTCTTAATGCTGCTTTTATTTAAAGGTAGGATACTAAGGGAAGGTAGTGAAAATCTTTTAAACTCTTTTCCTAGATCCTAGATTTTGAATGGAGGATATTTATGTCAGAACGTTATTCACGTCAGCAGCTTTTTACTCCAATTGGTGAAAAAGGACAAGAATTGATTAGAAAAAAACATGTTTTAATCATTGGAGCAGGTGCGTTAGGAAGTGCTAGCGCCGAAGCACTTGTTAGAGCGGGAATTGGAAAACTAACTTTAATTGATCGAGATTATGTTGAAATGAGTAATTTGCAAAGACAGCAGCTTTATAGCGAGGAAGATGCATTTGAGAAATTACCGAAAGTAATCGCGGCTAAACAACGTCTTCACAAAATTAATGCAGAAGTGAACATTAATGCACTAGTAATGGATGCTAGTGCAGATAATATGGACATCCTTTTAAAGGATGTTGATGTTATGATTGACGCGACAGATAATTTTGATATTCGATTTATCATAAATGACTTATCGCAGAAGTATGGAATTCCGTGGGTATATGGTTCATGTGTCGGTAGTTTTGGCATGTGTTGCACAATTCTACCTAGTAAAACTCCTTGTTTAAACTGTATATTAAAGAGTTTACCAGTGCCTGGTGTGACATGTGACACAGCAGGAATTATTAGTCCTACGGTACAATTAGTGA
This sequence comes from Bacillus sp. AFS041924, assembly GCF_002577195.1. Lineage (GTDB taxonomy): Bacteria > Bacillota > Bacilli > Bacillales > Bacillaceae_G > Gottfriedia. Next base: position 27,490 of record NZ_NULG01000104.1, read on the forward strand.
CAGCATATCAGGTTGCTGAAGCATTAAAAATATTAGTTGAGGATTATTCAGCCATTAATCCAAAATTTCTTACATTTGATTTATGGAATAATGAGCACTTTTCCTTTAAAATTAGTAAACTTAAATCAGAAGAATGTCCTTCATGTGGAACGAATAAGACGTATCCTTATTTATCCTTTGAAAATCAAACGAAAACTAGTACATTATGTGGGAGAAATACAGTTCAAATTAGACCTTCAATGACAAAAAATTATGATTTTAATGAACTAGAAAATCAATTAAAACAACATGGGAAAGTAGAACGAAATCCTTATTTGATCTCTTGTCAGTTAGAAGATTATCGATTTGTCATTTTTCAAGATGGTAGGGTTTTCGTTCATGGCACAAATGATATACAAGAAGCTAAGAAACTATATTATCGTTTATTAGGTTAATAGAGAGAGGATGAAATCAATGGTCGAAAAACGAGTACCATTACCAATAGAAGAAGCGGTTCGTAAAGTCATGGATTTTGCCGTAAATGGATTAAAGGAAATGGTATCGATTGATTTAGCTTATGGTCGAGTACTAGCAGATGATGTAAAAGCTGATCAAGATATACCTGCATTCGACCGCTCTCCATATGATGGTTTTGCGATTAGAGCTGAAGATACGATTCTCACAAATAATGAAAATCCAACAATCTTTGAAGTAGTTGGAGAAATTGGTGCTGGTTCAGTTTTTCCAAATGAAGTAGAACCATTACAAGCCGTCCGTATTATGACTGGAGCGCAAATACCTCAAGGGTGTTCAGCGGTTGTTATGCTTGAATTAGCACAAGAGATGAAAATTGAAGGTAAAACATTTATTGAAATTAAACGATCCTATCAAAAGGGCCAAAATATTTCTTTCCAAGGAGAGGAAACGTCAAAAGGAGATGTTCTTGTCAAAAAAGGAACAGAAATCAACCCTGGCACGATCGCATTACTTGCTACATTTGGATATAGTGAGGTTCCGGTAGCGAAAAAGCCAGTAATCGGAGTAATTGCAACAGGTAGTGAGCTACTTGATGTAAAAGAACCACTTGAACCAGGTAAAATTCGCAATAGTAACTCACATATGGTTCTCGCTCAAATTCAAAAAGCAGGCGGAATTCCTAAATATTTAGGAAAGTTTAGCGATGACTTAGACACATGCTTTTCTGAAGTGAAAAATGCATTAGAACAAGTCGATATTCTGATTACTACTGGTGGTGTTTCAGTCGGAGATTTTGACTATTTACCAGAAATATACGCAAGATTAGGAGCCACAGTATTATTTAACAAAATTGCTATGCGTCCAGGAAGTGTAACGACTGTAGCACATTTTGAAAATAAATTATTGTTCGGTTTATCAGGAAATCCTTCCGCTTGTTTCGTTGGATTTGAATTATTTGTTAGACCGATTATCCAAACTTATTTATTTAGTGAAACACCACATTTAAAGAGGGTAAGTGCGATACTAGGAGAAAACTTCCCGAAACCGAATCCTTTTACTAGATTTGTGAGAGGGAAAATTGTTTATGATGAAGGTCGATTAACAGCAATCCCAGCAGGTTTTGATAAGTCTAGTGCAGTTTCTTCATTAGCTTATACGGATTCATTTATCGTTTTACCTGGTGGAACTAGAAAATACGAAAAAGGTATGTCGGTTGACTTATTGTTATTAGAAGACCCTCAAGGTAGTAAATGGCCTTGGTATGATTTCACTCCATCGTATAGATAAGCAGTACTTTAATATATTAAGAAAAGTGAAGTGATTTACATGGAACAATCATTATTTAATATTGTCAATACACCAATTGTAGTTGAAGAAGTATCAGATAAAGTAAAAAGTAGAAACGCTGGGGCAATTACTTTGTTTATTGGTACAGTTAGGGAGTTAACAAAAGGTAAAAAAACGCTGTCTTTAGAATATCAAGCATATGAACCAATGGCCGTAAAAAAGCTTGCTCAAATTGGTGATGAAATAAAGCAAAAATGGCCGGATGCAATTGTTGCGATTACGCATAGGGTTGGAAAATTAGAGATTAGTGATCTAGCAGTTGTCATTGCCGTTTCGTCACCACACCGTAAAGTTGCCTACGAGGCAAATGAATACGCAATCGAACGAATCAAACAAATTGTTCCGATTTGGAAAAAAGAGTTTTGGGAAGATGGCACGATGTGGATCGGTGACCAATTAGAAAATACATCATACGAAAACGGCAAACCAAATATGGAGGAATCCAAATGATTAAAGTATTATTATTTGCTCATTTACGAGAGAAAGCTGGAATCGAAGAATTAACGGTAAACGATCAAAATGGGATAAACGTAAAAGAGTTAAAAGAATTACTTATGAATAAATATGATTTACCGCAACTACATCAGATTATGACTGCAGTAAATGAAGAGTTTGTAACGGATGAAGAAATTGTAAAAGATGGAGACGTTGTAGCGTTCATACCACCAGTAAGTGGAGGATGATTACGACTGAATGGATGAAGGTGGGTGAAGTTTTATGCATAAACATAATAAATTAGCGGTCATTAACATAGCGGTTTTAACAGTTAGTGATACTAGAACGGTTGAAAATGATGAAAGCGGTAAACTAATTAAGGCTTTGTTGAAGGAGCAAAAACATATCGTTTTGGATTATAAAATTACAAAAGACGAAATCCCATTAATTGATTCAATTGTTAGATCATGGAGCGAAGATGATCAAGTTCAAGTTATGATTATTACTGGCGGTACTGGTTTTACGAAAAGAGATGTTACATATGAAGCAATTTCGAATTTGTTAGATAAAGAAATGCAAGGTTTTGGGGAACTGTTCCGTTCATTAAGCTATACAGAAATTGGTCCAAAGGCAATGTTTAGTCGAGCAATTGCAGGAAGTTTTAATGATAAAGCAATTTACGTAATTCCTGGCTCAAGGAACGCTGTAAACTTAGCAATGACAAAACTAATTTTACCAACATGCCAACATTTTGTTGAGGAATTAAATAGACAATGAAAATTGCTGGTGTCGTATTAGCAGGTGGCAAATCCTCTCGTTACGGAAAACCAAAAATGTTTGAAACATATAAAAACAAATTTTTATATGAATATAGTGTAGAAGCCTTAAAAGAAAATTCAATTTCACCTATTATTATTTCAACGAACGAAAAACTAGTTCCATATTTTAGTAAAAAAGATCTAGACTTTGTCATAGAAGGAGAAGCTGACGAATACCAAGGTCCGTTATATGCGATGTACAATGCATTTTCAAAAAGATCAAACACAGATTGGTATTTTGTCCTAGCCTGCGACACACCTTTCATTACAGCTGATTTTGTAAAAAAAATGATCGCAAAGGTGAAGCATACTAACGTTGATGCAATCGTACCGGTCCAATCAGATAAACTTCAACCGCTATTTGCACTCTACCATCGTAATTGTATCGGGAAGATGAAAGAGATTGTAGATAAAAACAATCGAAAGCTTCAGCTACTATTTGATGAGGTTAATTTATTTACAGTACCATTTTCAAAAGATGAACTAATCTTTAAGAATATCAATAGGCCTGAGGATTGGCAAAATGGGCAGGAGTAATACAAGAATAGGCTAGCAAATTCTATTGCCTAGATCCTGTCTGCAAAAGGAGGAACTATCATGAGTGAATTTTCCCATTGGAATGAAGAAGGAAGACCTAAAATGGTCGATATATCAGAAAAAGACATCACAACACGAGTAGCAATTGCACAAAGTACAATTTCGCTATCAAAGGAATTATATGACGCGATACAAAATGGACAAATTAAGAAAGGCGATCCGTTAAATGTAGCACAGATTGCTGGGATTATGGGAGCGAAAAAAACTTCAGACATTATTCCAATGTGTCACCCGATTGCACTTTCAGGCACTGACTTTACATTCGAGTATGTAGAAGCACCAAATGGGTATGATTTAATCATTCGTGCGACTGTTAAATGCAGTGGGAAAACTGGAGTTGAAATGGAGGCACTTACAGCTGTAAGTGTTGCTGGCCTTACATTTTACGATATGTGTAAAGCCGTTGATAAAAGTATGGTCATAAAAGAAACATTTTTAGTACAAAAAACTGGTGGTAAAAGCGGCGACTTCTTTCATAAATAAGATTGGAACATTAACTTAATTGATTAATAGGATCAACTATTTAATCAATTAAGTTTCCAATTTTTTATCGAAAACAAATACTGAAATCGCAATATCTTCTTCTACCTTCATATCAGAAAAAAGATTAATAAATTTAGCGCCAACGATGTCTTCCAATTTAACGGGAGGATTTTTTGCATAGACATCTTGAATCATCTTAGTTCTAGCATTATGAACGATATCACGCCCTTCTGAAGTTTGAGCGATAAATAGTTCTGTAGGAGTAAGATTTCCATACAAAGTTGAAACAGCCATATTTTCAACAAAAACAGTATGGATTCTTTCAGGACCTTTACCAAATAACTCTTTTCGCAGTTTTCGAATATAGTCATTAAATTCATGGATGACTTTAGACATACTAAATACCCCTTATTCTAGTTGTTTTGTTTTTCTAATAATAAATCAATGATAAATAAATTAAAAGAAAAATCGAACATCTCTTGAACATTTATGTGAAAATAGTAGATTATAGACAACTAATATCTTGGAACTCTGGATTAATAAAATGGTTTGTAATTTATTACATAAATTTCATGTTTTAAATAAGGCGATTAAATATATTAGCACATTATGATAATAAATTATTACGTAAAGGAGAAAAGAAAGAAGATATAAAAGTTTCTCTTAAAAAAGTTAATAGTTTTTTCGAAAAATGTAGGATCAATAACTGTAGAAGAAAGGAATTGAATGTTATTAAAAAGAATTGTTCAATTTTACAAATTGTTGGCTTTCAAAACAGTGGTAAAACAACACTCACTGAAAAACTGATTAAGAGAACTAAACAACATGGATTAGTTGTTGCGGCAATAAAACATCATGGTCATGGAGGAGTTCCTGAAATCGAAGTAAATAGTAAAGACAGTATTCGTCACCTAAATGCTGGAGCAATTATATCTAGTGTTGAAGGAGAAGGTGTCTTACAGTTGAGAACAAATATTAAAAATTGGGACCTAAAGAAAACGATTGAATTATATCGCTTTTTTTCAACAAATGTTATTTTAGTAGAAGGGTATAAGAGGGAAAGCTATCCAAAAGTGGTTTTAATAAGAGATGAAAGTGATCTCACTTTACTAGATACATTAACAAATATTAAATGTGTTATAAGTCATTTCGAACTGCAAAAAAATAGAGTGGTAGAATATCCTGTATTTCATTTAGAAGACGAGCAAAACTATATAGAATTCTTAATCAATGAAATCGTTAAACAGAAGTCAGGAGAGGATTAAATGGGTAAGTGTAATTTAAATCATTCAAAAAAAGATGTACAAGATAAGTTAGATTTTCAAAGGAACTATTTGCCAGATAGAATAACTGATGATTTAGATTTATTACTTCGAACTGAATGTTCACAAGAAATATTGAACGAAATATTCCATCTTATAAAAAAATATGACTTATCAACAAATGCCGAACAAGAACTTAGAAATAAACGATTAAGTGATTTGTTATCAATTTAATTAGTAGTTTTGGGTTAAAACGAAATGAGGAGAATACATGATTGAAGAATTTTTAATCCCCCTAAAGGTTTCTCTTAAGGTTGCTGTATTATCTGGTTTTATCGTGATTATTTTAGGTACAATGTTTGGGAGAATTTTATCGAAAAAATCATTTAAGGGTAAGTCACTTTTGGAAACGATAATTATGTTACCTTTAGTTCTTCCTCCTACAGTTGTAGGATTTTTACTCATTGTAATTTTTGGAAGACAAAGTATTCTTGGGAAAACTATAGAATGGTTATTTAAGCAACCAATCATTTTTACATGGTGGGCTGCTGTAATTGCTTCAATTATTGTAGCATTTCCACTAATGTATCAATCTGCAAAAACTGGATTCCTAGGAGTGGATAATGAGATAGAAGAAGCAGCCCGAGTTTGCGGAGCAAATGAATGGGAGATACTTTTCTTTATTTCAATCCCACTTTCATTTAATGCAATTATCTCGGGAGGAATCTTAAGTGTTGCAAGAGTACTTGGTGAATTCGGTGCTACTCTTATGTTCGCTGGTAATATTCCTGGAAAAACACAGACAGTCCCTACTGCCATTTACTTAGCTATTGATTCTGGGAATATGAAAATGGCATGGTTATGGGTACTTTCTATGGTGTTAATTTCATTTATCATGTTAATGATGGTCCAGAGAAAACAAAAATGATTGTTGTACAAAAAATGTGTCAAAGATAAAGAAAAAATTCATATAACCTCTCAAAACTAGCTAAAATGATAATCAAATTATTGATTTTAAAACATAAACTGCACATTTCATTGCTACTTTCCTTTTTCTGAGACAAAGAAGATGTAGCAGTGATCACCTTATTTATCAAAAATTATTTTATAGTACTGAAATCGCCAAATGTATGCCTTTTATGAGTAAGAAAAAACTAGAGAAGAGAGCTATAAGGGGAAAAGTATTAAATTATTATAAAATTCAATTGACTAAGTATTCTAAATTTTGTTACCATACAATTAACTTACCTATATACATGTATACATCTGGAAATATAGTGAGTAGAAAATAATTCAATTTAAAGAATATATATGCATACATGTATACATGTATGCGTGATGTTCAAATTAGATGTATACAGGTATACAGGAGTATGTAAACAAGAAATAAGAAAAGGAATGATTGATTATGAAACTATCTGGAGAAGTAAAGTTTACTAGGCCTGTTGAGGACATATGGGAGGCTCTACATGACACTGAAATTTTAAAAAATGCCATACCAGGGTGTCAGGGTCTTTTTCTTTTGGAAAATGGAGAGCATGAAGTGCAACTTAAACTTGGAGTTGCAGCTGTAAAAGGAGAATACGTTGGCAAAGTGAAATTGCTGGATATTGAAGCTCCATGTCATTATTTGTTAATAGCAGAAGGCAGTGGTAAACCTGGATTTGTTAATGCCAAGATGGAATGTAAAATAAATCCCTTAGATGAAGAATCATGTCAGTTGGTATGGGATTGTGAAGCCGAGATTGGGGGTAAGATTGCAGGTGTTGGTAACAAAGTCATTGGAGGAATCGCTAAATTCTTTGCTGGTAGCTTTTTCAAGCAAATAAATAAGCAATTACAGTTGAATTAAACGCCAACTAATTTAGGAGGTTAAAAGATGAAACCAGCAGCATTTAATTACCTTCGTCCTACTGACTTGGAAGAGGCTCTGGGTTATTTATCAGAGTATGGGGAGGACGCCAAAATCCTTTCTGGAGGACAAAGTTTAATTCCAGTATTAAATATGAGACTTTCTACACCAAACTATTTAATTGATGTTAGTAAAATATCAGACTTGAATTATATTAGACAAAATGATGGTTATATTGCAATTGGTGCTTTAACAAAACATATTGAAATTGAGGAATCAACACTCATTAAAGAGCACATTCCCTTGTTGGCTGAAGCCATCCGATATGTAGGCCACACTCAAATTCGCAATAGAGGAACGATCGGAGGAAGTATCGCCCATGGAGACCCTTCAGCGGAATTACCATGTGTATTGACTGCTCTTCGAGGGGAGATTGTCATTACTAGTCTTGAAGGTGAAGTAATACTAACTCCTGAAGAGTTTTTCCTAACCTTTTTATTAACTTCACTTCAGGCTGATCAATTAATTAAAGAAGTTCGCTTCCCAGTCATAAAAAAATCTAGTGGAACTTCTTTTGAGGAGGTTTCGAGACGGTATGGTGACTTTGCAATAGCTGAGGTTGCTACAGTAGTTGATGTTAATGAAGAAGGAAAATTCACCAATGCTCAGATTGCCGTGGGAGGAGTAAACCCTGTTCCAACAGTGTTAGGGGAGGTAGAAGAGTTTCTTATCGGAAAACAGCCATCAAATGATGTATTTGAGAAAGTTCATGAAATTACGATGGAAAGTGTTGAACCAGAATCGGATCTTCATGGCACTGCAGAATATCGGAGGGAGTTAGCTGGGACTTTAGTTGTTCGAGCATTAAAGAAAGCTTTTAATCGAGCACAAAAAGGAGAAATAGAATGGATCGAGTTCTGATTTCAATGATCATTAATGGCAAAGAAATTCAAAAAGAAATTGAGCCTCGTCTATTGTTGACAGATTTTATTCGAGAAGAGTTAAAACTTACTGGCACTCATATTGGCTGTGAACATGGAGTTTGTGGAGCATGTACAATTTTATTAAATAAAAAACCGGTTCGAGGTTGCCTTATGTTTACAGTCCAAGCTGATGGATGCGAAATTCAGACTGTAGAGTCTTTGGCTAAAGAAGACGGTGCCCTAAATGCCCTCCAACAAGCATTTACAGACTGCCATGCTTTACAATGTGGATTTTGTACACCAGGATTTCTTATGACATTAACAAGCTATCTTTCTGAAAATCCCAAACCAAACGAAGATGAAATTCGAGAAGCCATTTCTGGAAATCTTTGTAGATGCACCGGCTATTCAAATATCGTTAAAGCAGTAAAGTTGGTAACAAACCAACCGATTTCATAAGATTGGAGGTAGCAAATTCATGTCAAACTATGTTGGTAAAAGTATTAAGCGTAAAGAGGACTATCGTTTACTAACAGGGGCAGGTAAATTTGTGGCAGATATCCAATTGGCCGACTTGACAGAAGCCGTATTCGTTCGCAGCCCCCATGCACATGCAAAAATAATAAGTATTGATACATCAAAAGCAGAATCCATTGATGGTGTTTACGCAGTTCTAACAGGAGTTACAATTGATGAAAAATTGAAACCGCTAACACAATTTGAAGCGCACGCTGCTTTACCACCACATCTGAAAGAACAAATTAATGCAAAGATTAGATTTAATTTTGAGGACATTTTAGCAAAAAGTACTGTTATTTATGTTGGACAGCCTCTTGCTGTAGTGGTTGCAAAAAATCGATATATTGCAGAGGATGCAGCTGGATTAATCGAAGTGGTCTATGAGGCACTTCCTGCGAACGTCGATCCGTTTGAAGCATTAAAAAGTGATGCAATCAGTATACAAAAGCAGATTGGGCATAACTTACAGTCAGATTTTCATCTTGTCGTGGGGAACAGTGAAACAGCATCATCAATTGCGGATCACACATTGAAAGCCAGGATTAAAACGCCACGTCTTTCCTCAAACCCAATGGAAACGAGAGGAGTCGTTGCTTCATTTGACACTCGCACAAATCAATTACAAATTTGGTCCTCAACCCAGTTACCGTTTGAAGTTCGAGCTACTGTTGCACGTTGTTTAGACTTTGTAGAGCAAAACATAATTGTTATTGCTCCAGATGTAGGCGGTGGTTTCGGTCCAAAAGGCGGAGTATATCCTGAGGAAATAGTAGTTGCTTATCTTTCTGTTAAATTAAAAAAACCTGTTCGGTGGATAGAAGACCGGATTGAACATATGACTAGTTCTCGTCATTCACGAGATCAAATTCATGATATAGAAGTTTATTTTAACCAGGAAGGAACTATTCTTGGTATAAAAGATGAATTCATTATTGATAGTGGCGCAGTTAATTATTTTGGACTAACTTGCGCCTATAACAGTGCCTTTCATTTGCGTGGAGCCTACAAAATTCCAAACTATGATGTTAAATGTAAAATTGTTCTTACGAATAAAACGCCAAACGTACCTTTTAGGGGGGCTGGACGGCCTGAAGTGGTTTTTGTTATGGACCGAATCATTGACATGATTGCTAGAAAGCTAGATATAGATCCTGTTGAAGTGATGAAGAAAAATATTATATTACCTGAAGATATGCCGTATGACCAAGGTATTTTAGTAAAAGATGGCGCTAGGCTTATTTATGATAGCGGGGATTACATGGATGCTCTAAACAAAGCTTTAGAAATGGTAGACTATCAAAATTTCAGGGAAAACCAAAAGGAATTGAAAAAACAGGGAAAATGGATTGGAATAGGAATTTCATCCTATGTTGAAGGTACAGGGGCAGGGCCGTTTGAAGGTGCCCATTTAAGTGTGGATATCTCCGGTCATGTTATTGCACATTTAGGGAGTGCATCCCAAGGACAAGGGCATGAAACTGTGTTTGCTCAAATTGCTGCAGATGATCTTGGACTTAGCCCAGATAACATTACAGTAAGAGTTGGTGAAACCTCTGTTTTACCTTTAGGCGCAGGGACCTACGCCAGTCGTAGTGCCGTAAACGCCGGATCTGCCATTCATGGTGCATCATTAAAATTACGAGAAAAAGTACTGAAGGTTGCAGCGAGCTTATTAGATGCTCCTACTGATGATCTACAGATTAGGAATGGAAAAATATTTTCTAAGAATGTACCTGAAGAGTGTATTACTTATCGAGATATAGCTCATGCTGCAAGACCTGGTAAACTTGGTAAACTTCCACCAGACATAGAACCTGGTCTTGATGTTACCCATTATTTTGTCCCTCCCACTGTTACATTTTCATCCTCCGTTCATATTGCCAAAGTAGAGGTGGATAAAGGAACAGGATTTGTAAAAATCTTAGATTATTCTACAGTTCATGACTGTGGCAAGGTGATAAACCCAATGATTGTCGATGGTCAATTGCAGGGAGGAATTGCACAAGGAATCGGTTCAGCATTGTATGAAGAAGTTATATTTGATCAAACTGGTCAACTATTATCCGGAACGTATATGGATTATTTAATACCAACATCAATGGAAATACCTACGGTAAGAAAGTCTCATCAAGAATTCCTTTCTACTCGAAACCCACTTGGAATCAAGGGTGTAGGAGAAGGTGGAGCTATTTCTCCTCCAGCTGCAATTGCTAATGCAGTAGTAGACGCATTAATGCCATTAAACGTTTCAATTAATGAACTTCCAATTACTCCTAGTAAAGTTCGAAATTGGATTAAAGTAGCTGAAAAGATACAGAACAAAGTAAATATTTTTTAGAAAGGGGGGCTTAAATGACATAACAACCCTGATGCACAGAAAAATCTTAACATCTAGAAAAAAGCAGAAGTTTGGTAAAGTATGTTTACCTTTATAAACATGGTTTTATAGGTTGCTTATTAATACTTAATAGGAGTGAAAGAATTGGAAAATATTAATACTCAATTACAGGCTCCATACGAGAAAATGTCAAAAACTCGATGGTTTTACGTTGTTCTACCATTACTTCTGCTTTTTGTTGTTTCCACAATGGATAAAGCAAATATTAATATTTTGCTGGCTAACAAATCATTTTTAGAAGATTTATCGATTAATGGAAACTTAGTGAAAGGAACATTAAGTAGTATTTTCTTAGTCACTTATGCAATCGGACAATTTGGGTGGGGTTTTGCAATTGATCGAATCGGACCATTAAGGGCTGGTATTGCTGGAATTTTACTATGGACGCTAGCAATGTTCTTGGGCGGAATTTCAGAATCTATTAGTGGTATTTTTTGGTCAAGGGCCATATTAGGGATTGGTGAAGGGGTCTTGTATCCAATTGCCCTTAAATTAACATCAAGATGGTTTCCGGCGAACGAACAGGCGAAAGCACAAACGGCTTGGTTTAATGGAAATGCAATTGGACCAGTTGTGGGTCTGCCGCTTATTGCTATTATTACGGCTTCATATGGCTGGAGAGAGAGCTATTATGTACTTGCAGGATGTTCCTTAGTTACGCTAGTTATCTTTTGGGTAATGGTGAGAGATTATCCAAGTAAGCATTTTGCAACCAATACAAAAGAGTTAGATTACATCGAGAATAACAAGAAGGAAGAAGCAGCTGGAGCAAGCAAGAAAAGCATTATTTCCGTTTTAAAAAATCCCATGTTTTGGGTTTTAACTATAATTTATTCTTGTTTTTCAATTGGTTTCTTTGGTATGACAACTTTTCTACCAAGTTACTTAACGGAAACGAAGGGAATCGCATTTGTAAATTCTGCGATGATTAATTCTGGTGGGTTTGCTTTGGCCGTCCTAATTCAAATGATTTCGGGATATTTATCCGATAAATTAATGAAAAGGGCAGTATTTGTCGCAGTTACATCAGGAGTCATTATCCTTTTAATGGTTTTAACGATGATAACAACAAGTAGTACGTCTGCCGCGATCTTAACCATCCTCCTCATTAGTTGTTTATTAATGCCGGCAGCTATAACCATGACAATGCTACAACGTGTAGCATCATCAGAAGTAATGGGAAGTATTGGTGGTGTTTTCGGATGTGTATCTTATTTGATAGCGGCATTAGGACCAATCGTTGTGGGGACGTTTAGCCAGGTGACTGACTCATATAATGGAGGTTTTATCGCTATTATATTCTTCTTTATTTTATCACTGATTTTAAGTTTCGGTTTAATGCGAAAAGGGTATTAAGGATTCATTCTTTTAATATTATTTAGGAGATAGATGTTGTAGACTTCTATCTCCTATTCACTTTAGTATAGGAGGAAAAAAAGTATGTCACAATTAAATGAGTTTAGAGAAGTCTTAAAAAATATTAAACTAGCTTGGGAACGACAACAAAAGGCTGCTCTAGTGATGCTTATTAGTGTGAAGGGTTCTGCGTATAGACTTCCTGGGACAAAAATGATGATGTCATCTGATGGAAAAATGTACGGTACCATCAGCGGTGGTTGTTTGGAAAGTGATATATATGGATGGGCTGAAAAATCAATGGAAACGCAATCACCACATATACAAATATATGATTTAAGTGAAAATGAGATCTGGAGCTTAGGAATAGGGTGTAAAGGGAATCTCGAAGTGTTAATCTTGCCAATAAGTGAACAGGATGGATTTTGGCTGAAAGTAAATGAAGAAATTCAGAAGGACAATACTGTTTGCCTAGTTTTGGAGGTAACAACTGGAAAAAGATTGTTGATTAAAGAGAACAGTGAAATCTTAGGTGATTACGATTATTTTCCTTCTAAGGTAATAAAAAAAGGATTAACCTGTTTGAAGAACCGAACTCGGGCAGAGACTATTAATCTCGAAGGTAAGCGATATGTAATAGATTCAATGCAGCCAGCTGAAAGATTAATAATAGTAGGAGCAGGAAGAGATGCTAGGCCAGTTGCAGAACTAGCTTCAAAAGCAGGGTTTTCTGTTTCGATTTTGGACTCACGAGAGGATTTGAATAATGAAAGGTATTTCCCATCGGAAATCCATATAGTTAGTAAACCTGAAGACATTTATCCCAATAATGTTTCAGACTCTTGGTGGATTGTAATGAACCATCACCTAGAGAAGGATGAAGCTGCATTACTTTTAGCCTTAAACAGCAACCCGCGATATATAGGAGTTTTGGGTCCTCGATCTAGAACAGATGAAATGCTTACTAATATAGGTTACCAATTAACTGGCGGACCAATTCACTCTCCTATAGGTTTAGACTTAGGTGCTGAAACGATGGAGGAAGTTGCTATTAGTATCGTTTCAGAATTGATGTCATTACGATCAGGTAGGATCCCTGTTCCACTGCATGGAAGGACAAAGATACATGTGTAAAATCGGTGCAATTGTTTTAGCGGCAGGAATATCTAGACGAATGGGAAAACCAAAGTTATTGCTTCCGATTAATGGGAAACCTCTTTTTCGCTACTCTGTGGAAGTCGCATTACGCAATCATTTAAAGCCCATCGTAGTGATTGCTGGGAGAAATATAAATAAGATTCGAGAACATCTTCAAGATTTACAGGATGTAGAGATACTATACAATCCAAAATATGAGGAAGGCATGTCATCATCTTTGAAGCTTGGAATATTATCGGTATCTAATCGGGTAGATGCTGCGATGGTTTTTTTGGCAGACCAGCCTTTTGTATCGGATTTGGTGGTGCGGAATTTAGTTGATGAATTTAAAGTTTCAAGTAAAAATGAACTATCGATTTACCGTCCAAAATATCAAGATATGTTAGGTCATCCTATATTGTTCAAAGCCACATTATTCAGTGAATTTAACTCTATTTATGGTGATGAAGGTGGGAAATCAATCATCAAAAAATATCGACATCATTTAAAAATCATTTCATTTGACCATCTAGAATGGGGGATGGATATAGATACACCTGAAGACTATAAAAGTATTCTTAGAATAAGAAATAAAAGGTCAGGAAATTAGTGCACATCATCGTGACTTTTCCTGACCCTTTTTAATTACTAATCGTACGATTGAGATAGTTATTTAATACAGAAAGATGGTAATTATGATGTTCTTGAATATGTTTATTAATAATCTTTTTGGCTTTCTCTTTATTTCTTTCACTTATTGCTTCTACTAGATCTAAATGTTCTTGAAATCTTTCTTCAAACCATTGATGCTCAAAGGTCGCTTTATCATTTAATCTTAAAGATAAAAAGGTAATACGCATCGATAACCATAATACATCTGAAAGTTTCTGTAGATAATAATTTTCTGAAAATGAATACAATAATTGATGAAAATCAATGTTCGCATGACTAACAGAAATATAATCCTTAATTAATAATGCTTGTAAGATTTTTTCATTTGCCAAATTTAATTTTATCACTTGCTCTTCCGTAATTATATCGCAAACTTTTTGAATGGCATAGCTTTCGAGAAGTTGCCTGATTTCAAACTCTTGCTCAACAAGTTTAGGGTTAATCGACGATATTTCCATACCTATACCTGGTTTAACTTTTAACAAATTTTCTTGCTCTAATTTTCTTACTGCCTCTCTTACAGGAGTCCGACTACATTTAAATTTCTTTCCTAGATCCTCTTCAGTTATGTAATCTCCAGGAAATAATATACCTTCAATGATTGCATTTTTAACGATATGAAAAATTGCGTCTCGTAATGGTTTGGATGAGTAATGTTCTATTTGCTTTTCAAAAAATACAGATAAAGTATCCATAATATTCCTTTCGATTAACGTATATGTGATAAACTATTTTTTAAGTCTTAAACAAAATTATACATTAATACTGTTGCATTTGTCTCCTTTGATAGGAAGCATGTTTTCTTCCTTCTAATCCCTCAAGTATCCCTTTGCCAAATTATTTAGATAATCAATGGAGTAGACTATATAACAAGATAAACCAACCTTGAATAGAAATTGGCAATATAGAGATAAAGATATTAATAGAGGAATTCATGCACGATTCTTGAATTAGAGTAAGAATACATAAAAGACTCAACTTTACATTTCGTAAACATGAAGGAGATGGTGGAAGGTATGGCAAATAATATTGATTTAATAAATCTAGCTGTAGGATTACCAAGTAATATGAAGTACGGCGAAAATAAGGAAATGACAACAGGGATTTGTAAAGAAGAAGTTGAAGAAGTTTATTTATCGAAAGATGGCTTTAAAGGTGATGGAGTAGCCGATTTAAAACATCATGGTGGACCGGACCGAGCTGTATGTGTCTATCCATATGAACACTACGCGCTTTGGGAGAATGAGTTTAATCTAGAATTACCACCTGCAGCATTTGGAGAAAATATAACTGTAACAAATATGTCTGAAAAGGACGTATGCATTGGAGATGTATACCAAATTGGTGATGCGATCATACAAATTACTCAAAGTAGAATCCCGTGTGACACAATAACAAGAAGAACAAATGTAGCACTTAAGAGAATCGTAGAAACCGGGTTTACAGGCTACTTATGCCGCGTTATAAAAGAGGGAACAATCAGAAAAGATTCGAAAATAGAATTAATTGAAGCTCAAAAAAATAAAGTCTCTGTTTTGTATTGCAACGAGATTTATTTCCATGATCCTAAAAATGTTGAGGGAATTAAAGCAATACTTGAGGTTCCTGAGTTAGCTGAGGATTGGAGAATTCGGTTAAATAAGCGATTAGAGAATTTAGTTTAATCGTTTTGATGTGAGGGAAGTCGCTATTGAGCGGCTTTCTTTTTTTAGGCATTGTTAAATTGATTTGCTATCTATTTATTATCTGAGCAATGGAGTTCATCTCTGAGCCACATCGTTTACAATAGAAAATTGATTCCAACCATACACCAAAGTCCAAGAGAATAATGTTACTTGGATATTGGTGTATGTTGTGTTTACAAAACCTTATTCTTCTTTTTCACCTATCGGCAAAACGGTAGAAGATTTAATTTCTCTTAAGGCTAAACTTGTTTGAATTCGAATGATTCCAAGCTGATTTAACTTCCGAATAAAGTTCTCCAATTCCTTTCGTTCTCTGTTCGCAACTTTTAATAAATAGTCATACTCTCCTGTTAATAAGTGACACTCTAAAACTTCAGGCATGGATTTTAACTCTTTCTCTAACACTTCTAACTGATCGGCTTGATGGATATTTGTATTGATAAAAATGAAACAAAGTAAGTCAAAGCCTAGCTTTTCTTGATTTAAGATAGCAACTTGCCGATCGATATACCCCTCGTTTTCTAATCGTTTAACTCTCGCATGTGTAGCTGGTGGTGACAAATTCACATGTCGCGCTAGTTCTGTATTGCTTATTTGAGCTTCCTTTTGTAACTTATCTAAAATTTTAATATCTAATTCATCTAACACTTTATTTACTAGGTGTTCCACCTTTATCGACTCCCTTTCAATTATTCGGAAAATGGGTTGGAATGATTATATAAATCGAATTATATTTTTTTAAATATTAATTTTACTTACAATTATTTTGTATTTATTCCATTATACAAAATAATACACGGTAGAATAAATAGTTATGTTAAACTAATTAAAAATTAAAAGAAATCACTGCGCAATCTATTTTAGACCAGTGAAGGGAGCTTTAGATATGCCGATCTTTTATATACTGTTGTTATTATTAACAAGTTTGTTATGGGGAGGAAATTTTGTCGTTGGAAAATCACTTGTTGGTCATGCTTCTCCAATGACTTTAACGACTCTACGGTGGGGAATTGCAATTATCGTCCTTTTACCAATAGTATGGTGTAAAGAAAAGAAAATCTTACTTCCACGTAAAGCTATTCTTCCAATAATCATCATGGGAGTAACAGGTGTTGTACTTTTTAATCTTTTTCAATTTTTAGCATTAGAAAAGACATCCGCAACTAATGTTGGTTTAATTTCAACCCTAAATACAATCTCTATTGCTTTATTTTCTTCTTTATTTTTAAAAGAAAGAATGAATTTGTTACAAATATTTTCGATAATTCTTTCGTTCTTTGGGGTTATTCTTGTGCTTTCAAAAGGAGATATTAATCTACTATTTTCAATGAAATTTAATTTAGGTGATTTATGGATGGTCATTGCCGTATGTATATGGGGAATATACTCAGTTTGTAGTAGATGGGCAACAAGGCTGATATCACCTATGATGTCTACACTATACTCAGGGATATTTGGATTTATTGTAATCATCCCTTTTAATCTCTCAGATTTTACGTTACTAAATGTAAATGGGTCATTTATTTTCTCAATTTTATATACTGGGATTATTTCAACAGTCTTATGTATGCTCTTTTGGAATATTGGCGTTCAAAAAATTGGGGCAACGTCAGCAGGTATTTTCCTGAATTTTAATCCAATTTTTACAGCCATTTTAGCGTTTTTCTTATTAAATGAAAAAATGACGTGGATACAAGGACTTGGGAGCATGATTGTTATACTAGGTAGTTTCTTATTCACTTACTTTAAAACAAATGGGAGCCCAAACAATAAACAGGTTTTAGAGAAAGTAATGAAATCTCCAGCATAGGTCATATTAACGAACGATCCAACTTGAAACATAGATTGGTAGTTAAACTGTTTTGCTTTATTATGACGGGAAGAAATATTTTTGAGCCACCTAGGGATAGGTGGTTTTTGTGTTGTAGGAGAAAATTGAATGAGTACGTTAGATAAATTTTTTTTTGGATATGTTGAGGGGCTTATGCAACTAAATGGCAAGGCAGTTCAGTAGAATATGGAAAAAATAGGAAAATATACTTTGGTAATTTGAAAGATATTTTTGTTAAAATTGACTAAGATATTCATTAATTTTCCTTAAAAAATGGAAATGTTTTCATTTAGGAAGAAAAGCTTAAGTCAGTATAGTTCATGATAAAAGCTTACATAAAAAGTACGCAAAAATATAGTAATAGGATTCTAGGAGGAGTAATATGTTCGAAGGCGGAGATTTTATGTTTACGTTCGGTCCCATTTTCATTGGTATCATTTTTGTAATCGTTATATCCATTGTTGTATTCTCAATTATAAAGGGAGTTACACAATGGAATAAAAATAACAACTCACCAAAATTAAATGTAAGAGCCAAAGCTATAGCTAAAAGAACAGCCGTACAAGGTGGAGGGGAACATTCGGCATATAGTAGATATTTTGTAACGTTCGAAGTAGAAAGTGGAGATCGGATCGAATTTCAGGTAAAGGATACT
This sequence comes from Bacillus sp. AFS041924, assembly GCF_002577195.1. Classification (GTDB taxonomy): domain Bacteria; phylum Bacillota; class Bacilli; order Bacillales; family Bacillaceae_G; genus Gottfriedia. The sequence continues at coordinate 45,916 of NZ_NULG01000104.1, forward strand.
GAATACGGAATGATTGTTGAAGGTGATGATGGAGAGCTTGCATTTCAAGGTTCAAGATTTCTTGGTTTTAGTAGAATCAGATAAACTCAAAGTCCAGATCATTAGCTAATTTTATTTATCGTTTAGTTGAGATTCAAGATTATTAAAATGAAGATTTTTCAAAAATATAGTTTATTTCAACAAAGCTGCTTCGGGAGCTTTTTTCTTATTCGTAAATGGAAGGTTAGTTGAAGAAGGATATTTTCTGTTTTATTCGAATTAGAATGTCAACAGAAGTTTAACGAATGAAATAACTGGAACATAGGAGGTAGGATATATGAAAATCAATAGAATAGATCATGTGAGTATTAATGTAAATAATCTTTCAGAGGCTAAAGCGTTTTTTCTTGATTTAGGACTAGAAGTGCAAGCGGAATGGGAATTGGATGGAGAACAGCTGGACAGAATAGTTGGGCTTAAGGATGTTAAAACGTCATGTGTAGGATTGGGGATGCCAGATGGTCAAGTCTGGATCGAGCTAGTCAAATTTTATACACCGTCAGATGAAAAAGGTATTCAGCAAACTTTTGCGAATACGCTAGGTATCCGACATATTTGCTTTGCTGTAGAAGATATTGAAGCTATTGTTGCTAAATTGAAAGAGAAGGGCACAGAAATCTTTAGTGAGATCCAGCAATATGAAGAGAGTTATAAGTTATGTTACGTTCGTGGTCCAGAGGGCATTATATTAGAGTTGGCGGAGAAAATCAGATAAATAGTGAATGGGACTTTAAATATAGTTACTATCTGATGCTTTATTATTAAATAATCAATAGCATTGTTCGTGTTTAACATTTCATTTATTTGGATATTATAACGTCTATCTGTTGTTTTATTGTATAATATTAATGAGGTGTTTTTATGAGTAAAGCTAAAGGTAAAGGCGGAACAGGTAGAGGAACAGATAAGAAGGGTTGGAATAGGTGGCAAGCTAAAGCTAGAAAAGCAAAAAGTGCCAAACCATATGTAAGTAAAGGTACTAAGAAAAAAGAAGGAACCAATGAAACAAGTAAATAAAAAAGTCATATCTGAATTTTTTTATTGAAGTAAAATTGTTTCATGACTTTCAATTAATTTTAAGAGAGTTACCTATTAATCAAATAAAAAATGTTATATCAATTATAATTATTTAGGCTAATTTGATTAGCTCGATTATTATTGTTAATATAGAACTATTACAATGTGTGTAAATCACACAAGGAGGAAACAATTATGGAACATGGTAAAGTAAAATGGTTTAATGCAGAAAAAGGATTTGGATTCATCGAGCGTGAAAATGGTGATGATGTATTCGTTCACTTTTCAGCAATTCAAACTGACGGATTTAAATCATTAGATGAAGGTCAAGCAGTTACATTTGAAGTAGAACAAGGGCAACGCGGACCACAAGCAACTAATGTTAAAAAAGCATAATTAACTCAGAAGAAGTTGGATTCTATTAAGTAGAATCTAACTTTTTTTTATGATTGGCTCTGTTATAAAAAATTGTTAATTTTCTTATACAACAAAATGGCATGCTTTAGTTGCATAAGGAATGTTATACTTATGCTGTAAAAAAAGATGATGATGGAGTAAATAAAATGGAAATTAATAAACTATATTCAAAATTTCTAACTAAAAATATACCAAATTATTTTTTAATAGATGAAGTTGACCGAATATACAAAGAAAAATATAAGGCTAATGAATTAGATAAACGAACTTTATAGATTTAAAAAAAATCCATATGTGGATTACGCTAACATCGTTAAGTGTTATGAAATTAAAGATGAGAAAATATTAGAAAATCTGTTTTGCAAGGAAGAAAAAAAACAACACCTGCATTTCACTAAAAAATATGCTTCAAGATATCCAGGAGAAGACCTTAGATTAAATGAGGGAATATTAATAAATGTCATTTTAGAAAGTAAAGATGGCAAACGAATAAGTGGTTATACCGTACAAGGTAGCTGTTCATTTATATCGAGTGAATTGGTTGTTTTTATCGGATCAAAGCAGGAAGAACAAAATTTAGACAATCGCAATTTTAGGTATTATTTAAATTGCCTTAAGAAATTGGGTATTTATAAACCATAATGTTGTTCAACTAACGCAATGCGATAGTTGAAGATCACAAGCTGCTTAATTGCAGTTTTTTTATTGAAGTAATGGCAGTTTAGTTGTGCGAAATGTTTCTGGCTTAAATTGAGATTGGTCACAATACTCAGGTAAAGGTCAGACAGTTCCTTTTCGGAGCTGAAGGATTATATCGAAGAATCAAATGACGGGGTAACGCCCTGAAGGGTTCTCTCTTAGTCGAATAGCACTGGATTTAGTAAGAATGATCGTGTTATAAGCTCGATGAAAAGGCGTGAGTTCGGCTGACGAAAGCCTACTCGATGGAGTGGTGTAATTCATGATGCTTGAGTTGAATGAATATGGTGAGAATGCGAATAAACCTACAATAAAAGGTTAAGCTGACGAACTTCTGAATGTACGGGTCTATAACTGCGATACATAGAAATGTGTATATCACCAAATTGTGAGGTTAGATGTGGGTGAGTAAGACTAACTAATATGAAAATCCATGATACGTTACAGGCGTATGAATGCTAACAGGCTTACAGGAAGCACCTAAGTTCATTCTANNGTAAGCTGATAACGTGGAGGGCTTACTCCCAATGAAGCGGTGGCAAGGAAAGCATTAATGACATTAGTTACTGCATAACTTGGCTTTATTTCAGTGAAAGTGGTGGCACAGTACCAATGAAAGGTCTAATCAGCCTAGAGGGATAGCCACTAGACTAATGAAGAATCATTTAATCATGCAAGGCAAATCTTTATCGGTTAATAAGGTTCTTGTGAGACTAATAGAGGTTCACCTCCTGGAGAGGCACCGACTTATTAAAACGGAAGAATTGAGACACGGAAGGAACTGCGATTTCTGAGGTGTTGGTGATTAAATCGAATTGGATTAGTTGGAACGCCGTATGAGGTGAAAGTCTCATGTACGGTGTGAACGGGGGGAAAAGGGAGCGATAACTTCAAACCCTTACCTATCTGTATGCATAAGAAAATGTTTATTATTAAAAAAATATTAGATGAATTATGATAAAATTCAAATAAAGACAAACTTCTAAGGAGTTACCTCATGCGATTTATCTTGAATAAAATAAGGCAACAATTATTAAAAAATGGATTAAAACCTTTTGTCATTATTGGTATTATATATGTCATTTTATTATTAAGTGGAAAAGACGCAAAATTAACAGACGCATTTTTTTATGTAGTTATTTATCTTATCGGAAAAATTGCTATTTACTACTTCGAATCAAAAAAAATAAATTGGAAACAAAGTTTGAAAGACATTTCAATATTTTTGTTTTTAGTATTTTTATATAAATTTTTATATCTAGTCTTAGACTCATTTGGTTTTAGACCATTTAAAATATTATCAAATGGAATAGGATTTATAATGATGATTTTAATAGGTTTAACATTAATCTACATTACTTTTATAATGCCTTTAGAAATTCTTAAGCAAAAAAAGAAGTAATTGATCTTTAGACTAAAAAATTCAGTCAAATAAAACCTTCTAAAGGAATTGGTAAAAATGAATGTCTTAGTTATTGGCCTGTTATTTTTAATTGCAGGAGTAACTTTTTTCTTATCAGTTTTATTCAAATATACAAAAGAAGAAAACCAAAAAACAGTTAAAAATTTGGAGTGGGTAAAAGAGGACACATATGCAAAGTTGGAAGAACAAGACGTAATTCTTTTTCAAAAAATTGCAAGTAAGTCTTCTATATTAGCAAAAATAATACTACTAATATTAGCAGTTATTCCAATTGTCATTGGCGTTTTTGCTTTAATAGTATTTTTCTTAGGTTGAATCATTACTTATTGAACTAACGCATGCTTATATA
>NZ_NULG01000105.1 GCF_002577195.1 Bacillus sp. AFS041924
TATTCGGGTAACATTTCATACGAAATCCACTGCTTTTTTTATTACCAATTTACTGTTGAAAATTAATGTTAATACATTAACGCATTAGGTTGCGAATTTTGATTTTGTACTTCAAAACATCCCGGTAGCTTTAGGTTGAGGCGTTTTTATCCTTATGAAGATTGAGAGATTAATTCTTTAATCCACAGGCGTTTCTCGATAATGGGTTCTTAGGTATATATTATCTCTGTATTCTTTTTCCTTGGAAAATTAATAGTTATGCACGCATGCAATAGTTGAATATTATAAAGACTGCTTATTATTCCAGTCTTATTTAAATTGTTCTATCTGGCAGTATTGTTGAATAAGTATTCTTGAAGTTAATTATTTGGAAAATTTTGGTACGTAAATAAGTCTCACTTGAACAATTATGAGGAGGTAACAAATGAGTAAATTTACCGTAGCGGAAACAACCGCGAAAGTAGAAATCCAGCCCAGAAGAAAAATGATTGCTTATTGGACAATCACATAACTGCTCGCAGCATCTATTATGTTAAGTGGTATCGGACAACTTATGAAACTTGATGGAAACATCGAGTTAGTGACGAATCTTGGCTACCCATTATACGTCTTGACCATTCTTGGGACTTGGAAAGTGCTTGGGGCCATCGCTCTGGTCGTGCCTGGTTTTCCTCGTCTTAAAGAATGGGTTCACGCTGGTATATTCTTTTTAATGACTGGTGCGGCTTTATCTCATTCGTTTGCTAATGATTATGGTGATTACGGGTTTTCTATTATTCTTCCACTTTCATATGCTGCACTAAATTTCGCCTCGTTGGCTCTACGCCCGAAGATCCGCAAACTTTAAGAAGGTGGTGAAAATAAGTTGTTGAACTCACGCATAGCGTTAGTTGAAGAACAAGAAGGACTACTTCGGCACACCTTTTTTATTATGTAAAGAGCAATAAAGCTAAATTGAAAAGAAACTAGCCATTTATTATTGAATTTAATAAAGGTATTAAAATGTAATAATTAATTTGATATTGCTCATTCTGTAAACCGATAATAATAATCTTAGGAGGAAATTGATTATGAGCAAAATGCAAATATTACGGGGATTTGCGACCATCAATTACTGGGCGGATGATATGGAGGCGGCAAAAGCGTGGTACTCGGAACTGCTGGGCATTGCGCCTTACTTTGAACGTTCAGGACCTAATGGTCAACTAGCATATGCCGAGTTTCGTCTTGGAGACTACCAGCACGAACTGGGTCTGATCAATCGCCGTTTCGCTCCCGCGCATGCAACAGCTGGACCTGGTGGTGTCATCATGTACTGGCATGTAGATGATGTGAAAGCCACACTTGAAAAATTGAAAACCATGGGAGCTGAAGAGTACGAACCGCTCACATATCGAGGTGAGGCGGGATTCATCACGGCTTCCGTCACTGATCCATTTGGTAATGTGCTTGGTATTATGTACAATCCGCACTATTTGGAGATGTTGAATTCCAAAATAAAAGGGTGACGAGAGTAATGGTAATAGTAATATTGCAAACCTTTGACCGGAAGGATAAAAAACATAGAGTTGTATTTAAAAAGATTGATGATAGATATAATTATTTTCCTTATTGAACTAACTGATGCCATAGTTGAATAGTTTTAGGGAAAAAGATACATAATCGGATCCTATTAAACTTTTCAAGAAAAGAATAGAATAGGTAGAAAAAATTTAATACTAACCAAGATCTTAATTAATTAAGGGGATGCTTATTCCATTTTTAAAAAAGCTAATAAAGTCTTCACATGGGCAGCTTAGTTATAACAAAACAAAGTTAATAGATAAAAAAACCTGTATCGTCAATTACCAAGTAATTTCGATACGGGCTTTGTTTTATTGCGTTATATTTAATATTACCAGTGGGTTCGATCATATTAATTAACCAACGTACACAGTTAGCTTAATCTTCATTCCGATTAAATAATAAAATGACATTAATTTGCTGCACGGTTCAGTTCTTCACGTAGTCCGTTGTTAGCTAATTTCTCCATATTTAAAAGCAGCGTTTTAACTTGTACCAAATCTTCAGCACTTTCTAGTTCAAAGATTGCAACTAAGTTGTTGTTATTGTCTTTAGAAACTTTCATTTTGTATTTACGTTTACGGAATAGTCGTTCTACCTTTGTTCCACGAGCAACAGAAAGTCTGTATGTGCCATTATTATAGACTGTACCCGCATCAAATCCATTATATGAAAAATTTGTATAATCCTTCGTAGGTATCGATACATCGATGCCTAATTTTTTGTTAAGAATAAAATCTTTCAGTAGGTCTAGTTTATTCATTTTCAATTCCTCCTTAGCCACAATGGCTTCTCTTTTAGTCGGAAAGTCAACCTCTGAAATATTAAAGGTCAGAGCCCATATAGATTGCTCTTCTTCCTATTCAAATTTCCATTTACCTCAAAATGAACTTGAACTCGATTAATTTTATCATAATAGTCCAAAAACATATAATAGTACTTAATTTTTTTTATCATTTCAAGTCACACAACTTCATTTCCTTTCAATTAAATTGACTTGGCTATAATCAAAAAGGCAGCTATTTTCTTAATAATGGCTACCTTTCTTGGAACACTAAATTGAAAATTTTCCAGTGAAGTCTCTCTTTGCGATGACAACTAATGATCATCCTAAGAAAATTAGATTTCATACTTGGTAGACCTTGCCTTAGAAGGAATTGAATGTGTTGATAGAATCCCATCTTTATTAACCTTCATACCATGTAATAGTCCACCATATGCAGCTGCGCCATCAATACAAATCTTCGTTTTACAAGCTGAATACCAAATATCAAATTTTCCTTCTGTTTTATGTAGTATAGATGTCGGAGTATGACCAAATATAAATGTTTTATTTGTTTCATTTTTTCCGTAATGGAATTCGTCTCGAATCCAGTAGAATTCTTTATCAGTAGTGTCCTTCCAATCAGTAAGACTCAAGTCAACCCCAGCATGGACGAATACATAATTTTCCCATTCAAAATACAAAGGTCGGGATTTAATAAATTGTAGCTCAGACTCAAATTGCTCTTTCATTAATTGCGCTACTTCATTAGGTCCTCTTTTATTTGTAATTTCAAATTTAAAAAATGAATGAATTGTTTCTAAACCACCTTGGCCGTAATAATATACTTGTTTAAACTCCGGTTGTTCAAGCCAATCCAATAACATTTGCTCATGATTTCCTAGTAAGACTACCGCTCCATATTCTTTTTCTAATTGCTGTGCTCTTAATAAAACTTCATACGGATTCTCACCACGATCAACTAAATCTCCAAGAAGTACTAGTTTTTCATTGTCTGGTTTCCATTCTTTTAGTAATTTTTCGAATTGATTTATGCTGCCATGGATGTCTCCAATTGCAAAAACAGTATCTTTGTTCATCATTCCAATCCTTCCTATAAGCACATTATTCCCGCTAAATTATTTGAATAGTATAAATAGTTTAACAAATATAAATCACTAAAGTAAGTTTTCTAACCTATTACTTTTTTACGAATTGAAATTTTATCATTTCTCCCAGCATAAGCTAGGATAGTTTTTAGATCATAGGGAAAAATGAAAAGGTAAATTTTTAGTAAAGGGGATTTTGAAATGAGTAATGAGAATAAAGCTTTAAATACTAGTGACTTTTTTATCGCAGATTTAACTAGTGATGCTAAGAGTAAGATTGAGAATTTGGAAGAAGAATTGGACATTACTTTGGTTGCGTATGATTGTAAGAAGTAAACTCATTAGTAAGAGTGCTCTTTTACGGGTACTCTTTTTTATTTTGTTCTAAATGATTAGTCGCTATTTAAACTCTGTCACAATTTCCACTGAAGTTTTACTCAGTAAATGTTAAAATTTAACTATACAGTGAATTTTTTGAAGGAGTGAGATGGTGAAAAAAAGATTAATCATATCAATACTTATAATTTTAGTTATAGTTTTAGTCTATTTTAAATATCCGAGAAATTTAGCTGAAGATCTTCAACTAAAAAATGAGATCGAATCTGTAATACATAATCAAAAAAATACTGAACTTGATTTCGCAAAAATTACTAATTTTAAATGGGATAAAATGATCATAGTAACACCTTATTTAAATTTCAAAGATCAATTAAGAGAAAATAATATAAATGGTAATGTAAAACTTAACAGTTCTATTGAATGGAATGATTCGATCTATTTAGTTGTTTTTACTAAAAATAATAAAATTGTTTCCTATGTAAATTATGAAAGAAAAAATGGTGACTTTAGTTTTAATCGACCTCTTAATTTAGGAATTTCTCAAAAGAATGCAAAATTTAAAATTGATAGAGAAAATGAAGTGATTAGGTTAGTTCTTAAGTAAAATTTTAATAAATTAGTAGTGCTAAAGTGATGTCAATTCTGCATTGCTTTTTTTGTTTATCTTCCTAAATAAACTCATCAAAAAAAAGCTTCATACTCTGACTTTATTTTTAAAATGATTTCTTTTAAAATATTTTGTTCAGATAGATGCTATATTGTTGTAATTAATAGCTGTTCTCTCTCTTTTGGGTGACCTAATCTATATTTTGAATAGCCCATTTTAAGATTGTCCGCTAATAAAAATATTGCTAGTGTTGATTGTAAAATCATTATAATCATTGAAAATACTACATTCACTCTTATTGGTTAAACTAAATTATCCAATGCTTCGCTCATCAATTTTAACGGATATGAACCTAACTTTACTAAAGGAGTCTCATTAAGTTTGAAATTCAAATCAAGTAAACTAATCACTTCATCTTTTTCAGCCATGTGATAAATGATATATTCAGCATTAATAATCATATCATTCATCTGTGAAATAATACTTCGATCACTTGTAGCTGTGTATTGAACTTCACCTAATTGTTCCATATACAAATCGATTTTCTGAACATCAAACTCATTTGCTAGGAAGTTAGTCATTAAATTTTCCTTCATTAGCTCTTCAAAATTTGTAAAATCCTTTTTAACTAGTCCATAGATTATAAAACAATATCTAGTTACATTATTCATTACCAATACGCATTTCTTACGTCCAATTTTAAAGATGTTCGCATGCCAACAAAAAAGCTGGATCTCATTTGTTAGGTCTGGTTTCACTACTTTTATTTTCATTTCATCTGATAGTTTTTTGGTTAATTGAATATGCATGTTCTTACCCTCTTTTTTGATTTTTTATTGATGGATAGTTATATTTTAACATGTTAATAAATTATTTGAGCTACATAGTTTACATAGCATGGCTTTCTCAAAGTGGACCATCGCTTCATCCGAATGTTGAAATGGGCGATCCTCATAATAAATGCTAAAAAAAACCAAGCGCTTCAATAAGGCTTGGCAGTTTTCCTATACACCATGCAGTTCATTGATTGCATGGCGAGTTATCTTAATTTTATCTTTTGACGATTCAATATTAATCGAAGCATACACGTAATATAAGACATCGATAATGAAAAATTGGCTAAGCTTCGAACTAGTAGCGGCACTTCGTACGATTGCCTCAGGGGCTTGAGATGTAAACAAGTTAAAATCACTCATTTCTGATAACTTACTTCGCCCAAACCCGGTTAGACTGATGGTGATCAGGCGATTTTTTTTGGCAAACTTCGTGAGTTGCATCACTTCTTTCGTATTGGCACTATATGAAATGCCGATAAATACACTTCCTTTTGGTGCGTTTGCCATGGTCATGGCGAGGACGTGTAAATCGCTCATTGCATATACAGTTTTCCCCAATCGCAACCACTTTTGAGAAATATCTTCTGCGACTAATGCTGATGCACCAACTCCATAGGCAAAAATGACTGGCGCATTGTACAGTATATTCGCAATCTGTTCGATCATGTTCGCATCGATTTGATTCGCGCTGTCTCTTAATGATTGAATGGCATTTGAAAGCATTTTGTCAACGAGGTCGGAAGCATTCTCATTTTTATTCAAGTCATAATAACCCATTTTTTGTTCTTGTGCGAGGTCTGCTGATAATGCCACCTTTAATTCTGGAAAACCTTTTAAACCCATTGAACGACAAAAGCGGACAACAGAAGCACTACTAGAATTAGATTGCGCAGCCAATTCTTGCACACTCATGAACATCACTTCATTCGGTGAACTAAGAACAAAGCTGGCAACCTTTTGCTCAGCCTGCGTTAATTTTGGCATTGCACTCTCAATTCTGGATACTATTTCACCAATACTCATACTTACGCCTCCAATACTTCCTAAACAGAACAAGACATGAAATTTGTTTGTATTATTTTATCATTCTCGAACCGATGATTCACTAGAAAGGAATCGAAATGAATACCCTGATTTTTGTAAAAATGGTAACAGAGGAAGGTCTTCCTTGATCACATAACCGATGACATTGACTCGTTCATCCGGAGGTAGCTGTTTCAGTGTAATCTGAAACTCTCCTTTGTATCGTTTATACTTGTCGTTATCTAGCGTGAGTGTTCCGATAGGGCGATCAACACAATTAGCTGGTTGAATGCTTCCATTAAAATGTTTGCGTGCGTTTTCGGAACGGATTACGTCTCTTGCAATATCGGGACGGTTGTGATGCACTTGATCCCATATATGTGAAGTTTTTTTGTCTGTCACACGAATTAAGACTACTCCTTCATTCCAAGATTTAAACTGTTGCAACGTCTGTTTTTGAAGTGACAAGTCGCCGATAATCACTTGATCAACAAATGCTTCTGATTGTAATTCGATGTAGCTAGAAAAAGGGGAACGATTTCGATGCTTTTCTAACGTAGGCAACCCTTCATGTATAGGACCTCTCAAATCGCCATCACCAGGAATAAACGCAACTACCTCCAATCCTTGAGATTTTAACCATTCATTCTTTTCTTTAAAATGTGAAAGCGATAGACCTGTTTCTGGTCTAGGATAATAATTATGCCAAGCTTCCAATGACGAAAAAACTGCATGACATTCTCTCAATTGATTTAAAAATGCACCATCAATCGTACTGGCATTTAGCGCGATCAACCATTCATGCGTTAACGCCGCAATGTCCGAAACTTCCATTCCGAAATCGATTCGCAACCCAGTTACTCCACTTTCTTTCATCTGGGGCAATGAAAATGATTTAAATGCTCTTGGTGAGACATCTACCATTAGAGTCATTTGATGAGTGTTTGCAAACTCTCCTATCCTACGTAACGGGGTCAGTAGGTCAGCGTTACTTTCCTCAGGAATCTGAAGAGATGTAAAAATCGTATGAAACCCGATTTGCTTCATGCTCTTGAGATAGTCGATTGTTTGTTCAATTGGTTGTTCAGTTAATGAAACGAGTACGCCGCTCATAGTAAGCTCCTTTTTTCATTATTTTGTGAAGAGTGTATTTGAAAAATAAAACCCTCGCATATTCCTCTCTCGACTAAAAATCACGAGCATCCTATGCGAGGTTGATGAATTAGAACGAAAACGTATCTTTCACTTCAATTGTCTCGTCTGCTTCAACGGATTCTCTAGCTTTTTTTGGTACACCAAAAAAGTATGTACAGACGAATCCAAAAATGTAAGCCGTCACGATGCCGAGTAAATAAATCCACCATTTTCCATGAGCGATTAACAATGTAAGTTCTAGTCCACTTGCGCCAATCCCAATCGCCCCTACTTCGCCAAAATGACCGATGACAGCACCACCAAACGCTCCACCTAAACAAGCTGTTACAAACGGTCTTCCAAGCGGAAGTGTCACGCCATAAATAAGTGGTTCTCCGATTCCGAGCATACCAATCGGTAGTGCCCCTTTGATAATATTGATGAGTGGTTTGTTCTTATAGCAACGTAACCAAAGTGCTAATGCTGCACCAACTTGTCCTGCTCCAGCCATCGCAAGGATCGGCAATAAATTTGTTACGCCGGTATTGTTAATGAGTTCAATATGAATCGGAGTCATAATATGATGGAGACCCAGCATCACCATGACCAACCAAAGACCACCTAGTATAAAGCCTGCAAATGCTCCGCCAACTGATAAAGTCCAATTAACAGCAGTAAGTAAGTGAGTTTCAACGAATCCTGCAAAAGGCATAATCAAGAAGATGGTGATTAATCCCGTCACGACAACACTTAGAAAAGATGTCACAATCAGGTCAATTGAATCTGGAATCATTTTATGTAAACGTTTTTCAATTCGAGATAAAATCCAAACAGCCAGAACTACACCAATTACCCCACCTTGTCCAGCGATAAGCGGATCACCTGTAAATAAGTTTTTAATTGGTAGTTCAGGATTCATCCCTGTTAAAAGTGTCGCTCCACCAATTAATCCACCAAGTGGGGGGCTCGCTCCAAATTCTCTAGCTGAATTGATTCCGACATAGATTGCCATATAAGCTAATAAACCACTTTGAATGACACCAAGGACTTGTTTAATTTGAACCCATCCGTCTCCAGTTAGGTGTCCTGATGTGATGAGGTTACCAATAATTGCTGTAATACCAGCAGTTAAACCAGCCGCTAAGAATGCAGGTACTAATGGAATAAAAATATGTGCAATTGCTTTAAAAAAGTTCTTCATCGGCGTATTGTTCTTTTTTTGATAGTTTTCTTTATTATTAGCTGCAATTCTGGCAGCTTCTTCAGCACGAAATTGCTGGGTATCACTGTCTTGAACATTCGAATGGAGAGGGATTTTCTCACCCAATCTCACACCACTTACTAAAGCAATTTCATTCGCTACTTTCGTTACCAATCCCGGACCGACAACAATTTGAAGCGTAGATTCCACGATTACTCCTAAAACATCTGGTACTTTCTTTAGTACTTCAATGTTAGCAAGTGACTCGTCTCGTAATGTGATGCGTACACGTGTCATACAGTGTGTTACGAGTGCGACATTCCTAATTTCCCCAATTGTACTGAGAATAGCTGTTGCCAATTTTTTTTCTTTTTCCATCTTCCTAACCTCTCCTTCATCTTGTGGTTCATCATTGAATTCGTCCCTTTATTAAGCACGACCGGTTGTTTGAGGCGAATTCACAATGCACCTTTTCCTTAAAGCCAAACAGATGTTCAATTTTTCTTTCCAACGAAAATAAGAGATTATCACAAAAATAATTCTGAATATACTTAAAATATAAAACATTCGTAATTATATTTCAATTGAAATCGTTTACATTGTAAAAAAATTTCATTCAAAAAAATTTTTTTCAATTGAGTCGGTCAGAGCATAATGACATTTGTTCCCCTTCTACCTTCTTGCTTTTACTGTCAAAAACCATCCTCATGATGGTTTTCATGCTGTTGAAAAAA
>NZ_NULG01000106.1 GCF_002577195.1 Bacillus sp. AFS041924
GAAATTTAATTGCGATTCTCTAATATTAATTGCGCTTCCCAAATTTTAATTGCGATTCCCAAATTTTAATTGCGATTCCCAAATTTTAATTGCGGCTCCCGAATATTAATTGCGCTTCCCGAATATTAATTGCGATTCTCGAATTTAATTGCGATTCTCGCAATTTAATTGCGCTTCCCGAAATTTAATTGCGATTCTCTAATTATAATTGCGCTTCCCAAATTATAATTGCGCTTCCCAAATTATAATTGCGATTCCCAAATATTAATTGCGCTTCTCGAATATTAATTGCGCTTCCCAAATTATAATTGCGAATCCCAAATATTAATTGCGCTTCTCAAATATTAATTGCGATTCCCAAATTATAATTGCGCTTCCCAAATATTAATTGCGCTTCTCGAATATTAATTGCGCTTCCCAAATTATAATTGCGCTTCCCAAATATTAATTGCGATTCTCAAATTATAATTGCGATTCTCGAATATTAATTGCACTTCCCAAATATTAATTGCGCTTCTCAAATATTAATTGCGCTTCCCAAATATTAATTGCGCTTCTAAATTATTATTGCGCTTCCCAAATATTAATTGCGATTCTCGAATTTTAATTGCGATTCTCGAATTTTAATTGCGATTCCAAATTATAATTGCGCTTCTCGAATTTAATTGCGATTCCCAAATTATAATTGCGCTTCTCAAATTTTATTTGCAGTTAACAGTTTATTTGCAACTGATCTTTATTTATTGGCACAGATAAGCAGCTTATTCACGTTTATCTCACACTTAATTGCAGTTAAACTCAATCCCCCACTACACCGTTTTTAACGTACTTATCACAGATTTTTTGTACGTCTTTTAGCCTTTTAATACGCCCACTTTTTGTATTCTATCCTTCCGATTTTTCCTCTCTTCTTGACCTTAACGTTAACGAACTGAAACAAATTGTATTATTTCTATAACTAGTTTGAAATAGTTTTGTCATATCTTATTGTTATCATGAATGCACGCTTTCCAAATAAGGATACTCGGAATTAGAATTTTCAAAGCAAATAAATAACATATAGACTCCTATTTTCTTATGGAGTTTAATAAGGAGCCAAGACTTTTAAAGTACTTGGCTGATTTTATTATATCTAAGGAGAATTCTTATTTAAAAATATGGAAAAGTATAGAAAATAGAAAGTTTTGAGGTGAGATAATGAAAGCAAAAGTTAAAGTGAAAAACGTAACAAAGGTTTTCGGTAAATCTCCAAAGAACGCCATAAAGTTACTAGAAAAAGGCTACTCAAAGAAGCAAATATTAGAGCAAACAAACTCAACAATTGGGGTGAATACTGCAAGCTTTGAAATATACCCTGGTGAAATATTTGTTGTGATGGGACTGTCTGGTAGTGGTAAATCCACCTTGATTAGAATGCTCAATCGGTTAATTGAACCAACGATCGGACAAATCTTGATAGACGATGAAGACATCGTAAAAATGAATCCTCAGCAGTTAAGGGATGTCCGTCGCAAAAAAATCAGTATGGTTTTCCAAAACTTTGCTCTGTTCCCACACAAAACAATTCTTGAAAATACAGAATATGGTTTAGAAATACAAAATATTTCTCAAGAAGAAAGAACAGAAAAAGCCCTCAAATCATTAGAAATTGTTGGCTTAAAAGGATATGAGCATCAATACCCGTCTCAATTAAGTGGTGGTATGCAACAACGTGTTGGTCTTGCAAGGGCACTAACAAGTGATACAGATATTTTATTAATGGACGAGGCATTCAGTGCTCTTGACCCATTAATTCGTAAAGATATGCAGGACGAATTATTAGAGCTACAAGAGACAATGAAAAAAACAATTATTTTTATTACTCATGACCTTGATGAGGCTTTGCGAATTGGAGACAGAATTGCTCTAATGAAGGATGGTAACATAATGCAAATTGGTACACCAGAAGAGATTATGGTAAATCCAGCCAATGAGTATGTGGAACGATTTGTAGAAGATGTTGACTTATCAAAAGTATTAACAGCGGCTCATGTTCAGAAGCGTGCTGAAAGAATTACGCCTGACCGTGGACCACGTGTAGCCCTGCAAATAATGAGAGATCAAGGGTATTCTAGTATATTTGTTGTCGATCGTCGACAAAAGCTACTTGGAGCCATTAATGCTGATGACGCTTCAAATGCACTGATTAAAAATAAATCGGTAGAGGAAGTCATGCAAAAGGATATTGTGACCGTTAATGAAGATACTTTATTAACGGATGTAATCGGGGCACTTGCAACTTCTGCTCTACCATTAGCTGTTGTAGATGAAAATAATCGATTAAAAGGCGTTATTATCCGTGGAGCAGTTATCGGTGCTTTAGCGGGTAATACAGACGATTTAAATATAAAAGGAGGTTAACAAATGGGTATTCCAAAAATTCCGTTAGCAGAATGGATAGATAAAATTGTTGATGTAATTATTAACATTTTTCATCCTCTATTCAGCGCAGTAACTAATATCACAGAAACCCTTTTAAATGGCCTTGTTAAAGTTTTAGGGCTTGGCCCATCAATTATTCTAATAATAATTATTTCATTACTAGCTTTTTATACAAGTAGGTGGACAGTTGGGCTGTTTACATTACTCGGATTGTTGTTAATAGATAATCTAGGTCTTTGGGATGCTACAGTCGATTCGTTAGCTTTGATTTTATCGGCGATCGTTATTACGGTTGTAATTGGTATTCCTTTAGGGATTTGGTCTTCGCAAAACGATCGAGTGAAGCAAGTGATTACCCCGATACTTGACTTTATGCAAACAATGCCAGCGTTTGTCTATTTAATTCCAGCAATTCTCTTCTTTGGAATTGGTGTAGTTCCTGGTATTTTAGCTTCTGTCATTTTTGCAATACCACCAACAATACGATTAACGAATTTAGGTATTCGAGAGGTTCCAAGTGATTTAATAGAGGCATCTAATGCTTTTGGTTCAACAACATGGCAAAGACTTTTTAAAGTACAGCTACCATTAGCAGCACCTACCATTTTAGCGGGGATAAATCAAAGTATTATGCTTGCATTATCTATGGTAGTTATTTCTTCACTAGTAGGCGCGCCAGGTTTAGGTGCAGAAGTATATCGTGCTGTCACTCAGATTAAAGTAGGTGAGGGCTTCGAGGCAGGAATATCAATTGTTATCGTTGCAATTATTCTAGATCGAATTTCTCAAAATCTTCGTAAACCTGTTTATGGGAAAAAACTTGCAAAAAAATATGTTTATGGATTTACTGTATTAATCTTTTGTATTGCCGCCATTTCAGTTGCCTTTGCAGGTGGTAATGATCAAAAAACATCTTCAAATAAAATAGGTTTTGAGGTTAATTATGAGATTACCGGAATTGATCCAGGGGCAGGATTAATGAAAGCAACTGAAAAAGCAATAAAGGATTACGATTTAAAGGATTGGACTTTAAAAGAAGGCTCGTCAGCTGCGATGACTGCTGAATTGAAAAAAGCGTACGAAAATAAAGAGCCTATTATCGTTACAGGATGGACACCACACTGGATGTTTTCAAAATATAAATTAAAGTATTTAGAAGATCCAAAAGGGTCATTTGGTAAGGATGAAGAAATTCATACGGTAGTCAGAAAAGGATTAAAAGAAGACATTCCAGGTGCGTACAAGATTTTAGATAACTTTTCATGGAAACCGAATGATATGGAAGAAGTTATGAGTGATATTCAAGACGGTGCGAAACCTGAGGATGCAGCGGCAAAATGGATCAAAAAGCATCAAGATCAAGTAAATAATTGGACAAAAGATGCTTCAAAAGGAAATGGCGAAAAAATTAGTCTCGTTTATGTTTCATGGGAATCTGAAGTTGCTAGTACAAATGTGATTGGAAAAGCACTTGAAAACCAAGGCTATGACGTTACATTAAAACAAGTTGAGGCTGGACCAATGTTTGCTGGTGTCTCAGATGGAAGTGCAGATGCAATGGTTGCAGCTTGGCTTCCAACAACTCATAAAGATTACATGAATGAATACAAAGAACAATTGGTTGATCTTGGACCGAATTTAAAAGGGACAAAATTAGGCTTAGTCGTACCAGAATATATGAAAATTAATTCAATCGAGGATTTAAAAGGTAAAACGAAGTAATCAAAATCAAAATGAAAAGGACTACCGTAAAGTTAATAGCTTTCGTTAGTCCTTTTCTATGTTTTTACATATTACTGACTTACTCCATTTTCTAATACCGAAAGTAGTTCATGCTTTTGATCTTCAGTAGCATGGCTCCAAAAAACTTCGAGAAGTACCCCTAAACCTGGTAATACTTTTTCCTCACCACTTTGAATAGCATCAACAATAGTTGCTTCTAATTGATCACTTTTATTACCTGAAATATTGTGAAGAACTGCACCGCGAATATTAAAATTCATTTTGAATTCTCCTTTCATATTAAGCTTTATGTAGTATTTGTAAACGGAAACGATTTTATGTATGATAAACGATATGATATACGATGAAAGGTAAAGGGAATTTTATGAAACAAATTGATTCCATTCAAAATAGTTCTGTAAAGGCTTGGAAAAAACTACATACAAAAAAAGGAAGAGATAAGGCTAAACAATATATCGTTGAAGGTTTTCATTTAGTGGAGGAGGCAATCAAGCATGATGCACCGATCCTTCACTTATTAATCAGTGAAGAAATTGATCTACCTTCTAATTTTTCAACAGGGTCATTGGATATTACTTACATATCAAAAGAGGTTTGTAAGGAATTAAGTGAAACAGAAACAACGCAAGGCATTTTTGCAATTATTGAATTTTCATTTGTGAGAATCGGTTTTGAGAAAGTGTCAAAATTATTATTAATTGATGAGGTTCAAGATCCAGGTAATGTTGGAACGATGATTCGAACTGCGGATGCTGCTGGATTTGATGGCGTTATTTTAGGATCTGGTTCGAGTGATCTATATAATGCTAAAACGATCCGATCAACCCAAGGATCAATATTCCATTTACCGATTTTACGAGGAGATTTAGTTGAAGCAGTTTCAAATTTAAAAGAAAAGGGAATAACTGTTTATGGAACTTCTCTACAAAATGCAAAACCATTCAACGAAGTAGAAACTTCAAACCGTTTTGCCATTATTGTAGGAAATGAAGGTAAAGGTGTAAATTCAACATTGCTTTCATTGACGGATGAAAATCTGTATATACCAATTTATGGTAAAGCTGAATCGTTGAACGTTGGGATCGCAGCAGGAATTCTAATGTATAGCTTGTGAAGCAAAAAAGACAGTGAGTTAAATAGGGCAATTCACTAATTCCTGAATTTCCTTCGTTATTCCTCAAATGAGTAGTTGCATAAATGGAAAAAAATCAATATAATTAATTAAGAAAAATTTAATACATAAAAGCTTTGACAGAGAATAGTAAATTTGGATCTCTATTTTAGGGAAAAAGTGTCGTAGACTGTAAGCACTTTTATAGTAGACCAAATTGAATTCACCTCTTGAGCTAGCGCCGGGACCATTTTGTGATGTAAAGGCGACTCGGTCTATCTAAGTAGATCGTTATACGAATGAAGTGAGCAGTTAGTTTGTGTTTCATTAATAACTGTTAATTAGGGTGGTACCGCGATCAATCCTCGTCCCTTTTTTGGGAGCGAGGTTTTTTTATGTTTAAAAATATGATTTTGATATTGAATAGGAGGATTATTCATGCAAGAGCGTTTAGTTTCTTTACAAGCAGATGCGATTAAGCAAATTGAAGAAGCAAAAGATTTAAAAGCATTAAATGAAATAAGAATTGCCTATCTTGGAAAAAAAGGTCCGATCACTGAGGCAATGAAAGCAATGAAGGATTTAGCTCCTGAAGAGCGACCAAAAATGGGAGCTGTTGCAAATGAAGTACGTGCAGCAATTCAAGAAAAACTTGAGGCAAAGCAAGTTGTATTAGAACAAAATGCAATTAATGAAAAATTAGAAAGCGAATCAATTGATGTAACACTTCCAGGAAGACCAGTTCATGCAGGTGGTGCACATCCACTGAGAGCGGTTATTCAAGAAATTGAAGATTTATTTATTGGAATGGGATATGAAATTGCAGAGGGTCCAGAAGTTGAAAAGGACTATTATAATTTCGAAGCATTAAATTTACCTAAAGGTCACCCTGCTCGTGACATGCAGGATTCTTTCTATATCTCAGAAGAAACGTTGATGAGAACTCATACTTCTCCTGTTCAAGCAAGAACAATGGAAGCAAATACCGAAAAGGGACCAATAAAAATTATTTGTCCAGGTAAAGTATATCGCCGTGATGACGATGACGCTACTCACTCTCATCAATTTATGCAAATTGAAGGTCTTGTTATTGGCGAAAATATTTCGATGAGTGACTTAAAAGGTACTTTACAACTTTTTGCTAAAAAAATGTTTGGTGAAGATCGTGAAATTCGCTTACGACCAAGCTTCTTCCCATTTACTGAGCCATCAGTAGAGATGGATATTTCTTGTATGAAATGTGGCGGAAAAGGCTGTAATATGTGTAAGCAAACTGGATGGATTGAAATTTTAGGTGCTGGAATGGTACATCCAAACGTACTTGAGATGGCTGGATATAATCCAAAAGAAGTTCAAGGATTTGCATTCGGAATGGGTCCAGAACGAATTGCATTATTGAAATATGGTATTGATGATATTCGTCATTTCTATACGAACGATATAAGATTCTTAAAGCAATTCCAACAAATGTAAGGTAGGAGGGGAAAAAACATGTTTGTATCAACAAAATGGTTACAAGAATACGTTGATTTAAGTGGTGTTACACCAGACGAACTTGCAAAGTTAATAACAAAAGCAGGTATTGAAGTTGAAGGAGTTAATCTTCTTTCTGAAGGAATTAAAAATGTTGTTGTTGGTTACGTTATGGAACGTGAACAACATCCTGAGGCTGATAAATTATCAAAATGTACTGTTGATGTTGGAGAAGAGCAGCCAGTTCAAATTATTTGCGGTGCACCAAATGTTGCAAAAGGTCAAAAAGTAATCGTTGCTAAGGTAGGCGCTGTTTTACCAGGTAATTTTAAAATTAAAAAAGCAAAATTACGTGGCGAAGTTTCTGAAGGGATGATTTGTTCTCTTCAAGAGCTAGGAATTGAAGGAAAAGTAGTTGCAAAAGAATGCTCAAATGGAATTTTTGTTTTACCAAGTGAAGCTGAAGTAGGTGCGGATGCATTAGAAGTACTATATCGTGATGATGCAGTATTAGAGCTTGGATTAACACCAAATCGTGCGGATTGCTTAAATATGATTGGTGTTGCATATGAGGTAGCTGCAATTTTAGATCGTGACGTGAAACTTCCATCGATTAGTGCAGACACAGCTGCAACTGCTGATTATGTTTCAGTTACAATTGAATCTAAAGAAGATGCTCCATATTACAGTGCTAAATTAGTTAAAGGTGTAAAAATTGGACCGTCTCCATTATGGATGCAAGCTCGATTAATGAGTGCGGGTATTCGTCCTATTAACAACGTAGTTGATATTACGAACTATATTTTAATTGAGTACGGTCAACCTTTACACGCATTTGATTTTAATAAATTAAATAGTAACCAAATTATCGTTCGTCATGCGAAAGAAAACGAAAAAATCGTTACACTTGATGGTGAAGAACGCACATTACAGCCACATAATTTAGTGATTGCAACAGATAAAGAAGCGGTTGCAGTTGCAGGTGTAATGGGTGGTCAAAGTACAGAGGTTGATGAGCATACTGTTGACGTTTTAATCGAATCAGCGGTTTTCAGAGGCCAAAGTGTTCGTCAAACATCAAAAGATTTGGGCTTACGAAGCGATTCAAGTGCTCGTTTTGAAAAAGGAATTGATGTATCACGTACTTTCCCTGCTTCAGAACGTGCTGCTCAGTTAATGGCCGAACTTGCTGGTGGAACAATTGTAGAAGGCACTGTAATAGCTGATCATTTAGTTGATGATGCAAAAAAAGTATCGGTTTCTGTAAGTAAGATAAATGGTGTTCTTGGTACATCAATTGATGCTGATACTGTAAAAGATATTTTCCGTCGCCTAAGATTAGAAGCTACCGGGGAGGGTGAAGTATTTACTGTTACTGTACCTAGTCGCCGTGGTGATCTTTCAATAGAAGAAGATTTAGTCGAAGAGGTAGGTAGATTATATGGCTATGATCATATTCCTGCTACTTTACCGACTGGAGTTGCTAGCCGCGGACAATTAACACCTTATCAAGCAAAACGTAGAAAAATTCGTAAGTATTTACAACATGCGGGTCTTTACGAAGCTGTTACGTACTCTTTAACTAGTAATAATAAAGTAAAACGCTTTGCGCTAGAAACTGTAGACGCAGAACCTGTACGTTTAGCATTACCTATGAGTGAAGAGCGTAGTGAGTTGCGTTTTAGCTTAGTACCTCATTTATTAGACGCTGTAGCATATAATGTTGCACGTAAAGAAGAAAATGTTCAACTATTTGAAGCAGGCTCTGTATTCTTAACAAAGGAAAAAAACGAACTTCCACATGAAGAAGAATATTTAGCAGGGGCTCTAACTGGTTTATGGTTGGAACATGCATGGCAAGGTGAGAAAAAAGCTGTAGATTTCTACGTTGTAAAAGGTATTTTAGACGGAGTATTTAGCGAACTAGGTTTATCAAATAAAATAACTTATACGGCTGATAAAAAAGAAGAATTACACCCAGGACGCACAGCTAGTATTTTATTAAACGGTGAAGAAATTGGTTTTATTGGTCAAGTTCATCCTGTTACTCAAAAAGAGTGGGATATTAAAGAAACTTATGTTTTCCAATTATCACTTGAAAAGCTATTAAATACTGAATTCGATGATATTTTATACAATGCAATTCCTCGATTCCCATCAATGAACCGAGATATGGCATTAGTAGTTGATTCGAAAGTATTTGCTGGTGATATTCTATCTACAATTCGTTCAACTGGTGGAAGACTCCTAAAGGATGCTACAATCTTTGATTTATACGAAGGTGATAAGATGGAAGCTGGTAAAAAATCAGTTGCCTTCTCATTAACGTATTTCGATCCAGAACGTACTTTAACGGATGAAGAAGTAACAAAAGCTCATTCTAAAGTGTTAAAAGCAGTAGAAGAAACACATAGTGCCCAACTAAGAGGTTAAATTAGATAACTCTATTCTATTGACGATATAGTATTTAAATCTAAGTGTACCTTACACATAGAAAGCAATGTTTTAGTACTAAACATTGCATACTCAATAATAATAAAAGTTGGAAACCGGAAATCTTAGATTTCCGGTTTTTTAATAGGTGGATATTCTATTAGATATTTTTAATAGAGTATTCACCTATTTTTTGCCCCATTTTTATGGTGAGAATGAACCAATTTGTCCTTTTTTTATACAATAAATTGTACAATTAAAATTTTTATGAGAGGTGTATTTTTTTGCCACTACCACCATTTCCACCACGATTTCCACAACCATCAGAACAACCAGAAGAACCAGAAATGTCACAAAATACGGATCATTCAGATTCGCCCGTAACAAAATCTCCATATTCACCTAGTTATTCATTTGATTCAAATGACTCAAATGACTCAAATGGGTTAATTGGACCAATAGGATCTATGGGACCAACTGGCCCAACAGGAGCAACTGGTCCTCGAGGAGAAAGAGGTAAGAGAGGTAAAGAAGGAGAAGATGGAGAGAGAGGTCCAAGAGGTTACATGGGACCGATGGGTCCTATGGGACCAATGGGACCAACAGCTCCAACTGTATTTGTATTAGGTCCAACAGGTCCAACGGGTCCAGCGGGAGTAACAGGCCCTTCAGGTGGTCCAGCAGGTCCAACGGGAGCAACAGGAGCAACAGGTCCAGGGGGAGCAACAGGTCCACAAGGGATCCCAGGTCCAGCAGGAGCAACAGGTTCAGCAGGCCCAGCAGGAGTGCCAGGCCCAACAGGCCCAGCAGGTCCACAAGGGTCACCTGGTCTACAAGGTCCAACAGGTCCGGCGGGAACACCAGGAACGCCAGGAACACCAGGAACACCAGGAACACCAGGAACACCAGGAACACCAGGTGCACCAGGAGCAACAGGCCCAGCAGGNNCCAGCAGGAGCAACAGGTTCAGCGGGAGCAACAGGAGCAGATGGAGCAACAGGTCCAGCGGGAGCAACAGGAGCAGACGGAGCAACAGGTCCAGCAGGAGCAACAGGCCCAACAGGGGCAACAGGGGCAACTGGTATAGCAGGTACAGGTGCAATCATTCCGTTTGCATCAGGTGCACCAATTGCGATGGCATCAGTAGATCTCCTTGGGGTGAGTATAGCTAGTACGGCTGGACTTGTAGGATTTGGAAGTTCTCTTCCGAATGTTGCATTATTTCCTGGACCAGCTATTGATTTAACAGGAACTGGTTTGCCAACTGAAATACTTGATTTTGCATTCACAATGCCTAGAGCGGGTACAATTACGGCTATTTCTGCATCTTTTAGTAATGTAGTAGCTTTAAATATTTTAGGAACAAGTATTTCGGTCACTGCACAATTATATAGTGCACCGGTAAATAGCAATAACTTTACTCCAGTTGCAGGTGCAAGTGTTACTTTACCTGCTCTATTGGGCCCACTTACATTAGGCGAAATCACGAGCGATATTTCTACACCTTTAGCAATACCAGTCGCTGCACAAACTCGTTTAATGATGGTATTTACACAAACAGGAACAGGTCTTAGCCTTATTAATACTGTTACAGGATATGCTAGTGCGGGTGTATCAATAAACTAATTAATAGAAAGAAGTAAGAAAAATATATTTTAAAAATTGGACTCTACTAAACTAGATCACAAAAAACTATCATTGATAGTTTTTTGACTAGTAAGTAGAGTTTTTTTGCGGATTTTTTAATAGGATTAGTATTAAAATCCAAACAAACTTGTCCAACAAAAATATGATAAAGTGTACGTCAAAATATTTTTGGAGGTGTATCTATTTGCCAATACCACCAGGCCCACCAGGCCCACAATTACCACCAGTTTTACCTCTACCACCAGCCCCAACAGGCCCTACGGGAGCACCACTACCACCTGGTCCTTCAGGTCCAACAGGAATTACATGTCCATGTCCAACAGGAGCAACAGGTCCACAAGGTCCAACAGGAGCGACAGGCCCAGCAGGAGCAACAGGTCCAACAGGTCCAACCGGAGTAGATGGAGCGACAGGCCCAGCGGGAGCAACAGGCCCAACAGGAGCAACAGGAGCAGACGGAGCGACAGG
>NZ_NULG01000107.1 GCF_002577195.1 Bacillus sp. AFS041924
TCTGATCAACCCGCCTACACTTTTCTAATATACTACGTCATTTTCTCCTTTTTTGTGTATGGCCATTCGGTTTATCTATTGAAAGTGAAAAGTATGGTACAGGTTTTTGGATTTGTTACATATATATTAATAAGTAGGTATAGAAGGATGTGAGTGATGATGTTTATTCGCAACCAAAACATCATTCAAGACATGTTTCATCATTATCAAATTCAACCAGCTGAATTACTTCAAGTACAGTCGTATTACATGTTTTGGCAGCGGAATAGGGTGTATTTTCTTGCACCTATTGGAAATTTAAAGGAAGACGATTTACAGGAAATGAAAAGCTTAAGTGATTTTATGAGCTCAACTGGAGATCAATCTGTCGCAACCTTTGTTCAAAATGTTCAAGGGTACTATGTGAGTAAAATTGATGGAAATAATTATTCTTTATTTAAAAGTAACAGGCAGAATGAACGCAGTAATAATTATGGTGAAGAATTAGCAACTTTCCATTTAAGAGGGAAAAAGTATTCAGATGAATTGAAAAGATTAAATAGAATCGGGCAATGGAAAAATTTATGGGAAAAGCGTTTAGAGCAATTAGAAAGGTTTTGGCAAAATAAAGTGAATAGTCACCCTGAAAATTTTTTCGAACAAATTTTTATTGAATCTTTTCCTTATTATCTAGGTATGACTGAAAACGCAATCCAATATGTTGTAGACACTGAATTAGATGATTCTCCTCAAATTGTGGATGCTGCTACTATTTGTCACCAAAAAATGACTGAAAGAAGACTGAAGGAAATTCATTTTGCGAAAGTTCCTACTGAATGGATTTATGATCATCCAAGTCGAGACCTTGCTGAGTGGGTTAGAGATGAGTACTTAGAGAATCGAGATAATTATCAAAAGAAAATCCTTTCATTTTTTTATGGTTATGAAAAGAAAAGTCCGTTATCTACTTTTGCATGGCGTTTACTTTTTGCGAGACTTCTTTTTCCGGTACATTATTTTGAAACAATTGAAGGATACTATTTGGCTAGGAGTGATACTGATAGGAAGAGATATGAGCGGAAGCTAGTTACTTACCTTGAAAACACAAGTGAATTTGAATCGTTTTTAGGTGGGTTTTATGACTTAATTGGTTTACCAACTGCTAAGCTAGGGATTCGCGAAATTAATTGGCTAAAATAAAAAGAGAGGGGAACCCCTCTCTTTTTGTATTGAAAATATATTAGAATACTTGCTCTACCTCAATTACGCCAGGCACTTCTTCTAATAAAGCTCGCTCAATACCAGCTTTTAATGTGATCGTTGAACTTGGGCAGCTACCACATGCACCTAAAAGGCGAAGCTTAACAATGCCGTCCTCAATATCAACTAAATCAACGTCTCCACCATCGCGTAGTAAAAACGGTCTTAATTTATCTAAAACTTCTTGTACTTGTTCTTTCATGTCCATTCATATCGACTCCTTTCACTAATTTTATTATAATCAGTTAAGAGGAAAAAATCTATTACAGAGTACTTTGTGTGTTTGAATTTATTTTGGACACACATTTATTGTATGCTAGGAGGAGAAAATGAGTAATAAAATTTTAGTGGAAGTTTTTGGAGCTGAAGTAATTTGTGCAAGTTGTGTAGGGATGCCATCGTCAATTGAAACTTTTGAATGGCTTCAAGCTGCACTTAACAGAAAGTATCCCGACTTAGCGTTTGATTTCCAATACATTGATATTTTTAATGTAGAGAATAATGAAAAAGAAGATTTTGCTGAACGTGTAAGAAATGATGAGTTTTTCTATCCAGTTGTATTAGTTAATGGAAATGTTGTTGGTGAAGGAAATCCAAAGTTAAAAGATGTTTATAACGCAATTGAACAATAATGATTCTAAACTCCTTGCATAAATGTAAGGGGTTTTTTATTGATTAATCCCATTTCTAATTTTGTGGTTTAGTTTGTTGTAATAAAAGGATTTTTTTAAAGTAATAAGGTTTTCGTATTTAAAATTAAAAAGTTTTAATAAAATTCACTATTTTTATGCAATATCCATAAATTTACATGATAAAATAGAAGTGTAAAATAAATTACAATTTTTGGCATATATATAGAACTGGGAGGAGGGGTGGAATGGTTGCGATTTACTTATTTGTAATTGGGGTTTTATTAATTATTATAGAAATGTTTTCATTAACTTTTGTATTCCTATGGATTGGTATTGCGAGCATTCTAGCATCAGTTGTAAATTATTTAACAGATTCAAACACCTTTACTTTTATTGTTTTTATTATCAGTGCACTAATTTTATGGCTTAGTACAAAGAAATTTGCTAAGCGAATTCACCAACAAAAAACGATCGAAAACGGAGTGAATTCTTTAATTGGCAAAGAGCTCATCGTAGCTTCTGTAGAAGTTGTTGATGATACAGTAGGTACGACTAAAGTTTATGGTGATGAATGGACAATCCGTTCGACAGATCCATTAATTTTAAATGAAAAGGTAGTTGTAACAAAAATAGAAGGCGCAACTTTGTATGTGACAAATAAACTTATTGAGGAGAAATGATATGTCTGATGTAGGCTCTATGGTTGGTCCAATTATTACTGGTATTGTTGTTTTATTCGTAATATTATTGTTGTTATCAAGTATTCGTATTGTAAGACAATCTGAAGTATATCTAGTGGAGAGATTAGGAAAGTACCATCGGAAATTAGAGAGTGGGATTCATATTGTTATCCCATTTATTGAACGCGTAGCTAGTAAAAAAACATTGCGTGAGACTGTTGTAGATTTTCCACCACAGTCAATGATTACAAAAGATAATGTTAGTATCCAAGTAGACTCAGTTGTTTTTTATCAAGTTACAGATGTTGTCCGTCATGAATACGAAATAGCTAATCCACTATCAGCCATTTCAAATTTAACTGCAACAACTTTACGTAACTTAATCGGGGAATTAGATTTAGACGAAACATTAACAAGTCGTGATACTGTTAATAATAAACTTCGAGCAATTCTTGACCAAGCAACGGATAAATGGGGAATGAAGGTTAATCGAGTAGAGATCCGTAATATTATTCCACCTATAGATATACAAAATGCGATGGAGCGTCAGATGCAAGCTGAGCGTACACGTCGTGAAAAGGTATTAAATGCACAAGGTGAAAAAGAATCGAAAATCCTAAAGGCTGAAGGGGAAAAGCAATCCAAAATTCTTGAAGCTGAAGGTGAACGTTTGAGCCAAGTTGAAAAAGCTCGTGGAGATAAAGATTCCCAAGTTTTACGTGCTGAAGGGGAAGCGGAAGCAATTATTAAACTTGCTGAAGCAAAAGCTAGAGGAGAACAACTTGTATTAGACGTTTGGAGAAATGCACAACCAACAAAAGAAATGGTTCAATTACGTTCGATGGAAGCTCTAGAAAAGGTAGCTTATGGTCATGCATCAAAACTTGTTATACCATCAGATGCAACAAAGCTTTTAGGAATGGTTGAAAGTGTAAAGGAAGTAATTAAGCCTGACTAAACTGGATCATAAAAAATGGCCCCTTAACAAAGTTGCTAAGGGGCTTTTTTTATAGTCAAAACTAAAAAAATGATTTTTTAATCAACCATTGTGATATTTATATAACCACAAGATTCCTGACTTAATTAGTCTTGGAACTCGTCCGAGTAGTGGGCGTTCATTGAATAGACCAAAACCATGTTTTTTACCTAATGAGCCCATAATACCTTTTAATTTTATTTGTGGCATTACTTCTGGAAGTTCTTCGCCCTTCCATTTTTTTTGTAAAACCATTACGATTTGTTCAGCTTGAGCTTCTGCAAGCTGTGCTGAAGGTGCATAAGGTAATGAAGCACAATCTCCAACTACATAAACATGTTCATCATTCGGCATGTGATGATATTTTGTTACAACGACTCTTCCTGTATTGTCTTTTTCTACGTCTAAATTTCGGACAACTTCAACTGGTTGAATCCCCGCTGTCCAAATAACAGCATCACAATGAATTTCTTCATTATGATTATACAATGTATTTTGCTCAACTTTAGTAATGTTTGAATTGCTAATAATTTTAACATCATGCTCAATAAACCAATTTTGAACATAATAACTAAGCTTTTCAGGAAACATCGATAAAATACGGCTTCCACGGTCAAAAAGTAAAATCTGTAAATCACTTCTACTTTCTCTTAGTTCACTAGCTACTTCTACACCACTTAAACCAGCACCTACAACACCGATTACTGAATTAGGAGGTAGACTGTTAACATGATCATATGCACATCTAGTTTTTTCAATTGTTTGAATACTATAAGTATGTTCCTGTGCACCAGGTACATTATGGTACTTATCCTCACAACCTAAACCAATAATTAAATCATCGTAAGAAACTGATTTTCCATTGTTTAATTCGACTTTCTTGTTTGCCGTATCAATTGTTGTAATATTCCCATATACAACTTTTAACTTCTCATGAGTTGGTAATGGAATTCTAATGTGTTGCTCCGGAACCGTACCTGCAACTATTGCATAATACTCAGTTTTAAAGCAGTGAAAAGAATTTCGATCGATCAATGTGATTTGAACATCCTCAGGCAAATCAGATGTTAATAGACGTGACAAAACACGAATATTTCCATATCCGGCTCCTAGTAATACGAGGTTTTTCATAGTTGATGTTCCCCTTTAGTTTTATTAGCGTTGAATGAAAAAAATTTTCTATTTTTCGACAATTATATTATATATATTTTATGCTAAAATAACAACGCCTAACTCGGTAAAATAAAGCTCATTCCATTTATTCTCAAAAGCATTGACGTTTTTAAAAAAAAAGAGTAAGTTTATGAGGAGCAAGGAGTGAAAAATAGTGAGACCATTAGTCGAATTTTGTATAAAAAACCTAGCAGATGGTGCACAAAAAGCATTAGAACAGCTTGAACGTGATCCAAATCTAGACGTACTAGAATATGGCTGCCTTGGATATTGTGGAAAATGTAGTCTATCACTTTTTGCACTAGTTGAAGGGGAAGTAGTAACCGGTGAAACTGCATCTGAGCTAGTAGATAATATTTATATTTTCTTAGAAGAAAATATGTTAATATAAGAAGCACTGTTAAAATTTAACAGTGTTTTTTTATGTTCGTATATTCAACAATATTCTTTCCGCAGTGAATAGTTGAATTTATGAGCATGTAAAATCCTCTTACAAAAATCCTTGCATTGACTCTTTTCCTCATAAAGTTTTATTTCCTTCAATAAAACTCTTTTCTTAAATATTTCCATAAAAGGTAAAAAGTATCATTCATTGTTTTGTAACACTATCAATTTTTTAATTTTCGCGTAAACTATATTTGATTATTTGTAACAAATTATAAGAACAAAAAAAAATGAGCATTCACTTAAGTGAAAGCTCTTAAAATGTTTCTATATCGAGAAACGGGGGATGTTCTTATTGTGCTCAATTCATTTAAATTTTATACTTGTATTAATAAAAAAAGTAAGGAGTCATGTAAATGAATTCTTTTCGTTATACAAAAATGCATGGACTAGGAAATAACTATATTTATGTAAATATGTTTGAAGAAAAAATTAGAGAAGAAGAACTTGCTAATCTTGCAGTGGATGTTTCGAATATTAATACAGGTATTGGTAGTGATGGAATGATTCTGATTTGTCCATCAGATGTTGCAAATGTAAAAATGCGAGTATTTAACAATGATGGTTCAGAAGCTAAAAATTGTGGTAATGGTTTAAGATGTGTAGCAAAATATGCATTTGAACATGGAATTGTAAGGAATACTTCTTTTACAATTGAAACAATTAGTACAATTGTTAACGCGACTGTACATGTAGAAAATGATATTGTGAATCAAGTAACTGTTAATATGGGGAAACCTATATTTCAAAGATCTCTAATTCCGATGATTGGTAATGAACAGGAATATGCAAAGGACCAAATTTTATTTGAAGAAAAAAGCTATGAGTTCTCAGGTGTTTCGATGGGAAATCCACATGCTGTTTTTGAAGTAAGTGACATTAAAAAAGCACCATTAACGACGTTAGGCCCAATTGTTGAAAAACATAAATTATTTCCAGAAAGCGTAAATGTTGAATTTATTGAATGTTTGCCGCATAATGAGATAAATTTCGTTGTATGGGAAAGAGGTTCTGGAGTTACTCAAGCTTGTGGAACAGGGGCTTGTGCTGCAGTAGTTGCTATGATACAAGATGGTAAATATCAACGAGATGAAGCGATAACGGTTCACCTTCAAGGTGGCGACTTACAAATTACTTGGTCTACTGATGGGGATGTATGGATGAAAGGCCCAGCAGTTACAATAACAGAAGGCATATACTATACTCAAAGAGGAGTGAAATAAATGATTACAGTTACTGAACAAGCAGGATTAAAAATAAAAGAAATGATTGAAAACGAAGATGATCAAAATACTTTTGTTCGCATTGGTGTAAAAGGGGGAGGCTGTTCTGGTCTTTCATATGGTCTTGGATTCGATCCACAAAAAAATGATGATGACACAGAATTAGAATATCATGGAATTAAGTTTTTAATTGATAATGAAAGTGCTCCTATTTTAAAAGGTGTTGTTATTGATTTTAAAGAATCATTATTAGGTGGAGGATTTACAATCGATAATCCTAATGCAATCGCATCATGTGGCTGTGGTTCTAGTTTTAGAACAGCTACGAATTCTGGTACTCCTGAAGAGTGCTAATCAAGACAGTCTTAAAAACAAACTATTTTTTCTTCTGAATAGGATACTTTTGTATCCTATTTTTTCTATTAAACAAACTAGACTATTTTCTTATTTGTTAATATTTTTACAAATTTAGGTTAAATTGTTGAATCTTTTTTGAAATTGAGTACTATTATATAGTGTAGATAAAAAAATGAACTGATTTTTTTAGCAGATGGTTGTGAAATGATTCACGAAGTATGCGATATATTGTTCAATGTATCACAAATTGTATTTTAAAAAGACTGCCTATACTAGACAGTTCCTTACTGATCTGAATTTTATGTTTAGAACATTGAAGAACTATGACCTGGTTGTACTTTCGCAGTTGGATCAATATATGTTTTCGCATGATTGATTGCTGTTGGTGCTTCACCAAAACCAGAAGCAATTAATTTAACTTTTCCATCATATGTACAAATATCCCCAGCAGCATAAATACCTGGAATATTTGTTTCCATGCGTGAGTTTACAACAATGTTATTCTTTTCGATCTTTAAGCCCCAATTTTTAATAGGTCCTAAAGAAGAAACGAAACCGTAGTTAACGATTACATCATCTACTTCAATTTCTAGACGCTCTTTTGTTTTTGCATTTTGAAGAATAACTTTCTCAATACGCTCTTTACCAATGATTGAAACTGGAACCCAAGGAGTTGTTACTTCGACCTTAGATTTCATTAAGTTTTCAACACTGTGCTCATGAGCTCTAAATTTATCACGACGGTGAACTAATGTTACTTTTTCAGCGATTGGCTCAAGCATTAATGACCAGTCTACAGCAGAATCTCCGCCGCCGAAAACAACAACTCGTTTACCAGTAAATTTATTCATGTCATCAACGAAGTAATGTAAGTTTGCTTTATCAAATCTTATAGAACCATCGATTTCAAGTTTACGGGGTTGGAATGCACCATTTCCTGCAGTAATGATAATTGCTTTTGTATAGTGCTCAAATCCATCATTACAAACTAAATGGAATACACCATCTTCACCTTTTGTAATTGTTTGAACTGATTGCTCTAAACATACGGTAGGATTAAATTTTTTCATTTGCTCTTTTAAGTTATTAATTAATTCTTGAGCACGTACTTTCGGGAAGCCAGCTACATCATAAATGTATTTTTCTGGGTAAAGTGCAGATAATTGCCCACCAAGTTGTGGTAAGCTTTCAATGATTTTTACACTAGCTTGTCTCATTCCACCATAAAAAGCAGTGAATAAACCAACAGGTCCGCCACCAATAATCGTAATATCATATACTTTATTGTCTTTCATAAACGGAATATCCCCCTTATGTATAAATGCTTGTCATCTATAATAGAATAATATCATATTTTATACTGTTAAAATTAAAAAAGGTCATTGAATTATTATAGAATTTACTGCTGTCTAGCTGGGGGATGAATCAAGAAATAATTAATTTAGCTTAATATTTTGAGAATTCTAGCGTTTAGATTATGCTTGAAATCTTATACAAAAAACTTTAATATTGTTATAGGCTAATTGTTAACATTTTGTGACAATTTTTACGAAATAATTAGACAAATATCCCTATATAATCGTTTGCTCACTTATGTACTAATTTATAATGAGTTAGATTGCTCACTATTGAGCTAAGTTATAAATTTAGACATATCTGGCAAATTGTAGGTACTTAATATAATTTAAAAGGATGGTATGTATATCATGAATAAGCCTAAGATTGTAATCCTTGGAGCTGGGTATGGTGGAATTATTACTGCAACTCGACTTCAAAAAACATTATCTGCAAATGAAGCGGACATTACACTAGTAAATAAAAACAGCTACCATTACCAAGCAACATGGTTACATGAAAATGCAGCAGGTACATTACACCATGACCGTACACGTCTTGATATTAAAGACGTGATTAATCAAGATAAAATTAACTTTATTCAAGATACTGTTACTCAAATCAAACCTGAAGAGAAGAAAGTATTACTTTCTAACGGCGAATTAGACTATGATTATTTAGTAGTTGGACTTGGTTTTGAGTCAGAAACTTTTGGAATTAAAGGATTAAAAGAACATGCATTCTCAATTGCTAACATCAATGCTGCTCGTCAAATTCGTGAGCATATTGATTACAGCTTTTCTAAATACTACAACACTCCAGTTGAAAAACGTGATGATTTATTAACGATTATCGTTGGTGGTGCTGGATTTACTGGTATTGAATTTGTTGGTGAACTTGCTAACCGTGTTCCAGAATTATGCAAAGAATACGATATCGATCGTGATTTAGTTCGTATTATTTGTGTAGAAGCTGCTCCAATGGTATTACCAGGATTTGATCCTGAATTAGTAGACTATGCTGTTTCTCAATTAGAGAAAAAAGGTGTAGAATTCAAAATTGGTACAGCTATTAAAGAATGTACGGCAGAAGGAATCATCGTTGCTAAAGGTGATGTAGAAGAAAAAATTAACTCTGCAACAGTTGTATGGGCTGCAGGTGTACGTGGAAATGCATTAGTAGAGCAAGCTGGTTTTGAAGCTATGCGTGGACGTGTAAAAGTTACAAAAGATATGCGCGTTCCTGGATATGATGATGTATTTATCGTTGGTGATTCTGCTTTATTAATTGACGAAGCAAGTAACCGTCCATACCCACCAACAGCACAAATTGCAATTCAACAAGGATTTAATGTTGCACACAACTTAGCAGTATTAGTTCGTGGAAAAGGTGAATTAGAAGAGTTCACACCAGATATTAAAGGTACAGTATGTTCATTAGGACATGATGATGCAATTGGCGTAGTTTACGGTAAAAAATTAACTGGTTGGAAAGCTTCATTTATGAAAAAAGTAATCGATAACCGTTATTTATTTGTACTTGGTGGACCAATGTTAGTTCTTAAAAAAGGTAAATTAAACTTTCTATAAGTAGAATAGCTCGACTTAAGTCGAGCTTTTTCTTTGTACATTGTGTAAATTGACAGCAGGAAGTTGACGTAGTTTCCAATTTTAAGTGTTTAGGATAAGTGCAACTACGTCTCATGTCTTTGTCTAAAGGATCGCCAATCGGCGAGTTTTCTTTATCGAAAAGGTGGTCATAATGATGAGTAAAAGAGGCAGTGTATGGCTAGGAGTAGCAGGGTTAGTGAAAGACTCTGACGGAAGATGGTTAGTTGTAAAGAAAAAATATAGTGGTTTAAAGGGCTTATGGTCATTACCAGCAGGTTTTGTAAATCAAGACGAGACTGTTGACCAAGCAGTGTTAAGAGAGATTAAAGAGGAAACTGGTGTAAACCCAACTTTAATTGGTTTAATTGGTGTAAGAACTGGTGTAATTCGTGAAGAAATCAGTGATAATATGTTAATTTTCTTATTACAAGCAGATGATACAAGCATCTCGATTCAAGAAGAGGAGTTATCAGATGCACAATTTATTTCAGAGGAAGAGCTACTAAAAGATCCTACTTCTTCTTTATTAATTAAATACTTAATTCAAAATCCTCCTAATAAACCAATGGAAGTCGTTGAAGGTTTAAACCCAGGAGATCAGTTTCAATATACAACCTATCATTTTATTAAATAATTTTTAAATAATTTTAATAGTTTGAAAATTGACGATAAGACAAGAAGGTTTTACACTGTATATAGAAAAAATGTGGGGTGTGTTTTTTATATGGTGATGAGTATTCCAGTTTTACTAATTTCAATATTGTTATTTTTCGTATTAGCATTTGGAATCGGTTTCCTAGCAAATATGCTTTTTCGAACAACTTGGTTTATGGTAGTAATCTATCCACTTTTGATCGTTATGATCGTGGACAAGATTAGTACGGTAAAGTATTTTACTAATACTTCTACTGCATTTGAGACATTAAAAACAAATCTAATGGGAGTAGGCACTGGTGATATTGTTATATTAACAGCAGGTTTAGTAGGAGCGATTATGTCAGGCGTTGTAATTCTTTCGTTAAGAAAAAATGGATATCAAATGTTCTAACTTTCTCTTTGTATGAGAAAGTTTTTTTTATAATTTTTTTGTTTTAGGGAAAGATGAAAAGATGAAAAGGAGTGAAATAATTCATTGGGTATAAGTAAAAAATTATTTAGTCGAGTTATTTTATCTATTTTATTCATTATTGCTTTGTTTTCGTCTTATAAAATCCTTGCGAATGTTCAAATAGCTACTATAAAGGATTGGTTTAGTGACGCTATTGTAATCAATAAAGTATTTGCTGAAGAAAATAAATCAAAGGTTACAAATGAAAGCATAATGAAAACAATGGCAAAAAACATCGAACATAATACGAATTGGAATCATTATAAAAAGGTAACAGTTACTGCAACAGGTTATACAGCTGGAAGAGAGTCGACAGGGAAAAGTCCCAAGGACCATTCATACGGAATTACTTATTCAGGTGTGGAAGTAAAGAGGGATTTATTTTCAACTATAGCAGCTGACTTAAATATCTTTCCGATTGGAACGATATTATTTATTCCTGGATACGGTTATGGCGTCGTAGCTGATAAAGGAGCAGCCGTTAAAGGACATCACTTGGATTTATATTTTCAAACCGTTGGAGATGTATTTGAGCATTGGGGAAAGAAGAAATTAACTGTTTATATTATAAAACAAGGATCTGGAAGATTTACTGAATCAGATCTAAAAGGATTGAATGAACAAAACTCGTTACAAGTATTTAGACAGCAATCAAAGAATTAAGTTGGAGAATTATTATGACAATAACAAATTATAGCTTAGTCATTAGTGCACCGATTGAAGCCGTTTTTGAGGTGGTTGACTCGGATAAGCATATAAAAAAGTGGATGGATGGTTTTATAGAGAATACGTATGACGAAAATTTCAATAGAGAAAATCCGGTTGGACATAAGTTTAAGCAAAAGTTAAAAGAAGGCGGAAAAATTCAAGAATACGAAGGGGAAATAATATCTTATGTGCCACCAAAAGAATTGGGTGTACGTTTAAAACATTCAACTTTTACGGTAGAGGCAATCTATCGCTTTCATTCTGAAGGAACCAATCTCACACGGTTAGATTATGAGTGCAGGTTGGAAATGCACTCTATCGTTTCTAAAATGATGGGCTTTTTATTTAGTTGGTTCACAAAACGAATTTTAGTAAAACAAATGAGTAGCTTAAAAAAATATGCAGAAGAACGTTTTGACGGTTTACTATAAACAAAAAGCCCCTTGCTTTTATAAATAGCAAGGGGTTTGCAACGTTAAATAAGGATATTTTTATGAATAAAAGGATATTCTTTTGATTTGCTCGAATTTAAAATAAGTGAAATTTTATTATAAAATAGAGATAGTAAACAAATATTTTTTTATGTATGGAGCTTTAATCGAGAGGCGGAGGAGTAATGGAAGAGAAAATGACCTTAATGCATGCACTTGGCATGACGATTGAGTCTGTTGAAGAAGGTAAAGTAGTTATGAAAATGGAGGTAACTGAAAAAGTACATCAACCATTCGGGTATTTACACGGCGGTGCTTCAGTTGCTTTGGCTGAAACGGTTGCAAGTGTAGGGACATTTTCTATGATTGATCAAGAGAATCAACTTGCTTTTGGTCTTGAAATAAACGCAAATCATTTACGTTCTGTCCGTGATGGTGTTGTAACAGCTATCGGAACTGCAGTACACACGGGTAAAACGACAATGGTTTGGGATATTAAAATTTATTCTGAAGATGAACAGTTAATTTGTATTTCGAGATGCACAGTTGCCATTAAAGATAAACGAAATTAATTTTAAGGAACTGTTAAATTACGAGTGTAATTTAACAGTTTTTTTATGTAATATCGCTTGAAGCTCATTGCTTGCAAGTCGCTTTTGAACCGAGCAGATTAAAAATGAAATTTTAAAAGATTTTTTCTATAAAGAAAAATAGAAACTCATCAATTTTAGCTTAAACTTATGGTAAAATAATTAAGTTGTGTATATAAAATTTTCGAAGATAAGTGAGACATCCTCTATTTAAGGAGTTTAATTGAATTGGAAATTTCTTGAGATAGAGAAGAAAGGAGACATTCGATGAAAAATATATATTTCACAGGTTTTAACGCACTTTTGTCTATTATTATGTTTACGGTCGCCATTACACTAAACTTCTTTCAAATGACTATAAACTTTTTATCAGTATCTGGTATTCTACAGCCGCTTACAGACATTCTCCCAGAGAAGGAAATTAGAATTCTTACATTTCTAGGTATTGCATTTCTTTTCTATTTAGTTTTGAGTGGATTCAAATTAATTTCTGATATGATCTGGCAGCTTGCTCTACTTCTATTTTCAAAGGATAATGAGGGAGTAGACTTATTAGCAACTAAGAAATACTCTTTTGTCTTTTTGATAGGTGGATTAATTGCTATTTTTCTAAATAAATCTATCGTGTATATTGCTATTGTTTTACTAGTAACAGTAATTGCATTTTATATCTTATTTTTAATTAAGCAAAAATCTAACTACACAATTATTGGGATAATTGGTTTTATTATGATCCAATTAATCGTATGGGGACTAGTAGGAAGCGGAGTAGTTTATGGCGCTTTTACAGTTTTAGCTAAATTTAAAACTTCAATACCATTTTAAAAAAAAGTAGCACTTTTGAAATTATCAAAAGTGCTACTTTTTTGTTTAATTTATAGATTAATATAGTTGACCATTTACAACGATACTTTGCCAAATTCGTTGAGTAGGTGGATAAGAATAATTTTTTGGAATTGGAATTCTTTGTTTATCATTACCAATCCAAGTACCAATTGTATAATTAGAAGTTAATCCCATGAACCATAGATTCGTATTATCGTTAGTTGTACCTGTTTTACCGCCGATATAGTTTAAAGGCATGTTGATATGTCTTGCGGTACCATTTTTTACTACAGAGTTTAACATGCTTCTCATTGTTTCGTTCGTTGAAGGATTGTACACTCGTACTGATTTTGGTTCATTGTCGTATAATACCGTACCATCTCTCAACGTGATTTTTTTAATTGCACTATTTTGATAGAATACTCCGTTGTTTCCAAATGTAGAGTATGCTTCTGTCATTTCCAATGGTGACATACCAACATTGAAGCCACCAAGAGCGCGACCTAGTTCTACACGGTCTTCATTCGTGATCTTATTAAAACCAAACTTATCGATATAAGAATATCCAATGCGTGGTGTAAGTTGTTCATATAATCGAACTGCAGCCGTATTATACGAGTTCTGCATCGCTGTACGTAAAGTAACATCACCATATTCTTTCTTACTATCATTTTTAGGACAATATGTGCCTTTACAATAGTTATCTGCGTTTACTTTTGTATCTGGTGTAGCACCAAATGTTTCGATATATGGCGCATAAACTAATAATGGTTTAATCGTTGAACCTGGTTGTCTATATGACTGGAACCCTCGATTTAGATTATGAGGTTCATAGTTTCTTCCTCCTGAAATTGCAATAATTTCATGTGTATCGTTTTTAATTACAACTGCTGCGCCTTGTGTATTTGTTGATAGTGTACCTCGATTAACAGCGCTGACTGTAACCTGTTGTACTGAAGGATTTAAGCTCGTATAGATTTTCAAGCCTTGGTTTTGTAAATATAATACTCTTTCTCCAGGAGTTTTTAATTTTTTTAATTCTTTTTGTTGTGCTTCTGATAGTTTGTTAGTCTTAAATTTTCCTTTTTTGCCTTTTAAAATGTTTTGAAGTTCAACATCGACTAAAGAATAATAATCAGGATATTCCTGTGTTTTACTATTTTTCTTTAGCGTAATTTTTTCTTTCATTGCAGCTGTATATTGCTTTTCAGTAATTTTTCCCTGATCTCTAAGTATGCCTAAGATTCTTTCTTGGCGTTTTTTAGCATTATTAAAGTTTCTCAAAGGATCATATAAAGTCGGGTTATTTGGAATTGTACATACGAAAGCTGTTTGGGCAATGCTTAAATCTTTAGCTGATTTACTAAAGTATGCTTTACTCGCAGCTTCAATCCCATAGTTACGATTTGCAAAATAGATTGTGTTAATGTACATTTCTAATATTTGATCTTTAGAATATTGCTTTTCAAGTTGTAAAGAGATTTGAATCTCCTTTATTTTACGTTCGACTGTACGTGCTTGAGTCAAATATAAATTTCTTGAAAGTTGCTGCGTAATTGTACTAGCTCCTTGTTCTATTCCACTATTCGAAACATTCACCATAAATGCCCTAGCAACTCCAAATAAATCAATACCTTTATGTGTATAAAAATATCGATCTTCGGTAGAAATAAAAATATCTTTTACTAGTTGCGGAATTTCACTGCTTTTTAAATTTATTCTATTATCACCAGAAGCAGGAATATAAAAAGGATTGTTATTTCGATCATAAAAAACACTGTTCTGTGATAAAGAAACAACAGGCAGTTCTTCTACCTTCTTTTTGGGAATATGTTTTGAGGTCTCGTATGCCATCATAGCTTGCTGAGATGTGAAATAAAAGACAAGAAAGCTTATTATAATAATAATAAATCCAATAATTTTTTTCATAATAGCCCTCTATATACTTTCAATTTTTTAATCCGTTTAAGAGTTAATTAAACGAACGTATATTATTTTAACACGATTTTTCATCTTCATGGGCATCTTATGTTATTTTTTACACAAATTGGTTGTATTAATAAAATAAGTAAATAAGTTGAAAATAGGAAATTTGTCTTACTTGAATATTATTTAATCATATAAGACAATAAGTAATAATCAGAAAATTTATTTTTCTGGAGGTGAGGAAATGAAAGAGCAGTTCCTGTTTATTGATTTTGAATTTACAATGCCTGATGGGAAATCAAAAGGAATCAAATTTTTTCCGGAAATAATCGAAGTTGGTTTTGTAAGTGTCATTAATGAAGAGATTAATCAAACATACTCTTCATTTGTTAAACCGCTACAGTTTCCAATGTTATCCTCAAGATGTAAAAGGTTTCTTAATATTTCACAAGAGAATGTTGATAAAGGAATAGAGCTAAAAGAACTTGGTGAAATATTAAATGAGGCGACAAAAAATTATCGAACTACAGTTATTACTTGGGGCAATATGGATATGAGAGTACTGAAACATAATTGCGAGGCTGCAAATATACCATTTCCAATTAATGGTGAAGTAAGGGATTTATGTATTGAGTATAAAACTTTCTTCGGTAATCAAAATCAAACTGGTCTTTGGAATGCAATGAAAGAATATGGAAAAGATGGAACTGGTAATCACCACAAAGCACTAGATGATGCATTAACGACGTATCATATTTATAAATTAGTAGAAAAAGATAAGCAATATATGAAAAAACCAGCACCTGCAACGCTAGGTGACTTAATTGATTTTTCATTATTAAAGAAAAGAATATCTTCATATTAAAAACCAATTGATTTTAAATCAGTTGGTTTTTTATTTTGTTGAAAATGAATTTGAAGTTAAAGGCAAGTTTTATTCATGGAAAAGTGTTTGAAGGGATCAATTAAGAAAGGTGATTGGAACGAAAGGGTGCTCGATTCCTATGGGAAGTGCAAGGTAGCTCAAGAATCTCTCTCCATGGAAAGCGAGTATCCTGTTGTGGAAATCACCAAGACTAACTAATTTTTAATGAAAAATCGCACATCCAATATTTCATTTTACTTTGATTATTAAAGAATAGTTTGTATAATTGGCAATGGGAGTGATGGGACTATGATGGAGTTTTTATATTTTCCTGAAGATAAATCAGAGTATATACCTGCCGTTATTTCATTAATTATTTTTATGATTGGTGCTTTTATTACGTTTTATTTAATTAAAAAAGCTTCGGCAAAGGAAGAAAAACGTATAACAGATTTAATGGAAACAAAAGAAAAAAAATCATTACGTGAATAAAATAATGCAAAATGGGGACTTACTAAGGAAGGTCTCTTTTTTTTGAATTACATCACATTTTCATCACATATTTATGATAGATTAATCTAGTGAATTTTTTAGCTTTATAAGTAGATTTCCACTGCAATAATCAACTAAATACATAAAACTACATCAGATCGAAATGAGATATAAATCGGTTTATCACGGTAGAATTATAGGAGGTAAGACATATGAAAAAAATTTTGAGCTTAGTAATTGCAAGTATACTGATTACCGCGGGTTGTTCGAACGAAACGAAGAAAGAACCAGTAGTAGAAAAACCAGTTGATGTAACTATACTTCTTCCAACAGCTGATTTAAATTTAAATAAAGAAATTACGATCCGTGCTGAAGTAAGTCAGAATAATAAAGCTGTTTCTGATGCGGATGAAGTTCAATTTGAAATTGGTAAAACGGGTGAAGATAGTATTGCGATGCTTGATGCGAATCATGGCGCAGATGGTATTTATTCTGCTAAATATACGTTTAAAGATCCAGGGGATTATTATGTAATTGCCCATGTTACTGCTAGGGATCAACATTCTATGCCTAAAAAGGACTTTAAAATCCCTGCTACGACTACAACTAGTAATAGTGAGCACGAATCTCACAGTGGAGAGAATCATCATAGTGATGTAATGATTCATTTAATGGGTACAGAAAATATTGATGCAAATAAAGAAAATCTTTTTACGATTCATCTAATGACGAATGATGGAAAAGCGCTTGAAAAAGCGAACGTGCGAATTGAAACTTGGAAAGATGAGCATGGAAAGCATGACTATACAGATGCAAAAGAAGTTGCACGAGGTGAATATGAAGTTAAGTATATCTTTAAAGAGACAGGGACTAATACCGTTAAGGTTCATGTTGAAAAAGGTAAGTTACATGACCATACTGAAAAAGAGGTTACTGTAAATTAAATAAAAACGATGGCTATCCTATCTATGATAAAAAAGGATAGCTTCTTTTATATTAAAGCTTGAATACAAGCAATTGCTTATATGGGGGTGAATAGTTTGAGAAAGATTGCTTTAGTCAGCACGATTATTCTGTTCTTATTTTGTACTGGCTGTGTGCCAAATAGAATGTCACATATTAAGGATTCTGAAAGTGTACTAATTTCAGTGAATAAAAAAGTAGGTAGTTTAACATTCCTTAACTTAGATGACTTACATAAAGTAACAGATTGGAATTTAAATAGAGATGTAAGTGGAGCAGTACTATTGCAAAACGGGAAAGATATAGCAGTCTATCACCCATCAGATCCAACTATTGATATTTATCATCTTTCAACAGGTGACAAAATAAGTAGCTGGAATGTAGGTGTTGGCATTACTAATATGATTTCTTTAAAGAATCATCGGATGATTGCTGTAACAAATGGAAAAAAGAATAACATTACTTTTTTTAATCGTAAGGGTGAGGTTATTAAAAAAATTAAAATAGGAAGAAATCCAATTTCTATGGTAGAAGATACGATACATCATAAATTATTTGTTAGTTTATTTAACGAGAGAAAAGTAATCGGTATAAATTTAGATAATTTTAAGGTTGTACAAACTATTGAAGTTCCGAATACATCAGTAGGCTTAATTTTAACAAAAGATTCAACTGAATTACTCGTTGGAGGACACGGGAATGGTGAAACAGAAAATGAAGACGTTAAAGTATATTCAACGATTACTGGTAAGCAGCAAAAGTCCCTTCATACACCTTTAATGCCTATTTCATTTTTTAAAAATGAAGATGGACTGTTTACAATTGCTCACGGTACAAATCAACTTTATAAGTTAGATCCTCATGAAATAAATCAGACCAAATTTATTGAAATTGGTTCCAATCCATATGCGGCTATTGGCTTTAAGCATACCGCGTATGCAACTAGCTATGATTTAAATAAGTTGTACCAGATAAATACGACAACAATGAAAATTGAGAAAGAAGTTGCTGTAGGAAGAGGACCTTTTCAATTATTGTTAAGAGAGGGAATTCGTCATGATTGAAAGAAGGATATTGATTGTTGATGATGAACAAGATATTTGCCAATTGGTTGGAATGTATTTAGAAAATAGTGGATATAGTTGGGACCAAGCAAATAATGGTGAGGTCGCATTAAACAAAGTATATCATTCAAACTATGATTTATTAATTTTAGATATCATGATGCCGATCATGGATGGTTGGACGCTTTGTAAAAAGATTAGAGAAACTTCAAATGTTCCAATGATTTTCTTAACGGCAAAGGGTGAAGAGTGGGATAAAGTAAATGGATTAAAAATGGGAGCGGATGATTATATCGTAAAGCCTTTTAGCCCCGGTGAATTAATTGCAAGGGTCGATGCTGTTTTAAGAAGAACTAGAAATACGGATTCTTCTTTATTACAGATCGGTCAAATCAAAATAAATGAAAAATCTAGGAATGCGTTTGTATCGGACAAACCTTTATCACTGACATTAAAAGAATACGATATGCTCCTTTTTTTTTGTAAGCACCAGAATCAAGTTTTTAGCCGCGAGCAAATTTTAGAAAAGGTTTGGGGCTTCGATTATTTCGGTACAGCCAGAACAGTAGACACACATATAAAAACATTAAGAATTAAACTCGGACAGGATGCGGATTATATTTCTACAGTATGGGGAGTAGGGTATAAATTTGGGGTAAATGGATGAAGAAATTTATACACTCTCTTTCGTTTTTACAAAAGCTCTGGTTAACAATCTGTTTAATCGTAATTTGTACAACAATCTTTTTCTTTCTAATGTTTCAGTTTGCATATAAGCAATTATATGTTTCATATGTTCGTTCAACTTTAATTCAAGAAGGTACTAGTTTAGTAAAACACTATCATCAAGCGAATAATGTTAATGACTTTTCAAAATTCGTCTCAAAATTTGATGCTGTTTCAAATGCTAATGTTTTATTTATAAGTAATCCGAGAGATTTAAGTGCATGTATTCCATATAAT
Organism: Bacillus sp. AFS041924; assembly: GCF_002577195.1. Lineage (GTDB taxonomy): Bacteria > Bacillota > Bacilli > Bacillales > Bacillaceae_G > Gottfriedia. The sequence goes on from NZ_NULG01000107.1 coordinate 19,605, forward strand.
GTAAGCCATGAATCATTCATCACTGAGGATGATCGTGAAACTCTATTAAAAGGAAAAGTGATTACAAAGACAGGATTTGAAAAAAGATTTAAGCATCAAATAATCGGTGTCGTTGTTCCTGTTGTAAAAAAAGAAAAACTTGAAGGGATAATTTATTTACATTTACCTTTAAGGAGTATTACTGAACTTATCCAACAATCAAAATGGATTTTTATGATAACTACATTGTTATTTGCTTTCGTTATTCTTTTAATTGGAAGAAGCATCATAAAACAAATGATAAAGCCATTATCTAGAATGGAGCAAATCTCTTATAAAATGGCAAATGGTGATTATACTGAGCGTATACAATATTCAAGTGGTGATGAAGTAGGAAAACTAGCTATTGCTTTTAACTCAATGTCTGATTCTTTACAAAAAGAAGATGAAAATCGGAAGGAGTTCTTAGCAAATGTTTCTCATGAACTGAGAACACCGTTAAGTTATGTGAAAGGATATAGCGAAGCCATTTTAGATGGTGTAATAAAACAAGAACAACAACTAAAATATGTTGGCATCATTCAAAAAGAGGCAAGTCGGATGCAAAGATTAGTAAGAGATCTACTGGATTTAGCCACTTTAGATGGACAGCAATTTCCACTTAATAAAGAACCAAACGTCGTCGCACAGTTAATTGAAGATACAATCGAAGCATATTTTCAGGTACTAATCGAACGTAATATAAAAATTCAAAAGAATTTAGATGAATCAATTATTGCTAATGTTGATCCAGATCGTTTTCAACAAGTGATACACAATTTACTTGATAATTCAATCCGTTACACACCTTCAGGAAAAAACATTTTTATAAATTTATTTCAAGATAAACAAGTAACTTTGGAAATTATTGACGAAGGTAAGGGGATTCCAGTCGAAGAGATTCCTCATTTAGGAGAAAGATTTTATCGTGTAGATAAAGCTAGGTCTAGAAATGAAGGCGGAACGGGATTAGGGCTGGCGATCGTAAGCATATTATTGGCCAACATAATGGTAAGATAAAATTTATGAATATTGATGGTAAAGGTTTGAAGATTGTTATTACATTACCTTTATTTGAATTGTAAATTATAAAAAAGAGTCTCAAGTTGAGACTCTTTTTATTTATATAAAATTTGATATACGATCATAAATATGTTCAGGGATTTCTTCTGGGATTAAATGTCCGGCTTCTGGATAAGTATATAAAGTTGAATATTTTAAATCACGATGTAATCTTTCTCCAACTTCTAGTGGAACTACCTTATCTTTCTCACCCCAAATTAAAAGAGCAGGTACAGATATATTTTGTAAATCTGTTGGACTTAAATCTCCTTCTCGATCACGAATCATCTTTGTTAACGCTCTGAAAATTTCATCTTGCATAAAAGGTTCCTTGTATCCGTTTATCATTTCATCATCGATTAGATTTTGATCATGGACGACTGAAATTAGTGAATTCATTATTCCTTGCTTTGCTAAATGCCTTTTTACATAAAGGTAAAAAAAAGGAAAATAAGATGAAATAATTAGATGGGGATTGGCTCTTCCTAAATAACCAGAACTACATAAAAGAATTACTTTTTTAACAAGCTCCGGTTCTTTTTTTGTTACATACAAACAGATCTGTCCACCCATAGAGTGTCCGACTAAATAGATGTTTTGCAGCTTCAAATGATTTACAAGCGAGATTACTACATTAGCAAAGTTATCATACGAGTATTTAAAATTTAAATGCTTACCACTTTTACCAAATGGAGGCAGGTCAATTACGATAACGACATGATCTTTTGAGATAAATGGGATTAGCCTACGATAACTAAAGCAAGATGACAAAAAACCGTGAATTAATACAAATACTTTTGAATCTTGCTTATTGCTATTATGGTATCCATAAAGTTCATAATAAACATCAAGTCCAGAAACCTGATATGTCGACTGTATTGTTCCAGAATGATTCATCATCCAAACTCTCCTTTAAGTTTTTGGATTATTATGTCCAAACGGAAGGAATACATTCTTTACTTTGATAATGCTCTGTATGTCACCATATGTTATGTAAATGGCGAAAATACTTTTAAATTATAAGTTTTTAGTCAATTCTAATATACATAGGAAATTATTTAAAATAATTGAAATAGCCCAACCTTTAAAGTGACTATAATACATTAAAGGTATTTCTTAAGTAAAGTGCCATTTAAGTAAGTTAGTAAGTTATGCAAACTTTAAAAGTTGGTCTGTGTGTGCTAAAATTTAGTTAGTGGAATTGAACGAAAATTAGGAGTGTTTTGAATGGCACAAAACTACAATATTGGGAAAGTTTACACTGGTAAAGTAACAGGGATTCAAACGTATGGTGCCTTTATTTCACTTGATCACCAAACACAAGGACTAGTACATATATCCGAAATTATTAATGGATATGTTCGAGATATTCGAGACTATATTTCCGTTGGGCAATTAGTAAATGTCCGTGTACTGTCTATTGATGAAATGACAGGGAAAATAAGTTTATCCTTAAAAGGAGCAAGTATCGATCAAGGATTTAATGGTGATGACAATTTAAAACATGCAGCTAGGTTATTAAGAGAGCTTAAACCAGATGGATTTAGCACCTTGCATAAAAAATTAAATGAATGGCTTCATGTTGAGATGAAGAAAGAAAATATGACGAATTAAAAAGGAAGGGGGAACCCTTCCTTTCAGTGTGTAGACAAAGTCCCAAAAGTTTGATTTTCAGACTGATTG